>NZ_CAUQHZ010000001.1:0-781252 GCF_963518075.1 uncultured Plantibacter sp.
GTATCTCGGCGCGGCACGCGCAGACGATCATCGACCAACTCAGTGACGTCCCGGTCGCAGGGCGGGCGGCGTTCATCGCGGAAGTCTTACCGATCGCGGAGGAGTCCACCAACGCGAACCTTCGCAGGCGCGCCCGCGTCCTGCGCGAACGACTCCACCCCGAATCCATCACCGCACGAGCCGTCCGCTCCGAGGCCGACCGCCGGGTGGCATTCGAGCCCGCGGCGGACGGGATGGCGTGGGTGCACCTCTTCACGACGGCACCGATCGCGCAAGGCGTCTCCGAACGGATCGAAGCGGCGGCAGCGGAGTCACGCGCCGCGGGCGACACCCGCACCTGCGCCCAGCTGCAGGCCGACGCCCTGGCGGCGCTCGCCCTGACCGGTGTGACGCCTGAAGACGTCCTGTCGAGCCCGGTCCTCCCGCACCCGATCGAGGTGCAGGAGCACATCACACCGACCGTGCAGATCACCGTCCCGGCACTCAGCATGGCCGGTGTGAGCGATGCCCCGGCTACCCTCGACGGCTACGGCCCGATCGACCCCGAGACCGCGGCGCGTATCGCGGTGAACGCACCGAGCTTCACCCGGATCCTCGTCCAACCGGAAACAGGCGCGGTCCTCTCCGTCGGCCGAAACCAGTACCGCGTCCCGGCCGATCTCCAACGGGCGGTGCGCTTTCGGGACGGCACCTGTCGGGCACCGGGCTGTGGCAGACGAGCCAGAGCCTGCGACCTCGACCACTCAGTCGCGTGGGAAGACGGAGGCACCACAGATGTCGGAAACCTAGCGTGCCTCTGCCGACATCACCACCGGATGAAACACCTCCCCGGATGGAACCTCGACCATCAGCCGGGCGGGGTCCTCGAGTGGACGACACCCGACGGCAAGCAGTATCGGACCGAGCCAGATCCTGCACCGTTCTGACCCCCGACGGTCCCTGAGCCTGTCGAAGGGTTCCTCGTGAGCACTTCGACAGGCTCAGTGACCGGGAGAGGCGAGCCCGGAACCAGTTCGGTCCCTGAGCCTGTCGAAGGGCAGGCGAGCCGAGTCACATCAGTGCCCGGGAGCAGCCTGCCCGTGCAACTCCGTGCCCCACGCCCTGCCCCGCGCTCACCTTCCGGGCAGAGCCGGCCCGGTCTCTCGCCCTGACACCGCGAGCAGCAGGTCGAGCGCCGATCCCCGGACCTCGTCGCCCTCACCCCAGCTCGTGCCGGCGTCCTCGGCGACGAGCCGGACGCCCTGGGCGCGTTCCTTGCCGCCGCCCATCGAGACACCGGTCCGGAGCTGGTACTCCAACGCCACCATGACCGCTGCTGTCGGGTACTCCGCGCGGATGCCGAGCGGCCGACGGACGTCCTCGCCGTGCACGATGGCCTCGACGAGCCTGGTCGCGAGGTTCGCCGGCGGAGTGCATGTCAGCTCGGTGGCGTCCGCCAGAGCCCGGAGCGTCTCCTGTGGATCGTTCCTCCGCTCCCGCTCGACCCCGTGTGCGTTGTCGAGGTCGAAGTCGAACCGCGCGGCGATGAGTCGTCGTACGAATCCCAGCCGCGTCGTCTTCGCCGAGTCGACGAGATGGGCCACGACATCATGCACGTCCCATCCCGTGCACAGCGACGGCGTCGCCCACTGCTCGTCGTCCAGCACCGACAGATCCGCGACAAGCCGCCGACGCTCCTCGTGGACGACCGGCCACACGGCTCCCGGTGAAACCCGCATCCCCGCCGATCCACTCACCATCAGCGGTAGTGCTGCTCGCCCCGGGCAGCCTTCTCGACCACGTCGGCGATGCGCGCCGCCCTGATCGCGGGCGTCTTGATGTTGCTCAGGCGGAAGAAGACGCGGAAGCGGTCGGTGCGGCCGAGCGTCGCGAAGTACGCCGCCGCCTCGGGGTTCGCATCGAGCGCCGCCTGGAGATCATCCGGTGCGACGGCGTCCTTCTGCCGGTACGCCACATCCCACCGCCCGTCGGCCTTGGCACGCTCGATCTCCGCGAGCCCGGCAGGACGCATCCGCCCCTCCTCGATGAGGCGGGCGACGTGCTCCCGGTTGATCTGCGACCACGGGCTGTTCTTCCGCCGCGGAGTGAACGCCTGCAGCGTGTAGTCGTCATCGAAGCGTTTGCTCTGTCCGTCGATCCATCCGTGGCAGAGGGCGACGTCGAGCGCCTCCGACCAGGTGATCCCCGACGCCTTCGAGGTCTTCTTCCGCAGCTTCAACCGAACACCCGCGTCGCTCGGCGCGCCGGAGAGGTAGGCCTCCCAGTCATCGAGCGTGAGGTCCAGGATCGGTTTCTCCTCGAAGCTCGCCACGCAAGCGAGCGTAGCGCGCACGGGCGACGCAGCCCAGACCTCGGTGCCGTCCGGACCGTCACCCGGGACTGGATAGGGTCGAAGCATGCTGATGAACGACGAGACGCTGTCGCGCGCCGCCGACACCCTGCGAGCCTGGGCCCTCGACGAGGACCTCAAAGCGCGAGTCCTCGCTCACCCGGAGTCCGCCGCCGTCGCCAAGCGGGCAGCCCTGCGATACATCGCCGGCGAGGACGCGGCCTCGGCCTTGCAACTGCTCGAAGCGAACGCCGATCGTGGGCACCGCTGGAGCATCGAGCTCGTCGGCGAGTCCGTCCGCGACGCACGTGTCGCCGACGAGCAGACCGCCGAGTTCGTCGACCTCGCCCGCCGGATCAGCGAATCCGACCAGATCGCGACGATCTCGCTCGACCTCTCCCACATCGGTTCAGTCGTCTCCCCCGAGCTCGGCCTGCGCAACGGCCTGGCGCTCGCGCAGGCGGCACGGGACGCCGACACCTCGCTCATGATCTCCGCCGAGGGTTCCGACCGCACGGACCTCGTGTTGTCCATCTACGAGCAGATCGCCGACGCCTTCCCGGAGACCGGCGTCACCCTGCAGGCGAGGCTGCACCGCACCCCCGCGGACCTCGACCGCGTGATGGATCGACCCGGGCCGATCCGCGTCGTCAAGGGCGCCTTCCTCGAATCGACCGAGGTGGCCCACCCCCGCGACTCCGCACCGATGACCGCCGCCTACATCAGCATGGTCACGCGACTCGTGGGATCGGGTCACCGTGTCAACGTCGCCACCCATGACGCGAACCTCGTCGCCGCACTCGAGGGTGCGCTCGGCGACGATCTCCGTCAGCCGCACGTGGAGTTCGAGATGCTCCAGGGACTCGGCACCGAACTCCTCGACGACCTCCGCCGCCGCGGGTTCACGACGCGCGAGTACCTCGTCTACGGACCCGAGTGGTGGCTCTACGTCCTCAACCGGATCGCCGAGCACCCCGAGCGGGTCATCGAGGCGATCGCCGACATCGGCCCGATCGCGCTCCTCGCCTGATCAGCCGAGCGGGTCGGACTCCAGGCGGTGGAAGTTGCGGTTCTGGTAGACGAGCGCCGGCGCGTCCGTGCCGGGCGGGATGACCTCCAGTACCTCGGCGATGACGAGCATCGAGCTGCCGGCCGGGACCGTCTGCACGATCCGGCAGCGCAGTGCCGCCCGGGCGCTCGGCAGGTAGGGCTCGCCGGTCGCGAGTCGCTCCCAGTGCTGTTCCGGCGTGAAGCGCGGCTCCCCCGTCTTGGCGAACGCCTTCGCGACCTCCAGGTGGTGGTCCGCCAGGAGGTGGACGACGACCGTCCCCGCACTGAGCAATCCGCCCGCGGACCCCGTCGCTCGCGTGACCGAAAAGGACAGCATCGGCGGGTCGACGGCCACCGATGCGACCGATGACGCCGTCAGCCCGACGTCTCCCTGATCGGTCGAGGCACTGATCAGTGCGACGCCGGCCGGGTGGTCACGGAACGCCGTCTTGAACCCGTCGACGGTCGCGGCGCGGGCGAGGGCATCGGGATCAGCGGACGGCGTGGTGGGAATGGTCATGCTTCAACCGTAGAACCTCAATCGGTCTTGAGGTCAACTCTAGGCGCGGCGATCTCCGGCTACTCGAACATCTCCGCCAGGAGCGCGTGTGGGTCGCCGTCGACCCGGTGCTCCGAGCGGCCTTCGGGCCAGAACGTGACCCCGTCGTCATCCCAGCACGGGACGACGTGGAGATGGAGGTGGGGGACGCTCTGCCCGGCATCGGCACCGGACGCGCTCAGCACGACGACGCCGGTCGCCCCAAGCGCCGCCCGCATCGCGCGTCCCACCCGCTGGGCGAGGGCCGTCGTCGCCTGCAGGGCCCGCGGGTCGGCATCCAGCAGCCCGACGCTGTGCGCTCGCGGCACCACCAGGGTGTGGCCGGGGGCGAGCTCCGACTCGGGCAATGGCCGGAAGGCGACCGCCTCGTCCTCGCGCTCCACCCAGGTGACGTCGTCGGGCTCGTCACGCAGGAGGCGGCAGAAGGTGCAGGTGTCGGGCATCGTCCCATTCTCGGCGCTTACCGCGGGTACGTCGAGCACCTCAGGACACGCGGTCGCTCGCGCCCCGGATCAGGCGCGGGCCGACGATCCACACCAGCCCGACGACGACGACCACGGCCCCACCCGCCCACAGCCCAACTGCAGGCGACGCGACGAAGTCGAAGACGAACAGGACGATCCCCGCGAACAGCAGCGAAGCCGCCCCGAGACACACCATGAGGATCCTGCTGGACAGCCGCACCAGCTGTGGTTTCTCCAGCCGTCCGAAGACCAGCCGGTGCAGGATGACCGGCGCGAGCGCCAGGAGCGTCACCGTCACGGCCAGGACCACGAGGACGAGGTACAGCACGTGGTCGAATCCACTGAGCTCGGTGAACCGCGCCTGGAACGGCAGCGTCAGCAGGAATCCCGCGAGGATCTGCGTGCCCGTCTGCAGGACGCGGAACTCCTGCAGCAGCTCCGACCAGTTGCGGTCAGAGCGCTCGTTCAGCGTCTCGTCGCGGCCGTCCCCGGGCAGGGCGTCGGCCGGGTCACCCGTGGCAGGCATGACCGGACACCGTCACCGGGCGAGCTTGCGCGCCACCGCGACCACCGGCACGGCGATGACGAGGACCGACGCCACCCGCGCGAACAACGACCGCTTCGGGAACTCGGCGTCCTTCCGGTCGTCCGCCGTCGGTTCTGCCGCCTCCACGAGGTGGGTGCCGCCGGCACCGCCCTCAGCGAGGTGGGCGAGCCGGCGCAGCGTCTCGACGTTGCGGATGTGCAGACCGATGTCGAGGAGCCAGACCGGGATCAGCGCACCAGGGCCCGTCACGGCATGCTCGTGCAGGTGGACGACGCACCCGCGCTCGTGCGGTTCCACCTCGATGGCGACACGGGCCTCACCGAGCGGCCACCCCTTCGGCTGGATGACGAAGCGGTGCGGAGCATCCCATTGGAGCACGGTGGTCTCGTCGTCCAGCACCGCCGGCCAGACACCGAAGGAGTGGTGCAGCTTCCCGCCCACGTGCGGCCACCGGTCACCGACGTCACGCATGCGGGACGCACCGACCACCCACGCCGGGAACAGCCAGCCGTCGGCGAGGACGGCGAAGACGCGGTCGGGCGGGCAGTCGAAGACCTTGGTGGTGTGGGACACGGTGGTGTTCCTTTCGCTGAAAGCGGGGATGGAGGTCAGGAGGGGCGCGCGGTTCGGTCTGGCGCGAGCGACGGCATGCGGTCGCGACCGAACACCGAGCGGAGGGCGCTGCGGGCGGCGTGCCAGCCTGCGAGACCGTGGACGCCCGGGCCCGGTGGTGTCGACGAGGAGCACAGGAAGATCCCCGGCGTCGGCGTCCGCCACGGGTCGTTCGAGAGCACGGGACGCGCGACGAGCTGCGCGAAGGTCGCAGCGCCGGCGGCGATGTCGCCGAGGACGTAGTTCGGGTTGTACCGCGCCATGTCGCGGGCGGTCATCGACGCCGACGTCAGGATCACGTCGCGGAACCCGGGGGCGAAGCGCTCGATCTGCCGGGTGATCGCCTCGGTCTGGTCGAGACCGGACCCGCTCGGCACGTGCGTGTAGGCCCAGAGGACCTGGGCGTCACCGGGAGCGCGACCAGGATCGCCGACGTCGGGCTGCGAGACGAGGACGTAGGGCGACTCGCTGTGCCGACCGCGGGCGACGTCGCGCTCGGCGGCGGCGATCTCCGGGCGGGTGCCGCCGAGGTGGAGCGTGCCGGCCCGCGCCAGTTCCGGGTTCCTCCACGGGACGGGACCTGAGAGTGCGAAGTCGACCTTGGCCACGCCGTCGCCGTACCGGAATCGGGAGAGACGACGGAGGTACGCGTCGGGCAGACGGCTGCCCGCGATCTCGGCGAGCGCCTTCGGGGTCGTGTCGAACAGGACGGCACGGGCGGACGGAAGTTCGTCGATGGAGCGCACCTCGGTTCCGGTGACGATCTCACCGCCGTGGGCCAGCAGGTCGTCCGCGAGCGCGTCGACGATCGCTTGGCTGCCGCCGACGGGGATGGGCCAACCGCGGGCGTGCGCATACGCGCCGAGCGACAGGGCGGCGGCCGAGGTGGACAGGCTTGGCATCGGCCGGATGGAGTGGGCGGCGACACCGCTGAGCATCGCCGGAGCGGTCTCCTCACGGAACCGGAGGTTCCAGGCCGGGCTGCCCTGCTCGAGCGCGCGGAGGCCGAAGCGTGCGACCGTGACCGGGTGGGGCGGCACCTGCAGGAGCTTGCCGCCGGTGAACTGCGAGACGCGGTCGGCGTCGGCGGCGAGCGGTCCCATGAGCGAGCGCCAGGCCCCGCCGTCCCGTCCGAGGGCGTCGGCGGTGCGGTCGATGTCGCGGTAGGCGATTCCGGCCCGGCCACCGTCGAGTGGGTGGGCGTAGGAGATCTCCGGCACGACGAGGTCGATGCGGCGCTCGAGGCCGAAGGACCGGAAGAAGCCGGAGGCGAGCGCCATCGGGTGGACGGCGGAGCAGATGTCGTGGTGGAAGCCGGGCAGCGTCAGCTCGGCGGTCCTGGCTCCACCGCCGATCGTGTCACCTCGCTCGACCACCTGCACGTGCAGGCCGGCCCGCGCGAGGGTCACCGCGGCGGCGAGCCCATTGGGGCCCGCGCCGACGACCACCGCGTCGAACTGCTCGCGCCGCGCCATCGCGCTCAGCGCCGCTTCGCCGCGCCGGCCACGAGGGCGACGCCCGCTGCGAGGGTGCCGGCGGCCGCCGCGTACACCCCGCGACGGTGGCGGATGGCCCAGGTCTGCGGGCTCCACGAGTGGGCCTTGTCGCTGAACACGCCGCGGGCGCCGTGGTCACCGGGGGCCGGCGTGTAGACGTTGTCCGGCAGGCGCGGGTCGTGCTTGTCCGGCGCAAGCTGCCCGGAGTATCCGGTCCTGGCGAGGAACCAGTCGAGGAAGCCGCCGGCGAAGCGGTCGCCGAGGATCGTGCCGACGGTGGACTCGCCTACCCAGGTGCGTCGCCGCGGGCGGTCGGCGACGTCCGCGATGGCGGTCGCGCCCACCTCGGGCTGGTAGATCGGGGGCACCGGCTGCGGGTGCTCGGGCAGCTGCGACTTCACCCAGCTGAACTGGATGGTGTTGAGCGCCGGCATGTCGACGGTCGAGAGTTTGACGTTGCTGCCGTCGTGGAGGAGCTCGGCGGTGACCGACTCCGTGAACCCGCGGGCACCGAACTTCGACCCGCAGTAGGCGGCCTGCAGCGGGATGCCGCGGTGGGCGAGGGCGGAACCGACCTGGATCACGTGCCCCCGGTCGCGCGGGACCATGCGCGAGAGGGCGGCCCTGGTGCCGTTGACGAAGCCGAAGAAGTTGACGGCGACGGCGCGCTCGAAATCCGCCGGTTCGGTCGTGAGGAAGTCCCCGAACACACCGACCATGGCGCAGTTCACCCACAGCTCGATCGGTCCGAGTTCCGCCTCGACCCGGTCCGCCGCCTGCTCGACGGCCTCCCGGTCGGCCACGTCCGTCGGCACGGCCAGCCCGCGACGTCCGGCCTGCTCGACCTCGGCGACGGTGGCTGCGAGTCCGTCCTCGCCGCGGGCCAGGATCGCGACGTCCCAGCCACGGGCGGCGAGTTCGCGGACGGTCGCACGACCGAGCCCTGCGGTTCCGCCGGTGACGACGGCGACCCCGCGGCTCATCGCGCCGACCGATCGGCTGCTGCGGACCGTTGGGCGGAGGGGCGCGGAGAGGGTGTCGTCGTCAGAGGCATGACGCCACGTTAGGCGAATCCACCCCGCCGGGGCGGCCCCTTGCTTTCCCAGGCAGGACGGATCACCACCCGGCGGTCGCGGCGGGATGGCCGTACGATGAACGGAGACCTCCCTCGAGCCGGAAGGAATGCGGACATGAGCGACACCTTCGCCATCGTGTACAGCGCACTCGACCGGGTCGACGAGGACGACCAGCTGGTGGAGCCGATCCTGCGGCTCATGCCGCTCAGCGGTGTCTCGATCGCGACGCTCGGCGACACCCTGAGCCCTGAGACGATCGCCGCGAGTGACGAGCAGATCGCGCTGCTCGACGAACTCCAGTTCGACCTCTCGGAGGGCCCCTCCTGGGACGCGGTCGGCAGCGGCCGCCCGGTGCTGGAGGAGGCCGTCAAGCGGACCGGCTACGACTCCTGGCCGTCGTTCACCGAGGCTCTCCGCGACCACGCGGTCGGCTCCATCTTCGCCTTCCCCCTCCGCGTCGGGCCGCTCCAGGTGGGTGCGGTCGAGCTGTACGACACCGAGGAGCGCACGCTGGACACGCAGGCGGTCGGGGCCATGATGTCCCTCACCCGCCCGCTCAGCCGGTACGTCCTCCGACGCACCCTCGAACTCGCGAGTCTCCCCGACACGACGCAGCTGAAACCCCACGCACGACGCCGGATCCACCAGGCGACCGGATTCGTGATCGCGCAGCTCGGACTCTCCCCCGACGACGCCCACCTGCTGATCCAGGCTCAGGCCTTCGCCCAGAACCGCTCGATGTCGGAGGTCGCGGAGGACATCCTCGAACGTCGCACCGGCTACGTGATGCGCGACGAGACGATCGAAGACGAGCGATGAACGCGCGCGGCGACGACGGGACCGGTTCCGAGCTCCGTCACTCGACCGCCCTGCTCGACGTGTTCGCGACGCTCGCCGACACGCTGGTGGACGACTACGACGTGGTCGACCTGCTGCAGATCCTGGTCGATGCCAGCGTCGACCTCCTCGACGTCCAGGCCTCGGGCATCCTCTTGGCGGATCCGCACGGCGACCTCGAGCTGATCGCGTCGACCAGCGAGTCCGGGAGGCTCGTGGAACTCATCCAGCTGAGCGCCGACGAAGGCCCGTGCATCGACAGCTTCCGTGCGGCGACGCCGGTGTCGATCCCCGAGATCGCCGCGGTCGCAAGCGACTGGCCGAGGTTCGCCGAGGTCGCGGCGACCGCGGGGTTCCGGTCGGCTCATGCCTTCCCGCTGCGACTCCGCCGGACCACCATCGGCACCCTGAACCTGTTCCGCACGGCTTCGGAGGCCTTCGACCGGTTCGAGTCACGGGCCGCGCAGGCGATGGCCGACGTGGCGACCATCGGCATCCTGCACGAGCGCACCCTTCGCGAGAGCGACGTGACCCGCGGTCAGTTGGAGTCCGCGCTGCAGTCGAGGGTCGTCATCGAGCAGGCGAAGGGCGTCGTCGCCTACACCGCTGCGATCTCGGTGGAAGCGGCCTTCGAAGTGATCCGCAAGTACGCGCGGAGTCGCCGTCGTCCCTTGGCGGACGTCGCCCGCGACATCGTGGAGCGTCGCCTCGAGCTCTGAGGATGCAGCGTACCCGAACGGGTAGCAGCTCGACGGCGGAAAGGCAAGAGCGCGCCGAACGGTCGAACGGCGACGACACTCGAAGGAGGGCACGGCGGTCCGACGACCGGTCGACGCAGCCGTCCCGCCTGACATCGGGTGCCACGACGCGCCCAGAGAGGAGATGCTCGTGTTCACCGAGCTCGACGAATTCCTACGCGGCATGGAGTACCCCTGCCGCCCCAGCGACCTGACGCGTGAGGCCCGCCGCGACCTGCTCCCGACCCACCTCGTGGAGGCGCTCCGCTCGCTCCCCGAGCGCAGCTACACCAGCCGCTGGGACGTCCTGCACCGCACCTCGATCGCGGAGGCGCTGCCGATCAGCGTCTGAGCGATCGCGCACCACGGCTGAGCGGCACCGGCATCGCGCCGGTGCCGCTCCGTCGTGTCAGGTCCACCGGCCGACTCCACCGGCCGGACAGGTCGGAGATCATGCGGCGGTTCGCAACCCCCTCGGGCATCGTGGCGGTTCCTGGGGGCCGGGCCTACCGTAGGAAGCCGAGAGCGGAGCAGGAGGACCCATGGGCAAGATGATCTACGACGCCGAGGTGTCGGTGACGTTCGACGACCGGGTGCTCGCCCACCTGCAGCAGGTCATCGGCGCCAAACTGCGTCGCGGTGAGGGGTTCTACTTCGGGTGGAAGGACGACCCGCGGGCCGGCGACGGCCGGACGACGATCTGGCTGCACCCCGCGATGTCGCTGCGATTCAAGTACGCGGGCAGCGTCCCCGTCGAACTCAACCGCGCATGGCTCGACGCGCTCGCCGTCAGCGCCGACTCGAACCACGGCCTGGTGCTCGTCCCGGAACCGGGCCCGCGCGTCTGAGGCTCCACAAGCCCTGAGGCCGAGCCCGGACGCCGGGTCCGTGCGCTATCGTCTCGACATGACCGACAGCGACCAGACTCCGCACACGCACGACGAGAACCGACACGACCAGCTGACGACGGCCCCGAACGCCACCGAGGAGGACGCCGCGCCCCGCATCGACGTCACTGATCAGGGCGACGGCGTCACCCGCATCGACATCCGCGACGACGCGGCGGTGCGCCCGGGCGCAGACCCCGAGGACACCGAGCAGACGGACCGAGCCTGAACCCCGCCTGTTGCACGACGAAGCGCCGCCGACCCGAGGGCCGGCGGCGCTTCCACGTCTGACGGCTCAGCGAGCGTCGGGGTCGTCGAGGGGTGCCGTGTCCGGCTGCTCGAGCACGTCCGCCTCGTCCTCGGTGTCCTCATCCGGGATCTCGGTGGGCGGCGTGCCGACCACCATGTCCGGGTCGGTACCCAACGCGTCTGCTCCGGTGAAGTCGCTCATGTCGCTCCTGCTTCCTGTGGTGGTGGTCTGGGCGGTGCTGGTCTCGGGGAGATGCTGCTCTCGGGAGGTGCTGGTCAGGCGACGACGACGTGCAACCCGCCGGTGATCTCGATCTCCTCGAGCATCTCGGCGGCCATGCGTTCGTCGATCGGCGGCTCGAACTCGGCGTCGAACGCGAAGACGATCGGCTGCTCGGGCGAGACCGTGACCGGTTCCGATGATTGGAAGCGCCCGCGATGGAGTTGCAGCCGGAACGAGCGCTCGCCGAGCATCCGCGTGAGGATCACGCGTTCCAATTGGGCGAGCGTCTGATCGTCGACCTGTGATCGGAGCGCACCGAGGCGGAGGAATCCCATCGTCAGCCCCTTTCTCAGGTGTGCCACGCTAGCGCGCAGAGATGGGGGCGCCCGGGCCATTGCGCGGATGGCCCGGGCAGCGGACAATGCGCGTGCGCGTCGTCGATCGAGCACCGCATCGTGGATAATCGGGCGCGCGCCAAGAATGTCTCGTATCCTGAGAGAGCGCTTCACCGACCCGGACCCCGTCGCGATGCGCGCCGTGTCGGCTGTCTACGTCGACGACCATTTCAGGGGTTGGAAGTCGAGGTTCCCAATGGGACAACTGGTCTACGGCACCGGGGATGCACGCGTGCGGCTCGACGACCGCATGCTCGCCCATGTCAAGACGGTCGCACTCATGAAGCTGCGACGGAACGAGTCGTTCGCGCTCACGGTGCGACAGGACTCCACCACCGACGGACGCACGACGCTCTGGCTGCACCCGGCGATCGCCCTGCAGTTCTCCTTCGACTCCGACGAGGTCGGCGAGATGGACCGCGCACTGCTCGAAGGTTTCATGCACGAGGCGAACACCGGCGAGGTCGTCGTCCACGCGACGACCGGCGACGACGCGACCGCCGGGTCACCGAAGCGGTGACTCCGGCGGCCGAGCCGCCTGTTCAGCTGTCGCGGAGCATCGCGATCAATTCGCTCTTGCGCTTGTCGGAATAGCCGGTGAGGCCGATCTCCTTCGCACGCTCGCGGAGCCGCGCGACGGTCCAGTCGTCGTACGACCCGGACTCGCCGCCCTTCTCCCCGATCGCCGAACGTCCCTGCTTGGCCGCCGCGTTCGAGATGCGTGCCGCCTTCCCCTTCGAGGCGCCCTCGTCGCGGAGCTTCTCGTAGAGCTCGGGGTCCTTGATCGCTGGGTTCTGCCGTTCAGGCATCGCTCCTCCTTCGATGGTCGGTCGGGTCGACTGCCGCCGCCCTCGTTCCACTGTCTCGTCGCCACCGGCATCGCGCACGGGGTGGTGGATTCCTCCTTCACGCGCTAGCAGCGTGGCTAGCGCGACCTCGATGGCGACGGGTCCGGCACCTCATGCGGCCGATATCCGGGGAGGCGACTCGCGGGCAGGATGGCGAGCGCACTGACCGCCGCCATCGCGAGCAGGCCGAGCTTCAGTGCTGACAACCGTGCCTGCGTGTTGACGTCCACGGCAGCGTCGACCTGCTCCGGTGTCGCGTCGGTCGTCTCCTCGAGCGCGGTCCGGAGTTGCTCGTTGCTGACGAAGTTGACGCTGTCGAGGTCCACCTGCGAGACGAGCTCCGGCGGCAGTTCGACCCGCTCGGCGACCGCGGCGCCGACGTTCACCCCGAGGATCGTCACGAGGAGGGCACCCGCGACCGCGGTACCGACGGCGGAGGCCAGGTTCTGCGTCGTCCCGCGGATCGATCCGACGTCGCCCGCCAGTTCCTTGGGCGACGCCGTCACCAGGACGTTGAAGACGAGGGTCACGAGCGCTCCCTGGCCGACACCGAACACGAACAGTCCGAGGATGGTGGGCAGCGTCTCCCAGTCGTTCGTGACGACGAACGCCAACCAGAGCAGGGCGATGGTGGTGAGCCCGAACCCGACCATGCCGATCGTACGGGGCGGGAACCGCGAATACAGCCGGACGACGAGGGTCGCCGTGACGAAGACCGTGAGGTTGAACGGCATCATCGCGAGCGAGGTGTCGAACGCCGTCCGTCCCTGGACGATCTGGATGTACAGCGGCACGGTGAAGTTCAGGGCGGCCTCTAGCGAGACGACGATGAACATCGCGTACACGGCTGCACGCTCCCTGACTGACCCGAGGACGGCGAGGCTCACGAGCGGAACCCTGCCCACGGCGGTCCGGCGGCTCGTCCAGAGGAGGAACGCCTGCCCGAGCACGAGGCCGAGCACGATGAGGAGCGGCGCCGGAGACAGCCCGAGGACGTCGAACGGGGCCGCAGCTTCGGCTTGGAACAGTCCCCACCCGTTGAGGTTGTTGAACCCGAGCGTGAGAGCGACGATGCCGCCGCCGATCAGCACCGCCGCCACGAGGTCGATCTTCACCTCGGGGTCGCCGGCGTCCGACCGCAGTCGGAAGCTGAAGAGGAAGACGGCGACCGCGAGCGCCAGCACGATGCCGAAGACCGGCCGCCACCCGACGAAGGTCGCCAGCGTTCCGCCGACGAGGAACGCGCTGACACCGGCGAGTGCACGCGCGGAGCCGAGCGATCCGATCGCGGTCGCCTGCTGCGCGCCGCGATAGTTCTCGGCGATGAGCGCCACGAGGGACGGCACGATGATGGCCGCCGACGCCCCGGCGAACGCCTGCGCGACGATGACCCAGGTGACCGTCTGCGCGAGGATCATGAGGAGCGCCGACACCGCGAAGAGGGCGACCACGATGCGGAACATGATGATCCACCCGATGCGCTGCCCGAGCTTGGCGCCGACCATGACGAGGGCGGCGACGACCAGCCCGTACGTGACGATGGCCGTGCTCACGCTCGTCGGAGGAACGCCGAAGTCGGCGACCATCCCACCCAACGAGACCGGCAGCGCCGAGACGTTGAAGGACATGAGGATCTGGGCCAGGAACAACCCGACCATCGGGATCCACGACGTCCGCTCCACCACCGTCGATGTGGTCTGGCCTACGCTCATCGTGCCCCTCCCCGGTCGCCGTCGGTCGATCCATCCGGCGGCGCGTCATGCGCGGCGGACGCGAAGATGTTGAGGCCGAGTGCGCGGGACAGGTACGCGGTGGCGCGCTGTCCCCGGACACTGTTCCCCGCCGGGTCGAGCCTCGGCGAGAAGACCCCGATCCCGCCCTTGCCCGGAGCGACGGTCACGATACCGCCGGCGACGCCGCTCTTGCCCGGTAAGCCGATCTCGAACAGCCACTCGCCCGAGCGTTCGTACAGGCCGGTGGAAGCGAGCACTGCGAGCGTGTCCCGACACACCTCCTGCGACACGACCTGCTCCCCGGTGACGGGGTTGACGCCGCCGTCGGCGAGGGTCGCGCCCATCACCGCGAGGTCCTCGGCCGTGACGAGCAGGGCGCACTGCCGGGTGTACACGTCGACGACCGCCAACGGATCGACGTCGACCCGTCCGTAGCTCTCGAGCAGCCGCGCGATCGCTCGGTTCCGATGGTTCGTGGCGGCCTCAGAGGCGTAGACGACCTCGTCCAGCTCGAGCGGTCGACCGGCGAACCGGGACAGTCCGTCCTGGACGACGTGCCACTGCGCCTCGGGCGACCCGCCAGGCATGAGCGCGGTGGTCGCGATCGCTCCGGCGTTGACCATCGGGTTCATCGGATGTCCGTCGTTCAACTCGATCGCGATGACCGAGTTGAACGCCAGGCCCGTGTTGTTCACCCCGATGCGGTCGCGCACCACCTCGTGACCGAGCGCGTCGCACACGAGCGCATAGACGAACGCCTTGGAGATCGATTGGATCGAGAACGGGACGGCGGCGTCGCCTGCAGCATGCACCGCACCATCGGTCTCGACCACGCACACCCCGAAGAGGTCCGGATCTGCGGCGGCGAGTTCGGGGATGTAGTCGGCGACGACACCGCCGGTCGCTCCACGACTCCGCTCGTAAGCCGCCGCGACGTGCTCCTCGACCGCGTCCCAGCCCGGAAGCGCACCGGTGGACACCCGTTGTTCGACGTCCTGCGTGTCCAGTTCCATGTGCACCGCCCCCTCGGGCCGGCGACGAGCCCGCTCGTGGAACCCATCATGGCCCGACGGCGCCCGCACCGGAAGTGCCTGTCCGGTCCCCTGCGGGTGTCGCAGTGGACCGGACAGGAGCCCCCGGTGTCACCCGATCCGGGTCAGGCCAGGAACCAGTCCCGTGGGTGCTGGTCCGCGGTCGGCGGCGTGCGCTCGATCGTCGGACGGGCCCATTCGGCAGCATTGGCCAGTACGCGGCGGATATCGGGGTGGTGGTAGACCGGGTACTCCTGGTCACCGGGTGAGAAGTAGAACACCCGCCCGCGCCCGCGGTGGTAGGCGACACCGGACCGGAAGACCTCGCCGCCGGCGAAGGTGGAGAGGAACACCTCCTCGTCGGGACGCGGGATGTCGAAGTGCTCCCCGTACATCTCCTGGCGGTCGATGACGATCGGGTGCGGGACACCCTGTGCGATCGGGTGGTCCGGGAGCACCGTCCAGACGAGTTCGCGCTCGCCGTCGTTGCGCCACTTGAGCGCGCAGCTCGTCCCCATGAGGCGTTGGAAGACCCGCGAGTAGTGACCGGAGTGCAGCACGACGATGCCCATGCCGGCGTGGACGTGTCGGACGACCCGCTCGACGACCTCGTCGGAGACCTGGTCGTGGGCGATGTGCCCCCACCAGAAGAGGACGTCGGTGTTCGCGAGGACCTCCTCGGTGAGACCGTGCTCGGGATCCTGGAGGGTCGCGGTCGAGACGGACACGGCGTCCCCGAGCGACTCCTCGAGGCCCGCCGCGATCACGGCATGGATGCCGTCGGGGTAGTGCCCCAGCACCACGGCGTCACCGCAGGACTCGTGGACGAACTCGTTCCAGACCCGGATGCGGATCGGCGTCGTGGTGCTCATGCGGGGACCTCCAGTTCGTGCCCGGCGGCGGCCGAGGCGTAGGCGGCGTCGATGACGCGGCTGCGGTGCAGTGCGTACTCGCCGTGGTGACCGGCGAAGCGGAGTTCGCCGCCGGCGGTCTCGCCCGCGCGGATGGTGTCGAGGAACTCCGCGATGACCGACTGGTGGTGACCGGCCGGGACCTGCACGGCGGGTCGTTCGATCGTCGGCGCACCGGCGACGTCACGGTAGATCGTGACCGTTCCTTCGGTGTTGTAGTTGTCGACGTGGAGGCGGACGCCACCCTCCGAGCCGAGCAGTTCGACCGAGATGTCCTCGTGCGCCTTCGAGTAGGAGGCCCACGACGCCTCGAGGTGCAGGCTGCCGCCGTCTTCGAACCGCAGGAGGGCGGACGCGAAGTCCTCGACGTCGAAGGCGTGGGAGGACCGGCTCGAGACCGGACCACCGCCGGAGGAGCCACCGCGGCCGGCGCGGCCCAGCTCGTTGTACGCGACGGCCGACACGTGCGTCACGCGCGGCTCACCGAGGAGCGAGAGCGCGATGTCGAGGACGTGGGACCCGAGGTCGATGAGCGGCCCGCCGCCGGCCGCGGCCTTGTTGGTGAACCAGGAGTCGATACCGGGCACACCCTGGCGACGCAGCCAGGAGGCACGCGAGTGGTAGACGCGGCCGATCGGCTCCTCGGCGAGGTACCGCGCGAGGTAGGCGACGTCGGCACGGCGGCGGTGGTTGTAGGCGACCTCGAGGACGCGGTCGGCGGCGGTCGCGGCCTCCACCATCTCGGCGGCGAGGTCGGCGGTCGTGGCGAGCGGCTTCTCGCAGAAGACGTGCTTGCCGCTTCGGAGCGCGGCCACGGCGATCGGGTGGTGCAGGGCGTTCGGCACGCCGATCGACACGATGTCGAGGTCGTCGCGGGCGACGAGGTCCTCCCAGTCGGCGTAGGTCTCGGGGACCCCGCGGCTCTCGGCCAGCTCGGCGAGGCGCGCCGGTTCCTGGCCGGACAGGGCGACGACGGTGGCACCGGGGAGCGCGGTGAAGGCGTCCAGGTGCGTGGTCCCGGCGAAGCCGAGGCCGATGACGCCGACCCGGAGGTCCGATGCGTCTGTTGTGGTCGGGGCGGTACTGGTGCTCATGCTCGGACGGTTCCTTTCGGGGTGCGGAGCCGAGCACTGTCGTGACCGGCGGTGGTCGACCTTCGCCACTAAATATAGCGGCCATATCTAGTAATGCAACCCTGCTACAGTCACCCCATGGCCGAACCGGGGATCGAGACGGGCAGGGCGAGCGTCGAACTCGTCGCCGCCTACGCCTTCGACCACGGTGCGTTCACGGCGAGCGACGTCATGGACGGGACCGGCCTGACCCGCGCCACCGTGCTGAACGCCTGCGACGCCCTCGCCGACCGCGGCTGGATCCGTGAGCTCGACGACGCCCGGGCCGCCGGTGACTACCGGCGGGGACGACCCGCCAGGCGCTACGAACTCGCCGCGGACACCGCGTTCGTGGTCGGACTCGACGTGGGGCAGCACCGGGTCGCAGCACTCGTCGCGACGCTCCGTGGTGAGGTCGTCGGCCGGGCCGAACGCCCCATCGTGGGCGGGGACGAGGACCCAGACCTCCGCCTCGCGACCGCACGGACCGTCGTCGAGGAGGCGACCGCGCAGGCCGGCGCGACCCCGGGCCAGGTGCTCGTGACCGCCGTCGGCGTCCCGGCACCGGTGGACGCGCACGGCCGCTCCCCGCGCGGCGATCACGACTACTGGGCCCGGATGAACCCCGACTTCGCGAGCCGCCTCGGCCCCTGGGGCGAGGTCGTGCTCGAGAACGACGCCAACCTCGCGGCCACGGCCGAGCGCGCCCTCGGGGAGGTGGCGCGCGAGTCCATCGCCGTCCTCCTGGCCGAGGCGAGTTTCGGGGCGGGACTCATCGTCGACGGTGTGCTGCTGCACGGCGGGGCGGGCGGCGCGGGCGAACTCCGCGTGCTCGGCATGGTCGAGGGCGTCGGTTCACCGGAGGGCCTCGACGGTGCGGCACGGTCGTGGCTGGAGGAGGATCAGCGATCCGGTGCGGTGCCGGCGTCGTCTCCCCTCGCACGGACACCGGTCGACGCGCTCGACGTCGGCTGCGTCATCGACGCCGCCGCCTCGGGCGACGCCTACGCCGGCAGACTCGTCGAACGTCTCGGGGAACGCCTCGGGCGGGTGTGCGTCCTGTTCGGCAGCCTGCTCGACGTGGACGAGGTCGTCGTCGCCGGCGGCGTGGCCCGCGTCGCCTCGCCCGTCATCGCCGCGGCTCAGACCTGGCTCGACGAGGGGACCTACGCGCCGACGCCGATCGTGCGGGCCTCGCGACTCGGCGCGGACGTCGTCGCCCTGGGCGCGATCACCCGGGCGGTCGGGACGATCCGCTCCCAGCCGTGGCGCTTCGCCGCTCCGATCCCGCGCTGAGTCCGCGCGCCGCCCATCGCAGGCCGGACACGGCGCAGGGCCCCACCTTCCGCCAAGATCGGTGGGGCCCTGTGAGCGGTGTCACCGCAGTGCGAACGATCGTTCCGGCCGTACTCGTTCAGAGCGTTCGCAGGTGACGGGCGACGCAGAGCGGGCCCGTGTGATTCAAGATTCGCAGCAGAAATGCGTTCATCCCGCCCTGAGCGACTGTTAAGAATCGCGGTTCTTACCGATTGCTGAAGTTCTGTGCAACGGCTGCTACTGAACCGACCATCCGCCGTCGGACGGCAGGATGACGCCGTTGACGTTCACTCCGTCGTCGCTCAGCAGGAAGGTGATGGACGCGGCGAGCTGCTCCGCGGTCGCGATCGTCGGGATCGCCGCCTGGAACGGGCCGAGCCGCGCCGAGCCGGCCTCGGAGACGTGCGGCGGGAAGGGGATCCCCGTGGCGACACCACCCGGAGCGACGGCGTTGACCCGGACGCCGTGCGGTCCGTACATGAAGGCGGCGCTCTTGGTCATGCCGACGACCGCGTGCTTCGAGGTCGTGTAGGCGTTCCCCGAGGCGTTGCCGCGCAGCCCGGCCTCGGACGCGATGTTGACGACCGAGCCGGATCCGGCCGCGACCATCGACGGCAGGACGGCGCGGGTCAGCTTGAACGCACCGGTGACGTTCACGCCCATCACCCGCTCCCAGGTCGCGTCGGAGGTCTCGTGGAGCGGGGAGAAGTCGTCGTTGATACCGGCGACGTTGGCGAGCGCGTCGATCCGCTCGCCCGCCGCAGCCACGATCGCGTCGATGTCGTCCTGCTTCGTGATGTCGCCGGCGACTGTGACGAGGTCGGCGTCCGGCAGGCTCGAGGCGAGGTCGGCGAGCTTGTCCTCGAAGAGGTCCACGGCCACGACCCGGCCGCCCTCACGCGCGACGCGGGATGCCGTGGCACGGCCGATGCCGGAAGCGGCCCCGGTGACGATCACGGTCTTCCCGGCGAACCGACCCACGGTGATGCGCTCCTGCCACCCCTGGGGCGCGTCGTCGACGGGTACGACGCCGTCGTTCGCGGCGAGCACGAGGTCGTCGATGAGCGACTGGGGCAGCTTGCCCTGACTCAGGGCGACGAGCTGCTGGAGCGGGAGGCCCGAGATCGGGGCGAGCTGCGATGCCTCGGTGCCCAGCTGGGTGAGGAGGCCGCGGATGAGCGGCCCACCGGTGGGGTCGGCGAGCCACGCGGCGATCGGGGTGTTGGCGGTGAGGGCGCTCATGGGGGTTCCTTCGTTCTCGGGAGGGCGATGAGCGGCGGGACCGTGTGGGCCTGGATCCATACCGGACATCATTGTCCGGTACACGTTACGCCGTCCGGGTCATGGCCACCAGCCCTCACGGCGGGCTCCCAGTCGGGTGCTCCGGAGCGGCCGCGCGGCGTTACGCTACCGGGATGTCGTCCACGCCCCCGAAGCCGAACCGAGGCCCGAGCGCAGGCCCCGAGAACCGCCGAGCGCTCGTCGCCGCGGCGCGTCAGGTGTTCGCCGCTGACGGCTTCAGCGCTCCCCTCAGCGCGGTCGCGAAGCGGGCCGGCGTCGGACAGGGCAGCCTGTACCGGCACTTCCCCGACCGACTCTCCCTCGCCCTCGCGGTGCTCGACGAGAACGTCGGCGAGCTGGAGGAGCACACCGGGCGACCCGATGCGACCCTCGACAGCCTGCTCGACGTCGTGATCGACCAGGCCCTCGTCACCTCGCCCTTCGTCGAGGCGATCCTCGGCGAAGGCGACGACCCCCGCGTGATCGCGCTCGGCACCCGCCTCGACCGCCTCGCGCACGCCCTGCATGCGAAGGAATTGGCTGCGCACCGCATCGCCGACCACGTCGAGCCCGACGACATCCTCATGGCGATCTCGATGGTGGGAGCGACCCTCACCCGCATTCCCAATTCACATCGAGCCGACACCGCGGCGCGCGCGAAGGCGATGTTCCGCCGCTCCTTCGGCCGATGAGCCGGGGCGGGATGATGGATGCGGCTGGGTCGGTGGCACAGGACACCCGCGAACCGTGTGCCGACAGCCCATTGAGGCGTGCGAAGGACGACCGTAGGGTCGGAGGGACAGAGAAGGGGTCCGCCATGCAGGCCAGCGCGTTCGCGTCGATCGACGTCGACACCATCCGTCGCTCCCTCGGTGAACCGGATCCCGCGGCGACGGCCAAGATCATGGACGAGCTCGACGAGAACTGCCTCGCCTTCCTCGCCCACTCGCCGTTCTGCACCATCGCGACGTCCGACGCCGACGGCCGGTGCGACAATTCGCCGCGCGGGGACTACCCGGGGTTCGTCCGGGCGCTCGACACCCGCACGCTCGTGATCCCGGAGCGCCTCGGCAACCGCCTGGCCGACTCCCTGCAGAACATCGTCCAGAACGGCCACATCGGCATGCTGTGCTTCGTCCCCGGCATGAGTGAGACCCTCCGGATCAACGGCACGGCCACCGTCACCGACGACCCGGCGCTCATGGCCATGCTCGAGCAGGACCACGTGACGCCGCAGCTCGCGATCGTCGTGCGCACCGAGGAGGTCTACCTGCACTGCGGGCGGGCGCTGCTCCGCGGCGGGCTGTGGGACGCCGAGATGCAGGAGCTCGCGGCCGAGGTGCCGAGCGCGGGCAGGATCTGGGCGAGCATGTCGGGCCTGAGCACCGAGGTCGGCGACGCCATCGACGAGGCGGTCGCCGTCGGGAACCAGAGCCTGTACTGATGGCTGGAAGCAACGGGCCTGCACTGATGGCTGGAAGCAGCAGGGTTTCCTGATGCGCGACCGCGCGGGCATGACCGGTCCGGATCTCCAGATCGGCGATGCCATCGACACGAGGGATTTCTGATGCGCAATCGCGCGGGCATGACCCCGCTCATCGTCCAGGAGATCGTGCGCGAGACACCGACGATCGTCAGCGTCGTGCTCGCCGATCCGGAGGGTCGCCGGCTCCCGCCGTGGGACCCCGGAGCGCATATCGACCTGCAGCTCATCACCCGCCACGAACGGCAGTACTCGCTCTGTGGTGATCCTGCGGACGAGTTCCGGTACCGGATCGCCGTCCTGCGGGAGGAGCACTCGCGGGGTGCCTCGCACTACATCCACAACTTCCTCAAGGTCGGTCGGAAGGTGTTCATCCGGCCACCAAGGAACCTGTTCCCACTCTCGGACGCGAAGCGGCACCTGCTGCTCGCGGCCGGCATCGGGATCACGCCGCTGCTCTCGATGGCGCGTCGGTTGGCCGCGGGCGACGCCGATTGGACCCTGGTCTACGCGGTGCGTACCCGGGAGGACGTCGCGTTCGCGCCGGAGCTCGAGGCTCTGGGCGACCACGTGCGCATTTATGTCAGCGCGGAGAGCGGCCGTCTCGACCTGGCCGGCCTCCTCGCGGGCCTCGAGCCGGGCACCGACGTGTCGGCCTGCGGGCCTCGCGGGTTCACCGACACCCTGACGAACCTGGCCGAGACGCTGCCCGAGGGCTGCCGGTTGCACCTCGAGAGGTTCGAGCCCAAGCCCCGCTCCTACCTGCCGAACACGGCGTTCACCGTCGAGTGCGCGAGGTCGGAGCGGACCGTCGAGGTTCCCGCCGGGCAGACGATGCTGCAGGCGATGCAGGCCGCGCGGGTCGGTGTCGCCGGGTCGTGCATGCGGGGCGTCTGCGGCTCCTGCGCCGTGCAGGTGGTGGACGGGACGCCGGAGCATCGCGACTCCCTGACGACCGACGACGCGTCGATGATCATGTACCCGTGTGTGTCGAGGTCGCTGACGCCGACGCTCGTGATCGACGCGTAGGCGGCGCGGCGCGGCGCGGCCCGGCCTCTCAGCACCCGAACCCGGCCCCTGAGCCGCATCCCCGGTCCCTGAACCGCATCCCCGGTCCCTGAACCGCATCCCCGGTCCCTGAGCCTGTCGAAGGGCGACGTCCCCCGTGAGCACTTCGACGAGCTCAGTGACCGATGGAGGAGGGCTCAGTGACCGATGGAGGAGGGCTCAGTGACCGGAGGAACGCTCAGCAGCCGGCGGCACGCACCCCGGTGGTCAGGGGCGCCAAGCGGCGTCGGCGGAGGCGAGGACCGTACCGTCGGCTGCACGCACGACGACCGAGGTGCCCTCCGGGCCGTCCGTCCCCGCGATGCGGAACGCCGTGTCGACGAGCACCGGTGCCTTCGCCCGGAAGCGGACCGACGCGAGCCGACGACCACCGGCGTTCGCCGTGAGGGCGTCGAGCACCAGGATGCGGGTGAGCGGACCGTGCACGAGGAGGTCGTCGAGCCCCTCGACCTCACGCGCCCACTGTCGGTCATAGTGGATGCGGTGCGTGTTGCCCGTGACCGCCGAGAAGCGGAACAGCTGGCGGGAGTCGAGCGACCGGGTCACGGTCCAGTCGGCTCCGGCGTCGGGATCGACGTCCTCGGCGGCCACCTCGGGCACCGCCGTCCGCGGGGAGGGCACCGCGGGCTGCGCCTCGAGGAACACATCGTGCCAGGTGCTGCGGACGGCGACCTCGCCGTCGACGAGGTACTCACGCACGAGGTCGGCGAAGACCAGACGGCCGGCCCGCCCCTGCTTCTCGACGAGCGAACCGAGGCTCGTACGCTGCGTCACCACGTCGCCGTAGCGGAGCGGCGCCAAGAACTCGGTGTCCTCCCCCGCGTACATGCGGCGCGGCAGGTCGATGATCGGCAGCACGCCGTCCTCCGCGGGTGAGCCGTCCTCGCGGAGCTGCGCGAACGGCGTCTCGAACGGGAAGTGGACGCCCTCCCAGCCGGCGGGGAGCTCCTCGCCGAGGACCGGTTCCGGTGCCGCGGTCGCGAAGGTGCTGCGATACCAGGAGGCGGGACGGAGATCGAGCTGCTCTGTCCGCTCGACGAGCCCCACTCAGATCACCCCGTCAGACCGCAACGCGGCCATGCGTTCGGCAGGCTGCTCCGTCCGCTCCACGACTCCCACTCAGATCACCCCGTCGGACCGCAACGCGGCGATGCGGTCGGCGTCGTACCCGGCGAGCGCCGTCAGCACGTCGTCCGCGTGCTCGCCCATGTGGTTCGCGGGGCGGTCGGTGGTCGCGGGCGTCGCGCTCAGTTTGATCGGCTGGCCGAAGGAGCGGAGGGTGCCGAAGGAGCCGTAGTCGGTCTCGACGACCATGTCGCGTTCGGCCGTCCCGGGGTCGTCGACGACCTCGCCGATGGTCTTCACGGCGGTGAGCGGGACGACGTCGCCGGCCAGCTCCTCGAGCTCGGCGCGGGTGCGGTCCGCGAACCAGGAGACGACGAGCGGCTTGACGCGACGGGCGTAGACCTCCTCGTCGAAGCGTTTGCGCATGGTGTCGATCTCGGGGTCGGCGATCGCCTCGGGCGTGCCGAACAGCTCGCAGCTCGCCTTCCAGAGCTTGTCGGTGTACGCGCCGAAGAACACCTGGCCGTCGGCACAGGGGAACAGCTCGTAGGGCCGGACCCAGGCGTGTTCGTTGCCGGACGGCGACGCGACGGTCCCGTCGACGGTGTAGTCGACGACGGCGGTCTCGGTCATCGCGATGATGCTGTCGACCTGGGCGACGTCGACGAGCTGGCCCACGCCGGTGCGCTCGGCGTGCCGCAGGGCGGCGAGGGTGCCGATGACGCCGAACATCGTCGCGGAGAGGTCGCCGATGGTGACGCCGACGCGCACGGGCGGCTGGTCCGCGTAGCCGTTCATGGACCAGAGTCCGCCGGCGGCCTGCGCCGTGTTGTCGAACGCCGGGCGGCGGCTGCGCGAACCCGTCTGTCCGTAGCCGGAGATCGCGGTGTACACGAGCTTCGGGTTGATGGCGGCGAGCGCCTCGTAGGACAGGCCGAGCTTGGCCATGGTCCCCGGGCGGAAGTTCTCGACGAGGATGTCGGCGCTCGCGACGAGGTCGCGCAGCACCTCCTTGCCGGCGTCGCTCGCGAGGTCGAGCGCCAGACCGAACTTGCCGCGGTTGTACTGGCCGTAGTAGCCGCTGAACTCCTCGTCGCCGTCGCGCAGGTAGGGCGGGAAGCCCCGGGAGACGTCGGGGTCGTTCGGGTTCTCGATCTTGATGACGGTCGCGCCGAGGTCGGCGAGCATCGATGCGGCGTAGGGGCCGGCGAGGACACGGGAGAGGTCGAGGACCACGACGCCCTCGAGCGAGCCGGGCGGGACGGCGAGTCGTTCCGTGGCGGCGAGGACCGCTTCGGTGTCGGCTCCGGTCGACGGCTGCTCGGTCATTCGTGTCCTCCTGATCGCTGTACTCCGTACCGGTCAACGGTATCGGGCGGTGGAGGCCTCACCCATGGGTGAACCGCACACCTCCCGCGCCGTTCCATGGATCACCCCTCCTTCGCCCCGGATGACGGGCGTGCATCGCGACCGGGATAGGTGAGGCTAGGCTAACTCCATGCGCAGCGCGACCCTCCTCCGATCGAGACGCGCGCTCGCCGTCGGCACGCTGGCCGTAGCGCTCCTCGTCATCGCCCTCGCGAGCCTGATGCTCGGCAGCAACCTCATCAGTCCCGTGGCCGTCCTCACCGCCCTGTTCGACCCCGCCCAGGACACCGGCGCCGTCGTCTGGGGGTCGCGGGTGCCGCGCACGGTGCTCGGCGTCCTCGTCGGCGTCTGTCTCGGCATCGCCGGTGCCGTCATGCAGGGGCAGACCCGCAACCCGCTCGCCGACCCCGGCCTGTTCGGTGTCTCCGCCGGCGCGAGCCTCGCGGTCGTCGTCGGGGTCTACGTGCTCGGCACGAGCTCGGTGATCACGACCCTCTGGCTCGCCCTGCTCGGCGCCACCGTCGCCAGCGTCATCGTGTTCTCCGTCGCCGCGCTCGGCCGCGGACTGTCGAGTCCTGTCCCGCTCGCGATCGCCGGCACCGCCGTCTCGGCCCTGCTCGTCGCCCTGACCTCGTACCTCGTCCTGTCCGACGAGACGACGCTCGCCGCCTATCGCATCTGGGTGGTCGGTTCACTGTCCGGCCGATCGCTCACGGGCGTCGACGCGGCCCTGGTCTTCGCCGGGCTCGGCCTCGTGTTCGCGGTCGCCAACATCCGCTCGCTGAACGCCCTGGCGCTCGGGACCGAGCTGGCGAACGGCCTCGGCGAGAACCTCATCCGCGCACGACTCGTGGGGCTCGCCGCGATCACCCTGCTCACGGCCGCCGCCGTGGCCCTGACCGGCCCGATCGCCTTCGTCGGACTCACCGCCCCGCACATCGCGCGCACCCTCGTGGGCGGGCATCACGGCTGGCTCCTCCCCGCCTCGGGACTCGTCGGTGGGAGCGTGCTGCTCGCGTGCGACGTGATCGGTCGACTCATCGGCGGCACCGCCGAGGTGCCCGTGGGCGTCGTCCTCACCGTCGTGGGTGGGGTCGCGTTCATCGCCATCGTGCGCCGCGGACGGATGGCGGAGCTGTGAGCGCCGTGCGCGAGGGCAGCCGCTTCTTCGGCCGCCTGTGGCGAGGGCGGGTCGTCGGCGTCACGATCGCCTGTCTCGTCGTCGCGCTGGCGTTCACCCTGCTCGGGATCGTCGCCGGCTCGTCGTCCCTGACGATCCCCGACGTGATCACCACCCTGCTCGGTGGCGGGACGGGCGGCCAGGAACTCATCGTGTTCGAGCTCCGCCTCCCCCGGGTCGTCGGCGGCCTCCTCGTCGGTGCGTCCCTCGGACTCGCCGGGGCCCTGACCCAGACCTTCGCACGCAACCCGCTCGCCACTCCGGACATCCTCGGTGTCACCTCGGGTGCCGCGCTCGGGGCCGTGGCAGCGATCGTCCTGGTCGGCGGCAGCTACTCGGTCGGGGCCGGCGCCCTCAGCCTGGGCTTGCCCGCCATGGCCGCGATCGGCGCCCTCGTCACCTCCGCCGCCGTCTACGCGCTGTCCTGGCGCGGCGGCGTCGACAGCTTCCGACTCATCCTCATCGGCATCGGTGCCACCGCGACCCTCGGTGGCATCACGAGCTACCTCATCGCCCGGGCGCAGATCACCGAGGCGGCAGCGGCGGCACAGTGGCTCGTCGGCAGCCTCTCGGGCATCTCCTGGTCGAGCGTGTGGCCGGTGCTCGTCGCGCTGGTGATCCTGACGCCGATCGC
Source organism: uncultured Plantibacter sp. (assembly GCF_963518075.1). Taxonomy (NCBI): domain Bacteria; kingdom Bacillati; phylum Actinomycetota; class Actinomycetes; order Micrococcales; family Microbacteriaceae; genus Plantibacter; species uncultured Plantibacter sp. The sequence goes on from NZ_CAUQHZ010000001.1 coordinate 26,493, forward strand.
GGTCCTGCAGACGAGCAGCCTCGACATCAGCCAGCTCGGCGACGAGTTGTCGACCGGCCTCGGCGTCGCGGTCCAGCGGCATCGGATCGTCGTCATCGCGTGCGCGGTCCTGCTCGTCGCCGCGGCCGTGTCCGCGGCGGGGCCGATCGAGTTCGTCGCCTTCGTCGCGCCGCAGATCGCCCGCCGCCTGGCCCGCACCGGTCGCCCGCCGCTGCTCGCCTCCGCGCTGCTCGGCGCCGTCTTCGTCACGGGCGGCGACGCGCTCGTCCGTGGTGTCCTGCCGGGCGAGATCCCGGTGGGCATCATCACGGCGATCGTCGGCGCGCCCTATCTCATCTGGTTGCTGACGCGCCGCAAGGAACGGGAGACCTCCGCATGACCGACCCCGCCACGACCGCATCGCCCGCGCAGGAGCGCCAGACGCCCGCCCTCGAGGCTCGGGGCGTCTCCCTGGCCTACGACCAGACGGTGGTGTTCGAGGGGCTCGACCTCCGCATCGAGACGGGCGAGGTCACGACCCTCATCGGCGCCAACGGCTGCGGCAAGTCGACGCTGCTCAAGGCGTTCGGTCGCCTGCTCACCCCGACCGCCGGCACGGTCGAGCTCGACGGCCGCGGCGTGCGGTCGATCCCGACCCGCGAGGTCGCGCGCCGGCTGGCGATCCTGCCGCAGAAGCCCCTGACGCCGTCGGCGACGACCGTCCGCGACCTCGTCTCGCGGGGCCGGCACCCGCACCAGAGCCTCCTCAAGCCGTGGACGCCCGCCGACACGATCGCCGTCGACGAGGCGCTCGCCGCCACCGGTCTCGAGACCCTCGCCGACCGCGACACGGCCTCCCTGTCGGGCGGGCAGTTGCAGCGCGCCTGGATCGCCCTGGTCCTCGCGCAGCGGGCCCCAACGATCCTGCTCGACGAGCCGACGACCTTCCTCGACCTCAGCCACCAGCTCGACGTCCTCCGACTCGTGCGGTCGATCAACCGCGAACGTGGCGCGACGGTCGTCATGGTCCTGCACGACCTCACGCTCGCCGGTCGCTACTCCGACCGCCTCGTCGTCGTCGGCGGCGGCCGGGTCATCGCCGACGGCACGCCCTGGGAGGTCCTCACCCCGGCCGTGCTCCGGGAGGCGTTCGACCTCGACGCGATCGTCATCCCCGACCCGAGCAGCGGTTCGCCACTCATCGTGCCGGTCGACCCCGACGACGCGATCGCCCTCGACGCGGAGTGATCCGGGCGATCGGGCATTCCGATATCGTTTCGTGACTTAGGTTCGGCTACCCTAAGTATCATGACGATCTCTTCACGCCTCCGCCGCGCCGCACTCGTGCTCGTGCCCGCGCTCGCCCTGGTCGGCCTCGCCGGCTGCTCCCCCACCGCCGCCTCCGACGCCGACAGCAGCGGCGCCTGGAGCTACACCGACGACACCGGCACCACGGTCAAGCTCGACGAGCAGCCCAAGCGCATCGCGAGCTTCGCCGACTACGCGCTCGGCCTGCACGGCAACGGCATCGACCCCGTCGCGGTCTTCGGTCGCGTCGACGTCGCCACCGACAAGCGCTTCACGGACTACGACCTCGGCGACACGGCCATCGTCGGCAACAGCTACGGCGAGATCGACCTCGAGGCACTCGCCGAGGCGGCACCCGACCTCATCGTGACCGGGATCTACCCGACCGATCGCGACGGCACGCTCGACCTCAAGGGCCCGTACTACGGTGTCGCCGACGTCGAGCAGCAGGAGCAGCTGGAGAAGATCGCCCCGGTCGTCGCCATCAAGGTCGGCGGCAAGGGTGCCGACGTCATCGCCTCGCTCAACAAGCTGTCCGAGGCGCTCGGAGCCGACGAGGACACCATCGCCGCGGCGAAGGAGAAGTACGACACCGCAGCAGCGGACCTGACCGCCGCAGCGAAGGAGACCGACCTCGAGGTCACGCAGATGTACGCGGACGCGAGCGGCATCTACGTCGTCAAGCCGCAGGACGAGCCGGAGACGGAGCTGTACAGCGAACTCGGCGTGAAGTACACGAACGCGAACCCGGACGGTTACTACTATTGGGACATCTACAGCTGGGAGAACGCCGGCCAGGCGATGACCGGTGACGTCCTGCTCGTCAACGTCGAGGGCTTCCAGCAGAGCGACCTCGAGGCGCAGGCGACCTTCGCCTCGCACCCGGCGCTCGTCGCCGGCCAGATCCACTCCTGGAACACCGCCGCCCTCGACTACACGTCTCAGGCGAAGCAGATGGAGACGCTCGCCGGGATCCTTCGCGAGTCGAAGGCGCTGTAGCGAGCACGGGGTGGGGCGGCCCTCGGGCGCCCCACCCGTGTGCTCCCGACGCACCGGATCGGCTCCGGAGTGTGCCGACCATACATGGGCCGGGCCTCCAGACGGCCGGTAGCCTCGTCAGGCGTCCCGGCCGTCCGGGTGCGCCCAACACGAAGGAGTGCCATGGCCATCCAGAGCGCGCGCGCGAGCGACCCACGCGGATCCGACACCACCGCCGTCGGCCAGAGCGACATCGATCGCGACGGCCTCGACTCCCGGGTGCAGCGTCGCCGCGCCATTCTCGCCAGCTCGGTCGGCACCGTCATCGAGTGGTACGACTTCACCCTCTACGGGCTGGCCTCCGCGCTCGTGTTCGCGCCGCTGTTCTTCCCCGGCGCCGGTGACCTCGCCGGCCTGCTCGGCGCGTTCGCCGGCTTCGCGGTCGGCTTCGGTGCCCGCCCGATCGGCGGCCTGATCTTCGCCCATTATGGCGACAAGCTCGGGCGCAAACCGACGCTGCTCATCACGCTCCTCTTCATGGGCGTCGCGACCACGATCATCGGGTTGCTCCCCACCGCCGAGACCATCGGCATCTGGGCACCGATCCTGCTCATCGTGCTGCGGATCTTCCAGGGCATGGGCTCGGGCGCCGAGTTCGCGGGCGCGATCACGATGGCGAGCGAGTCCGCCGACGTGAAGCACCGCGCGTTCGCCGCCTCGTTCCCCGGCGCCTCCGTGTACGTGGGCATGGCGCTCGCGACCACCGTCTTCGCCGTGGTGAGCACGCTGCCGATCGAGCAGTTCCAGAGCTGGGGCTGGCGGATCCCGTTCCTCGCGAGCGTCGTCATCGTGGCCTTCGCCCTGTACTTCCGCCTGCGCGTGAAGGAGACGAAGGCGTTCGAGAGCGCCGAGGAGCGCGGTGCCGTCACCTCCGCTCCGCTGGCCGGCGCGATCCGCTCGCACTGGCGCGTGATCATCTGCGGCATGGCGCTGTTCACGTTCGCCCTGCCATGGGTCTACGTCGTGCAGGTGTTCTCGCTGTCGTACGTCACGGGCACGCTGAGTGTGCACCCGACGGAGGCGCTCATCGGCCTCATCGTCGCCGAGGTCCTGACCATCCCGACGGCGCTGCTGTTCGGTCGCCTCGCCGACCGCATCGGTCGCAAGCCCGTCCTCATGGGCGCCGCGATCTTCGGTGTGGTCTACGCGTTCCCGATGTTCCTGCTCTACAACACGGAGCAGTCGACCCTCGTCGCGCTGGGCCTGATCCTCGGCCTCGCCGTCATCCAGGGTGCCACCATCGGCACCTCGGGGGCGCTGCTCGCCGAGATCTTCCCGACCTCGATGCGCTGGAGCGGCATCGCGCTCTCCCGCGAGATCCCGGCCGCCCTCGTCGGCGGGACGGTCCCGCTCGTCGCGACCGCGCTCGTCGCCGCGAGCGGTGGGGCACCGTGGTTCGTGGCGGCGTACCTGCTGGTGCTCAGCGCGATCGGCATCGTCGGGATCGCGTTCCTCCCGGAGACCCTGCCGCGCAAGCAGCGGGACTGACCTGTTCCCCCCGATCCCGCCCTTCGACAGGCTCAGTGACCGGGAGCGGGAATCCCTCCGCTACTCCTCGTCCCACGTCATGCGACGGCCCATCACGGGCACGGAGGCCAGGAGTTCTCGGGTGTAGGCGTCCTCGGGAGCAGCGAGGACGGTGGCCGTCGGACCCGCCTCGACGACCCGGCCGGCCTGCATGACGCTCACCGTGTCGCACATGTAGTTCACGACGGCGAGGTTGTGGGAGATGAACAGCACCGTGAGTTCGAGCTCGCGCTGCAGCTCGCGCAGCAGGTTGAGGACGACGCCCTGCACCGACACGTCGAGCGCCGAGGTGATCTCGTCGGCGATGAGGACCTCCGGTTCGGCCGCGAGCGCCCGGGCGATCGTGATGCGCTGCCGCTGACCACCCGAGAACGCCGACGGCAGGTCATTCGCCCGGTCCGGGTCGATGTGCACGCGCTCGAGCAGCTCACCCACCCGGGACCGCTGCTCCGAGCGACTCCAGGAGCGCCCCGTCGCCCGGGACCCCTCGGCGATCGACAGTCCGATCGGCATGCGCGGGTCGAGCGCGGAGTACGGGTCCTGGAAGACGAGCTGCACGCGTCGACGCGCGCGACGGGCAGCGGACGAGCGCCCCACGATGTCGGCGCCGTTCAGTCGGATGCCGCCGGCGCTCGGGATGACAAGGCCGACGGCGGCCGCGGCGACCGTCGACTTGCCCGAGCCCGACTCCCCCACGAGCCCGTGGGACGTGCCCGGTCGGACCGTGAGGTCGAAGCCGTCGACCGCGGTGTGCGCGGACGCGCCGTGGCCGTAGCGGACCGTGAGGCCGGAGAATTCGAGACCGGTCATGCGCGCCGTCCTTCGGTGGTGATGGGCCCTTCGAGAACCGGATCCTGAGGTTGTCGAAGGGCAGGGACCAGGGGGTCCTCCTCGTCGATCTCGTCGATCGCACCGATGACCGGGAGCGGCATGGTGCGGTCGGAGGTCATGTCGGGGACGCAGGCGATGAGCCCGCGGGTGTACGGATGCCGCGCCTCGTGGAGGCGGTCGGCGTCGAGCGATTCGACGATGCGGCCGTCCTTCATGACGAGGATGCGGTCGCAGAACCCGCTGACGAGGGCGATGTCGTGCGAGATGAGCAGGATCGCAGCGCCCGTCTGCTCCTGCGCCTCGTGGAGGACCCGGAGGACCTGACGCTGCACCGTCACGTCGAGCGCCGTCGTGGGCTCGTCGGCGATGAGCAGCTTCGGGCGGCCCATGAGTCCCATGCCGATCATGGCCCGCTGGCGCATGCCGCCGGACAGCTCGTGCGGGAACTGCTTCAGGCGCTTGGCCGGAAGCGGGATCCGCACCGACTCGAGCGCGGCCTCGGCACGCTTCGTGGACTCGGCCGTCGACAGCCCCTCGTGGACCTCGACGGTCTCGCGGAGCTGCTTCCCGATCGTGAGCGAGGGGTTGAGCGAGGTGAGCGGGTCCTGGAAGACCATGGCCAGCTCGAGACCGAGGCGGCTGCGCTCGGCCTTCGTGAGCGGTGCGGTCATGTCGATCCCGCGGAAGCTCAGCTCCGAGGCCTGTACCGAGGAGTCCGGCCCGAGGAGGGCGGCGATCGCCATCGCGCTCACCGACTTGCCCGATCCGGACTCGCCGACGACACCGACGACCTCGCCGGGCATGATCGTGAGGCTGATGCCGTGGACGCGCTCGACGAGTCGGCCGTCGCGGTCCGGGAAGGCGACGCGGAGGTCGCGCACCTGCACGACGGGCTCCTGGTCGGCCGGGGTCGCAGCCGCAGCCGACGCGGTCGCGGGAGCCGCGGTGCGACGTCGCGCCGGCGCAGGCAGGCCGAGCAGCCGCTTCGAGGACTCGTTCCAGAGCTCGCCGAGCTGCGTGAAGATGACGCCGCACACGACGAGCGCGATACCGGGACCGATCGCCGCCATCGGGTTGCCGTAGATGCGGGCGATCCCGAGGCCGAGGAGGCGCCCCCAGTCGTACTCGGGCGCCTGGACCCCGAGACCGAGGAAGGACAGGCCGGCGAAAGCGAGCAGCGTGCCGGAGGCGGAGACCGCTGCGTTCACGAGCATCGGCGGGAGCATGTTCGGCATGACGTGCCGGACGAGCACCTCCGCCTGCCCGACACCCGCGATCCGCGCGGCCTTCACGTAGTCGCGACCGATGAGCGACGACGCGAGCGTGTAGGTGAGGCGGGCGAAGGTCGGCACGCCGGCGAACCCGACGGCGAGCATCGCGCCGGTGGCGCTCGCGCCCCAGATCACCGAGAAGAACAGCGCCATGAGGAGCCACGGGAACGACAGCAGGATGTCGATGAGGGCGGTGACGAGTCGGCGGAGCGGTCGAGGCAGGACCGTCGCGACGGCCCCGAGCACGACGCCGCCGACGACCGAGATCGCCGTGGCGCCGAGGGTCAGGAGCACGGACACCCGCGTAGCGACCATGACCCGGGCGAAGACGTCCCGGCCGAGCTCGTCGGTGCCGAAGGGGTGGGCCAGGCTCGCACCGGCGAGGCGGTCGGCCACGGACGTCGTGTCGGCGGCGGACCCCCAGACGGTCGGGCCGACGACCGCGACCACGATGATCAGGAGCGCGCCGATCGCGCCGGTGAGGCCGCGCGGGGTGCGGAGGCGGTCGAGCACCGGCGATCGGCGTGAGGGTGTGGGACTGGAGGTGGTCGGACGGATGCTCATGAGCTCAGCCCTCCGTGATCGAGGAGCGCGGATCGATCGTCGCGAGCGCGATGTCGATGAGGAGGTTGAGACCGAGGACGAGGATCGCGTACACGAGCACGATGCCTTGGATCATCGGGTAGTCCTTCGAGGTGATCGACGAGACGATGCTCGTCCCGAGACCGGGGATGGCGAAGACCGTCTCGATGAGCACGGTGCCGGCGACCATACCCGTGAGGATGATGCCGCCGATCGTGAGCGTGGACGTCACCATGTTCGGCAGCGCGTGCCGGAGGTAGACGAGGTGTGTCGGGAGGCGCTTGCTCCGTGCCGTGGTCATGTACGGCATCTCGAGGACGGCCAGCATCTCCACGTGCACGATGCGGGCCAGGTAGGCCATCGGGCCGACCGCGAGGGCCACCACCGGCAGGATCGCCTGGTCGAAGCCTCCCCAGCCGGCGGCCGGGAGCACCTTGAGCCCGATGCTGAACACGGCGATGAGACCGACGGCGAGCAGGAGGCTCGGGATGGCGATCAGCACGCCGAGCAGACCCGAGACGCCGAGGTCGGCGAGTCGGCGGCGGCCGGTGCGCGAGGACACCGCGGTCGCGACGCCGATGGGGAAGGCGCCGATCGCCGCGAGGAGGAAGGACGCGACCGCGAGGGTGAGCGTCACCGGGAAGCGCTGCGCGATCGTGTCGGCGACCGGCCGCTGCGACCCGATCGCCGTGCCGAAGTCGCCGCGGAACAGTCCGCTGACGTAGTTGACGAACTGCTCCGGCACCGGCACGTTCAAGCCGAGGTCGGCGCGCGTCCGCTCGACGAGTTCCGGCGTCGCACTGTTCCCGAGCGCAGCCCGCACCGGGTCGCCCGGCACGAGCTGCACGATCAGGAACGTCGCGACGATGACGATGGCGAGGGAGACGAGCACCCGGCCGAGTCGTCGGAGGATGAAGGACGTCCGCGGGGAGAGTCCGCCGAGGACGCCACGACCCCCTCGACGCGCGACCGCCGGGCCGCCGGGGACCGTGGCCGGGTCGGTGGCCTGCCCGGTGGTCACGGTCGAGGGGATCGCCATGATCAGCCGACCATCCGGATGCTCGTCGGGCGGATGAAGTTCGGCCGCTCGACCTCGGCGCCGTTCAGGTACATGAAGTCCTGCGCGTCGGCGATCGGGAACACGTCCGTCCGCTCGATGAGCTTCGCCTCGGCCTGCTGCCAGAGGTCGCAGGTCTCCTCGGGGCTGGCCGTCTTGGCCTGCTCGGCGAGCGCGTCGTACTCCGGGTTGTCGACGAACATGAAGTTGTTGCCGCCCTTGTCCGGGGTCTCGCCACCGAAGAAGGTGTTCACGATGACCGGTCCGCCCGGAGCGATCTGCACGAAGCCGGTGTCCCAGTCGAAGGTCGAGAACAGCTGCTCGGACCAGGCGTTCGCGTCGTTGCCCGAGAGCTCCGTCGTGACGCCCAGCTCGTCCCAGGTCTGCTGCACGAGCTCGGCCGCTGCCGCGTGGCTCGGGGTGGCCGCGTCGTAGATGAACTTGATCGTCAGCGGCTCACCGTCCTTCGACCGCTTGCCATCCGAACCGAGCTTCCAGCCCGCCTCATCGAGCAGCTCGCCGGACTTCTCGACGTCCGTCTCGGGGAGCGTCCACTGCGGGCCGTCGGCGACGCAGAGGTAGGGGCTCTTCACGACGAGCGACTTCGATTCCTCGGCGGTGCCGTCGGTGACGACCTCGCCGACCTGCTCGCGGTCGATCGCGGTGACGAGGGCCTCACGGACGAGCGGGTCGGAGGTGGGACGCTCGGGACGCTCGTTGAAGAGCATCTCGCCGATCGGGTTTCGCACGCCCTCGCTGCCGAGACCGGCCGCCTCGACGCGGTCCTGGTCGGCGCCGCCGATGCTCGCGGCGTTCACGTCACCGGAGAGCAGCAGGTTCGCGGCGGTCCCGGGGTCGGTGACGACGCGGACCTCGAAGGTGTCCGGCAGGCCCTTGGTGTCGCTCGTGACGTCCTCGGGACCCCAGGTGTAGTCGTCGCGCTTCGTGAAGGTGTAGCTGGAACCCGGGGTCGCCTTGTCGAGGGTGAAGAGGCCGGTGCCGTTCATCGTCTCGACGAGGGAGTCGGGGTCGTCGAGGCCGGCCTGGCAGACCATCTCGACGGTGCCGGTGTTGGCGAGGATGAACGGGTCGGGCGTCGAGCTCGTGACGGTGAGCTGGTTGCCGTCGGCGGTCGCGGTCATCCGCTCGGAGACCTGCGCGCCGTAGTAGAAGGTCGCGTTGGCCGGGTCGGCGTTGTAGGTGATGTTCGCCGCGGCGGTCTCCGCGGTGAACGGGGTGCCGTCCGCGCAGGTGATGCCGTCCTTGAGCGTGTAGGTGATGGAGGTGGAGCTCGCGTCCTCCTCCCAGCTCTCGGCCAGCCAGGGCAGGAGCTCGCCGTCGGCGTTGACGTACACGAGCGACTCGTAGTGGAAGCTGATGATCTCGCGGGCCTCGAGGCTGATGCCCGTCATGGGGACGAGGCTGCCGGGGTCGCCGCTCATCGCGGTGACGAAGGTGCCGCCGGAGACGTACTCGCCGGAGGGATCGGAGGATTGCGAGGAGGTGCACGCGGTGAGGGCCACCGCGGTGAGGGCCGCGGTGGCGAGGGCCGCCGCGGCTTTCCGCTTGCTGTTCATGCTGGATCCTTCGTACTCGGGTGGCCGTGGTGCGCGGGTGGCCGGATCAGATGGGGTGAGGTGCCGTGCTGGTGCTGGTGGAGAGCTGTGCTGGTGCTGGGGTGGGTCAGATGCGCTGTCGGGTCGCCGTTCCGATGCGGGCGAGCGGACCCGCCGCCTTCACGGAGACCTTCAGGGTGGGACGGGTGGCGTACGAGACGGGGGTCTCGAGCACGTCGACGATCTCGACCGAGCGTGGGTCTGCGCCGGCCTGGATCGCCTTCTCGATCGCGGAGCGTCCTGCCTCCTCGATGGCGGCTGCGCGGTCGGCGAAGTCGCAGAGCTGATCGGAGCGCCCACCGGCGAGCGCGATGGCCGCGCCCACGGCGTTGGCGACGTTGCCGCGCGCCGGGCGCAGGACCTCGCTCGCGCCGAGGACGGCGTCCGGGACGAGGAATCCTCCGCCGCCGACGACGACGAGCGGGAGGCCGGTGCGGCCGAGCGACATGCGCTCCACGGCGGACTCGATGCGTTCGTGGGCGACGCCGAGCGCGTGCTCGAGTGCCTGGCGGGTGGCGCGGTCGAGGGGCGGCAGCTCGCGGTCGGCGATGCCGAACTGGAGCGAGGCCGCGTCGGTGAGGGTCGGGGTGGTGCCGCCGAACAGCAGCGCCTCCTCGGTGAGCCGGTAGCCGACGGAGTCGTGCCGCGGGACACCGGTCGCGGTGTCGACGATCGTGCCGCCGCCGAGGCCGACGCTCAGGATGTCGGGCATGCGGAAGTTCGTCCGCACGCCACCGACCTCGCGGGGCAGGGTCGACTCGCGGGGGAACCGGTCGACGAGCACGCCGAGGTCGCTCGTCGTGCCGCCGACGTCGATGATGATCGCGTTGTCGGCACCGGAGAGGAACGCGGCACCGCGGATGGAGTTCGCCGGCCCGGAACCGATCGTGAGCACTGGATAGCGCGCCGCGTACTCGACGGCCATGAGCGTGCCGTCGTTCTGGGCGAAGTAGGTGGTCGCGTCGAGTCGCTCCTCGGCGACGACGGTCGTGAGCGCGTTCGTGACGTCGCGGGCGACGGCGTAGAGGGACGCGTTCAGGACGGTCGCGTTCTCGCGCTCCAACAGGCCGAGCGCGCCGATCTCGTGGCTCAGCGACACCGGGATGTCGACCCCGACGTGGTCCTGGACGAGCGCCTCGACCTCGAGTTCCTGCTCGGGGAACGACGGGCTGAAGATACCGCAGACGGCGACGGCGTCGAAGGTGCCGGCCAGGGCGTCGAGCTCGCGGCGGATGAGGTCGCGGTCGAGCGGGGCGATCGGGTAGCCGTCGACGAGGTGGCCGCCGCCGGCGAGGATGCTCCCCGCGAGGACGACGTCGCGCAGCTCCCGCGGCCAGCCGGCGAGCGGCGGGAGCGAGGTGGCGGCGGGCGAGCCGAGCCGGATGACGACGACTCGTCCGAGGTCGCGACGGTTGACGATCGCGTTCGTCGCGTGGGTGGTGCCGAGCATGACGCGGGTGACGAGGCCCCGGTCGTCACCGAGCTGGTCGAGGACCTCGGCGAGCGCCGCCCGGATGCCGCCGGTGACGTCGCGGGTGGTGGGCTGCTTGGTCCACGAGACGACCTCGCCCGTACCCGAGAGCGCGACGGCGTCGGTGTTGGTCCCGCCGACGTCGATGCCGATCGCGAGCTCACCCGAGGTGTCGGTGACGGTGCTGGTGCCGGCGCTCATCGGGTCGCTCCAATGGTCTCGTCGGCGCTCACGCCGAACGGCTCGTAGTCGAGGTCGTAGCCGAACGCGCGCGGGCCGGCGAGTTCGAGGCCGCGCTCGGTGCGCCACAGTGGGTCGCACGCCCAGGCGAGGACGCTCACCCGTTGTCCGAAGCGCAGCATCTCGGTGGAGATCGCGTCGCCCGTCTCGGAGTCGACGATCGTGACGAGGTCGGGGACGCTGACGATGACCGCTCCGTCCTCCATGACGACGAGGTTCTCGTTCTGGATCTCCACGCGGGTGAGGCGACCGCGGTGCTCGCCGATCCCCTCGACCGTGACGGAGCCGCGGGTGAACCCGCCCTCGGTGCGGCGCTCGATGTCGACGACCTTGCCGCCGGTGATGAGGGATGCGCCGAGTTCGTCCGTGAGTGCGCCGACGGGGTCGGTGGCGGTGAGGAGCCGTCGCCCGACCTGCACGGCGCGACTGACGCTGCCCTCGATGACCGCGCCGCGGACGGTGTCGCGGTCCATGACGTAGTTGGCGCCGATCGAGATCGCTCCGCTGGCCACGGTGAGGGCGCGGGCGTGGCGCTCGAGCCAGGCGAGGCTGACCGGCCGCAGGATCGAGACGTTGCCGATCACGTCGCTGAGGACCGCGTACCCGGGCGGGAGGTTCGCGACGTTCATCGCGGTCATCGGCGCTTCCGGGAAGGCACGTCCCATGCCGTCGGCGTCGAGGATGCTGAGGCCGAGGCTCGCGGCCCAGCCGACGGGCCCGATGCCGTTGCTGCCGCCGATCTCCGTCGCCATGATCGTGGTGATGCGCTTGCCCGTGAGTCGCTCGATCTCCTCGACGATGATCTCGGCCTGGCCGCTCGCGCCGAGCATCTCGAAACCCACCGAAGGGGCACCGATGCCGGACATGGCGACGACCACGTCGTCCGCGTCGAGGTCGGCGACCTGTTTGACGGGGACCGGTCCGAACCGCTCCAGGGCGATCTCGACGCCGAGCTGCGGGGTCTGCACCGCGCCGCCGCCTCCGGTGCCGAAGATGGCGCATCCTGCGGCGAGCGCCGGCACGTCGGCCAGGGTGATGCTGGTGATCGGCGTGGCCGACGCTGCGGAGCGTGCAGCGGGGTGGTTCGTTGACATGTACCGAGCGTAGGCAGGGTCGGGAATCACGACAATGTTCCCCCAGCCCACACAATCGGGGCAGAATGTGCTCATGGCCCAAGTCACCGTCGCGGACGTCATCCTCCAAGCCGAGCATCTCGGCGCCCGTTGCGTCGCCGGTGCCCCCGCGGGCGTGCCGGTCACCGGCGTCGAGATCCTCGCGCTCGACGAGTTGAACGACGCGACCGAGCACTCCATCGCCATCGTGACGACCCCCGACGGCGCCGTCCCGAGGCCGTACCAGGTCGACATCGCCATCCGCCGGGCCATCGCCGCGGGCTGTGCCGGCCTCGTGTTCGTCGGTGCGTTCCCGGTCGCCGAGACCTCACGGGCCCTCGCGGACCGCGGTGGTCTGCCGGTCATCATGAGCGAGGGCATCGCCTCCGACCTCGCCGTGCTCATGGACCGCACCATCCGCGGCGGGGCCGAGGAGGCGATGTCGCGCGCCGAGTTCGCGATCCAACGGGTGATCAGCGCGTCCGCGGCCGAAGCGGAGCAGGCGTCGGGTGTCGGCGTGCGGGAGGCGATCCTCGAGGTCGCCAGCACGACGCTCGGGGTGCCGGTCACGCTCGTCGAGGATGCGAGTGCCAGCTGGCTCGAACCCGACGCGGTGTGCATCGGTGAGATCCCGATCGGCCGCGTCCACGCCGAGCGTGACGACCCGGCGGCGGCGATCGCGCTCCCGGTCATCGCCTCCGTCCTCTCGCGCGCCCTGCAACGGGAGCTGCACGGACGGTTCGGTTCGGTTCGCTCGCGGGCGGAACTCATCATCGAGCTGATCTTCGCGGAATCGTCCCGTATCGACGGCTTCGCGATGGACGCGGTCCGCGCCGGGCTGCCGTTGCAGCTGTCGCACGCGGTGGCGTGGCTGACCCCGAAACACGCGAGCGATCCCGACCGTCGGGCGCCCACGGTCCTCGCGCCGTCCGTCGAACTGTTCGCCCTCCAACTCGTCGACCAGCGCGAGGAGCAGTGGCACCTCGCGATGCGGCGCGACGAGATCGTCGTCATCGCATCGGAGGAGCTCGGCGCACCCGACCACCAGCGGCGCCTGCGCGACGTGATGGAGCGGATCGTCGCGCACGCCGCGACGATCGCGGGGCCGGAGTGGACGTTCACCGTCGGGCTCGGGACGCCGCAGAGCGGGGCGGCGGGGCTCCGGCAGTCGGCGACCGAGGCGCGGGTCGCTGCGGAGGCCGCCATCGCGGGTGGTCGCTTCGGCACCATGGAGGCGACGGACGTCACCGGGCTGCGGCGGGTGCTCCTCGACTTCTACGCCTCACCGCTCAGCCGGACGCTCCTCGACGACATCCTCTCGCCACTCGACGCCCTCGGACCGGAGCGGGCCACGATCTCGGTGCGGACGCTCCTCGCGTACCTCAGCCATCGCAACTCGCTGGCGCGTGCCGGAGCGGAACTGAACCTGCACCCGAACGCGGTGAACTACCGGATCCGGCGCATCGAGCAGTCGCTCGAACTCGACCTCGCCGACCCCGACGTCCGCTTCGCCGCGGAACTCGCCTGCCGGGTGCGCCTCATCGGCATGCCGTGAGGTGAGGCGAATCGTCGTTCTCGGGCGTCCAGTGCGACGAATCGCCTCATCTCAGCCCTGCGACGACGCGCTCCTCGCGACCCGGACGATGCCGGCGGCCAGCGTCGGCCAGAGCTCGGCGGGGATGAGGTGCCCCATGCCGGGGAGGACGTGGAGCTCGGCCGCCGGTATCGCCTGAGCGATGTCCACGGCGGAGGACCAGTGCAGGACGTCGTCCTCGCGACCGTGGAGCACGAGGGTCGGCACGGTCACGTCGCGCAGTCGTTCGAGTCGCTCCGGCGCACGCAGGAGCGCCGCCCACTGCCGGCTGAAGCCCTCTGGCGCGTAGCCACGATCGTAGGCCTCACCTGTCGCCCACACCTCCCAGGCGGTGTCCGGCTGGTAGCGCGCGCCGGGCACGGGTGCGGCGAGCTCCGCCATCGCGGCGACGGACTCCTCCCGGGTGTACCGCACCGGCTCGACGAGCAGCTCGGGCCGCTCGCCGTGCAGGATGTAGCGCGGGTCCTGGCCGGGGATCGTGGACAGCAGGCCGAGGCTCAGCACGCGCTCCGGGTGGTCGAGCGCGACCATCTGCGCCATCATGCCGCCCATCGAGTGCCCGACGAGGTGCGCCTGCTCGACCCCGAGATGGTCGAGCACCCGCAGGACGTCGTCGCCCATGTCGCCGAGCGAGTACCCGCCGTCGAGGTCGGTCTCGCCGCCGAACCGCTGCGAGAAGCCGACGTCGCGGTTGTCGAACCGCACGACCCGGAAGCCCTCGTCCACGAGCATTCTCCGGAACGGATCGCGCCAGGTGAGCAGCTGCGCGCCGCCGCCGGCGATGAGCACGATCACCGGGTGGGCGGGGTCGCCCTCCACCTCGTAGTAGATCGAGACGTCGTCGGTGTCGGTGTACGGCATGCGGTACCCACTCTCTCGGAGGTGCGCCCTGGCGGGCGTTTCGAGGCTAGCCCGCGGCCTGTCCGGGCACCATGTGCCCGGACACCACGGTTCCGGAGGAGACTGTGCCGACGCCCCAGTCGTCGGTACCGAGGGCAACGCGGGTAGGCTCGCGACATGAGCGCCGAACCCCTCTCCGGAGACGACACCCTGCAGCTGCCCGAGTTCGAGACCCCGCCCGCCGAGCCCATGCTGCTCGCTCAGCAGTGGCTCGCCGCAGCGATCGAGCGGGACGTCAGCGAACCCCGATCGATGACCCTCGCGACCGCCACCTCGGTGGGCGTCGTGAGCGCGCGCACCGTCGATGTGAAGACCCTCGACGATCGCGGCCTGATCTTCGGCTCCTCGACCGAGAGCCGGAAGGGCGGGCAGCTCGCCGAGAATCCGAGCGCCGCCCTCCAGGTGTACTGGCGCGAGACGATGCAGCAGCTCCGCTTCGAGGGCCGCGTCGAGCAGTTGAGCGATGAGGAGTCCGACGCGCTGTTCGCCGACCGATCGCCCAAGTCGCGAGCGGCGACGGCGGTCGCCCACCAGTCGACGCCGTTCCGCGACGGCCCGGAGGAGACCCTCGACGCCCTCATCGCGCAGGCGAACACGTTGCTCGAGCGCGAGGGCGATGATGTCCCCCGCCCGGCCACCTGGGTCGGATTCCGGCTGGTCCCGGACATGGTCGAGTTCTGGCACGCCAGCCGCGACCGCATGCACCGGCGCCTCCGCTACCTGGCGGCCGACGGCGGCTGGATCGTGGACCGCCTGCAGCCGTAGCGGAGAGGGGCTCACCGGCCGCCCGCACTACCTCGGCACTACCTCGGCGCGCGGACGACCACGACGCCACCGACGGGCGGCTCGACGACCGCGGTGCCGTTGTCGGCGTCGACCGCGATGACGTAGGCACCGACGGCCACGCGCTGCACACCGGCGGTCGCCGGGTGCACGATGACGTCGAGCCCGGGCTCCACCCGGGAGACCTGCCGGTCGGCCGGGTCGGGGTCGGTCGTGAGCACGTGCGCCGGGTGCGTCCGCTCGGCGGCGGCCGCCGCCTCCCGGCGGGTCAGCTCACTCGACGGTGCGGCCACGTGTGCGGCCGTCCCCGCGGTCACGCCGGCTCCGAGGGCCGCCGTCTCCGCGCCGTCGACCGCGTTCCGCGGCTCGCCGTTCGACGGAGCGGTCGCGACCGAACCCGTGTCATGCGGGTGGCTGCGCTTGAGCGCGGCACCCTCGACGTCGACGTTCGGGAGGATGCGGTCGAGCCACTTCGGGATCCACCAGGCGCTCTTCCCGAGCAGGTGCATGACCGCCGGGATGAGGAGCATGCGGACAACGAACGCGTCGACGAGCACACCGAACGCGAGACCGAACCCGATCGACCGGATCATCGCCGAGTGGGAGAAGATGAACCCGCCGAAGACGGAGATCATGATGATCGCCGCCGCCACGACGACCGTGCGGCCGGCGTGCAGCCCGCGCTGGACCGCCAAGCGCGCCGGGGCACCGTGGGCGAACGCCTCACGCATGCCGGACACGAGGAACAGCTGGTAGTCCATCGCGAGCCCGAAGAGGATGCCGATCAGGATCGTCGGCAGGAAGCTCAGGATGGGTCCCGGGTCGTGCACGCCGAACACCGGTCCGAGCCAGCCCCACTGGAAGATCGCCGTGATGCCACCGAAGGTCGCCGCGAGCGACAGCATGAAGCCGAGCGTCGCCGTGAGCGGCACGAGGATCGAGCGGAACACGAGGATCATGATGATCAGCGACAGACCGACCACGAGCGCCAGGTAGAGCGGGAGGGCGTCGGACAGCTGCTTCGAGACGTCGATGTTGCCGCTCGCACTGCCGGCCACGCCGAGCTCGACGTCACCCGACAGCGGCGAGAGGTCGCGCAGGTCGCGGACGAGCTGCTCCGTGGAGACCGCGTTCGGGCCCTCCTTCGGGATCACCTGGAAGGCGAGCACGGAGTTGTCGTCCGATGCGCCCACCGGTGCGACGGCCTTCACGTCGTCCTGGTCGGCGATCTCCTGGCCGATCCGCACCTGCTCCTCGAGGACCTCCTCGTCGGTGGCGGCGTCGGGCAGCGTGGCGACGACGAGCAGCGGCCCGTTGACGCCGGCACCGAACTTGTCCTCGATGAGTGTGTAGGACTGGTACTGCGTCGAGTCGACGGCTTCCGAGCTGCCGTCCGGCAGGCCGAGGCGCATGTCGAGCGCGGGGATCGCGACGACGCCGAGCACGACGAGTCCGGCGACGAGCGTGCCGACGGCGCGCAGCGAGCCCATGGGCTTGGTCGGGACGGCGTCCGGACGCGGCGTGCCGATGGTGCCGCGTGCCTTCCGGCTGAGGATACGGAGGCCGAGCAGCGACAGCAGGGCGGGCGTCAAGGTGACCGCGAGCAGGATCGCGACGGCGACGCAGATCGCGCCGACGGTGCCCATCAGGCCGAGGAAGGGGATCCCCGTGACGTTGAGCGCCAGCAGCGCGACGAGGACGGTCGATCCGGCGAAGACGACGGCGTTCCCGGAGGTGCCGTTCGCGAGCCCGATGGACTCGTGCAGCTCGACGCCCGCGAGCAGCTGCTTGCGGTGTCGGTTGAGGATGAACAGCGAGTAGTCGATGCCGACCGCGAGCCCGAGCATGACGCCGAGCACCGGCGTGATCGAGAGCATGTCGACGACGCCCGAGAGCGAGAGCGACGCGGTGACGCCGACACCGACGCCGACGATCGCGGAGACGAGCGGGAGCGATGCGGCGATGACCGTGCCGAGCATGACGAGCAGCGTGATCGCCGCGATGATGAGGCCGATCGCCTCACCCACGCCGAACAGCTGCGGCAGGCTCTGCGCGAGCTCGTTCGAGAACTCGACCTCGACGCCCGACGGGACGTCCTCCTTCACCTGGTCGATGACCGACTGCTTCGTCTCCGGCGTGACCTCCTGCTGACGCTTGTCGAAGACGACGTTCGCGACCGCAGTGGTGTCGTCGGTCGAGACGGTGCGGATGCCCGAGGAGAGGTCGAGGAGCTGGGAGGAGAGTTCGAGCTTCGTGCTCTGCTCGTCGAGCTTCGCGAGGTTCTCGGTGATGGTGGCCTGCTGGGCGTCGAGCGCCGTCTGCTGCTGCGTGATCGCGGTCTGCTGGGCGTCGAACTGGGCCTGTGCGGCGGCCGGGAGCGTGCCGCCGGCGGCCTGCTGCGCCTGGGCGAGCGCGGCGCTCAGCTGGGTCTGCGCGTCGGTCAGCTGCTGCTGTCCGGCGTCGAGCTGCGTCTGGCCGTCGGTCAGCTGGGTGCGGCCGTCGTCGATCTGCGTCTTGCCGTCGGAGATCTGCTTCGCCTGGTCGGCGATCGTCTCCTGCGTCTCGAAGGGGTTGACCGTGGTGTCGACGCCCTTCAGGTCGGCCGTCTCGTCGAGCAGCTCGCCGATCGCGGTCTTCTGGCTGTCGGTGAAGGCGTCGCCGTCCTTCGTGTGGAACACCATCGCCCCGGTGCCGCCGGACGCGCTCGGGAACGACTCCTCGAGCTGGTCGGTGACCTTCGCGGTCGGCGTGCCCGGGATGGTGACGGCGCTCGAGAGGGTGCCGCCGAAGGCGAGGAACGCGCCGACCGAGATGCCGAGGATCACGATCCAGGAGATGAGGACGGCCCACGCGCGACGCGCGGAGAAGCGTCCGAGGCGATACAGCAGTTCAGCCAAGGGAGTCTCGATTCTTCGGGAGGTGGTGCTGGTGTCGTGTGCGGGGACGGAACGGGAAGCGGGTCAGTGCGTGGACGCGTAGCCGGTGCGGACGCTCGCGATGAGCCGTTCCAGCAGGTCGGTCCAGAGGGCACGGGCTTCATCGTCCGTGGTGGCGCCGGTACTCGCGATCCAGTGGTGGGCGAGCACTTCGACACCGTGCATGAGGGAGGACACCAGGAAGCCGGCCTCGAGTTCGTCGACGTCGGTGTTGCGCTCGGCCAGTTCGTGGGCGAGCTCCTGGGTGGTGCGGGAGAAGGTGGCCTGGAAGAGCTGCTGCGGGCGCGAGTCGTCGGGTGCGAAGCCGCCGAGCGCGTTCCAGAGGAAGGCGATGACGCGGGGGATGTCGGTCGTGCGGAGCGCTGCGGCGACGTCCTCGAACATCGACACGCGCGACCCGGGGCCTGCCGGTCGTGCGTTGACGGCGGACCGGAAGCTCTCGATCACGACGGCCAGCTCCTCCGTGCAGGAGGTGGTGACGAGGTCGTCGATCGAGGAGAAGTGGTTGAACACCGTGCGGCGCGAGACGTCAGCGCGCTCGGCGATGACGTCGACGTTGAACCCCGCGATGCCCTGCTCCGCGATCATGACGCGGGCGGCGTCGAGGATCGCCCGATGGTGGCGCGCGCGGAGGGCGGCGCGTCGATCCTCGGCGGGGGCGGTGGTGGACACGTGGGTACATTACGTGCACCGATGCACTGAGTGCAACTTGTTGACCATGGTCTCAGGCGACTCTCGGCAGGGCACGGCGCCTCCGGTGGACTGGCGGTCGGCTCGAGTGGACGGGAGGTCGGATGCGACCGCTTCGTCTCGGGCAGGCTTGAGCCATGACGACAGACGAGAAGCTCGACGCTCCACGAACGGGCTCGGTCCCCACGACGAACACAGCCGCGTCCGCCGCACCGCGCACGCGGACCGCATGGGCCGCCGTCGCCGTGATGATGGCGACGAGCTTCGTGCTCGTGCTCGCCGAGTTCCTGCCGCCGAGCCTGCTGCCGTCGATGGCAGCCTCGCTCGGGATCACCGAGGGCCAGGCAGGCCAGGCCGTCACCGCGACGGCGTTCATCGGCTTCCTCACCGCACCGACGATCGGCGTCCTCGTCCCGCGGCTCGACCGCCGCCTCCTGCTCGTCCTGCTCGCAGCGGCCGCCGCGGTGTCGAGCGCGCTCGTCGCGATCTCCGGCGACTTCGTCATGCTGCTCATCGCCCGCCTCCTACTCGGCGCAGCCCTCGGCGCCTTCTGGGCGATGTCGATCGCGATCGCCGCCCGGTTGTCCGCTCCGCACCACCTCGGTCGGGCGATCATGCTCGTGAACACCGGCACCACCGTCGCGACGGTCGCCGGTGTCCCGGTGGGCACCTACCTCGGTTCGGTCATGGACTGGCGCCTCATCTTCGCCGGTGTCGCGGTCATCACCGCGGTGGTGGCGGTCGCCTTGCGACTCGTCCTGCCGCCCGTCGCCCCGGCGCCGTCCAGCGGCGGTCTGCGGTCGCTCGTCGACACGCTCCGGGTCCCCGGCATCCGCGTCGGCCTCACGGGGCACATCCTGACCGTCCTCGGCCACTTCATCGCCTTCACCTACATCCGGCTCGCGATCGAGCGGGTGCCGGACCTCGACGCGGCCGGTGTGGCCGTCCTCCTCGCGGCGTTCGGCCTCGGCGGCGTGGTCGGCAACTTCGTGATCGGACTCCTCGTCGACCGCCACCTCGCGGCTCTGCGCTTCGTCGTCCCGGCCTTCATCGGCGTCTCGATCGCGCTCGTGACCCTGTTCCCGGGGCAGCCTTGGATCGTGACCATCGCGATCACCACCTGGGGCATGGGCTTCGGCGCCTGGCTCACGACCCTGAGCACGTGGATGGGTCGCCTCGTCCCGGACCGCATGGAGTCCGGTGGCGGACTCGTCGTCGCGGGGTTCCAGCTCGCGATCACCGTCGGTGCCGGAGCGGGTGGACTGCTCGTCGACGCGGTCGGCATCGTCCCGGCGCTCACGGTCGCGGCGATCTCCGCGATCATCGGTGGCATCGTCTTCGGGTCGGCGCGCACCGCGCGGTGACGCCGAAGGCTGCCCGGCCGACCGCCTACGCGGCGAGCGCCGCCTCGGCACGCCAACGGGCGGGCGTCAGGCCCGTGTACCGCTGGAAGGCGCGCGCGAACCCGTCTTCCGACACGTAGCCGAGGGCACCGGCGAGCTCGGCCACGGACGCGTCGCCCGTGAGGATGAGCCCCTTGGCCGTCTCCATGCGCACGGTCGTGAGGTAGGCGCGCGGGGTGTGCCCGACGACCTCGCGGAACCGCTCTGCGAACGCCGACCGCGACATCATGGCGATGCGGGCGAGCGTCTCGAAGGTCCACGGTCGCCCAGGTTCGGCGTGCAGTGCGTCGAGGACCGCACCGATGTGCGGGTCGCCGATGCGCTGCAGCCAGCGCTCCGGTGCGCAGCCGGCCTCGTTCCAGGTGCGCAGCGCGGCCGACACGATCGTGGTCGCGATGCGGCTGCAGATGACGCTGTCGCCCGGCCGCGGACGACCAGCCGCCTGCGGGCAGCCCATACCTTCCAGGAGCGCCGCCATCGAGGGCTCCTGCCCGGCGAAATCTGCGACGTACAGGTGCTCGGGCAGCGTCTCCGCCACCTGCTGGCGTTGACCCGGCGGGGTGAACGCGACGTCGAGGAGCTCCGCGTCCTCGAGCGCGACCACCGTCGTGGTGTGGGCGCGAGGGAAGAAGACGAGGTCGCCGGCGTCGAGGTCGCGGGTGCCGTCGGTGGCCGTGAGGCGGACGCGGCCGCTGGAGAGGTAGACGAAGCCGGACGCCGCGTGCGGCCGCCGCAGCGGAACGTTCGCGGCGAGGCGGTCGCGGTCGGTGCCGTGGATCGTCCACTCCAAGCTCGCGAGCGCGCGATCGAAGGTGTCGGTCGCGGGCCCTGCGGGAGCGGTCAGGGTGGTGGTCACACCGTCGTGAACGCGATTGCGTCACCGGATGTTCCGCGATCCTGCACGCTGAGTCGCCCGGATCTGTCCGGTTTCGGAGTGGATCCGAGCAGATTCGGGCGACTCGGTTGCGGCTAGCGCCCGTCGATCACGGACATCAACCCCGCGAAGGCGAAGGCGCCCGGGATGAAGTACAGCAGCGTGCGGGTGACGAGCCAGCTGACCGCACCGACGGCCACCCAGATCGCATGGAAGCGCGCCCGCACCGTGAGGCGACGACCCTCCTCGCCGACGACCGTCTCCTTCCGGGTCCAGACCTGCTCAGCCTCCATGGCGTCCCGCGCCGCCTCGAGGACGCTTCCCGCGTCCTGCCCTGCCACCCGTTCGTCGCGGTACCGCTCGGCCCTCGTGATGAGACGCGGGACGAGGTCGCTGAGGATCGCGTCGACGGCGACCCAGGGGGCGGCGTACGAGAAGTCGGCGGCCGGCTTACTGAAGAAGACGACCCGATCGTCGACCATCTCCACGTTGTAGTACGCCGCGGCGCTGACGAGCGACGACATCACGTCGGGGGTCAGCACGTATCGCGCGTCCGTTCCGTAGCCGGACGGTGCGTAGACGCGGAACCACCGATCGAAGTCGCCCTCGAGGGAGATACGCAGACCCCGGTCGAGGCCCGGCGGCAGGTCGCTGCGGACGGTGTCGTTCGTCGTCGCGTCGAGCAGGAGGTGCGGGAGCGGGGCCGGTAGCTGCACGGTCAGGTAGTGCCAGTCCCGCGACCGCTTCACGTCGTCGACGAGGTTGCCGAACTCGACCCGGTCGCCGACGAACCGCGGGTGGGACGACAGCTGCGGCCCCGGCGTGGTGATGAAGGCGTTGTTGCACTTCCCCGTCGTGGTGATGAGCGAGGAGAACATCGTCCGTCCTTTCGGCTCCTCCTCGAATCCGTTCGCCACCGCCGTCAGGTGGGTCCGCCACTCGGCGAGGCGTGCCTTCGGGGACGGCGGACGTCGCGACCAGCGGTACAGGAACCAGGCCCCGACGAGGAGACCCACGAGGACGAGCACGGCGACGACCAACCCGACGACGTCATCGATTTCGACGCGACCGTCGTGGTACTCGTCGACGCTGACCCCGACCGAGACGAGGGCGATCGCGAGGTACCAGAGGACGAGACTGAAGTAGAGGTGGAAGAGCACCCTCCGCCCGGTGGGCACCCACTTGGACCGGCCAGAACGACGCTCGTCCGCCATCGCCGCGGCGACCTCGTGTTCGGGCGCCGTCAGCCACCGCAGTTCCACTGATCCAGATCCCCTCGACGCCCTCAGCCTCCCAGCGTAGGGCAGGGTGCCTACCGGCTCGCGGCGTTGACGACGGCGCGGACCGATGCCTCGAGAACGGAGCGATGCCGACCCGCTGCCCACACCGTCTCCGCTCCGCGGCGGACCTCGAGCAGGGTCAAGGCTTCGGCGCCGCTTCCGGCGCTGAGCGAGGTCTGATGCAGGGAGACGACCTCGACGTGGACACCGTGGTCGGCGAGGAGACGGGTCGCCGCCTCGACCGGACCGATGCCGACGAAGGTGGCCGCCTGGCGGTCCCCGTCGATCCGGAGACCGATCGTCGCCCGCGAGCTCTCGCCGGTCGTCGTCACATCGACCTCGAGCAGCTCGACCCGAGACGGCGTCACCGACAGGTAGCTGCGCTCGAACGCCGCGAGCAGCGCCTCGGCGTCCAGCTCGCGACCGGTCTCGTCCGCCTGCTGCTGGACGCGTCGTGAGAAGTCCACCTGGAGACGACGGGGCATCTCGATGCCGTAGTCGCGTTCGAGTAGGTAGGCGATGCCACCCTTGCCCGACTGCGAGTTCACCCGGATGACCGCCTCGTAGCTCCGGCCGAGGTCCGCCGGGTCGACCGGCAGGTAGGGCACCCGCCACGGGAGGTCCTCTGGACGACTGCCGGTGGCCTCGGCCCGTGCCCGGTGTTCAGCGAAGCCCTTCTTGATCGCATCCTGATGCGTCCCCGAGAACGCGGTGTGGACGAGCTCGCCGACGTACGGGTGACGCGGGTGGATCTCGATGCGGTTGCTGTGCTCGACGACCCGACGGATGTGGTCGATGTCCGAGAAGTCGATCATCGGGTCGACGCCCTGCGCGTGCAGGTTGAGCGCGAGGGTCGCGAGGTCGACGTTGCCGGTCCGCTCGCCGTTGCCGAAGATGCACCCTTCCACGCGTTGGGCGCCCGCGAGCACCGCGAGCTCAGCACACGCGATCCCCGTGCCGCGGTCGTTGTGCGGGTGGACCGACAGGATGACGGCGTCGCGGCGGTCGAGGTTCCGGTGCATGTACTCGATCTGGTCCGCGTAGACGTTCGGGCTCGCCGCTTCGACGGTCGCGGGCAGGTTGAGGATCACCGGGCGGTCCGGCGAGGCGTCCCACAGTGTCGTCATGGCGTCGCAGAGTTCGAGGGCGTAGTCCGGCTCCGTCAGGTTGAAGACCTCCGGCGAGAACTCGAACCGCACCCCGTCGAGGTCACCGGCGAACTCGAGGACGCCTGAGCCGCCGGCGAGGATGAGCGCGCGGAGCGAGTCGCGGTCGTGTCCGAGGACGACCTCCCGCCAGAGCGGCGCCGTCGCGGTGTACAGGTGGATGACGACCGGGTTCCGGATCCCACGGATCGACTCGACGGTGCGCTCGATCAGATCGCGACGGGCGGGCGTGAAGACGACGATCGTGACGTCCTCGGGAGCGATGTCGGTCTCGGCGATCAGGCGGACGAAGTCGTAGTCGGTCTGCGAGGCGGACGGGTAGCCGACCTCGATCTCCTTGTAGCCCATCGTGACCATCAGCTCGAAGAATGCCCGCTTCCGCTCGGGGTCCATGGGTTCGGCGAGCGCCTGGTTCCCGTCTCGCAGGTCCACCGGCACCCAGAGCGGCGCCTCGGTCAGTCGTCTCGACGGCCAGGTGCGGTCGAGGAGGGGGACGTCCACCCGCGAGTACAGGTCCTGGTAGCGATGGGACGGCATCTGCGAGCGGCGCTGGCGATTCCAGCTCGGCGCGGAGGGCGGGACGGGGCCGGCAGGGGTGGAGAGTCGGGAGTCTGCGGAGATCACGCGGCAACGCTAACACAACTTGTCAGACAAGCTGAGGACTATGATCGAGCCATGGACACCGTGCACCGCGAATCACTCTCCGACCAGGTCGCGCGCTTGCTCCTGCAGCGCATCCAGGCCGGCGAGTGGGAGATCGGCCAGAAGCTGCCCGGGGAGACGACCCTGGCACCGCAGCTCGGCGTCGGTCGGTCGACGATGCGCGAGGCGATCCGTCAGCTGGCCGGCCAGGGAGTGCTGTCGACCCGGCAGGGATCGGGGAACTTCCTCCAGGCGCGCTCGCCGGTGCAGGACTGGGATGCGCTCATCCTGCGGACCGCGATCGGGTCGGTCATCGAGGCGCGCATCGCCATCGAGTGCGAGGCGGCGGCCCTCGCCGCACAACGCCACACGGCGTCCGACCTGGCCGCCATCCGCGGGGCGCTGGCCCATCGGAACGCCGATCGCGTGACCATCGAGGGGCGGGTCGACGCCGACACGGCGCTTCATCGCAGCATCGTCGCCGCGAGCGGGAACGAGATCTTGACCGAACTGTTCGACACCTTCGCCGAGCGCAGCCGTGAGGCGATGATCCAGATGCTCCGCCTCAGCGGCGAGCCGGGGACGGACCACGACCAGTTCGTCCACGAGGAGATCGTGCAGGCGGTCGCGGATCGCGATGCCACCGCGGCGTTCGACCGCAGCCGCGCCCACCTCGTCGCCCTCCGCGACGGCATCGTGCCCTCGGACTGATCACAGCGCGCGCGTGACTATACGCCTGTCGGCACCCGGATGACACACCCCACGGGAATCGGTCGGCAGGCGCAGGCTGGGCGCGAGTGCCCGGGCCGAACGGCGACGGGGAACTCCGATCAGAGGGGAACACCATGTACTTCCACGTGCAGCGGTTCATCAACGAGATCGCCGAAGACGAGCCGGACCCCGCAGCGGCTGCGGCGCTGCAGGAGGGACTCGGCGGGCAGTTCGGCGAGATGCGCACCATGATGCAGTACCTCTTCCAGGCGATGAACTTCCGCGGCCCGAGCGGCAAGCCCTACCGCGACCTCATCCAGGGCATCGGCACGGAGGAGATCAGCCACGTCGAACTCATCGGCACCACGATCTCCCGCCTCCTCGACGGTTCGCCCGCCTATCAGGGCAAGCAGTCCGACCCGGTGGACCAGCCCGGGGCGGGCGGCGCGACACCGCTGTCGATCGCCCTCTCGGAGGTCAACACGCACCATTACCTCGTGGCCGCGCAGGGTGCCATGCCGGTGGACGCAGCCGGCAACCCGTGGAACGGGAGCTGGGTCTACAACTCCGGCAACCTCGTCCTCGACCTGCTGTACAACCTCATGCTCGAGTCGACCGGTCGCCTGCAGAAGTGCCGACTGTACGAGATGACGTCGAACAAGACGGCCCGTTCGACGATCGCCTACCTGATCGTCCGCGATCAGGCGCACGAGAACGCCTACGCGAAGGCGCTCGAGACCCTCGGTGTCAATTGGAAGAACTCCCTGCCGATCCCGAAGACCAACGCCGAACAATTCCCTGAGGTCAAGCTGCTGGTGGACCAGGGGCTGCAGAGCAAGCAGTTCTCCTTCGACCTCGCCGGACAGTCCGAGGCCGGCCGAATCTTCCAGGGCATGTCGCCGTCCAACGACGGCACCGAACTGGACGCGAGCGAGCAGGCTCCGGAGGGCGTGCCCTCGACGATCGCGCCAGAGCGGTTCGAGGAGTTCTCCCCCGGGGTCGACAAGGACCTCTTGGCGCTTATCCAGGCGACGGCGGAGATGGAGCTCGCCGACATCGATGCGACGTTCGGGCCGCTGAAATAGCGACCAACGGTGCCCGCTCCGCCGGGGCGGGCACCGAGCACTGCACCACCGCGCCGGTCAGGCGTCGAACCAGTCCTCGCGGGGACGGGCGGGAACACACAGCATGTCGAAGACTCCGAACCGGACCAAGCCGCCCAAACGCATCCGGAAGGACCGCTACGAAGCGGAGCTGGAACGGCTGCAGATCGAACTGGTCGCGATGCAGCGCTGGGTGATCGAGACCGGCGCGCGAGTCGTCGTGGTCTTCGAGGGCCGCGACGCCGCGGGTAAGGGCGGCGCGATCAAGCGCATCGTCCAATATCTGAACCCGCGTTCGGCGCGGGTCGCCGCGCTGCCGACCCCTGGTGAGCAGGAGCGCGGCCAATGGTACTTCCAGCGGTACATCCAGCACCTGCCGACCGCGGGCGAGATCGTGCTGTTCGACCGCTCCTGGTACAACCGTGCCGGCGTCGAGCGGGTGATGGACTACTGCACTCCGGAGCAGTACCGGCGGTTCCTCCGCCAGACTCCCGTGTTCGAGCGCATGCTCGTCGAGGACGGCATCATCCTCGTCAAGTACTGGTTCTCGGTCTCCGACGAGGTCCAGGAGCAACGGTTCCGCTCGCGCCTCGACGACCCGATGCGCCGCTGGAAGCTGTCCGACACGGACCTCCAGTCGATCACCCGCTGGGAGGACTACTCGCGCGCCAAGGACGAGATGTTCGAGGCCACGGACCACGCGGACGCACCCTGGTGGACGATCGAGAGCGACGACAAGCGGGCGTCCCGGTTGAACGCGATCTCGCACCTGCTCTCTCAGATCCCCTACGAGCAGCGCGCCCCCGAGCCGATCGACATCCCCGAGCGGCCGGGCGCCGACGGGTACGACCGACCCGCGCGCGAACGGTACCGGTACGTGCCGGATCACGCCCACACGCTCGGGAGCTGAGCAGGAGGGTAGGACGGCGGCCTGAGGAGGAGCACCCCGTAGGGAGGTCGTGAGGATCCACGCGGAAGGCGTATGGAAACCGTGAGGACCGCCGTCGGAGGTCGCTGACGGGTGTTGGCTCTGAGCTGTCCCGAACGGGACACCGCACCACGCACCCGCACCACGCACCCACTGGAGTCCTCTTGCTCGACCTCGTCTACGTGCTCGGCGTCATCGCCGTGTTCGCTCTGGTCGGCCTCGTCGCCCGGGGAGTGGAGAGACTGTGATCGTCTTCGAACTCCTCGCCGCCGTCCTGGCCGTCGCCGCCGTCGTGTACCTCGTGTACGCGCTCGTGAAACCCGAGAGGTTCTGATGCAGACCCTCTTCGCGATCCTGCAGGTCTCGACCCTCGTCCTGGTCCTCGTGCTGCTCTACCGTCCACTCGGCGAGTACCTCGCCCGCGTGTACACCTCCGGCAAGGACTTCGCCGTCGAGCGCGGCTTCTACCGCGTGATCGGTGTCGACGCCCGCTCCGAGCAGACCTGGCAGGCCTACCTCCGCGGGGTGCTCGCCTTCTCGCTCGTCGGCGTCCTCCTCGTCTACGCCCTCCAGCGTGCGCAGGCCGTCCTCCCCTTCGCACTCGGCCTCCCCGCCGTCCCCGAGGGACTGTCGTTCAACACGGCCGCGTCGTTCGTCGCCAACACCAACTGGCAGTCGTACTCCCCCGAAGTCACGATGGGCTACACCGTGCAGCTCACGGGCCTCGCGGTGCAGAACTTCGTCTCCGCCGCCGTCGGCATCGCCGTCGCCATCGCCCTCGTCCGCGGGTTCGCGAGTCGCCGCAGCGGCACCATCGGCAACTTCTGGGTCGACCTCACCCGTGGCACCCTCCGCGTGCTGCTGCCGCTCTCCGTCGTCATGGCAGTCGTGCTGATCGCGGGCGGGACCATCCAGAACCTCAACGGCTTCACCGACGTCACGACCATCACGGGCGCGACGCAGACCATCCCCGGCGGACCGGTCGCCTCGCAGGAGGCCATCAAGCTCCTCGGCACGAACGGCGGCGGGTTCTTCAACGCGAACTCCGCGCACCCCTTCGAGAACCCGACCGCGTGGACGAGCCTCGTCCAGAACATCCTCATGCTCGCGATCCCGTTCTCGCTGCCGCGCACCTTCGGCCGCATGGTCGGCGACCACAAGCAGGGCTACACGATCCTCGCGGTCATGGGCGTCATCTTCCTCGCCTCGTTCTCGATCCTCACGGCGCTCGAAGCCCGCGGCCTCGGAGCGGCACCGATGGCCGCCGGCGGCGCGATGGAGGGCAAGGAGCAGCGTTTCGGCGTCTTCGCCTCGACGTTGTTCGGCTCGACCTCGACACTCACCTCGACGGGTGCCGTCAACTCGATGCACGACTCCTACACGGCCCTCGGCGGCATGATGCCGATGATCAACATGATGCTCGGCGAGATCGCCCCCGGCGGCGTCGGCTCAGGCCTGTACGGCATGCTCGTGCTCGCCGTCATCGCCGTCTTCATCGGTGGGCTGCTCGTCGGCCGGACACCGGAATACCTCGGCAAGAAGATCGGCCCACGGGAGATCAAGCTCGCGAGCCTGTACATCCTCGTGACGCCGACCCTCGTACTCGCCGGCACCGCACTGAGCTTCGCCATCCCCGGCGTCCGTTCGGATGTGGAGACGACGTCGATCTGGAACCCGGGCCTCCACGGCCTGTCCGAGGTCCTCTACGCCTTCACCTCCGCGTCGAACAACAACGGTTCCGCGTTCGCCGGTCTCACGGCGAACACCCCGTGGTTCAACACGGCACTCGGTGTCGCGATGCTCCTCGGCCGCTTCGTCCCGATCGTGCTCGTCCTCGCGCTCGCCGGTTCGCTGGCCGCGCAGGACCGGGTGCCGTCGACCGCCGGAACGCTCCCGACCAACCGGCCGCAGTTCGTCGGCCTCCTCACCGGTGTCGCCGTGATCATCACCGCACTCACGTACTTCCCCGTACTCGCGCTGGGTCCTCTGGCGGAAGGGCTGTCATGAGCCACGTCCACGACGCACACGCCGTGATCATCACCGCACCCACCTCCTTCCCCGTACTCGCGCCAGGCCCCCTGGCGGAAGGGCTGTCATAACCATGTCCACCACGCACACGCTTCCCGCCCAGGCGGAACCCGAGCAGGAGCAGGACCACCACCACGAGCCCGCGAAGGCCGCCTTCGGTCCAGCACAGCTGCTCGCCGCGACCCCGGGCGCCTTCCGCAAACTCGACCCGCGGCTCATGGTCAAGAACCCGGTCATGTTCATCGTCGAGGTCGGGGCGGCACTGACGACCGTCCTCGCGATCGCCGAACCGTTCCTCGGTGGTGCGCAGGAGTCAGGCGGGTCGGCCGTGCCGGCGTCGTTCACCTGGGGCATCGCGATCTGGCTGTGGCTCACGGTCGTCTTCGCCAACCTCGCGGAGTCCGTGGCAGAGGGCCGCGGCAAGGCGCAGGCCGACAGCCTCCGCAAGACGCGCACCTCGACCATGGCGAACCAGGTCACGGCCTACGACGCCTCGGCTGATCCGTCCGCGGAGCACGCCGCCATCGGCCAGGTCTCCTCGGCGGACCTCACCCTCGGCGACGTCGTCGTGGTGACCGCCGGCGAGCTCGTCCCGGGTGACGGCGACATCGTCTGGGGCATCGCCTCGGTCGACGAATCGGCGATCACTGGCGAGTCGGCCCCGGTCGTCCGCGAGTCCGGTGGCGACCGCAGTGCCGTCACGGGCGGCACCCGCGTGCTGTCCGACCGCATCGTCGTCCGCATCACCTCGAAGCCCGGCGAGACCTTCGTCGACCGCATGATCGGCCTCGTCGAGGGTGCGGCGCGGCAGAAGACGCCGAACGAGATCGCGCTCAACATCCTGCTCGCGAGCCTGTCGATCGTGTTCGTGGTCGTCGCGCTCACGCTCAACCCGATCGCCTCCTATGCGGCGGCTCCCGTCAGCGTCCCGGTCCTCATCGCCCTGCTCGTCTGCCTCATCCCGACGACCATCGGCGCCCTGCTCTCGGCCATCGGCATCGCCGGTATGGACCGACTCGTGCAGCGCAACGTGCTCGCGATGTCCGGCCGTGCGGTCGAGGCCGCCGGCGACGTCACGACCCTGCTGCTCGACAAGACCGGCACCATCACCTACGGCAACCGGCAGGCGGTCGAGTTCATCGCCCTCCGCGGCGTCACGCCGGAAGAGCTCGCGCAGGCCGCAGCCCGGTCCTCGCTCAGCGACCCGACGCCCGAGGGCAAGTCGATCGTCGACCTCGCGGCCGAGCGTGGCATCCACCTGGACGGGTCCGGCGCTGGCGAGATCGTCCCGTTCACCGCGCAGACCCGCATGAGCGGCCTCGACCAGCCGGACGGCGCACAGATCCGCAAGGGTGCCGGCTCAGCCGTACTGGCCTGGGTGGAGTCGTTCGGATCCCTCGCCGAGGCGACCCGCGCCGAGCTCCAGGAGCACGTCGAGGCGGTGTCCGCCGGCGGCGGCACCCCGCTCGTCGTCGCACAGACCGACACCACCGGCACCGCGCGGGTGCTCGGCGTCGTCCGCCTGAAGGACGTCGTGAAGGCCGGCATCGCGGAGCGGTTCGCCGAGCTGCGCGCCATGGGCATCCGCACGGTCATGATCACGGGTGACAACCCGCTCACCGCCAAGGCGATCGCCGCCGAGGCCGGAGTCGACGACTTCCTGGCCGAGGCGACGCCCGAGCAGAAGCTCGAGCTCATCCGCAAGGAGCAGGAGGGCGGCAACCTCGTCGCGATGACCGGTGACGGGACGAACGACGCTCCGGCGCTCGCGCAGGCCGACGTCGGTGTCGCGATGAACACGGGCACCTCCGCTGCGAAGGAGGCCGGCAACATGGTCGACCTCGACTCCGACCCGACGAAGCTCATCGACATCGTCCGGATCGGCAAGCAGCTGCTCATCACGCGAGGTGCGCTCACGACGTTCTCGATCGCGAACGACGTCGCCAAGTACTTCGCGATCATCCCGGCCATGTTCGCCGGGGTGTTCCCGGGGCTCGCTCTGCTCAACATCATGCAGCTGCACTCCCCCGCGTCGGCGATCCTCTCGGCGATCATCTTCAACGCGATCATCATCGTGATCCTGATCCCGCTGGCCCTCCGCGGCGTGAAGTACCGACCGCTCAGCGCCTCGAAGGTCCTCAGCCGGAACCTGTTGATCTACGGGCTCGGTGGCGTGATCGCGCCGTTCATCGGCATCAAGCTCATCGACCTCGTCGTCACCCTGATCCCCGGCTTCTAGCCCCACCCAGCACACGAAAGCAGACAGATCATCATGAGTGCCTCCCGCAGCGGCATCGCCCAGTACTGGGTCGCCATCAGGGCCATGCTCGCCCTCACCGTCGTCCTCGGCGTCGGCTACCCCCTCATCGTCACCGGCATCGGGCAGGCGACGATGTCCTGGCAGGCGAACGGATCCGCCGTCACCGAGGGTGGCGAGACGGTCGGCTCGGCGCTCATCGGGCAGTCGTTCACCGACGCCGACGGCGAACCGCTGCCGCAGTGGTTCCAGTCGCGTCCGTCGGCGGCCGGCGACGGCTACGACGGTGGCGCGTCGAGCGGCAGCAACCTCGGGCCGGAGAACACCGACCTCGTCGCATCGATCGAGGAGCGCCGCGCTGCCATCGCCGCCTTCGAGGACGTCGATCCGTCGAGCATCCCCGCCGACGCGCTGACGGCCTCCGCGTCCGGCCTCGACCCGCACATCAGCCCGGCCTACGCGCTGCTGCAGGTTCCCCGCGTCGCCGCCGAGCGCGGCCTCGACGAGGGTGAGGTCCGTGCCCTCGTCGAGCGCCTGACGCAGGGTCCCGACCTCGGCTACCTTGGGGAGTCCACGGTCAACGTCCTGCAGCTCAACCTCGCCGTGGCCCGACTGAACGGATAACCCATGCAGCGCGGACGACTCCGGGTGCTCCTCGGCGCGGCCCCCGGCGTCGGTAAGACCTACGCGATGCTCGAGGAGGGTCACCGTCTCGCCGCGGAGGGCGTCGACGTGGTCGTCGCGGTCGTCGAGACCCACGGCCGGGCCGCGACCGCCGCCCTGACGGAGGGGCTCGAGACCTTGCCGCGTCGGGGCGTCGAGCACCGGGGCGTGACGCTCGACGAGATGGACCTCGAGGCCGTCCTCGCGCGCCGCCCCGGACTCGCGCTCGTCGACGAACTGGCCCACACGAACGCCCCCGGCTCCACGAACGACAAGCGCTGGCAGGACGTCGAGGCCCTGCTCGCCGCCGGTGTCTCCGTGCTCTCGACGGTGAACATCCAGCACATCGAGTCGCTCAACGACGTCGTCCGGCAGATCACCGGGGTGCCGCAGCGGGAGACGATCCCCGACGCCGTGCTCCGGGCGGCCGACCAGATCGAACTCATCGACCTCGCTCCACAGGCCCTCCGCGACCGCCTCGCCGGCGGCCGGGTCTACCCGGCCGAGCGGATCGACGCCGCCCTGTCCAACTACTTCCGTCTCGGCAACCTCACGGCACTGCGCGAGCTGGCGCTGCTGTGGCTGGCCGACGAGGTCGATTCCGCCCTCCGCGACTACCGCGCCGAACACGGCATCGACAGCACCTGGGAGGCGCGTGAGCGGGTCGTCGTGGCCCTCACCGGCGGACCGGAGGGCGAGACCCTGCTCCGGCGCGGCGCCCGGATCGCAGCCCGCTCCTCCGGCGGTGAGCTCATCGCCGTGCATGTGACGACGCAGGACGGCCTCCGCACCGCGAACCCCGGCGCACTCGCGCAGCAGCGAGCGCTCGTCGACACCCTCGGCGGCACCTTCCACCAGGTCGTCGGCGACGACGTCCCCCGTGCGCTCGTGGACTTCGCGAAAGCGGCGAACGCGACGCAGCTCGTCATCGGCGTCAGCCGGCGCAGTCGCCTGTCCGCCGCGGTCACGGGGCCCGGCATCGGCAACACGGTCATCCGTGAGTCGGGCAACATCGACGTCCACATCGTCAACCACGAGGCGGCGGGCGGCCGGTTCCGACTGCCGAAGCTCGGCGGCGCCCTGAGCGCACGGCGCCACATCGCGGGCTTCGCGCTCGCGCTCATCGGCGGGCCGCTCGTCACCTGGCTCCTCCACCTCGCCCGCACCGAGGAGTCGATCACGAGCGAGGTGCTGTCGTACCAGCTGCTCGTCGTGCTCGTCGCGCTCGTGGGCGGGTTCTGGCCGGCGGTGTTCGCGGCCGTCCTGTCCGGGGTCACGCTCGACTTCGTCTTCGTCCAACCGCTCTACACCGTGACCATCGACGATCCGGCGCACCTCGTGGCGCTCGTGCTCTACGTCGTCATCGCGGTGATCGTGAGCGGGGTCGTCGACCTCTCGGCCCGGCGGGCTCGCACGGCCAGGCGCGCGGCCGCGGAGTCCGAGCTGCTCGCGACGGTCGCGGGCAGCGTGCTCCGCGGCGAGGGTGCCCTGCAGGCACTCGTCAGCCGGACCCGTGAGTCCTTCTCGCTCGCCGGGGTGCGCCTCGTCGCGGGTGAGCAGGTCCTCGCGGTCGACGGCGAACCGACCCGCGGAGGCGACTTCACGAGCATCCCGATCGGCACCCGTGCGGTGCTCGAACTGCACGGCGGGGTGCTCGCCGCCTCCGACCGCCGCCTGCTCGCCGTCATCGCAGCGCAGCTCGACGCCTCGCTCGAGCACACCGATCTACGCGCCACCGCCCAGGAGGTCGGCCCGCTGGCCGCGACCGACCGGGTGCGGAGCGCGCTGCTCTCGGCGGTCAGTCACGACCTCCGGCGCCCCCTCGCCGCCGCGACCGCCGCCGTCACCGGACTGCGCGCGACCGACGTCGAGCTCACCACGGCGGACCGCCGCGACCTCCTCGAGACCGCGGACGACAGCCTGCGCACGCTCGCGTCCCTCGTCACCAACCTGCTCGACGTCAGTCGCCTCCAGGCCGGTGTCCTCGCCGTGACCGTCGCACCGATCGACGTCGAGGACGCGATCCTGCCGGCCTTCGACGAACTCGGCATCGGCCCGCACGACGCCGAGCTCGATCTCGCACCGGACCTGCCACCTGTCCTCGCGGACGCCGGCCTCCTCCAGCGCGTCATCGTGAACCTCCTGACGAACGCGCAGCGTTTCAGTCCCGACGACACCCCCGTCCGGATCGCGACGAGCGGGTTCCGCGACGCCGTCGAGATCCGCATCGTGGATCACGGCCCTGGCATCGCACCCGACCGGCGGGAGGACGTGTTCGTCCCGTTCCAGCGGCTCGGCGACACCGACAACCTCACCGGTCTCGGCCTGGGACTCGCGCTGTCGAAGGGCTTCGTCGAGGGGATGGGTGGCACACTCGAACCGGAGGACACGCCGGGTGGGGGTCTCACCATGGTGGTGTCGCTGCCGGCGGCACGTGACCAGGAGGGGAGCGCTCGATGAAGATCCTCATCGCCGACGACGACCCGCAGATCCTCCGGGCCCTGCGCATCACGCTCACCGCCCGCGGCTACGAGATCATCACGGCCGAGGACGGCACCGCTGCGCTCAACGCCGCGACGACGCACCGGCCCGACCTGTACCTGCTCGACCTCGGCATGCCCGGGCTCGACGGGCGGCAGGTGATCGAGGGCCTCCGCGGCTGGACCGACGCGCCGATCCTCGTGGTGTCCGGTCGTGCCGGCTCGACGGACAAGGTCGAGGCGCTCGACGCCGGAGCCGACGACTACGTGACGAAGCCGTTCGCGATCGACGAACTGCTCGCCAGGGTCCGAGCGCTCACCCGACGGGTCCCCGGTGCCGAGGCGGAACCCACCGTGCGGTTCGGCGACATCATGGTCGACCTCGCCGCGAAGCAGGTCACCAGGCAGACCGCTGGTGCGACCCCGGTCACCGTCCGCCTGACGCCGACGGAGTGGCAGGTGCTCGAGCTGCTCATCCGGAACGCCGGCAAGCTCGTGACCCGACAGATGCTGCTCACGGAGATCTGGGGTCCGACGCACGTGACCGACACCGGCTACCTGCGCCTCTACATCGCGCAGCTGCGGAAGAAGCTCGAGCCGGAGCCGGCAACCCCCCGCCATCTGCTCACCGAGGCCGGTATGGGGTACCGCTTCCAACTCTGAGCGAGGGCACGCGTCGCGACGGGCAGGGTAACAGGTTGCAGCGCCTGTGGCCATGCCCCCGGAATCGCAGCTTGCACGCGTACCGTCGCAGTCGCGTCCGGGCTTTCCGGACGAGACCCGTGCAGGTACCGCAGCACCAGAGAGGATGGCGCCCATGACGCAGATCATCGAAACCATCGACGTGGACGTTCCCGTCTCCGTCGCCTACAACCAGTGGACCCGCTTCGAGGACTTCCCGAAGTTCCTCGACGAGGTCGAGTCGATCACGCAGGTCACCGACACCCTCACCGAGTGGACGGTGAGCGTCGCCGGCCAGACCCGCACCTTCGAAGCGGAGATCACCGAGCAGCACCCGGACGAGCGCGTCGCCTGGAACAGCACGGGCGGCGAGGCGGACCACGCCGGCGTCGTCACCTTCCACCGCCTGGAGGACGCCAAGACGCGCGTCACCGTGCAGCTGGACTGGGAGCCCAAGGGCCTCCTCGAGCACCTCGGTTCCGCCGTCGGTGTGGCCGGACATGCGGTGAAGAAGGACCTCGGCAACTTCAAGCAGCTCGTCGAGACCGAAGGTCAGACCGGGCAGGGATGGCGTGGCGATGTCGAATAACGGACCCGAGTCGGACGCGCAGCGCGCACACGACGACGACATCGAGCAGGCCGTGACGAAGCCCGAGGAGGTCGATCCCGAGACGGGGACCGACGCCGAGGGCGATCCCGTCGAGAACCCCTCGGGCTGATCCTTCCTCGTCGGCCCGTCCGAGGGGAGCACCGCCCCGAGACGGGGACCGACCCCGAAGGCGATCCCGTCGAGAACCCCTCGGGCTGATCCTCTGATTCCTGCCAGCCGGCAGTTCCACCGCCTCTAGGCTCGGAGCATGAGTGCTCGCGCCGGTCAGGCGAACCCCCGCCCCGCGCTGTCCGCCCCTCTTCGGCGGCGGCGCGGGGCGATCTTCGTCTTCATGCTCACCGTCGGGGTGGGCCTGTCGTCGTTCATCGTCCGCACGCCCGCGGTCCGCGACCTCGTGCACGCGAGCACCGCCGAGATGGGACTCATCCTCTTCGGGATCTCCGTCGGGTCGATGACGGGCATCCTGTCCTCCGCGGCCCTCGTCCGTCGGTTCGGTGCGCGTCGCCCGATCGTCATCGGCGGGGCCGCGTTCGTCATCGGGCTCGCACTGCTCGCCCTCATGGCGGGTGCCGGGCAGGGCGTCGGCGTCTTCATCGGTCTGATCGGCATCGGCCTGGGCTTCGGCCTCGCCGAGATCGCGATCAACATCGAGGGGGCGATGATCGAGCAGCTGTCCGGACGGTCCATCCTGCCCGTGCTCCACGGCTGCTACAGCCTCGGGTCCGTCATCGGCTCGGTGGCCGGCATCGCGCTCACGGCGATCGCCTTCCCGGTGACGATCCATCTGCTGATCGTCGCAGCCGTCGCGCTGGCGGCGCTGCTCTGGGCGATCCCGAAGATCCCGGCCGAAACCGGACGACAGGCGGACACGGGTGTCGGCTCCCCCGGCATCCGCGCGCAGCTCGCGGTGTGGCGACAGCAGCGCGTGATCTTCCTCGGACTCATCGTGCTCGCCCTCGCGCTGGCGGAGGGCGCCGCCGGCGACTGGTTGCCGCTGATCATGGTCGACGGACACGGAACCACGGCGGCCGTCGGTTCGATCGTCTTCGCCGGGTTCGCGCTCGCCATGACGATCGGTCGCTTCGCCGGCGAACCGCTCCTCGCCCGCTTCGGCAAGGCCAACGTGCTGCGGGTGAGCGCGCTGGTGTCGGCGGTCGGGATCGCGCTCGTCGTCTTCTCCGACAGTGTGCTCGTCGCTGGGCTCGCGGTCCTGCTCTGGGGGCTCGGAGCGGCCCTCGGCTTCCCCGTGACCCTTTCCGCGGCGGGTGAGAGCGACGATCCGACGACGACCGTCGGCGCCGTCGCTTCGGCCGGCTATGTCGCGTTCCTCGTCGGGCCGCCGCTGCTCGGGTTCCTCGGGGAGCATTTCGGTCTGCGCGGCGCGATGATCGTCGTGCTCGCCGTCGTCGTCCTGGCGTCGTTCCTGACGTCCGCGGCGAAGCCCCAGGCCCGGCAGCGGACGGCCGCGCCGACCGGTCCCTGAGCCGAACCCCGGTCCCTGAGCCGCGTCAACCAGTCCCTGGGTGACATCGCCCCGCTCAGCGCGGGTGGCGCTTGGAGCGCCGGATGTACCCGGGCAACAGCACGCGGCCGGAGACACCCGAGCGGCGAGCGAGGATCTCGCCGAAGGTGACGCCCGCGGCGAGCGCGAGGCCGGTGAGCCCCGCCTGCAGGAGCTGCTCGAAGCCCTCAGAGCCCTGCTCGCCGTTCACGAGGGCGAGCATGCCGCGGTAGATCGCGAGCCCGGGCAGCAGTGGGACGATCCCACAGATCGTCAGGATGATCGCCGGGATCCGCAGCCGCGGGCCGAGCGCCTCCGCAGCGAACCCGATCACGAGTGCGGCGAGCGCACTGGCCGCCGCCGGGGCGACGCCGCTGCCGGAGACGAACACGAACACCGAGAACGCGATGGCGCCGGTCACGCCCGCGAAGAACGCCGCGCGGAGGGCCGCGTACGAGGCCATCGCCCAGGCTGCCGAGGCGACGGCCGCTCCGACGATCTGCACGGCGACCGGCCAGGGGCTCACGGGGAGGTCGAAGAGGACGAGCGAGATGCCGAGTCGTCGGGCGAGGTCGAGCACCCCACCGATACCGACGACGATCCCGATGGTGAGGAGCATCACCTCGACGAGGCGTCCGCTTGCGGTGACGGGGAACCCGTTGATCGCGTCGTCGGCCGCCCCGACGAGCGAAGCGCCGGCGAGGAGGACGACGATGCCGGACGCCACGATGAGGGCTGGGGGCAGCGCGGAGAGGTCCGCCGGGACGTAGGGGCTGAGGATGGAGATGAGGACGGCGACCGTCGTGGCGATGGCCGCTCCGGTGAGTTGGAGGAAGAAGACGGGCAGCTTCCAGACGTTCAGGGCCCGGAACGCGCTGTCGATGAGTGCCGTGGTGGCTGCGGCGAGCAGCATCGAGACCACACCGCCGCCGAGGAGGACGGCGACGGCCGCGGCCATGGTCGACAGCAGCACGGTGATGAAGCCGCGACGGTAGGTGCGACGGGCGGTGAGGATGCGGTCGAGGTCGCGATGGGCGGTGCCGAGGCGGGCGTGCAGTTCGTCGAGCACCTCCGCCTCCTCATCGCGGGCGACGTCGGTGACGGTCATGATCGGCTCGGAGCGACGGGTGATCCCCTCGGCGACCACGACGACCTTCGCGAGCCGGTCGAAGTCGGCTGCGGGCGAACGCACGACGCGCAGCACCGTGACCCCAGGTGACCGCTCGGACCCGTCGTGCGCGATGAGGATGGAGGTGAAGGTGAGGTCGACCTGGCATTCGAGGTCGAACGCGCGGCAGACCCGACGGATGGCGTCGGTGACCTCGGCCGCTGCGGCCCCGAGCGCGAGCATCGACTCACCGATCCGGCCTGCCAATTCGAGCACCTCGCGCACGGGCCGTTCGGCGTTGAGGCGGACGACCGCCTGCTCGTCGACACCCTCCGGCGCCGCTCCTCGGACTCCCCCGGCCAGCTGACTCAGCAGCGAACGCATACCCACCCGCTCATCGTACGAGCCACCGGTGACGGCGGGCTCGCCCTGGTGTTCGGCGGTCGGCTGTGCGAGGCGATGGGCGGGTCAGAGCGGCCCGGATCCTCGTGATCATCTCGAATGTCAGTGGTCCATGTTGGACTGGAGTCATGACCGAGACCGCCACGTTCGAGGGCCCCGAGGTGCACGAGCGCTCGGGGTATCCGGAGCACCCGGAACACCCGAGCGATGTGTTCGC
Source organism: uncultured Plantibacter sp. (assembly GCF_963518075.1). Classification (NCBI taxonomy): domain Bacteria; kingdom Bacillati; phylum Actinomycetota; class Actinomycetes; order Micrococcales; family Microbacteriaceae; genus Plantibacter; species uncultured Plantibacter sp. Next base: position 65,482 of record NZ_CAUQHZ010000001.1, read on the forward strand.
CGCTCGGATGGCGTCGTTCACCGACCGCTTCGTCGACCTCGCCCGGCGCCGCGCGGCGCTCGACGCCGAGGAGGCGCAGCTGCTGGCCGAGGCCTTCTCCTACGCCGATGCGACCGCGTCAGCGCTCGTCTCCGCGAGCACCACCTCGACCGACGCCCGCGACCTCGCGAGGCGGTCGATGTGCGCGTCGCTCGCGATCGCCACGAGGATGTCCGAGCCGACGCTCCAGGCGCGGGTCGGCGACGCCGAGGCGCTCGTCCACCACGCACCCGTCGTGCTCGAGGCGCTCGCGCAGGGTTCCATCAGCGGCGGTCACGCCCGCGCGATCACCGACCAACTCCGCGACGTCCCGGCGGAGGGCCGCGCGGTGTTCCTGGAGCAGGTGCTGCCCGTCGCCCTCCGATCGACGACCGCACGCCTCCGGCAGCGCGCGAGGGTCGTACGGGAACGACTGCACCCCGAATCGATCACCGCCCGGCGCACGCGCTCGATCACCGAGCGCCGTGTCGAGCTCGAGGCTGCGGCCGACGGCATGGCCTGGCTGCACCTGTTCACCACCGCCCCGCTGGCGCACGCGATCAGGAACCGCCTCGACGCCGTCGCGGTCCCGGCGCGGATCGCCGGCGACACCCGCACGCTCGCTCAGCTGCGTGCCGACGCCCTCGCGTCGCTCGCCGTCGCCGGAACGGTGCACGACGACGTCGGTCCCATCCCGGTCGACCCGGAGACGACCGGGACGTTCACGTGGCTCCCCGGTTCCGCGCCGCTCGACGACGCCGCCAGGATCGTCGAAGAGGCGGTCGCCGCCCGGGCCGACCCCCTACTCGCCGAGCCCGTCGGCATCGAGGCCCGCATCCGGGCCACCGTCCAGATGACCGTCCCGGCCCTGTCCACCCTCGGCATCACCGACGAACCCGGCGTGCTCGACGGCTACGGCCCGATCGACCCCGACACCGCCGCCCGACTCGCCGTCACGGCCCCCTCCATGACCCGCATCCTCACCCAACCGGAAACGGGAGCCGTCGTGTCCGTCGGGCGCGAGCAGTACCGGGTACCGGCAGACCTGGCGCGCGCCGTCCGCCTGCGAGACACCACGTGTCGGGCACCGGGCTGCGGACGGGCCGCCCGGAGCTGCGACCTCGACCACTCGATCGCCTGGCAGGACGGCGGCACGACAGCTGTCGACAATCTGGCCTGTCTCTGTCGACATCATCACCGGCTGAAACACCTGCCGGGTTGGAACCTCGAGCACCACCCCGGCGGCATCCTCACCTGGACCACACCCGACGGCCGACGACACGAGACGAGACCCGAGCTCGCCGAGACCGGGTGAGCCTGGGCGACCCCGGGCTCAGTCGGTGACGACCGGCACCACGAACCGGTGCTCACCGTGCGCGACCACCTGCTCCTCCGCACCGGGGAGGGCGATCTCAGCGGTGACGCCGACGGGCACGACCACGGCGACCTCCAACGTCTCACCGGCGACCCGCCAGGACACACTGATGCGACCGTAGGGCGACTCATGCGCGACCGCCGCCGACGTCAGCCGCGGATCGGGTCGAGGCGCGATCCGCACCCGACGGTACCCCGGCGCGACACTCGTGAGCCCACCGATGGTTCGGTGCATCCAGTCGGCGACGGCCCCGAGGGCGTAGTGGTTGAACGACGTCATCCCGCCGGGGTTCACGGTCCCGTCCGGACGGAGGCTGTCCCAGCGCTCCCAGATCGTCGTGCCGCCCTGCTTCACCGTGTACAACCACGACGGGCACTCGTCCTCGAACAACAGGTCGTAGGCGGTCGACAGGTGGCCGCTGTCGGTCAACGCGTCCGTGATGAGCGGTGTCCCCGCGAAGCCGGTCGCGATGCGGTTGCCGGCCGCGGCGACGAGCTCGGCGAGCCGACGACCCGCCCAGCCCCGCTGCTCCGGAGTCGGGAACAGTCCGAACTCCAGTGCCAACGAGTACGCCGTCTGCGCATCGCTCGTCAGCTCGCCCGAGTCGAGCACGTACTCCGCGGCGAAGGCGTCCCGGACCGCTGCCGCGAGCCGCCCGTAGTGCTCGGCGTCAGCCGTCAGTCCGAGTTCGGCCGCCGTCTCTCCCAGTCGCTTCGCCGACCACGCGAAGTACGCGGTCGCGACGAGGTAGCGGTCGGTCGCGGCATCGGCTGGATCGTTCGGGGGTGCAGCCGGGTCGAGCCAGTCGCCGAGCTGGAAGCCCGTGTTCCACAGATGGCCGGGCCCTGCGAGACGGTCGACGAGGTCCACCCACCGCTTCGCGCTCTCGTACTGCGTCGCGAGCACCCCACGGTCTCCGAACCGTTCGAACAGGGTCCACGGCGTCAGGACGGCGACGTCGCCCCACACCGCGCCCGGCCGGATCGGCGTCCACTCACTGCCACCGGGGATGACCGGGACGTACCAGGGGATGGTCCCGTCGTCGAGCTGCTCCGCCTCCACGTCCCGCAGCCACCCGCCCAGGAACCCCGCGCAGTCATAGAGGAACGACGCCGTCGGGGCGAACACCTGGATGTCTCCGGTCCAGCCGAGTCGCTCGTCGCGCTGCGGGCAATCGGTCGGTAGGCCGACGAAGTTGCCACGCATCCCCCAGACCACGTTCTCGTGCAACCGGTCGAGCAGCGGGTCGGACGATTCGAACCACCCCGTGCGCTCCATGTCGCTGTGGTAGACGAGCGCCTCGACGTCCGACGGATCGAACGCGCCCGGCCATCCCGTGATCTCGGCGTACCGGAATCCGTGGAACGTGAAGCGCGGCTCCCAGACCTCGACGTGATCCGGGCCATCGGTGCCATCGGCGGCATCGGCGTCGGATGCCGGACCACGCAGCGTGTACCGGTCGGTCGCGAGGGCACCACGCAGCGGACGGGTGTAGATCTCGCCGTCCTGCATGACCTCCGCATGGCGGAGCTGCACGGTCGTCCCGCGCGCTCCGGAGACCCGGATGCGGAGGCGACCAACGAGGTTCTGCCCGAAGTCGAGCACCGTGGCGCCCGAGGGCGAGGTGGTCACCTCCACCGGCAAGACGATCTGCGTGTTCCGGACCGGCGGCCCCTGCGGCGCCACCAGTGTCCCGGTGTCGCGCGACCCGACGGCGACGGGAGAGAAGCCCTCACCGTCGAACCCCGGAAGCGACCACCCGGCCACCTCCTCACGCGCGTCGTAGTGCTCGCCGAAGTAGAGGTTGCTGCGGAGGATCGGCCCGAACCCGGCCGTCCAGTCGGCGTCGGTGGCGATCGTCGTGCACGTGCCGTCGGCGTGCGTCACCTCGAGCTGCGCGATGAGCGACAGGTCGGCCCCGTACAGGTTGGGATACCCGCCGTGGAAGCCGATGCGGCCGCGGTACCAGCCGTCACCGAGCCAGGCCCCGATCGCGTTCCCACCCGCCCGCAGCGCGTCGAGGACGTCGTAGGTGCGGTACGTGAGGCGCTCGCCGTAGACGGTCCAGTCCGGCGCCAGGGCGTCCGCCCCGATACGGCTCCCGTTGATCTCGACCTCGGCGAGCCCGTGGGCGGTCACATAGAGGCGGGCGGAGACGACGTCGTCCGGCAGCGAGAACTCCCGACGGACGAGTGACGGTCGCCGTTCGGCCTCCGGGTCCTCCTCCCACGCGCCGCCCACCGGCGCCGCCGACCAGTCGGACGGCTCCAGCAGGCCGGCCTCAACGGTCGCCGACTCGCTCCACGCCGACCACGCACCGTCACGATCCTGGACCCGGATCCGCACCACGGCCGCCTCACGCGACGCGAGCGGTTCGAACGGCCAGTCGACGAGCACCTGCTCGGAGGACACGACCGGCTCCGCCTCCCTGCGGCTGCCGGCGCGCACCGCCTCGACCTGGTACGCGGACGGTTCGAAGCCGGACGGAGCGGTGAGCTTCCAGGACAACCGCGGCGAGGCGACGCCGATGCCGAGCGGCTCACGGAGGTGCTCGAAACGTGGCGCGGTCACGGTGACCTGCTCGGCGGCGGCAGCAGGAGGCCGACCGGCCTGGTCGGCGGTGGTGGCGGTGATGGAGGTGGTCATGGCGAGACATAGCCTTTCTCCCGGTCGGAACGGACCCGGGTGAGCGGAGTGGTGGGAAGCGCGATCGAGGGCGCTGGGGACGGCGGCGATTGAGGGATCAGCCCTTGACGGAGCCCGCCGTGAGCCCCTTCATCACCCGCTGGTTCAGCACGAGGTAGAGCACGAGGGTGCCGAACACGTTGATGCAGATGGCTGCGAACAGCGGACCGTACTGCGTGGCCCCGAACTCGCCGGTGAAGTTGAGCAGCCCGACCTGGATCGTGCGGAGGTCGGAGCTGTTCGTGAAGGTCAGCGCGATGAGCAGGTCGTTCCAGATGAAGAAGAACTGCACGAGGGCGATCGTGAAGATCCCGTTCCGGACCATCGGGAACCCGATGACGAAGAACGAGCGGATGATGCTCGCGCCGTCGAGGGTCGACGCTTCGAAGACCTCGCGCGGAATCGCCCGGAAGAAGGTCGCCATCATGAACACCGTGAGCGGCAGGCCGATCGCGGTGTAGGTGATGATGAGCGGCCAGAGCGTGCCGGAGAGCCCGGTCTGGAAGTAGACGGTGAACAGCGGCAGCAGGATCATCTGCCCCGGCACCATGATGCCGACGAGGAACGCCAGCAGGACGCCGTTCCGGCCCTTCCACACCATGACCTCGAGGGCGAAGCCGGCGGCGGTCCCGAGGACGATGATGAGCGCGAGCGCCGGGAACACCGCGAGCGCGCTGTTCGTGAGGTACTGGCCCATGTTGCCGGTGGTCCACGCTTCGATGTAGTTGTCCCAGGCGATCGAGGACGGCAGGGCGAAGGCGTCACCGTTGATGAACTCGTCGTTCGTCTTGAACGAGCTGATCACCAGCCAGAACAGCGGATAGATCGTGATGACGAGGATGACCGCGACGAGGACGTTCAGGGGCAGTTTGACCAGTCCGCGGCGGAAGCGCCGGGCGCCGGGTGAGACGCGCGGTCGGCGCTCGGGGGTCTTCGTGGGAACCGCGGTGGCGGGCAGGGTGCTGGAGGTCATCGGCTCAGGCTTTCGTGAGGTCGCGACGCGAGGAACGGAAGATGAACACGGTCACGACGAGGCAGATGATCGTCAGCAGCAGGGCGATGGTGCTGCCGTAGCCGTACTCGCCGTAGGAGAAGGACGTCTGGAACATGTACAGCGTCAGGGGGCTCGTCGCGTTGCCCGGGCCGCCGTTCGTGAGCGCGATGATCGAGTCGAAGACCTTGAGGGTGCCGTTGATGCTGAAGATGATCGCCGACAACAGGACGGGGAGCGACAACGGGATGACGATGTGGCGCACGAGGCTCCAGCCGGTCGCTCCGTCGAGGCGGGCGGATTCCAGCGTGTCCTCGGGGATCTCGACGATGCCCGCGTACAACAGGACCCCGTAGAAGCCGATGGAGCGCCAGATGTCCATGATCGCGATCACGAGGAAGGCGTTCGCGCCACTGCCGAACCAGTCGACGGAGTCACCACCGAAGCTGGTGATGACCGTGTTGACGACCCCGGTGGAGGGTGCCACCTCGAACATCTTCTGGAAGAGGAGCGCGACCGCGACGGTCGGCAGGACGACCGGGAAGAACACGAGTGTGCGGATGATTCCGGACGAGCGCTTCAGGACGAACACGTACAGGAGCGACATCAGGTACCCGATGAACACCTGCCCGATCGTGACGACCAGCGCGTACTTGACCGTGAAGAGGACCGCGTCCCAGACCTTCGGATCGCCGGCCGCGCGCACGAAGTTGTCCACGCCCACGAACGTGAAGCCGGTGATGGCGTTGCCTTCGAAGACCGTGTAGCCGAGCGACCAGATGACGGGGACGAGCATCACCAGGGTGTAGACGAGGAGGGCGGGACCGAGCAGGATCGCGATCGCCCGCTTGTCACCGAGTACGTGTTTCATGTCATGTCACTTCCGTGTGCAGCCGCGGTTGGAGGCGGGCGACGGCGCGAGGTCGCCGCCCGCCGCGGGTCAATTGTCGAGGTCCGCCTGGACGAGCTGCATGAACTCCTCGGGGCTGATGGCCCCGGTCACGAGCTGTGCGGCGTTCGTCTGGCTGGTGGTCGTCGCCTTCGTTGAGAACAGCGCCTCGAACCAGAGCACACTCGACGTCGACTCGGAGATCGTCGTCTGGATCTCCTGCGTGAGCGGAGCGACGCCGGTCACCTCAGTGTTCGTCTTGAAGCCCGAGATGGTCCCCTGATCCTGGAGCGCCGCACTGCCGTAGTTCTCGGCGATGCAGCCGAGCCAGTCGCCGACCTTGTCGTCGTAGAGCTTGGCGTTCATGGTCGTCGGCAGGCCGACGTTCGCCGGGTACTCGTCGATCGACCCCTTGCCGCCCTCGACGGCCGGGAACGGCATGAAGCCGACGTTGTCGATGCCGATCTGGTTCGCCGTCTCGTCGTTCATCGACTCGAGGATCCAGCTGCCCATGTAGAACATCGCGGCCTTGCCAGTGAGGAACTGCTGCGCGGCCGTGTCGTAGTCGATCGATCCGACGCCCTGTCCGAAGTAGCCCTTCGCGCCGAGGTCGGCGACGGCAGCTGCCGCCTCGACGTACTCGGGGTCGGTGAGCTTCGCATCGCCGTCGGCGACCTTTTGGAGCGCGTCGGCGCCGAGGTCGCGGAAGAGGTAGTCGCCGACGAGACGGGTGAGCGGCCAGCCCTGCTCCCCGGACGCGGAGAACGGGGTGACGCCCGTCTTCGAGATGGTGTCGGCCGCGGTGACCAGCTCATCCCACGTCTGCGGGATCTCGACGCCGGCGTCGGCGAAGATCTGCTTGTTGTACCAGATCCCCTCGATGTTGTACTGGTAGGGCAGCACGTTGAACTTGCCGCCGTAGAGCGCCTTGATGGTGCTGATCGCCGCGGGCTCGATGTCGTCGAGCGCGTCGAGGTCGGTGAGGGCCTGCTCGAAGTCGACCACGTTGCCGGAGCCGTCGAGCGTCTTGGTGAGATCGGGCGCGTTACCCGCCGCGTACATGACGGGGAGGGAGTTCTGCCCGGCGAGCAACTGGAGCTTCTGGTCGAGGTTCGTCTGCGGGACCGTCTCCACCTTGAGCGGCAGGGCCGTGTTCTCGGCCTTGCACTGGTTCTCGCTGAGGGCCGTGATCTGCCCCGGGATCATCGTGTTCTCGGAGTTGATGAGGTAGGTGAACGAGGTCGCCGTGGTCGAGCCACCGCCGCCACCGCAACCGGTGAGGACGAGAGCGAGCGCTCCGGCGCTGGCGGCCAGCGGAGCCAGGACGGCTTTCCGGCGCATGGGTCGTGTCATTGCGATTCCTCCTTGAATGCAGGCCCCGAGCGGTGCCGTGTGTTGTTGACGCGCATCAATTGATGCGCGTCAAGTGATGAGACTAGGTAAACTGGCCTCGATCCGCAAGGTGGAATCGGTAACGATTCACCGATCGACGCGGATCACGACGAGGGTGGGCGAAGATGTCGGAAGCGAGAGCGCGGCGCGGGCAGCAGGGCGACTCGCGCATGGGCGACGTCGCTGAGCGCGCGGGAGTGTCCCACGGCACCGTGTCGAACTTCTTCAACCGACCCCACCTGCTCAGTGACGCGACGCGCGAGAAGGTCGCCGCCGCGGTCGACGCCCTCGCCTTCGTCCCCAACGACGCAGCCCGCACACTCGCGAAAGGGACCGGCAACACCGTCGGCGCCGTGCTCGTCGACATCGGGAACTCGTTCTTCGTCGACATCGCGCGCGGGATCGAGTCCGCAGCGGCGGAAGCCGGGCTGAAACTCCTCCTCGCCAACAGCGACGTCGACCTCCAGCGCCAGAACGACTACCTCGACCTGTTCGACGAGACCCGCGTGCGCGGCATCATCCTCGCTCCACTCGACGGCGAACAGCGGGGCGCGGCCCGTGTGCGCAGTCACGGCCGCCCGGTGGTGTTCGTGAACTGGCCGGGCGATCCCGCGCAGTCCTGCGGCGTCATCGTCGACGAGGAGTTCGGCGGCTACCTCGCGGCGAGCCACCTCATCGGACTCGGACGGAGCAGGCTGCTGTACGCCGGCGGACCGCTCCACCTGCACGCCGTCGCCGACCGGCTCGCGGGCGTGCGACGCGCCGTGTCCGAGCACGCCGGCGTCGAGCTCGAGGTCGCGGAAACCCACAGCCTCACCACCAGGGTCGGCCGCATCCTCGGTGAGCAGCTGGCCGACCGCGCGGCCACGGATCGGCCCGACGCGATCGTCTGCGCCGCGGACTCACTGGCCGTCGGGTGCATCGAGCACCTCGTCACCGCCGGGATCAGCGTCCCCGACGACATCGCCGTCACCGGGTACGACGACAACCACTACGCCGCCGAGAGTGCCGTCCCGGTGACGACGATCGCGCAGCCCGGTCGGGAGATGGGCGTGATCGCAGCCGGACTGCTCGCCGAGGAGGTCGACGAGCCGGCGACGCACGAGCACCGCACGGTCGTGCTCAAGCCGGAACTCGTCGTCCGGCGCAGCTCGGTGCGGTGACCGCGGCAAGCTCCGCCGATCTCCGCGGTTACCATGGATACCCGTGACTGATCGCCGACTCCCGCTCCTCGTGCAGCTGCGCCGGCGCATGCCGCTCGTCCGACTCGGGACGGATCCCGCCGAATCCGGGACGTCGCTCCGCCGTTCGCTCGGCGTCTGGCAGCTCACGATGATCAGCGTCGGCGCGACGCTCGGCACCGGCATCTTCGTCGTCCTCGGCACCGCCGTCCCGCTCGCCGGACCCGCCGTCTGGATCGCGTTCGCGGTCGCCGGGCTCGCAGCACTGCTGTCGGCCCTGTCCTACGCCGAGATGGCCGGGTCGGTGCCGGTCTCCGGATCCAGCTACTCCTACGCCTACGCGACCATGGGTGAGGGCGTCGCCTGGGTGTGCGGTTGGTGCCTCGTGCTCGAGTACGGGGTCTCCGTCGCCGCGGTCGCCGTCGGCGCCGGGCAGTACGTGAACGAGGCGCTCGCGGTCTTCGGCCTGGGACTGCCGCCGGCACTCGCGAACCCGATCGGCGTCGCCGACGGACTGATCAACCTGCCGGCCGCGGCCCTCGTCCTGCTCGCGATGCTGCTGCTCGTCCGCGGTGCGAAGGACAGCGCCTGGGCGAACACGATCATGGTGTTCGTGAAGCTCGCCGTGCTGCTCGTCTTCGTCGTCATCGCGTTCTCGGCGTTCTCGCTCGGCAACTTCGAACCGCTCGCACCCATGGGGGTCGCCGGCATCGCGGCAGCCTCCAGCCGACTGTTCTTCTCCTACATCGGGTTCGATGCGGCATCGACCGCCGGCGATGAGGCGACGAACCCGCGACGCGACCTGCCGCGCGCGATCATCCTGTCGATGGTGATCGTCACCGCCGTCTACATCCTCGTCGCCATCGCCGCGATCGGCGCCCGGCCGTGGACCGCCTTCGCGGACGACGAGTCGGCGTTCGTCGGCATCCTCACCGAGATCACCGGACAGCCGATCGTCGCGCTCTTCTTCTCCATCGGCGCGGTCATCGCGATCGCGAGCGTGGTGCTCACCGTCTACTACGGGCAGACGCGCATCCTGTACCGGATGGCGCAGGACGGCATGGTGCCACGGGTGTTCTCGCGCGTCGGTCGCCGCAGCGGGACGCCCGTCGCCGGGACCGTCATCGTCGGAGCGGTCGTCGCCGTGGTCGCCGCCCTCATCCCGCTCGGCGAACTCGCCGACGCCACGAGCATCGGCACGCTGTTCGCGTTCGCCCTCGTGAACCTCTCCGTCATCCTGCTGCGTCGCCTACGCCCCGACCTCGATCGCAGCTACTCCGTCCCGCTGTTCCCGGTGGTCCCCGCGCTCGGCATCGTCATGTGCCTCGGGCTGATGGTGTCGCTCGGCGGGACGACCTGGATCGTGTTCCTCATCTGGATGCTCGTCGGCGCGGCGCTCTACCTCGGGTACGGACGCCGGCACTCGACGGTCGGTGCCCTCAGCGACGAGGAGTACGCCGAGGCGATCGCGGCGGAGGACACGTCGCAGAGGTGATGTCCGGGGCCTAGATGACGCCCTGTTACGGGAGAGGCCGATTGCCAGGCGACGTCCGGGACGCGTGATGCAGGATCGTGCCTATGACCCGACAGATCCGATTCAACGCCTTCGACATGAACTGCGTCGCCCACCAGGCGTCGGGGATGTGGCGTCACCCAGACGACCGCTCGAGCACCTACAAGGACCTCTCCTACTGGACGGACCTGGCGCAACTACTCGAGCGAGGCAACTTCGACGGCATCTTCATCGCCGACGTCCTCGGCACCTACGACGTCTACGGCGACAGCAACGAGGCCGCGATCCGCAACGGTGCGCAGGTGCCGGTGAACGACCCGATCCTGCTCGTGTCGGCGATGGCAGCGGTGACGAAGCACCTCGGCTTCGGCGTCACGGCCGGCACCGCGTACGAGCACCCGTACCCGTTCGCGCGGCGCATGTCGACGCTCGACCACCTGACGAAGGGGCGCGTCGGTTGGAACGTCGTCACCGGGTACCTGCCGAGTGCGGCGCGCAACATGGGGCACGACGACCAGCTCGAGCACGACGAGCGGTACGACGTCGCCGACGAGTACCTCGAGGTCCTCTACAAGCTGTGGGAGGGCTCGTGGGAGGACGACGCCGTCGTGCGCGACCGCGAGACGGGCGTGTTCACCGACCCGACGAAGGTCCACGAGATCGGGCACTTCGGCAAGCACTACACGGTGCCCGGCATCCACCTGTCCGAGCCGTCCACGCAGCGGACACCGGTCATCTACCAGGCCGGTGCGTCGCCGCGCGGCATCCAGTTCGCCGCCGGCAACGCGGAGGCGATCTTCGTCGGTGCGTCGACGAAGGCGGGCTTGAAGGCGACGGTCGGCCGCATCCGCGACGCCCTTGAGGCCGCCGGTCGCGACCGGCACTCGGCGAAGATCTACACGCTGCTGACGATCATCACCGACGAGACGAGCGAGAAGGCCCAGGCGAAGCACGAGGACTACCTGCAGTACGCGTCGCAGGAGGGTGCGCTCGTGTTCATGTCGGGCTGGATGGGCATCGACCTGTCGCAGTACGACCCGGAGGAGCCGATCGGCAACGTGAAGAGCAACGCCATCCAGTCGGCGGTCGCCAACTACCAGGCGGCCAACGAGGAGGGTGGCGAGTTCAAGGTGAAGGACATCGCGCGCATGGGGGCGATCGGTGGTCTCGGTCCGCGGATCGTCGGCAGTGCGTCGGAGATCGCCGACACCCTGCAGGAATGGGTGGAGGAGACCGACGTCGACGGCTTCAACCTCGCCTACGCGATCACGCCCGGCACCTTCGAGGACATCGTCGAGTTCGTCATCCCCGAGCTGCGTCGTCGTGGTGCCTACCCCGAGGAGTACGCCGAGGGCAGCCTGCGCCACAAGCTCCACGGCCGTGGTGACCGTCTCCCCGAGGAGCACACCGGCGCCCGCTACCGCTACACGAGCTGACTTCCCCGGCCTCTGCGCCTCAACCACCCCGTCCCCTGAGCCCCACCCCGGTCCCTGAGCCCACGAGCACACCCCGCCCGTCGACGAGCTCGGGACCGAGCATCACCCGATCAGCGCGCGTCGAGCCACTCCCGCACTGCCGCTTCGACCGCCTCCGGCGCGACGTTCCACTCCAACCCGTGCGGTGCCGCGTCGACCTCAACGAGCTCGAACGAGGGTGAACGCCGAGCGACTGCCCGCGTGAGCTCCACGGGGATCGTCGTGTCGCCGGGCGAGTGGATCGCGAGCGTCGGCAGGCCGTCGACCGGCCCGGCCGACAGCGCACGGACCGGAACCGCACCGCGCACCCCGGCCGATCGCGCCAGCACCGGCGTCGAGAGCACGGTGAGCGCCGAGTGCACGAGCGCCCGCGGCACCCCGGCGACCGCAGCCGCATGGAGCACCGTCTCGCTGAGGCCGAGCATCGGCGAGATGAGGATCGCGCCCTGCACCACCTCGGGGCGCTCGCGTGCCGCCGCGAGGCTCAGGGCGGCGCCGTAGGACCAGCCGCAGACGATGACCCGACGGGCACCGAGCGCCACGGCGTCGTCGATGGCCGCGACGACGCGGTCGACGTCCGTGGCGTCAGCCCCCGAGCGACGCTCGGCGAACGCGGACCCGAGGCAGGTGACGAGCGACGGCAGACCCGCCCGCCGCACGGCCTGCACCGAACGAAGCGTGGCCAGTGGCGATGCCCCGAGTCCGTGGGTGTGCACGACCCAGGTGTCGTCATGAGCGTCGCCGTCGACGAGCGTCTCGAAACGCCATGCCCCCGACGGCGTCCTCGGCACGCGCGCCTCGTCCACCCCGAAGTCCGCGGGTGTCACAGCCGCCCCGGTGAACCGCGCACGGGTCGTCCCAGCGGGAACCTGGCCGTTGACGACCGCTCGCATCACGGACCCGTCGGTCGTCTCGCGGCCGATCACCGGTCCGACGATGACCCGCGAGCCGTCGTCGAACTCGAGCCCGTACCGTCCCGGCAGCGCGGTGGCAGCGTTCCGTTCGAGCCGCACGGTCGTCGGCGACGAGGTCGGCAACACCTCGCTGTAGTGCACTCGTCCGGCCCCGATGACGCGTCGGGCGACCATCGCGCTCGCGACCCCGAACCCGGCGACGGCAACGGTGGCGAGGCCGGCCACGACGACACCTGCACTGCGCTTCACGTCACACCCTCGATCCCGTCCCGCTCGGGGAACGGTGAACCAGCCTAGCTCCGCGCACCCCCGGCTCACTGAGCCGACCCCGGTCGCTGAGCTATCCCTGATCCCTGAGCCCAACCCCGGTCCCTGAGCCGAACCCCGGTCCCTGAGCCAACACTCGCCCCGGTCCCTGAGCCTGTCGAAGGGCACACGAGGACACCCCACCCTTCGACGAGCTCAGGGACCGAACGGAGGCCCGCCGGGTCATGTACGATTACTCAGGACGCTCCGGCGCCACGCGGATGTAGTTCAATGGTAGAACTTCAGCTTCCCAAGCTGATAGCGCGGGTTCGATTCCCGTCATCCGCTCCAAATGCCTGGTCAGAGCCGGTTTTGCACTCGGTCTCAGATGGGTTTCCGGGCTCGACTTCAGCAGAACTTGTTCCCAAGCTCTTGAGACAATTAGTTCATCTGACCAGGCATTTCAGCCCGTTCTGTGTCGGCTTCATTAACCGTGAGTCACGGTTTTCTCACCACAAATTCGGCAACCACGTGCGCTGCCCGTGTGCACAATGCCCGGGGGGGGTGACTGTCTGGGTAGCCAATCGCGCATCCGGGCAGTGCGTCGGCCCCGTTGGGCGGCTGCGCGTGCTGCCCGTGGGCCGTGTATGGTCGCCACGTGGAAGACCCCGATCGTCACAGTGCCTGGGACGTCGTGAACGTCGTCCAGAGCGATTTCAACGCCGAAGACGAGCCGCTCGGCACGAAGGAGAAGTTCTGGGTCGAGAATCCTGATGACGAGACCGCCTGGCTCTTCAAGTTCGTCCGTCAGGTCAACGGCCGTGTGCTCGGCGAGGATTGGGCCGAGTGGATCGTCTGCCAGGTTGCGCAGGTCGTTGGGGTCCCCGCGGCGGTGATCCGTCCGGCGGTGTGCGAGGAGCGGCGGGGGATCGTGTCGCGAAGCGTCGTTCCTCAGAATGGCCGGCTCGTGCATGGCAACAGCGTGATGGCCGCGCGCATCGAGGGTTACGACACCACCACCTCCCGCAACAACCCTGCGTACACGCCGTCCAACGTGGCGACTGCCCTGACGGATGTTGCTTCGCCAGCCACCGAGCTCGTGCCGGCCGGGTTCAGCGCTTACGACGTGTGGGCGGGCTACCTCCTGCTCGACGCGCTCGTCGCAGGGAGAGACCGACACCACGAGAACTGGGGCGTGATCAGTACCCCTACCGGGCGCTTCCTCGCTGCGTCGTACGACCACGGCAACGCACTGGGGTTTCAGGAGCACGACGAGCAGCGCCAACGGTGCCTCGATTCAACGGAAGCGCTCGAACGATGGGCCGCGAGAGGGTGCAGCCACCACTTCGCTGGCAAACCTGCGCTCGTGTCGCTGGCCCACGAGGCACTGTCGCTCACAAGCCCCGCGGCACGAGACCACTGGGGAAATGCTCTCGAGGCGTTCTCAGAGAAGGACGTCGAGCCTATTCTGGAAGCGGTACCGGGCCCGCTAATGTCGGGGGTCACCCGTACGTTCGTCTCAGAGCTGCTGCTCGTGAACCGGAGGAGGCTTCTTGATGACTACCCAACTGCATGATCGAGTGGCGTCCGACGTGCCCGCGCAAGTTCTTCGTCGTCTCAGCGTCGTGTGGCGCAACCCCGAATCGCGGCGCTTCTCGCCCGTCGGTACCCTCGACCAGCTCGACAACGGCCGCTTCGTCTTCGAATACACCGCTCAGGCCCAGTCCACCGATGGGTTCGTGCCTCTGGACGAGTACCCGGACTTCGGCGAGTCCTACGTGTCGGACGCGCTGCCGGTGTTCTTCCAGAACCGTGTGATGTCGACTGGCCGTGTGTCGTACGCCGACTACCTCGACCGCCTCGGCCTCACCGGGGTGTCCGCGGAAGACATCCCAATGGAGGTCCTCGTCCGCTCGGGCGGTGGCCGTGCGACCGATACCTTCCACATCGTCGAAGCCCCGGTCCATGAGGGGGATGAATTTTCCAGCCGGTTCTTCGTCTCCGGAATCGGTCACACCGAGGGTGCGGGCGTCCTCGTCGCTGCGCTCAGCGCCGGCGACCAACTCGAACTCCGACCCGACCCCGCGAATCCGGCGAATGCTCGGGCGGTGCTCCTCGACGCCCAGGAGGGCCGACCGATCGGCTGGGTGCCGGACTGGCTCTGCGAGCAAGTCAGCGAGCTTGTGGAGTCCGGGGTTGAGCTCCGGGCGACGGTCGACCGTGTGAACAAGGACTCACCGGCGCGACTGCAGGTGCTGTGTCGGATCGACGTGCGGCCGCGGTAGGCGGCCTGCGTCCAGCTGACAGAACAGGGACAGCGGTTGGTTCGATGGTTCCGCTACCGGCGCTCCGGAGGTCGCCACGATCGGCCAACCCGAGAAACCGCACCCCATCCTTCACTGCCTGCGCGGCAAGCCCGGCCGACGATGTCAACCCGTAGTGCGGCGACAGGTGTGACGCGACGTGAAGGTGGGAGAAGCTCACGTCCAGGCGACCGCGAGCGCACACCCTCCATCTGCGGCGCGCCGCAAGTCATACCGCGCCGACCCCTCGTCAGCCCGACTCGTATCCACCCGCCAGACCTCGATACCGATCCGCGCCGACGATCGGGCACCATGCCACCGCGCCTCATGCCAGAACAACACCTGCGGCTGCCCCAGCACCCGGTCGCGTGTGCCCTGGATTGACCGCGGCAGATGATCTGGATGAGACCGCCGCGCCAGGAGTCGGCACCCGCAATACGCGCGAGGAACTGCCTTCTCTCGGGGAATTCGACGCTGACGGGCTGCTCGGCCTAGGCGGAGAGGGGAGGACCTCCATCACGAGCGACCAGTGACCATATTGGCCAGCTCCGTAGGGCATCGAGCTGATCTGCAGACAACTCGTCTAGGACAAGCGCTAGCTCTTCGGGATCCTCGAGGAGGATGACTAAGCATGCTTCGCGCAGGATCGCATCCTCTGACACTGTCCGTTGCAGTGCTCGCCGGGCACGCCGAACCTCCGTGGAATCCTCAGCGGTGAACTGACCCCGTCGGCGCCGAACTTGCCATCGATTGATCTGGTATACGAGGGTGTCCTCGCCGTTCGAAACCAGCCAGTCACTCAGGATGGCCGCGCCTTCGAGTAGGTTGCGATGGCTCCATCCGCTCGCCATATCGGCAGCCCTGAGAAAGTTCAGTAGCGTCTGATTGGCTGACGCAACAGTGGCACTTCGATTGCCAAGGGCATCATAAGCCTCAGCGATCGCGTGAACGTGTAGGTTCAGTGTGGCAACCATCTCCGCCGCGTCTAACGAATCATAGACTGTTCCATCAACGAATTCCTCGACAGATTGATCTTCAGCCGTTCGATACATGCGGAATCGGGCACGCATCGCTGGATTAAAGGGGTCAATGATGCGTTGTTTATCGTTACTTGAACCGGGCGCGATGAGGGTGACGATATTGCATTGCCCAAGTTTGAAATCATAGCGCCCAAACCCATCCGTTTGACCTCCGACTTCTTGGTCTAGGACGAGAGCTTTATGGAGATGGAGAAGCGTTCTTCGGTCTTGAATTGTGAGAGTGTAGTCGTCGAAGACTTGTTCGTCGATTCCGAGAGCATCTAGTACTTCCATGATGCGATTTAGCCGATCACGGACGTCTGAGAGACGCCTCGTGCGATCAGGTGATGCCGAACCCGAGATGTGTGATATGCCATCGATAACGAGTGCTTCACCCCGCAAGGCTGCAAGAAAGAAGTCAAGCTCCTTCAGTTGCGCGCGAGGGCTGGTGTGCGAGAACTCGGCACCGTGTGTCTCCAGTGAAAGCTCGCCCTCTTCTGCTCGTATCGAGAGCCCCTCTGAGAGTTGGAACCGAATGGTCTTCGGGTCAACCTGCTGGACTGTCGATTGTGAATAGGTGATTGTCCCGCATTGAATTTCAATTCCGCTCTTTTGTGGCACATAGCTCGCAGGATACACCGTGAGATCCATGTCAAAGGGCATGCGAATTCCATCGGCGGTTTCGATTGTTACGGCGAAGTCCGTCTCGTCGAGGTTGAAGACCGTCGGACGATCCTCATGGATGGCATCGATCGAGTGGATTGTAATGCTGCGAAGTCCTTGCAGAACGTTTGAGTCGATTCCTTCTAGCTTGCCTTGTTTGCGACCCTCTAGGGCCAATTGGAAGATCTTCTCAATATGATGAGGATCTTCGGGAAGTCGTCGCAGAGAGACTGCAAAACTCTTCTGACTTGGATTACCATTGTTGAGCAGTCTGTCAATTTTATGAGGCAGTAGAATGGCATAGAGAATGCTTCGATCTGCACTATCTGAGCTCATTGAGACATAGAAGTACACCCCGCCACCTTCGCCTCTGAAGAATGTCAATACATCACGATCTACTTGGAAGCTCGCGGTGTCGCGTTTTCGCTTCAGCGTTCGCGTAGAGGTTCGTCCCTTGACCTGCACAGGCACCCGGCCCATGCGGGTAGAGTTGCTGTGCTCTTCGCTGGAATGAATGTCAACATGTCCATCAGTGATTGGAGTTCTGTCGTTCGAATCGACGAATCCCTCAAGGTGTGGGCAGAGCTCGATCCGATCACTTACGGCGTTTATTGCGAGTTTTTCAACTTTCGACACGATCTCATTGTCGCTGATGACATGCGGATTGCAAGGGAGGCAAGCTGATCAGGCGCAATCAGTGGCGGCGAAGTCCTGATCTCCAGTGCGGCGTGGGCAAACCGTTGCGCTGAACAGGCTCAACTACAGTGGGATCCTCCCGGTGGGCGGCCCTGACGACCGTGGTGCCCCCGGATGCCATTCACTTCGAGAGATGCCCAGTCCTTTCGCCCTCTCCCGCCATTCGTTTGAGCACACCAGGCCTTCACGTCTCCCCCCTCCCGCGGGAGGGGGTGCTCGATCGCCCCGAATGCTACGACGTTTCGTGCTGCACTCGACTGCGAGGACCTCACGGCCGCGGTAGCGACGAGCAGCGCGCGGCCCGCCTGAGCCCCAGATAACTGAGCCGCGCTGTGCTTGCGTGGGGGGGGCGACTTCGAATCCGGAACTCGTCTCTGCCGATGCGCGCGAGTCCGACGAGCTGGCCTTTCTTGCTGTCAGCGCACCATCCTCTGGCTCAGTGGTCCGGGCGTCAGGCGGAGAGTCAGGCGGACTCGTCGACGTGGTCCGGTGGCGGTGCGGTGCTTGCGCGCACGCGGAGATGCGGTGTCATCGTGTCGTGCTCCACGACGCGCCAAGCGCATGGAATCGTCGTCATGCGAGGTCCGCCGCTCCCGAGCTGTCGACACGTCGGGGCAATCGGGAGCGAACGCACTCGACATCGCGATCAAGCCAGGCATGCTCGTTTCGCTGCTATCTCACGATTGCGCCTCGCCGGACCTCTTCCTGCGGAAGTTGCAGCTGCAAGCTGAGCGGCGTTCCTCGCCGGAGTCGCCGGGGTGTGAGTAGTCGGAAAGTTGACGGGGGCCGGCGCGCGATCCCCCTCCCCCGGCATCGTTCGCCTTCCGATCTGCTCGTTCCTGCCGCTCACCCTTTTCTCACCCCAAATTCGAGCACACCACGCCTCACCACGGCTCACCCTCCCTTGGAATCACGCGGATGTGCGCTTCGGTGAGCCCCAGTTAGCCGACAATTGGTAACTTCAGCTTCCCAAGCTGATAGCGCGGGTTCGATTCCCGTCATCCGCTCCATACACCAGGTCAGCGGTCGCTCTAGAGTCGACGACATGCCCTCGATTCGGAACATCTCCGTCGGCCTTCCCATCCGAGACGGTCACGTACTCGTCTTGAACGGCGTGGACACCGTGAAGGACCAGGCCTTCCATCCCGCGATCGGGGGCGGTATCGAGTTCGGTGAAACCGCGGAAGCCGCCTTGCGCCGAGAGTTCGTCGTGGAGCTCGGCGTCACACTGGGCCGTGTGACCCTCCTCGACGTCGCGGAGAACATCTTCGAATACGAAGGTGAGCCAGGCCACGAGATCGCCCACATCTTCGCCGTCGAGTCCGCCGAGATCGATGCCATCCCGCTCGATGCCGAACTGCACGTCCTGGATGAGGGAAGCCCTGTTCGGTGGGTGTCGATCAGCGGGACCGACCACCCCTTCTACTCGGCAGGTGTCACGCGCCTCCTCCGTTCCCCGGCACTCACGGCCTCATCACGCCAGGTCGTTCGCCACATCGACTCGCCGTGACAACACCTGGCCCGGCCACGCGTCAGTCCCGTCGCCGACCGTGAACGTCAGGTCACGCTCAAAACCAGCGGCCTCATAGAAACGGATGAGATTCCCCGAGCCTCCCGCGTAGCAGTCGACCCGCATGCGACCGACCCCGGCGGCCCGCGCGCGCTCCTCTGCGAATGCCAACAAGTGGCGACCGGTGCCCTTCACACGGACATCGCGCGAGCCGATCAACACTCGGACGTAGACCTCCGGCTCGGTGGCGGCCGGCACGTACTCGAGCGCCTCGCCCAGCACGAGCGCTCCGCAGACGCCGACCGCGGGATGTTCGGCGACCCAGGCATCCGATGAGGCACACCACTGCTCGACACGCGCGATCCAGCGCTCTTGCCCGGATGCAGGTTCGACACCCCACTGCCGTGTGTTGCCGATCCGCACGAACCAGGCGATCGCTTCATCGAACAGTGCGAGCACCGCGGCTGCGTCCGCCAGGACGGCCCGACGGATTTTGAGCTCGTCCATCAACGCGCTCAGCTGTGCGTCGTGTTCGCCCGCATCTCCTCGACGGTCATCTCCGGCGCGCCGCCGGCGGCCGCCTCCGGATCCATCCAGACGAAGTCCCAGTGGTGACCGTCGAGGTCGTCGAAGCTCTTCGAGTACATGAAGCCATGGTCCTGCTCGCCGGCAGGCGTAGCCCCGCTCGCGATGGCCTTCTCAACGATCGAGTCGACGTCGTCCTTGCTCTCAGCACTGAGCGCGAGCTGCACCTCAGTGGAGGTGGTGGCGTCGATGATCGACTTGCTCGTGAATTCCGCGAAGAACTCCCGCGTGAGCAGCATCGCCGTGATCGTGTCGCTGATGACCACACTGATGGCGTTCTCGTCACTGAACCCCTCATTGATCGAGTACCCGAGTGCCTCGAAGAACACCCGTGACCGGTCCAGGTCGCTGACGGGAAGATTGACGAAGATCATGGTGGACATCGGGGCCTTCTCTCTCAAGGGTGCCGGCGGTCCGTTACCGTCGATCGTTGTTGAATGATGGCGAGGATGGTCGACATCGTCAAGCGTGATAGGGCGCGAAGCGGCTCGAGCAGCGCACGCCTGTGGTCACGACGACACGTCCGCGCACGGATTCACGCCTCCATGTGGCGGACAGCAGCCACCGACAGCGTCGGCCGACGGTCGTTCCCGGGATGATGACCCGGTCGCATCGAGCTGAATCCGATCACCGGCGGGAGTGTCGACAGTTCGGCCAACGGCACCTCTGCTCCCGCCGACGCGTGTCCGACTGACAACGCTGCTCCACGCCCCGCTGACGGCGATCCCGACATCCGGCCGTGGTGGCCCGGAGCGGGCGGGCCACCGCGCCGCTCAGCGAGGCAACGGTCGCAGCTGGTCCTCGGTCACGGGGAAGGACACCTCGTAGTACAGCTGCGTGGCGGTCATGTCGCCCCAATCGTCCTTCTTCACGCGGACACCGGCGGTCGAGACCTCTGCGATCCGAACCCGCAACCAGGAGCCGTCCTCCAGACGAAGCTCGTGCGGGTCGGCGAGATAGCCCATGCCGATCTCGTCGAGCGCCTCCTCGGCATGGAACCAATCCAGCGCCTCGGTTCGCTGACGCCCCAGGAGATCGATGACGACGAACCCCTCACCGACAGACTTCATCCACCCCAGCCGCTCTCGGTCCTCCGAGCGCCGATGTTCGATCCAGTCCGGTTCCATGCAGCGAGCGTAACGGCCACCGAGGAACAACGCCTGATGGGTGACCGACCGAACGCCAGCCCGTCAACAGCACGAGGGGGCCGACTCGAAAGCCGACCCCCTCGTGCGTCGTGTGACGACGAGTGCTCAGTGCTCGTCGTAGTGCTCGCCGTGCGCGGCGTGCTGGTGGCCGTCGTGGAGATAGTCGACGTGACCGTCGTGGTCGACGGCGTCGTGACCGCACGCCGCACCGTGCTCGTGGTCGGCGACGGTGTGCTCGGCGACACTCTCGTGCTCGTCGTAGTGACCGTCGTGCAGAGCGTGGTGGTGCGTGCCGTGCACGTAGTCGGTGTGGTCGTCGTGCTGGACGGCCTCGTGGCCGCAATCCGTTCCGTGCTCGTGCTCGGTGACGGAGTGCTCGGCGTGGATGTCAGTCGTGCTCATGGTTGCCTTTCGAAGGAGGAGATCGGGTGTCGCGATGGACGGCGACGCTTGACCAGTACATCTCACGCATAAGCGAATTGCAATACATGCAGCTAATCGATAGTGGTTCTCGCTATCCCTCGAGCGCGTGCTGCACGGCATCGTCGACGATGTGCGAGACGTGCACGTCAGCGACGTCGTAGTGCGCCTCTCGACCAATCCGCTGCACCGAGACGAGGCCGGCTGAGCGCAGCGTCCGCAGGTGCTGCGAGACCAACGGCTGCGACAACTGGCTCTGTTCGGCGAGTTGACCAACCGTGGATGTGCCGCCGGCCAGGATGCGCAGCAACCGCAACCGCGAGGAGGAGGACAGCGCCTTGAACAACTCGGCAGCAGGTTCGAGATCCTCGTTCATCTGTACATATAAGCAGATGTGAATGCATCAGGATCGCCGGGACCCTCGAAGACCCCGTTCGACGTCCGCGTTCTGGATCGTCACCCTGACGATTAGGCTGGGCGACTGTGCTCGATGGACCGCTGATCGCCGAATGGCTCCCCGTCTCGGTGGCCGCGCTCATCCTCCTCCTCGTGGCGGCGGGAGTGGCCGGTTGGGTCGACGCGGTCGTCGGCGGTGGTGGACTGATCCAGCTGCCCGCGCTCGTCATCGCCGTTCCGAGCGACGTCGCGACCCCGTTCATCCTGGGCACGAACAAGCTGTCGTCCTTCTTCGGCACCCTGTCGGCGAGCTGGGTGTACCTGCGCAAGATCAGGGTGCAGCTCGTGCTGTTGGTGCCTCTCGTCGCCGGGGCCTACGCAGGATCGACCGCCGGTGCCGCGTTGTCGCGGTACGTCCCTCGCGACGTCTTGACGCCCGTCGTGCTCGTCGCCGTGATCGCCGTGGCGCTGTACACCCTGTTCAAGCCCACCATGGGCCTGCACCACGAACCCCGCCATGACCGTGCCAGCGCGGTCGCCTGGCGGGCGGCGATGATCGGCCTGCTGGTGGGCTTCTATGACGGCATCCTCGGGCCGGGAACGGGTTCGTTCTTCGTCATCCTCATCGTCGGCGTGCTGGGGTACGGCTTCCTGCAGGCCAGCGTGAACGCGAAGATCGCCAATCTCACCACGAACCTCGCCGCCCTCGTCGTGTACGGCGTGCACGGCGAGGTCCTGCTCGCGCTCGGTCTCGCCATGGCCGTGATGAACATCACCGGCGGGTTCATCGGTGCCCGGATGGCGACGAAACGCGGAAGCGGCTTCGTGCGCATCGTGTTCCTGGTGACCCTGTCCATCCTCATCGTGAAGCTCGCCTGGGACACCGTGACGCAGTTCACCGGTTCATGATGCAGCAGGCACAGCGACCTCGTCGACGGATGTTCCGAGCAGCCGTGTCGTCCAATCACCCAGGGCCGCGATGGCGGTCCGCGAGATGGCGGCGGCCGGCATCATGCTCGTGAAGCCGTGGAACGCCCCCGGCCACACGTGCAGTTCGGCATCGCCGCCGGCCGCCCACATCGCACTGGCGTAGGCGACCGTCTCGTCTCGGAACACCTCGGCGCTACCACAGTCGATGTAGGTGCGCGGAAGACCGGCGAGGTCGGTAGCCCGCGCGGGGGCGGCGTACATGGACACGTCCTCACCGGCGCGACGGTGTCCGAGATAGGCATCCCAGCCGAACCGCGTCATCTGCCGATCTGCGACCCCGACCCCGTCGATCTGCATCGTCGACACGGTGGCATCGCGGTCGTCGAGCATCGGCGAGACGAGGATCTGCCCGAACAGGGCCGGCCCACGGCGGTCTCGGGCGAGCAGGGCGGTCCCCGCGGCGAGCCCGGCACCCGCGCTCTGCCCGGCGATCACGATGCGGTCCGGGTCGATGCCGAGTTCATCCGCGTGCTCCGCGACCCAGACGAGTCCGGCATAGCAGTCCTCCACCGGGTACGGGTCGGGGTACTCGGGGGCGAGGCGGTAGTCGACGCTGATGAGCACCACGTCGTGGTCGTTCAGGAGCCAGTCGTCGTAGGACTCGAGGTTGCCGAGGTGATGGCCGAACATCATCCCGCCGCCGTGGATCGTGTAGACCGCCGTCGTCGCGCCCGAGCGCCCGATCCGCTGGATGACCGCGAGCGTGATCGGATCCCCGAGATGGCCGGGCACCGTGAGGGAGCGCCGCTCGAACCCCCGCGAGCGCAGCCGTTCGTCGAGGGCCTCCTCGGTCGTGTCGAGGCTGCGCATCCTCGGCAGCATCTCGGTCGTCAGGGTGAACGGCCCGCGCGCCTCGAGCGCGGCGAGGAAGGGGGCGAGT
Organism: uncultured Plantibacter sp.; assembly: GCF_963518075.1. Classification (NCBI taxonomy): domain Bacteria; kingdom Bacillati; phylum Actinomycetota; class Actinomycetes; order Micrococcales; family Microbacteriaceae; genus Plantibacter; species uncultured Plantibacter sp. Next base: position 88,771 of record NZ_CAUQHZ010000001.1, read on the forward strand.
TCGGGGTCGAACGGGGGACGGGGCATGCGGTCAGACATGGGAAGGCTCCTGGGTTGCGGGCTGAGATGGGAGGTGATGTGAACGGAGGACACCGACAGCCACCAGGGCTGCAGCGAGGGCGGTGATGGTCGATCCCGCGATGAGGACCGCTTGCTGGAACGACGCGACGAGGGCCGGGGTGAAGTGCTCGGTCGCGATACCGTCGCCGACGACCGCAGCGAGGATCGTCCCGGTCGCAGCGATCCCGACAGCGGTGGCGATCTCGCTCGCGGTGTCGACCAGGGCCGCACCGATGGACGTGCGGTCCGCCGGAAGCCCGCGGAGGACGTTGTTGCCGGCGACGACGCCGACCACCCGCATCCCGGCGGCCACGAGGACGAGTGCGACGAGGACCCACGGATAGCCGAACCGGCTCAGGAGCGCGAACACGGCGAGCCCCGACACGACGGCGGCGGCGCTCATCCAGGCCGCCCGATCGAGACCGACGCGGTGCACGAACGGACCGACGAAGCGACCGCCCGCCAACAGCACCACGACCTGCGGGAGCATCGCGACAGCGGCCAGGGCCGGCGGCCACCCCCAGGCGAACTGCAGCTGCAGGGTCGCCAGGTACGACAGCCCGGCCATCGCCAGCCCGGCGGCAGCCTTGTACGCCAAACCGGAGGCCACGAGCGGCTGAGCCACGAGACGGAGATCCAGCAACGGGTGGCGGGCGGTGCGCTCCCTGACCACGAAGCCGATCGCGGCGGTCACCGTTGCCGCCGCCGCACCCCAGCCCGCAGCGACGTCGGTGTCGGCGACGAACAGGGTCGGCGTGAGGAGCACACCGACGACGGTCGCAGTCCCGAGCACAGCGCCGAGCACGTCGATCCGGTCACGGTGCAGGTGCGACCGCTCGTCGGCACCGATCCCGGCACGGATCCCGATCCAGGCGATCACCGCGATCGGCGCGTTGGCGACGATGAGCACCTGCCACGGCGCCACGGCGAGCACGAGTCCGCCGATCGTCGGCCCGGCGGCGAGGCCGACCAGCCCGGCGGTCGAGATGACCGTCAGCGCGCGGACACGCAGGTCGTCCCGGTCGAACAGGCGGAACGCCAACGCCATCGATCCCGGAGTCGTCATCGCCGCGGCGACACCCATGAGCGCGCGCACGGCGATCAACTGCTCCACCGAGGCGACGAACACGGTCAGCACGCTGACGACGGCGAGCAGCGTCAGGCCGATCAGCATGACCCGACGCCGGCCGAACCGGTCGGCGACCGCACCGAAGAGCAGCATCAGACCACCGAAGGCGACCGAGTACGCCCCCGACACCCACTGCAGTGACGCGGTGGAAGCGGTGAGGTCACGGCCGATGGTCGGGAGCGCGACGTTCAGGACGGAGTTGTCGAGCATCTCGAACAGGAACACGGCCGAGAGGCCGGCCAGCGCGACCCAGGCGTCGCGGAGGCGTGGCGGCGAGTCTTCGACAGCCGTGGAGGTTGAGGGTTCGGGCATGGGCGCACTCCTTCGATGAAGAAGTGACGACTCCCACGAGCCGCGTGCGCGTTTCCGTCGGCCGGAGCACGACGGGATTTTTCCCTCTGCGTCGAGAGTAACGCATCATCGGCCGGTCGTCGCACCTGCGGATCACCGCAGATACGCGTCGACCAGCAACGGACCTCGGACGGCCCTGAGCGTGTCGACCAGCCGGTCGAGTGCTCGGCGGTTCCAGGAGGAGAGCTGGAGATCGTGAGGACCGAGCGGTTCGAGCTTCCCGGTCCGGAGACGGATGACCTCCCAGCCGGCCGAGCGCAGCGCGCGGTCCTTCCGTCGGTCGACGGCTTCACGGCGACCGACGTGCTCGAGACCGTGCCGGCCGATGCTGTCGTACTCGATGGCGATGCGCAGTTCCGGGTAGACGAGGTCGGGCCACACCTCGAGGTGCTGGAAGAACGGACGTTGCACGCGCACCGCGTTCAGTCCCTCCGTCAGCGCCAGCCGCTCATGGACGTCCGCGCGCAGCTGAGCCTCGACAGCGGACGCCGGTTTCGGCGCGCACACGGACAAGAAGGCCTCCCCCACCGGCAGGTCGGGGGTCTTCTCGCACAGCGACGCCTTCGGCCGCGCGCGACGCTCCCGGATGATCCCGGCGACCGCGGGCACGGGATCGGTCACCGACTCCCGCATCGGCAACGCGACGATCTTCGACGGATCGGCCTCGTCGGAACATTCCGGACACCACGCGCTGCGGCGACGCTCGCGTCCGGGCCGCGAGCGCTGCTCCGCCGGTATCGCGACGAAGCGGTGTCCGCGGTCGCACTGCCACTGCAGGAGGACGTCGGCAGCCGGCGGCACCTGGCTCAGGACGATTCCGGCGTTGAGATCCGCGTGGTACTGACGCCACAGCGCGGGGAACGACGCCCAGGCCTGCCGGTAGGCGCCCACCGGGTACGGCGTGTCGAGGCCCTTCGACCATTGACGGCGGGCCCACCACGCTTCCACACGTTCCGGCACGATCCCGAACCTACGACGGGCCGCCGACATCGGGCCCCGCGAAGGGCGCCCACCTCGGCGACGCCGTCGTCAGCGCTTCGCGTGGACGGTGTCACCCCACCGGGACCTGGAAGTCCTCGCTGCAGGGGACGTTGTCCTGCCCGGTTTCGAAGTGGCCCGTCGGCGCCTTGCGCTTGACGTCGTCGATGTAGTGGGTCTCGGTGCTCTGCGAGTAGCCGTCTCCACCCTGGAATTCGTAGACGGTGATGTCGACGCGGATCCGGCCGGTCTGCTCGACGTACTCGGTTCCCGCAACGGCATCGACGTGTCGGGTGAGGTCGATGTGCCGCTCTTGTGCCGCCGACTGATCGAGTACTTCGATCAGTCGGAGACCCTCGTCACCGGCGAGCTCCTCGTCGCTCAGGACCTCCGACAGCACTCGATCGGCACGGTGCTCTCCAACCGCTTCGCCTGACCCGGGCCGGACTGCACATGCGGATCCGGCCGACGATTTCCTCGTCACCCTCTGAGTCGCCACGGAACGTGAACAACGGGTGAATCCGCCCGCTCACCCGTTGTCGATCCCGCGATCGAGGAGCAAGCTCGTCGCCGTGGACCCCATCATCCTGCTCTCGCTCGTCGTGATCACGGCGCTCGCCTTCGATTTCACCAACGGATTCCACGACACGGCGAACGCGATGGCCACCTCGATCGCCACCGGTGCGCTGCCGCCGAAGGTCGCGGTCACCCTCTCGGCGGTGCTGAACCTCGTGGGCGCGTTCCTCAGCATCGAAGTCGCGCTCACCGTCACGAACGCGGTCGTGAAGATCCAGGACTCGTCGGGAGCTCCCGATCCGGCGCTGCTGGAGGGCGGCGGCTCGGCACTCCTGCTGATCGTGCTCGCCGGGCTCATCGGTGGCATCATCTGGAACCTGCTCACCTGGCTGCTCGGTCTTCCGTCGAGCTCGTCGCACGCACTCTTCGGCGGTCTCATCGGCTCGACGCTCGCGGGCCTCGGCCTGAACGGCGTGAACTGGGCCGGTGACGGCTCGAAGCTCGACGGCGTCGTCGGGAAGGTCATCCTGCCGGCCCTCATGTCGCCCCTGCTCGCCGGCGCGGTGGCTGCGATCGGCACCTGGCTCGTCTTCCGGGTCATCGGCAACCTCGCTCAGGGACGTCTCCACCGCGGCTTCCGGATCGGGCAGATCGGCAGCGCGTCGCTCGTCTCCCTCGCCCACGGCACGAACGACGCACAGAAGACGATGGGCGTCATCACCCTCGCGCTCATCGCGGCCGGCGGCTGGGACGACACCGAGTCGGTCCCACTCTGGGTGAAGCTCGCGTGTGCCCTCGCGATCTCGCTCGGCACGTACATCGGCGGGTGGCGGATCATCCGCACCGTCGGCAAGGGCATCGTGGAGTTGAACACGCCGCAGGGCATGGCCGCCGAGAGCTCCTCCGCCGCGGTCATCCTCGCCTCGAGTCACCTCGGCTTCGCGCTCAGCACCACGCACGTCGCGACCGGATCGATCCTCGGCTCCGGGGTCGGACGACCGGGGGCGCAGGTGCGCTGGCGGGTGGCGCTCCGGATGGTCGTCGCCTGGGTCATCACCCTCCCGGCTGCCGCGCTCGTGGGCGCCGTGATGTGGTGGCTCGGTCACCTCGCGGGCGGGGCGATCGGCGGGATCCTCATGGTCGCGATCCTCGCGGGTGTCGCACTCGCCATCTACCTCCGCTCACGCCGCGACAGCATCGGATCCCACAACGTGAACGACGACTGGCAGGACGCCCCCGCCCGTTCGTCGCAGAAGACCGCAGCGTAAGGACGTCGGACATGTTCATGCTCTTCCTCGAAGCCGCCGGCCAGGTGGCCGTCATCGCGCTCGTGCTCGGAGCAGGTCTTCCCGCGCTCTTCGCGCTGGGTGTCCGCTCGTTCGCGGTCGCCGGAGGTGCCGGTTCCGAAGACCGGAGCGCGCCGGCCACGCCGACGCTCCCGTCGGCGCTCCTCCGTGCCATCGGCGTGCTGTGCTTCGCCGTCGTCGTCGCCGCGGTGCTGGTCGGCCTCACGATCATCGTGGCCACCGGTCTGGGGCAGGAGGTCAGCTTCGAACACGTGATCCCGACCTTCACCCCGAAGGACTGATCGTGTCGCACGAGAACGGTGTGGACGCGACCGGCGCAGACGTGGCCGGCGTCGATGTCGCTGGCAGCGGGTCCGGCGTGGTGGCGCGCGTCGTCGGTTGGCTCCGCGCCGGATACCCGACGGGCGTGCCCGAGCACGACTACGTGCCGCTGCTCGGCATCCTCCGACGGAGTCTCACGCCTGAGGAGCTGGACCAGGTCGTCAAAGGACTGCTCATCGAGGCGGAGAACGCCGATGCGAGCGGTGAGCAGGTCGGCAACGATCGCCTGCGGGCGCGTGTCGAACAGCTCCTCCTCGGTCCGGCGCTCCCGGAGGACCTCGTCCGCGTCTCCGCCCGGCTCGCGAGCGCGGGGTGGCCGCTCGGGAGCCCGGACGACGTCCGCGCGGTGGCGACCGACCATGACGTCGGTCGGGAGGCGCGCGCGAACCTCTTCGAGGAACGCGGAGGGCTGGTCGCCCGCATCGTGCGCTGGCTTCGAGCCGGGTACCCTGCAGGATTCCCCGAGCAGGACTTCGTCCCGCTCGTGGCGCTCCTCCGTCGTCGGCTGACCGATGCCGAGGTGGCTGAGGTGGGCGCGCGCCTCGCGGCGGAGGGCGACGCGTCGCTGAGTCGGGTCGACGTCGCCACGGCGATCGCCCGGGTCACCGCGGAGTTGCCGAGTGACGAGGATGTGGAGCGTGTCCGCCGGTCGCTCGCCGAGCACGGGTGGCCGAGCGACTTCGCGGTCTGAAACCCGCCCGCGGTCCACGTTGCGGGTCATCTGCAGGACGGCTCCCGGCTCAGCTCGGAAGGATCACCCGCACCTGTGCCTCGATCTCCGCGACGATCTCGTCGATGGTGTTGCCGACGTTGATCGTCGCCGCCATGCTGACGAACATGATCGCGGACACGATGTGCGCCGTCGTCGCGGCACGCTCGGCGGTCATGAGGCCGTCTCGTCGCAGCACCGCGGCGATCGCCTCCTCGGTCTGCACGGTGAGGGCGAGCGCGGCGCGGTGATACGGCTCCTCGGGATCGCCGAAGACGATCTCCCGCAGGTAGGTGCGGCCGTTGTCGACCTGCTTCCGATTGCACTCCACGACCGGACGGATGATCGCCATGACCGCATCGAGCGGGTCGGCGGCGGCGTCAGCGTCAGCCACCCCGCGGACGAGTGCATCCGCATAGGTGGAGTTCTGCACGAGCAGCAGGAGCTCACCCTTCGTCTTCGCGTAGAGGAAGAGCGTGCCGGTGCCGATGTCGGCACGGTCGGCGATCTGCTGCGTGGTCACGTCGTCGACCCCGTGCTCGGCGAACAGCTCGCCGGCTGCTGCGGTGATGCGTTCGAGTTTGTCGAGCTTGTTGCGCTCGCGGCGACCGAGCGGCCGGGGTTCGGCGGTCATGGGTGTCCTTCGGGAATACAAGATGATTGCGCTCAGTTGTGAGCATAGTCAGTGGATCGCGACATCACGGGATGTCGCTCATTGTTCCACGGCCACATCGGAACCACTCATTCGAACAGAACGGTCAACCACATGCCCTCACTCAACGGAGCAGTCGTCCTCGTCACCGGCGCGAACGGCGGCATCGGGACCGACTTCGTCCGCGACGCCCTCGAGCGCGGCGCCGGCAAGGTCTACGCCACGGCTCGGAACCCGCGCACCTGGGACGACGAGCGTGTCGTCCCGCTCGCGCTCGACGTCACCGACCCCGCTTCGATCGCCGCCGTCGTCGCCGCGGCCCCCGACGTCACGATCCTCATCAACAACGCCGGCACGAACGCGTCGACACCCGGCATCCTGTCGCACACCGACGAGGAGATCCGGACCAACGTGGAGACCAACTTCCTCGGCCCGCTCTTCCTCGCTCGCGCGTTCGCACCGATCCTCGCCGCCAACACCGGATCCGCGATCATCGACATCCACTCCGCCCTCAGCTGGTACGCCGTCGCGGGAATCTACAGCGCGACGAAGGCCGCACTCTGGTCCGCGACCAACTCGCTGCGCCTCGAACTCGCCCCCGCAGGCGTGCACGTCGTCGGCGTGCACGTCGGCTACGTGGACACGGCCATGGCCGCCGGCGCGACCGACCCGAAGCTCGATCCCGCCGTCCTCGTGACGAAGGTGCTCGACGCGACGGAGGCCGGTGAGTACGAAGTCCTCGCGGACGACACCTCGGTGCAGCTGAAGGCCGCCCTCAGCGCCCCACTCGAGGCGGTCTATCCGCAGCTCGCCTGACCCCTCCCGAGAGTGCACAAAACGCTCCCAAACCTCGTGTTTGGGAGCGTTTTGTGCACTCTCGCTGTCATCACTGACTAGTCCGCGATGACCGCTTTGCCGCGGATGCCGCCGCCAGTGAGCGAGCCGAGGGCCTCCACCGTGTCGTCGAAGGGGAACACCCGTCCGACGACGGGACGGATCGCGCCGCTGTCGATGAGGGCGGTGATCTCGCGCAGCTGGTCACCACTCGCCTGCATGAGGAGGAACCGGTAGCTCACGCCGAGCCGCTTGGCCTGCCTGCGGATCTTGCCGCTCAGTGCGGAGATCGCGAGCCGGAGCACCGCGCTGAGACCGACGGACCGGGCGAAGTCCGGGGTGGGCGGTCCGGCGATGCCGACGGCCGTTCCACCGCGTTTGAGGATGCGGAGCGACTTCTCGAGGTTCTCGCCGCCGAGGCTGTCGAGCACGAAGTCGTATCCCCGGAGGAACTGCTCGAAATCCTCGGTGCGGTAGTCGATCACGGTGTCCGCGCCGAGTTCGCGCACGAAGTCCGCGTTGGAGGCGCTGGCCGTCGTCGCGACCTCCGCACCGAGCTGCTTGGCGAGTTGGATCGCGATCGATCCAACCCCGCCCGCACCGGCGTGGATGAGGACCTTCTGACCGGGCTGCACGTCGCCGAGCTCGACGAGGGCCTGCCAGGCGGTCAGTGCGACGAGCGGCAGCGATCCTGCCTCCACCATGCTGATCGACGCCGGCTTGAGCGCGACATCCGCCTCTGCGAGAGCGATGCGCTCGGCGAAGGTCCCGATCCGGTGATCACGAGGACGCGCGTAGACCTCGTCACCGGGCTTGAAGCTGCGGACATCCGCGCCGACGCGGATCACGGTGCCGGCGACGTCGTGGCCGAGGATGATCGGCAACCGGTGAGGGAGGATCTGCTTGAACTCGCCGAGACGGATCTTCTCGTCGAGCTGATTGAGGCCGGCGGCCTGCACCTGCACCAGGACGTCGCCGGCGCCGACGACGGGCTCGGGCACCTCGGTCTCGTGCAGTGGGGACGCGTAGCTCGAGATGGTGAACGCCCTCATGGGTGGGGCTCCTTCCGGGTCGATTTCCCGGATTGACCCGAGTTAGCTCAATTATGAGCAGACTCAGTTATTTTGTCAAGGAGCCCCCACAGCCGCCCCGACGCCCAACTCCCCCCAACCACATCACGCCCCGACTGGGCACCACAAGACCATCGGGCCGCTGGTCGAGCGGCAGCCGTCAGACCCTCGACGACGAGGATGCTCGCCGATCAGGGCGTCGCGTACGCGGGGATCGACGAGTCGATCATCCAGTACGTGTCCTCCACCCGCTGCGCGGTGTCGGTGAAGCCCGAGTCGGGGATCATGAGGTACGCCGAGGGGTCGCCGCCATCGTTCCAGGTGGTGTCGACGGCGAGCCACTGCCCGTCCACGAACACCTTGTTCCACGCGTGCGGCCCACCGGAGAGGACGTCGCCGGTCACGACGACCGTCTGCACACCCGCGGCGTTCGCGAGCGCGTTGAAGGCGTAGGAGTAGCTCGCACACACACCGAGCCCCTGCAACAGCGTCCCGGTGGCGTTCCAGGCGTACTCGTAGCCGACCGGGACCCCGTCGAACGCGTCGCCCTGCAGGGTCGCGAAGGCGGTGTCGTCGTACTCGGCGTTCGAGACGAGCCACTCGTTGAGCGCGGTGACCTTCTCCCGATCACTCAGCCCCTCGGGTGCCACTGCCGCCACGACCTCGTCGACGCGTTGCTTGAGTTGCGCCTGCAGCGCCGCCACCTCGTCGTTCGGCAGCGAATACGTCACGAGCAGGGTGTCTCCCCCGTCGCGGAGTCCGACGTAGCTGACGTTGAAGACGTAGGGGTTCTGGGCCCGCGCCTCGTACACGGCGTCGTACGGGTCGGGCGCTCCCGGAGTGTCGACGAACTCGGAGATGTCGATCGACTTCGTCTGGGCGATCAGGTGCCCGGCGAGGAACCTGGTGAACTCGGTGCTGCCGTAGACCGGGTAGTCGGTGGGCGGCACCTCGGACACCGGTTCGGCGTCGGTGTTCTCGGGCGCCACGAAGGCGTCGAACCGCGGCATGCCGGTCGGCGGGGCAGCCTCCTGCGCTGCGGCGTTGAACTGGGCGATGGCTGCGACCGGGTCGGGGGTCGACCGCTTCGTGATCGGGATCCACTCCCCCAGCTGTGTGTTGCGTCCGCGGAGCGGGACGACCCATCGATCGCCGTAGTCGAGCACGGCGCTGTCATCGAGGTACGCGACGGTCGAGCGGGTGCGCCCGTCGACCGAGACGAACGGCAGCACCTTCTGCACGTTCTCGATGCCCTCGATGTAGCCGCTGGCACCCCAGTTCTTCAGCGCCCGCGTGGAGTTCGACGCGACCTCGAGCGGGAGGAAGCCGGCGGAGCGGGTGAAGTCGTACGGCTTGTACGGGGAGAAGGAGGTTCCGTCGGTGGCGATCACGCCGAGGTCGAACCCGATCGTCTCGGCGGCGATCTCCTCCTCGCCGGCGTCCTGCTCCTCGCCGCCGGCCACGTCGTCCTCGGTCTGCGAGCGGTAGTTGTAGGCCTGCAGCCCGATGTTCTGACGACTGACGAACGGGGCCTCCTTCACCTCGAGGTTCTCGGTGTCGCCAGCGGAGGACCACTCGGTCCCGTCGACCTCGGCCACCAGTTTGAAGACGCCGTCACCCCGCTTGGTGACCTCGTGGTGCACGATCAGGTAGGTGTCGGCGCCCTCCACCGACTCCCAGGACAGCGTGACACCGCCGCTGTCGTCGGCCGCCCCGAAGGTCACCTCGGGCGCCGAGTACTCCGACTCGACGGTGAACTTGGTCACGAGCGGCTTGTCCCGCTCGGTGCCGTCCTTCTCGAGCCGGCTCACGAGGAAGTACTCGTCGTGCAGGCCCCAGCGGCCGCGGGATGCCCCGGCCTCGTCGAGGATGTCCGCCTCGGTCTTCCCGAACGTCTTCCCGAGTTCGGTTCCGGAGATCGTGACGCCGCCACCGGAGTCGGACTGGTACACCGAGTACTCGGCCTGCTTCGTCAGAGCCGCGTCGTAGAAGACCTGGAACGCCCATGGGGGCGCGTTACCGCCGCGGTCGAGGTCGTCGGCGTCCGCCCGCTTCTTGTTCTCTGCCTTGACGTCGTAGTCGACGTCGATCTCGAACTCGTGGTCGCGTTCGAGGCCCGCCTGTGGGGCCGTGAAATCGTAGAGTGCGGACTGGTCGGTGGTGATACGGCCCTCGTCGCCGCCGGTCACGGCAGGGACCACGACGAACGCCGCCACGACGGCGAGCGCGGCCGCGATCGCGACGCTCCCGGTGACGATGCCGATCGTGCGGCCCCGCCGTTTGCCGGGACGCTTCGACTGGTGTGGCTGCTGTGGCTGACGCTGAGCCTGCTGTGGGGCTGGTGGCTGCTGCACGGGTCGTGGCTGCGATGGCGGCTGCGGCTGCTGCTGCGAAACTCCGCTGTGCACCTGCGGGGTCCACTCCGAGCCGTTCCAGTACCGCTGCCCGGTCGGGTTCCACGGGTCCGCATACCAACCGGCCGGCGTACCCCCACGCGATTCCGTCACCCGACATCCCCCTTCAATCCGAACGCATCACTGCGATGACCCCATCAAAGCAACGCAACATACGATATTCGATTCACGGGAATCGGGAAGCGAATCGGCCCGCCGTCACCGCACGACCTCGAGCGGTCAGATCGTCGCGCCGACGTCCCGGAACCCCTGCGGGGACGTGCCGGCGAGGCGCTGATCGACGGACGAGCCGGCGCTCACAGGGCGAAGATCACAGCGCCTGGATGATGAGGGCGACACCGAATGCGGCGATCAGGCCGTTGCCGACGATGGCCGTCCACCTCCGAAAGGACGCGCCCGTCCTCCGCCGCAGTCCGGCTCCGAGCGCGACCAGCAGCGCTTGCCAGCCGAAGGATGCGAGCCCGACACCCACGATGAAGGCGACCGCCGTCGACCCTGGTGCCGTGAACTCGGTGAGCCCGGTCAGGATCGCCGCGAAGTACACCAGCGTGGCCGGGTTGATCGCCGTCAGGCCGAGGAAGAGCACGTACCGCTGAGGCGAGGTGCCCGAGCGCTCAGCGGATCGCTCCCCGGCTGACGGCTTCGCACGGAGGCCCTGCAGGAGGCCGTGCACTCCGAGCGCGATGACGACGACACCCCCGAGAAGCTGCGGCCAGGGAGACCAGCCGCCCACGATGGGCGCGGCGAGCGCACCGGCAGCGACGGCGACCGTGCAGTACGCCACGTCCACCGTCGCAACGGCGACGGCCGCAGGCAGTCCACGGCGCAGCCCGCGCGTGATGCCTTCCTGGAGGAGCAGCATCCCGATCGCCCCGAGCGGTGCGGCCAGGGCGAGCCCGGCGACGGAACCGGCGAGGAGGGCGACGAGAAGGTCCATGCCGACGACTCTGGTGCAGCACACCGGTCGAGACAGTGTGTTCTGGCGCTGAAACGGCATACTGTGTCGCATGGACGACCTCGACAGTGCAATCATCGATGTCCTGCGGACCGACGGGCGCATTTCGTTCAGTGAGCTCGGTCGTCAGATCGGGTTGAGCACGAATGCGACTGCGGCTCGTGTCCACCGTCTGGAGCGCAGTGGTGTCATCACCGGGTACCGCGCGATCCTCGGCTCCGACGCCCCGGTCGCCGAGGACGGGCTGGAGGCGTTCATCGACGTCCGACTCGACCCCGCGCGCAAGTCGGAGGAGTTCCTGGAGTGGACCCGTCGGATCCCCGAGATCAGAGACGCGGTGCACGTCACCGGCGCCTACGACTACCTCGTCCACATCCGCGTCGCCGGCACTGCCGCCCTCGACCGCCTCCTCCGCAGCATGAAGAACGACGGCGGCGCGACCCACACGCAGACGCGGCTGGCGCTCCGGTAGGCGGGAATCACACGCACCGTCGCACCGCGATACACCGCGATACTGCGGAGCTGCCACTACACCGGCGCGAGGGGTACCCGGGCTCCGTCCGGAAGTTCCACGGCGATCGGGTCACCGGGCTGCACGACGCCGCCGGCGAGCACGACGCCCATGACTCCCGCCTTGCGCACGGTGCGACCCTCGGCGTCCGTGCCGACGACCTGCTTGAGCAGACCTGGTTCGAAGCGGTCGATCTGGACACAGGGATTCCGAAGCCCCGTCACCTCGACGACGGCGTCCGTCCCGAGCCGGAGCACGGCACCCGCGGGGAGGTCGAGGAGGTCCAGCCCCTCGGTGGTGATGTTCTCGCCCAGCTCACCCGGGGTGAGATCGGCGTCCACCTCCACGAAGAGCTCACGGTGGATGAGGTGGACCTGTCGGAGGTTGGGCTGCGTCGGATCCCGTCTCACGCGGGATCGATGCTGCACCGTCGCACCGAAATGCGCGTCGCCTTCGACACCGAGACCAGCGATGAGCGTGATCGCGTCCCGTCGCGGCTTGGAGAAGCGGTGCTCATCGTCGCTGCTGACCGAGACGACACGGGCGTTTGTCATCACTCCAGTGTGCACGGGGCAAGCGCGGATGACCACTCGACCCACACGACACGGTCAGTCGTGCAGGATCACCTGGTACAGGTTGTGGTCCTGCCAGGTCCCGGCGATCCGCAGGTACGACGGCGCCATGCCGATGTGCTCGAACCCGGCGTTGCGGAGCACCCGTTGCGAACCGTGGTTGTGCAGCAGGGTGCTCGCCTCCACCCGATGCAGGCGGAGGTCGTCGCGCGCCACCCGGAGGATCGCCTGCACGGCGGCCGTCGCGAGGCCCTTGCCCGCGTACTCCGCATCCACCCAGTAGCCCAGACCGGCGTTCTGGAACGGGCCGCGGACGATCCCCGACAGGTTGAACCGGCCGACGATGGTCGCGCCGTCGAACAGGCCGAGCGAGTATGCGCTCCCGGCGGCACTCGACGCGAGCTTGCTGGTGAGGTCCGCCGCTTGCGCGGCCTCGGTGAAGAACTCGTCGGATCGGGCCGGCTCCCACGGGGCCAGATGGTCGCGGTTTCGCACGTATGCGGCGGCGAGTTCGCGCGCGTCGCCGAGTTCCAAGGGCCGCATGTCGATGCCGTCGGCGAGGTTGATCACGGTGAACACCCGTCAACGGTAGTCGCCGCCGGGTGCACTCGACCACCCCGATGCGACATGCGGACCGCAGAGCGAGATTCAGCGACTGGCGATGGGGTGGGCCGGGTACTCGCGCAGCACCAGGGCCGTGCTCACGGGACCGAACCGACCGATGGCGTCGATGATCTGCTCGAGGCGTTCCGGCGAGGAGGCGTGCACGTCGAGGACGAAGCAGTCCTCGCCCGTCACGCGGTAGATCCGGTGGATCTCCGAAAGCTCGTCGAACTGGGTCAGCGACGCCTGTATCTGTGCGTGGGTCGTCCGGAGTCGGACGACGGCGTGCGTCGTGAGGCCGAGCTTCTGCGGTGACACCCGAGCCCCGTAGCCGGTGATGTACCCGGCGAGCTCGAGCTTGCGGACCCGCGCCGACACCGCCGGCTGGGACAGGTGCACGAGCCGGGCGAGGTCCGTCATCGTGGTTCGCCCGTCGACCTGGAGCACGTCGAGGATCGTCTGATCCGTTCGATCGAAGGAAAGCGAAGCATCGTCCGTCATCTGCTTAGTAAACAACGGATGGTGACGCTCCAGCTGCTGAGACGGAGGGTTCGACTGGCACGCTGAGGGCAGATCGCCCGACCACGACGAAGGAATCCCATGTCGATCATCACCATGCCCGGGATCGGTGGCTCCGACGACGCCCACTGGCAGTCCCTCTGGGAGCGCGAGACACCCGCGATCCGACGGTTCGCGCCGGCCTCCTGGGACGAGCCGGATCTCGACGACTGGTCCGCCGCGCTCGACCGGGCGGTGGCAGGTGAGCCGGCGATCCTGGTGACTCACAGCCTCTCGTGCCTGCTGGCCGTCCGCTGGGCGGCGGCGAACCCTGCACGAGTCGCCGGGCTGTTCCTCGTCGCCGCACCCGATCCCGAGGGGCCGCGATTCCCGAGGGTCGCCGCCGCGTTCGCCGAAGATCTCGATGTCCGGCCATCCGCACCCGCAGTGCTCGTGACCAGTGACGACGACCCGTACTGTTCAGAGGCACGCGCAGCCGAGTTCGCCGCAATGTGGGGCGTGCCTCGGATCAGCATCGGGCGGCAGGGCCACGTGAACGCCGCCAGTGGACTCGGCGCCTGGCCGGAGGGCCGGCGACTGCTGACCGCCTTCAGCGCGGGCACTGCGAACGCCTCCCCGCCTGGAGGGGGCTGAGCGCCGGGATCGGCGGCAGGAGTGAGCTGCGCGGTGCCGCTAACCGTTGTCGCTCACGCGGACTTCTTGACCGGACCGCCGCGCTCGGGCTGCTCGGGGCGTCACTCGCCGGCCGCCTGGACGTCGGGAAGTCCGGTCGCACCCGATGAACCCTGCGATGGACGGCGTTCGCGCTGTGCGGGCGTCGGGCAGACTGGAACCGTGACCCGAGCCGAAACGACCCGAGCAGCCCTCCTCCGCGACCGCATCGTCCAGCAGGTCGCCGAGCTGGGCTTCGACGCGCACGGCCTGCACGTGCTCGCCGGTGACGACGAAGCCGGGCACCGCTGGACCGAGGACGTCCGCGAGGACATCCACTCCGCAGCGAAGGGCGTCTGTGTGCTCGCCGTCGGCATCGCCATCGACGACGGTCTCATCACGATGGACACCACGCTTGGCGCGGTGTTCCCGGAAGTCGACTTCGGCGAGGGTACTGCCGACGTCACCCTCCGCCACCTCCTGAACATGACGAGCGGCGTCGACCTCCCCTGGTCACCGACCCTGCTGTCCGACTGGCCGGACCTCGCCCTCGAGTTCCTGAGCAGGCCGTCCCGCGGTCGTGTGTTCCAATACTCGAACGCCAGCACCTACACGGCGATGCGCGCGCTCGAGACCCGGGTCGGCGACGTCGGCGACTACATCGAGCAACGGCTCCTCGCACCGCTCGGCATCCACGACGCGCCCTTGGAGCGGTGTCCCCGCGGATTCATCGCGGCCGGCGGAGGGCTGCACCTCCGCACCACGGAACTCGCGCGCATCGGCCGCCTCATCCGCGACCGCGGCCGGTGGGGAGGCGAACGACTCCTGTCGGCGGAGTGGATCGACGCCATGCACACCGAGTGGGTGCCCTCCGGCACCGGCGATGGCTACGAGCGGTATGCGCTCGCCGGGTGGGATGGTCCTGGCGCGGCCTGGCGACTCCACGGGGCCTACGGGCAGCTCGTCATCTTCGCCGGCGACGCCGTGGTCACCATCACGGCCGCGGACCACGAGGGGGCCGACCACATCGCGACCTCCGTGTCCTCGCTCCTCACCGACACCGCGGGCTGAGCCCGGCTGCGGGCGCGGGTCAGCTTCCTGCGCGGAGCACTCCCGCCGCCGCTTCGACGGTCGAGACGAACGTGGCGCCGACGCTCCGGTGCCCGGACCGGATCTCCTGTTGAGGAGCATCGGAGACCACGACCACGTCGATGTCGAGGATGCGACAGACACGCGCTTTGTACGCGATGTCGACCCGGTCCCCGACTCGCGGGCACAACACGACCGCACTCGGAGGGAACCGGTCGTCCGTGAGCATCTCACCCCAGGACGACGCCGCGATCGTCACCTGCAGATCAGGTGCGTGGGAGCCGAGCCACGACACGGCAGACGCACGGGCGCGGTCGTCACTGTCCAGTACGCCGACCGTTCGCATCGATACCTCGTCACTCCTCACCGCATCCGGATTCACACCCCGATGGTGTCGGCGGCATCCGTAAGATACCAGCGCTGGGACCGCCCGCGGAGCACGGAACCCGAACTCCACCGCACGACCCACCCACATCTCACGCGGACCGTCCACCGCGGGCGACTCGCGACGCTTGCACCCCGCAGGCCTGGCGGGCACGATGGACGGGTACCGCGGTGTCGTGGTGATCGTCGAAGCCCAGGCCGACTTGTCTGCCGATCGATCCCCCGCTCCGCCTCGGAGGCATCGTCCATGACGACTGCTCGCTCATTCCCGCCCTCCATCCTCGGCCACTTCCGCTCAGCCGCCCGCCGGTATCGCGGCGTCCTCGGCCACCCCGGCGCGCCCCGGTTCTTCCTCGCTGCAGCCCTCGCCCGGCTCGGCGTCGCCATGACCGGACTCGGGCTGCTGTTCTCGATCCAGCACGCCACGGGGTCGTTCGCGGCCGCAGGGGCGGCGACGGGGGCGTTCGCGCTCGCCGAGGCGGTGGTCGGCCCGCAGATCGCCCGACTCACCGACCGGTGGGGACAGACGGCGACCGTGCCGGTGGCCGTGCTCGTGCACGTCAGTGCAGTCGTCGTCGCGATCGCCACTGCAGGACGTGCGCCGTTCGGCATCACCCTGGCGATCGTCGTCGTCGCGGGTGTCGCGATCCCGCAGCCCGGTGCCCTGTCGGCGGCGCGCTGGTCGCGGCTCCTCCCGGAGCCCGATGCGCTGCGGACCGCCTTCGCCCTCGAGGCGAACGTGAACGACGCGGTGTTCCTGTCGGGACCGATCCTCGTGACGCTCATAGGTACCTCGCTCGCGCCGTGGGCGGGATCCGCGGCTGCGGGGATCCTCGTGGCCACCGGCTGTGTCGCACTCTCACTGCAACGCTCCACCGCCCCGAAACCGCGACGTCGACCGGAGCGTGGGGCGGACATCCACCGCTCCACCCTCCTCGCCCCACCGTTCCTCGCGGCGCTCGGGGTGAACCTCGGGCTGGGGTGCTTCTTCGGTGCGGTACCACTCCTCGTCACGGCGGCGGCGACGGCGGAGGGACGACAACCGTTCATCGGACTCGTCCTCGCGCTCTCCAGTGCCGCGAGCATCGTCGCCGGCGCGCTGTACGGTGCGCTGCGATCGACACCGCAGCCCCGGACCGTGCAGCTGATCGCGTCCGTCGTCCTCACGCTCGCCGTCGTCGTCGGTGCCGTCTGGCCCGCCTTGCCTGGCCTGGCGATCATGCTCCTCGTCGGCGGGACCGCGATCGCACCGCTCCTCGCCTCGTCCTCACAGATCGTGCAGGCGACGGTCGTCCCCCAGGAACTGACGCAGGGGTTCACCTGGATCAACTCGGCTTCCGCCGCGGGTATCGCGGCGAGCGCCGCGCTCACCGGTCGGCTCGTCGCACAGGGAGGCGCCGAGGCCGCGATGCCGCCGCTCATGATGCTCGTGCTGATCGCGGTCATGGCTGCAGCGTCGGCGTTCCGGACACGCACGCCCGTCGACTGAACGGCACTCCGAGCGGCGGTCGATGTGACATCGGCGAGATCCACCCACTATGGTATTGATAACCATTATCAATATGGAGGGTGCGGTCATGAAGGTCAGGAACTCGTTGAAGTCGCTGAAGAAGATGCCAGGAGCGCAAGTGGTCCGCCGACGCGGTCGCGTCTTCGTCATCAACAAGCTCAACCCGCGCTTCAAGGCGCGTCAGGGTTGAACGAGGTCGTCGTCGCGTCGATCCGGCGTGGCCGCCGGCATGACGCGGCGATGACCGTCAGTCTTGCCATGCTCGCCGTGGCGACGATCCTCATCGCCGTGGCGATCGGCCCCGTCCCCATCGAACCGCCGACGGTGGTGGCTGTCCTCGCCCGGCACCTCTTCGGAAGCGCACCCGGCCCCTGGCCGGACTCGGTCGATCAGATCGTCTGGATCACGAGAGCGCCGCGGGTGGCGATGGGACTCGTCGCCGGCGCCGTGCTCGCCGTCGCGGGAGTCATGCTGCAGGCCCTCGTCCGCAATGCGCTCGCAGACCCCTACCTGCTCGGACTCAACTCGGGCGCTTCGACGGGTGTGGCCCTCGTCGTGCTCGTCATCGGCGGTGGCGGCGCGCTCCTCGTCGCCGGCGCCGCATTGGCCGGGGCCATCGGTGCGGTGCTGCTGGTCGTCCTGCTCGCCGGGATGGCGAATCGACGCGGGCCCCTGCGCTTGGTCCTCGCCGGGCTCGCCGTCGGGTACGCGCTGAACGCCACCACGAGCTTCCTCGTCTTCTCCAGCGACGCACCGGAAGCGGCACGCTCCGTGCTGTTCTGGCTCCTGGGGTCGCTGGCGTCGGTGCAACCGGCCGCCCTCCTCGCCGCGGCGATCTCCGCGGTGATCGGCCTGAGCGCCCTCATCGTCCTCGCGCCCTGGACCGACGCCCTGGCATCAGGCGACGACTCGGCCAGATCGGTCGGACTCGACCCCGAGCGAGCGCGGATCGGACTGATGGTGGGCGTCTCGGCGATGGTCGGCGTGACGGTGGCGGCCGTCGGGGGCGTCGGCTTCATCGGGCTCGTGATCCCCCACCTCGCGCGCCGGCTCGTCGGCGGACGCCACCGGGCCGTGCTCCCCGTCGCCGCCCTGCTCGGCGGCATCGTCCTCGTCATCGCCGACACCATCGCAAGGACGGCGTTCGCTCCGCAGGAGATCCCGGTCGGTGTGATCACCGGGATCCTCGGCGCGCCATTCCTCCTCGCGCTCCTCCGCCAGGGCCACGGTGCCCGGTCCGAGACATGAGCCCCTCCCCTCCCCCATCAGAACGGAAGACACCCGATGACCACACCCCGACTCCGGCGAGCGCTCCTCGCCGCGACCGTCCCCGTGCTCGCGCTCGGCATCCTGAGCGCCTGCTCGGCCACCACCGCAGCTGAGCCCTCTGGCGCTCCGAGCGACGCCGGCTTCCCGGTCACCATCGACAACTGCGGTTCGACGATCACCCTGGACGCGCCGGCCCGACGCATCGTGCTCGTGAACGACGACGAACTGCCCAACCTGGAGGCGCTCGGAGCCGTCGACCGGATCGTCGCCATCACCGCGACCCCACAACCGGGCCTGTACGCGGACGCCACGTACGACGCACTCGACGCCCTGTCGCCGCTCACCACCGAGCAGAACGCGACGGGTGGTTCGGTCGTCTCCCAGGAGAGCATCCTCGGTGCGTCGCCGGATCTGGTCATCGCCCCCGAGAACGCCGTCGACCGTGACGCGTTGGCGGCGAGCGGGATCCCCGTCTACTCCCCCACCGCCTACTGTTCGAACCCCGACCCGGCGCTCAGCAGGACGGCGACCTTCGACCGGGTCTGGGACGAGGTCCGGTCCCTGGGCGGCCTGCTCGGAGCGGGCGAACAGGCCGAGCAGGCCATCGCCGCGGCGAAGGCGACCGTGCAGTCACCTGCTCCCGACGCGGGGACCGCCGCTGCCCTCTACGTCTCGTCCGGCGGCGCCGTGCTGTCGCCGTACGGCGGGCCGAGCATGGTCACCCCGGTCTTCGCGGCCGCGGGCCTCACCAACGTGTACGCGGACTCCGATCAGCGGGTCTTCGACGCCAGCGTGGAGGACATCATCTCCCGCGATCCCGGCACGATCGTGCTGCTGTACTCGAGCGGCGACCCGCAGAGTACGATCGACGCCTTCCTGAGCACGCCGGGTGCCTCCGGGCTGAGCGCCGTCCGTGACGACCGGGTCACAGCGCTCCGCTTCCCGTACACGGATCCGCCGAGCCTGCTCTCGATCAAGGGCCCTCACGAGCTCGCTCGGCTCCTGGACGATCTCGGATGATCGAAGCCGCGGCGGTGACCGTCCGCTCCGGTGGCCGCAAGCTGCTCGACGCCGTCTCCTTCACCGCACCGACCGGCAGCGTGACCGGGATCGTCGGGCCGAACGGCGGCGGGAAGACGACGCTGCTGCGCGCGATCGTGCGAGCCGTTCCGATCGAGCGTGGTCGGATCGCCGTCGACGGGCAGGACGTCGGCACGCGGCGCCGACGGTGGATCGCCCGCAGGGTCGCCGAGGTCGGCCAGCGAGTCGACCCGGACCCGGGGCTGCGCGTCGTCGACGAGGTGTCGTTGGGCGGTCTCGCAGAACACGGCGTACTCCGCGTCGGTGGCACCACCCACGATCAGGAGGTCGCCGCCGCGATCGACGCGGTCGGGCTGACCCACCGGGCGTTCGACCGCCTGGCCACCCTGTCCGGAGGAGAGCTCCAGCGGGTCGCCCTCGCCCGAGCCCTCGCGCAGCGTGCGCCGCACGTCCTGCTCGACGAACCCACGAACCATCTCGACCTCAGACATCGGCTCGAGGTCGTCGCGCTCCTGCGCACGATCGCACCCACCGTCGTGGTCGTGTTGCACGATCTCGACCTCGCGGCTCAGGCCTGCGACCACCTCGTCCTCCTCCACCACGGCCGCGTCGCCGGTGCAGGCCCACCGCGGGACGTCCTGCATCCCGGCCTGATCGACCGGGTCTACGACGTGAGCACCCACCGGCACGAGGACGCGGCCGGCCGGGTGCGCTTCGAATTCTCACTGCCACCGGAACGACACC
The DNA here is from genome assembly GCF_963518075.1 of uncultured Plantibacter sp. Classification (NCBI taxonomy): domain Bacteria; kingdom Bacillati; phylum Actinomycetota; class Actinomycetes; order Micrococcales; family Microbacteriaceae; genus Plantibacter; species uncultured Plantibacter sp. Next base: position 108,959 of record NZ_CAUQHZ010000001.1, read on the forward strand.
TCCACCCCGACACCAAGGAGTCCCCATGACCGAATCCATCTCCACCGACGACGCGACGACGCTCGCGACCGCTCGGAGCCTCGCATCGCGCTGGGATGCGCAGCAGACCGGCTACATCAGGCATCGAGCAGAGCGGTTCGACACCATCGCGCGGGTCGTCGCGGCGATCTGCGCGGACTCGCCCGCGCCCCGCATCCTCGATCTCGCGGGCGGGACGGGCTCTCTCGCCGAGCACGTCCTCGCAGCCGTCCCGAATGGTCGGGCGGTCGTCGCGGACAAGGACCCCGCGCTCCTCGCCATCGCCGCCGACCTCTCGGCAGCAGACCCGCGGCTCTCGATCGCGGAGGTCGACCTCGCCGACGCCGGCTGGGCCGCGCATCCGCTCATCGCGGACGGCCGGTTCGACGCCGTGGTCTCCTCGACGGCACTGCACTGGCTCCGACCCGCCGACCTCGTCGACGTCTACCGCGCACTGCCCGCCCTCATCCGGCCGGGCGGCATCGTCGTGAACGGCGATCACCTCTCGTACAGCGGACACCACGAGTCGACGCTGGCCGACATCGCCCGCACCGACGACGAGGCGATGCAGCAGGAGACCTTCTCCGGCGACACCGACACGTGGGACGGCTGGTGGGACGCGGTCGCGGCCACGCCGCGCTACGCCGACGCGCTCCGCCGTCGTGACGAGGTCTGGGGTGCATCGCTCCACGAGGCGCCGCCGAAGGTCACCCTCGGCTTCCACCTCGAGACACTCCGCAGCGCGGGGTTCGCCGAGACCGGGACCGTCTGGCAGTACCTCGACGACTACGTGCTCTACGGCGTCATGGCGAGCTGACCGCCTGAGGACCCCGGAGACCGACCTCCGTCCTGCTCGACGGTGCGGCGTTGCAGAGCCGGCGGCCACCGTCAAGCGGGCTCGACAGGTCGGTGCGCGGAGGTACCGTCGCAGGCATGGGTTCCTCTCGTACGTCCGCCGGTTCCGTCGATCGCATCGCTCGCGATGACTTCGGATGGGAGACGTTCCTGCCGGGACAGCGGGAGGCGATCCAGTCGGCCGTCGCGGGGCGCGACACGCTCCTCGTCCTCGCCACGGGCGGCGGGAAGTCGGCGGTCTACCAGGTCGCCGGCGCCCAGCGCGGTGGCGTGACCCTCGTCATCTCACCGCTGGTCGCGCTGCAGGCCGATCAACTCGCCTCGATCGAGGCGGCGCCTGCCGCCCCTCCGGCCGTCGCACTCAACGGCTCGCTCGGGCCGCATGCGATCGCGGAGGCCTGGGAGCGCATCGACGAGCGCGGGCCCGTCTACGTGCTGCTGGCTCCGGAACAGCTCGCGAACGAGGAGACCGTCGCCCGGCTCGGCGCGGCCGGTGTCTCACTCATGGTCGTTGACGAGGCGCACTGCGTCTCCTCATGGGGAACCGACTTCCGACCCGACTACCTGCGCCTCGCAGACGTCCGCCGCGAACTCGGCGATCCGCCGGTGCTCGCCATGACGGCCACCGCATCCGGCCCCGTCCGCGCCGAGATCATCGAACGCCTGCGCATGCACGATCCGGACGTCCAGGTGCACGGCGTCGACCGCCCGGAGATCCGCCTCGTCGTGCACCGGCACGAGAGCGAAGCGGAGAAGCGAGCCGCGGTCGTCGACGAGGCCCGCGCCTGGACGGCGCCCGGACTGGTCTATGTGGCGACGCGCCGCGACACCGAGCGATACGCCGAGGAGATCGCGGCCGAAGGACGCCGGGTGGCCGCGTACCACGCCGGCCTGAAGACCTCGGAACGTCGCGCCGTCCACGATCGCTGGCGAGCCGGCGAGCTCGACGTCGTCGTCGCGACCTCGGCGTTCGGGATGGGGATCGACCGCGCCGACGTGCGCTTCGTCCTCCACGCCACGACGACCGAGTCACTCGACGCCTACTACCAGGAGGTGGGACGGGCCGGACGGGATGGTGAACCTGCCACCACCGCGCTCCACTACCGCGCGGAGGATCTCGGTCTCCGTCGTTTCTTCACCAAGCGTTCGGTGTCGGAATCCGCACTGCGCGCCGTCTGGCGGGCCGTCCGCGCTGCTCCGGGTTCGAGCGTCGGCGATCTGGCCGAGCAGCTCGATCGGCCGCGCCGCACGGTCGCCCGCCTCGTCAACGACCTCGCGGACGCCGGCCTCGTCGACACCGCCGACGGCGTCCGGGCGATCGACGAGATCGGTCCGAAGCGCGCGATCGGCACTGTGCGCCAGACGCTCGAGTCACGCGAGCGGATCGCTGAATCGCGGCTCGCCATGATGCGTGCCTACGCCGAGACGTCGCACTGCCGCCGGCGGGTGCTGCTCGAGTATTTCGGTGTCGAGGCAGCGGAATGGTGCGGGAACTGCGACGGCTGCGAACGGCATGAGGCACACCAGGAGGAGGAGCGCGCCGGGTCAGGAGATGCCGTCGGTGGTTCGCCGCTGCATGTCGACCAGGCGGTGCACCACGAGGAGTTCGGTCCCGGCACCGTGATGGGTGTCGAGCCGGATCGCGTCACCATCTTCTTCGACGCCGAGGGCTACAAGGTCGTGGCGCTCTCAGCGCTCGAGACCGGCGTCCTCACCACCCGCGAGCTCGCCTCGGCCTGAGCGCGGCAGATCCACGCTTGCGTCGTCGATGACGCGATCGATCCAGTCGCGCCGCGGCAGCGTCGGGATCTCGTCCCGCGCGAACCAGCCGAGTTCGAGGAGCTCCTCAGGATCCGCGGTCGCCTCACTGAGGAGCTCGCAGTCGTAGGCGGTGGTGACGTACCCGACGTGGTCGCCGTTCGGGTAGCGCACCATCATCGGTTCACCGCCGTACACCCCGACGATCCCGCGGATGCGGACCCGGGCGCCGGTCTCTTCGAGGACCTCGCGGAGCAGGGCGTCGGCGGGCTCCTCACCCGGCTCGACGCCGCCGCCGATCAGACTCCAGAGGCCGGAGTGGTGATGGCGACCGAGGAGGAACCGGTCCCCGTCGCGGATCACCGCGGTGACCCCGGGGAGCATGAGGAACCCGGTCCCGATGTGGGAGCGGATCGAGGCGACGTAGTCGGACATCGGCATGCGGGGAGTCTACGGAACCGGCCTGACCGGAACGTGTCCGTCGGCCTGCTCCGGCGGCCACACCACGGCGAAGTGTTCGAAGACGATCTCTTCGGACTCAGACCACACCGCACCCCGGGCCGCAGTGGTCCGCTCCCAGTAGCGTCGATGTTCGCGCTGCCAGCTCTCGAGCGTGCGGTCGTCCTCGCCTTCGGCGAACGCGAAGGCGGCGTCGGCACTCCCGAACGGACCGATGCGCAGTGCGACGCTCCGGATGATGATCCGCGGAGCACCAGTGCTGTCGCACGCGATCCAGTGCGATCCGATCCGCGGAAGCGGGTCCCCGCGATGCGCGAACTCGGAGACGAGTTCGGCGGTGGCCCGCTTCCGTCCACTCAGGACGATGTCGAGGAGCTCATCGGCCAGCCGGGCCGTGTCACCGAAGTGCTCGACCGTGTAGTCGGCGTCGTCCAGTCCCGCGCCGCCGCGATGCTCGGCGTACGCCTGCCACATCGTCCTCGCGGCAGCGACGTCGGGGGCGGCGACCGGGCTGGCGGCGTGTGCGGAGTCCATACATCCGATCGTGCCAGACCATCCGACAGACCCGTCGACCACGGCTCAGCGCAGACGGCCTCCGGTGAACGCGTTCGTCGCGGCGAGGACGGTGTCGACGGGTGTGTCGATCGCCACCTCGCCGACCTGGAACCCGAGCTTGCCGAGCGCGGCGAAGGACCGTGGCGGGAGGGTCGTCGAGACGCCCGGAGACTGCGCGGTCAGGCCGGGCACGAGGTGGAAGGTCAGGATCCGCCACTTGCCGCGTGAGCGGACCGAGATGCGCTCGATCGCGCCCCACGGGAGGAAGACCTCGCCCTGCGGGATGCTGCCGCGGAGGCCGTTCGTGTCGAGCGTCAGCACGGTACGAGCCACCGACTGTGCTCCGCGGACCGTCGCGAACTGCACCACGGCGAACAGCATGAGCCAGGAGATGACACTGAAGGACAGCCCGGCCAGCATGCCGAGGGCGAACCCTCCGGTGGTCGTGGTCAGCACGGCGAGCAGCATCCCGAGCACCGGGACCAGCGCCGCTCCGATCAGCGTGAGCACGAACGCCGGGCGGGTCGCCCGCTCCGTCCGTACCGGGGCGGATCCGACGGCTAGTGGCGGGAATGACGGTGACGCAGCGTTCATGACGACAGTATGCCGTTCGCTCGGAGTGTCCCGGGGCTTCACCGCGCGGTGAGGCCCGAACCGTCCGCGTCAGCGACGAACGAGGTCGTGCCGTAGTCGTCGCCGACACTGAACATGATCTCCGGCGGCCCGGCCGGGCGACCGAAGGCGGGACTGTGGACGTCGTCGTCGGTCGCGCGGACCACGTAGGCGAGGGTGTCGCCGACGGGCCGGTCGACCTGCTCGGCACCGTCATGCATCAGCGTCCAGACGCGGTCGAGCGCGACATCCGTCCAGGAGAACTGCTCGGCCGTCGACTCGGGCTGCGAGGTCGCCGCGCCGTCGTTGGTGACGGCTCCGTCCCGGTAGGTCCAGCGGTCGGTCTTCGTGTCACCAGCGGACAGTGGGGCCTCGACGATGATGAAGTCGGCCGCCACCGTGATGGAGGCCACGCGGTCGTGACCGATCGCCTCCTCGAGCGCCCGCTGAGCGTCGGCGAGCGCCTCCGGTCGGCGCAGATCCGGTCGGAGCCGGCCATCCTGCATGGCGGCGAACGACTGCCCGACCGCCTGGTGGAACGGCGCGACGACGACCGTCGCCGCCGCGATCGCCACGACCGCGAAGAGGGCGAACCGTGCGGGCCGGCCCGCGCGGCCGACGCCGAGCAACGGCCCCCGTCGGACGCCGTCGACGATGCGGCGGTGCGGCTCGACCGGGATGAACGGGACGGACCCACGCCCAGGCACGCGCAGACGCGCCCGTTCCGCCGGTGAGAGCTCACCTTCGTCTATGAATGCGACCTCCGGTCCACCGTCGAGCAGGATGGCGACATCACGCTCTGTGCCGGGCTGGAACATCGGGATGGCGGTCAGCGGGACGACGGTGCGCATGGTGCTCGCGAAGGCCGATCCCTGCAGTGGCTGGACGGTCAGGTCGAGCTCGCAGAGGGGCTGGTCGTTGATCTGCGTGCCGGTCTGACGGAGCGCGTCGATGCGTGCGACCCCGAGCCGGCGGGCGTCTTTGGCCTGCTGCACGGCCTCCGGAGAAGCCCCGATGGCGTTCCCCACCGACCGGGCGATGAGCGTGAGCACGGTGGAGATGATGAAGACGGGGAGTGCGATGCCGGCCACCGTGTACCCGACGGTGGATGGACCGACGGCGATCACGATCACCCCGCCGACGAGAGCACCGAGAGCCGCGAAGGCGATCAGACGAAGCATGCCTTCGAGCCTATCGGCAGGCTCGATCCCGATGCTGTCGTGGCTCAGCCCGGCCCATCGCTCGCCGCGGCGAGCAACGGCACGACGATGTCGCTGATCGGCGTGGGGATGCCGTGCGCGCTCCCCCGCCGCTGGATCACCGCGTTGCGGACGTCCCATTCGAGCGGTCGCCCCTGTTCGCGGTCGGCGAGGATCGACGTCCCACGGTCGACCGGAGCGGCACGGAACTGGTCGAGGAGCCGCCGAGGTTCGTCGTCGGTCAACCGCGCACCCTCCGCGCGCGCAACGGCGGCGCTTTCCTCGAGGTAGCCGAGCATCAAGCGGCCGATGTCGTCGCGCCGGTACATGCCCGATCGGCGTCCGGTCAGCGCCATGAGTCCGGCGGCCGCGTTCTGCAGCAGCTTCCGCCAGGCGAGGGTCGTGAAGTCGGTCGAGACCTCGACGGCGCAGCGGGAGCCTCGCAACGCGTCCTCGACGACGAGGGCACCGGGTGCCTCCGGCAGGGACAGGCGCGGCGGGCTCAACAGGGTGACCGGACCGCCGGGCTCACGGGTGGCCGGGAACCACACGACCGCGGGGACGACCGTTCCCTCCCGGACGAGTGGCTCCACCATCTCGCGTTGCTCGACGCCGTTCTGCAGGACGCACACGACCGTGTCCGGGCCGCACAGCGCGGCGAGCCAGTCGGCAGCGGCAGCCGTCTGGGTGGCCTTGACCGCCAGGAAGACGAGGGCCGCGGTACCCGGGGACTCCGCCGGGTCGGTGTGGACCGGGCCGGGGACCGTCACCGTCTCATCGTCGACCTGGAGCTGGAGTTCCGCCCGCTTCGACCGCCCCGCGATGAACGGCGTCCGTCCCTGTTCGTGGAGCGCTGCGGCGACCACGGTTCCGATCGCGCCCGGCCCGATCACCGCGATGCGGTCGGGTCCCGCGGGCGTCACGCCGCGCCCGATCCGGACAGGGCGTCGCGGGTCGCGGCCATGACCGCTTCCGGGAACCGCCGGAGCTGGTCGAGGTCGACCCATTCCTCCGCGGCGTGCAGTCCGCCGCCGGCGGGGCCGCACACGACGGTCGGGATCCCCGCCGCCTGCCAGAGCGCCGATTCCATCCAATACGGCGCTCCGACCGCCGCCGGTAGGGCCTCGGCGCCCCGAGAGAGCTCGGCGGCGAGGACGTCGGCGTACCGCGCGGCCGCCCCGTGCTCGTCGGCCTCCCAGGCCTCGCGCTGATGGGTCAGCCGGGCGCCCGTGCGGAGGCCGGGCATCCGGGCTGCGACCGCTTCGAGCATCGCCTGGACCTCGACCAGCGCGTCCTCAGCGCGTTCACCCGGCAGGGTGCGTCGTTCGATGACGAGGGTGGCGCCGGCTGCGATCGTGAACGGGGCGCTCCCTGCCCTGGCGACCGTCGTGGTGAACGAACCGTGGTCGAGCAACGGGTGCGCCGGTCGCCGATGAATCTCGTCGTCGGCCCGCTCCACCTCCTGCAGCAGCGCGCTGACAGCGCGGATCGCATCGACGGCCAGACCAGGCTGTGACGAGTGCGCGGCCGTCCCCTGCAGCGTGACCTCGACGACCGCGTACCCCCGATGCGCCGACACCCGGTCCAACCAGGTGGGCTCGGCGATGAGGCACACGTCCGCCGTCACACCACGATCGGCGAGGTGTCGGAGGACGGCAGCGGCCCCCACGCTCGCGTCCTCCTCGTCGGCGACGCCCGTGAAGACGACCGCGCCGGGGTGGTCGGTCGCGGCGAGTCGTTCTGCGGCGACGATCAGCCCGGCCAGGCCGGCCTTCATGTCGCTGGCACCGCGCCCGAAGAGCCGGCCGTCCGCGATCCGCGGGGTGAAGGGGTCGACCATCCCCTCGACCCCGACGGTGTCGAGATGGCCGTTGAACACGACCGTCGGCCCCGGCTGCGATCCCGCGTGCACGGCCACGACGCTGACGCGCTGCGGGTCCTCCGGCGCGGGAACGAGGTCGACCACGAAGCCGGCGCCCTCGAGTCGCTGCGCGATCACCGCCGCGATCCGCCCTTCTCCGGGAGCCCCTGGGACGAGGCTCGGACTGACGGAGTCGATCGAGATGAGCAGGCGGGCGAGCTCGAGCGCGTCGTCGCCGGGGCTGAGGTCGGACATGCCACGACGATAGCGGGATGCCCGGCCCGCGCGTGAGCGGTCAGGGCCTCGGCGTCACTCCGCCTGCGGTGCGCGCCACGTGCCCGCTCCACCGAAGGACACCGACTCGAGCGTCGCACCCTCCGGCACCATGATGAGCTGGCACCCTTCCGCCTTGCCAACGGACACCTCGCCGAGACCGGTGCAGTCGAAATCCCCACCGAAGTTGAGGACGTTGATGGGCGACGCCTCACCGTCCGACGCCTTGGCCTTCCAGAAGTTCTCGTTGAGGTCGCCCTCCGAGCCGTCGTTGAAGGCCACCTCGTACGTCACGAAGTATGGCGTCTGGCCGGCGAGCTCGTCGAGTTCGAGCGCCGCGACGTCCTCCGCGGTCCGCTGCTCGATCCCCGTGACCGTCATCGTCCCTTCGGTGATCCGGACCTCATCGCCGATCTCGCCGCCCGAGCTCCCACATGCGCTCAGGAGCAGCAGTGCGGGAACGGCCAAGGCTGCTGCCGAGGTGCGGATGATGCGCTGCCGGTATGTGTACCCCATGGTGATGTCCCCCTGATCGACGGTTGTTGTTCTCAGGGTCCAGATTGGGGCACACCACGACGGCGGCTCAATGGGGACTGCTCCCCACCGCTTGCCGGTCGAGGTCGACACCCGGGCGGATCGCGGCGAGGGTGAAGACCAGAACAGGCGCCCGTCTCCGTGAGGGGACAGACGCCTGAGCGCATCACCGACCGCGCGGGGCCGAGGATCGGGACTAGCGGTTCTTGACCCGCGTGACCGCGTCGGTGTTCTCCGAACGCGCATTGCCGGCCTTCTTGTCGGCTTTCGCGGTGCGCTTCTCCTTCAGCGTCTTCGCGGGTGCGGTCTTGCCGCCTTCTTTCCGTGCGGACTTCTCGCCCATGGTGTTGCTCCTTTGCGAGCCACGATGGCCCGGTACCGCTGAGGGTACAACCACATGCTGTCCCCGAGTCCAGTGAACCCATCCTTGTTAGCATTCGGGGATGACGAACCCGGCACACATCACCGACGTCCCGATCGGCGGCGAGGGCATCCGACTCGGGCAGTTCCTGAAGTTCGCCGGTCTGCTCGACTCCGGCGGAGACGTGAAGGCGGCGATCGCCGACGGCGCGGTGCGGGTCAACGGCGAGATCGATCGCCGACGCGGCCGGCAGTTGCAGCTCGACGACGTCGTCTCCCTCGAGGGGCGCAGCGTTCGCGTCCGCCCCTGAGCGTCCGGTACCTGGACACCGCCCCGAACGCTCAGCCCGAGGTGGTCGCCGAACCTGCGACCCCGCCCGACTGAAGGGTCGAGGGGAACGTCAGCGTGGCCGCCCACCATACGTCGGATTCGGGCAGGTGCACGACGACGATCCCGTCCTCCGTCGCCCGCTGGCTCACCCGGTAGCCGGGGATCCGCGGCGGGAAGCCGGACACGGCGGCCGTGTGACTCGCCGGTACGGTGAGCGTCGCCGGTTCACCGACCCGGAGCCCGTCGGAGCTCGACTCGATCCGGCCCGTGAGCTCCAGGACCTGTCGTCGACCGTTGCGGCCCGTCGCGCGCGGCACCGCCCCACTCAATGCGAACACGACGTCCGGCTGCCGGGTTCCGGGGCGGAACGCGAGCAGTCGGATGCTGTTGCGCACCGCGATGACGGACCACCAGGCGAGCAGTGCGGTGAGGAGTGACATCGTCACCGCCCAGAACCACTGCCAGAAGTCCGGGCCGGCCGGCGCCTCGAGCGTGACCTCGCCGGTCTGGTCGCGGACCCAGATGTCGAGCGTCTCGCCCACCTGGATCGTGTCACTGCGGATCTCGTCCGATCCGGCCGTCCCAGGCACCTCGTAGGTCACCGTGACGGTGCGGTACTCCTCCCAGTGCTTGCTGCGTCGGCTGCCTTCGAGCACCCGCTCCGTACCCTCGTCGACCACCTGTCCGGTGGTCGTCGTGTAGCTCGCCGTGAGGTCGGCGGCGAGGTCCCTGACGTTCCCGAACCCGATGAACCCCGCGACGGCCGTGAGGAAGATGAGGGTGATCACCAGGACGGTGCGCCCTCGTACCGCGCGACTCAGGTAGGTGCGGTCGATCGTGGTCGTGCTCACTGCAGCCCTCCGGTTCTGGACCGCTCCGGGCCGACACCGACTCTAGGAGGGATCGGCCGCGTCGGACGATGGGGAGGACTCCCCAGGTCGACGGCAGCTCCGACCGCGCCGGTCCCGGCCATCTAGGGCAGTTGCCCGAGGTAGGACACGGGCCTCAGCGAGGAACGTGAGTGGTCGAGCACGGACACCGACCCCGTGCGCAGCGGAGGACCCATGTTGATCACGAGCGCGAGTCACAGCCCGTTCACGTCCGTCGAGACGAGACGGTTCATCGAGCAGGAACTCCAGCGGGATCTCGAGCGGGAACGTCGCCGCCGGGAACGACGACTGGAGGAGCAGCGGCGACTCGCGGACGCCGCGGCCGATCGTGACGAGGGTGGGACCATGGAGTGGTGAGCCTGCCCACCACCAGCCCGACGATGATCGGGCGCGCCTCCGATCTTCGAGCGCTCCAGGCCGTGTTCGACGCCGTCGCCGCGGGTGAGTCACGCAGTGTGGTCCTGAGCGGCGAGGCCGGTATCGGCAAGACGCGCCTGCTCACCGAGTTCACGCGGTCGGTCCGGTCGTCGGCGCTCGTCATCACGGGCCAGTGCGTGGACCTCGGTGACGTCGCCGCGCCCTACGCACCGGTCCTCGGCCTCATGAAGGACCTCGTCGCGCAGCGCGGGCGCGACGCGGTGCTGGAGGCTGCGGGTCCGGGCAAAGCCTCCCTCGCGACGCTGCTGCCGACACTCGGTCCCGATGCGGAGGATCAGCGGGAGGGCGGCGTCGGGAGGCTCCACGAGACCGTCGCCGTGCTGTTCGAAGCGCTCTCCCGCGACCGGCCGGTCGTGGTCGTCGTCGAGGACGTCCACTGGGCAGACGGCGCGACGCTCAGCCTGCTCGCGTTCCTCGTCCGCGCGCTCACCTGCGATCGCGTGATGATCGTGCTCACCTTCCGGAGCGAGGACGTCCCCCGCGGACACCCGTTGCGCGGGTTCCTCGCCGAGCTCGACCGCACGAGGCGCGTCGAGCGGCACACCCTCGAACGGTTGAGCCGCAGCGACGTGCTCCGCCAGGCGATCGCCATCCGCGGAAGCTCCCTCGACACGGTCTCGATCGACAGCGTGTACGCACGGAGCGAGGGCGTTCCGTTCTTCGTCGAGGAACTCCTCGGACTGGAGGTGGACCGGGACGGCGACGAACTCCCCGACACCCTGCGCGAGCTCCTGCTGGCGCGCTACGAGCGACTCCCGCCCGCGACCCAACAGCTGCTGCGCGTGATCTCGGCCGGTGGTGTCTGCGTCGAGCACACCCTCCTGGAGCGGGTGTTCACGGGCGGCCCCGACGCCCTCGACACCGGTGTGCGGGAGGCGATCGGGTCGAACGTCCTCGTCGCGGACGCGACCACGTACGAGTTCCGACACGCACTGGTCCGGGAGGCGATCCACGACGACCTGCTGCCCGGCGAACGGAGCCGGTTCCATGCGGGGTTCGCCGAGGCGCTGGAGGCAGGCGTCGGTGGTGAGCCGGTCGCTGCCGCGGTGTCGCACCACTGGATGCTCGCCCGCGACTTCGGACGGGCCTTCCCCGCGACCGTCCGCGCCATGGAGCAGGCTCACGCTGCTTACGCGTACAGCACGGAGGCGCAGCTCGGCGAGCGTCTCCTGGAGATCTGGGACCAGGTGCCCGACGCCGCGGCACTCGTCGGGCGCTCGCGTTCGGAACTCATGCGACGGACGGCGAGCGCCTTGCGGAACGCCGGGTGGACGGACCGGGCGATCGCCATGGTCGACGAGGTGCTCGCGACGCCGGAGGAACGCGACGACCTCGACCAGGCCAAGCTCCTCCGTGACAAGGCGTTCTACCTCGCCAACCTCGGGCGACCGGGCTCGGTGGACCTCCTCGAAGAGGCGCTCGACCGGGTCCCACCGGGCACCCCCGGCGACCTGCGCGGTGTGCTGCTGACGAGCCTCGGCGCACGGCACATGATCATCGGGCGGCTGGAACGGGCGATCGAGTACGCCGACGAGGCCGCCCGGGAGGCCGTCCGCACCGGTTCGGCACGGAACGCCTCGGTCGCGGCGAACATCGGTGGGATCGCGCGCATCCACCACGGCGAACTGGAGAGCGGCAGCAGGATGCTGGCGACCGCTGAGACGCTGGCGGACGGCGACGGCAGCGCGCTCCTCCGGTACCGGGTGAACGCGTCCGACATGGCGAACCTGCTCGGTTCCTACGAGGAAGCGCTCGCGTCGGCATTGGAAGGCGTCGCGCGGGCGAAGGAGCTGGGCGTCGAGCGCAGCTCGGGGCTCATTTTGTCGTCGAACGCGGTCGACCCGTTGGTGGCGCTCGGTCGCTGGGACGAGGCGGAGGAACGGGTCCACCGGGCCCTGGCACTGCAGCCGCCCCTCGCCTTCTCGGTGTACCTGCGCCAGTCGCTCATCCTGCTCACCCTCTGGCGTGGCGACGCCGAGAGCGCGGCGACCCTGTACCGCCGGTGGCGGAAGGGGATGCTCTCCCTGTCCGGCCTGGAGGTGCAGACGCGGTTCGGCGTCGCCCGCGTCGTGATGCAGGTCGGGCTGGCTGCCGGCGACCTCGCCGGGGCCTGGTCGCCGGCGGGGGTCGGCGTGTTCGACGCCCCGGACCACCGCCCGATGCCGGCGTACGACCTCCCGGCACTGGCGGACGCGGCTCGCGTCCTGGCTCGGGTCCGTGTCGCGCTGGCCGCCGGCACACTCGACGTGGAGTCCGGACCATTCGCAGGGGTCGACGACGATCGGCTCCGCCAGCTGGAGGAACGCTGGCGGGCACTGCTCGCCGAGGAGCGGTTCTGGCCGACCGCGCCACTGTGGAGCGCGCTGGTCGACGCCGAACTCGGCGGACCGGACGGCACCGGGAACGACGTCGGCGCGTGGGAGGCGGCTCGCGCGATGGCCGAGCATCCGTTCGCACCGGCCGCGCTCGCGCCCTACACGGCGCTCAGACTGGCAGAGGCGCGCGTGGCAGCCGGTGACCGTCCTGCCGCGCAGGACACGCTCGTCATCGCGGTCGCCGAGGCGGCGACGCTCGGTGCCGGCCTCGTGCTCGACGGTGCGCGGGCGTTGGCGGAGCGGGCGTCGCTGAACCTCGACGGCCGCCCCCGAGCGCGCGGCGCCAGCGGCTCCATCGAGTTGACCGCCCGAGAACGCCAGGTGCTGCAGCTCATCGCGGAAGGCCTGAGCAACCGTCAGATCGGCGAGCGCCTGTTCATCAGCGCGAAGACGGCGAGCGTCCACGTCTCGGCCATCCTGCGGAAGCTCGGTGCGGCGACCCGGACCGAGGCCGCGATGATCGCCGGAGCGAGCGGATTGCTCGCGGCGAACGCCGGACGCACCGACCGCCCCTGACGTCCGCCCTGGCGGTGAAGCGGGCCCCGGCCGGAATCGAGGGGAAGCCGGCCGGGAACCCCGACAGGGCGAAAGGGTCCTGTCGGGCATCAGCGTAATGACGGGGCGAGACGACACGTGGCCTGTTGCGTTCTTTGGACAGGCGTGCGCGTTCGACAGCTCACCTCCGCTCGGCACACACCGTGGCGACCTTGCGATACTGGGCGGATGTCACCGTTGAGCCTGCAACCGCTCGAACGCCCACGGGACGACGACGCGTTCGTCGAGTTCCTGAGCGCACACGAGTTCCCGTTCCACATGCAGCCGCGACCGACCGCGGAGGAGGCTCGTGAACGCCTGACCTCCGGCATCGTCGACGGGCCCGGTGCCTTCGGATGTTGGGTACTCGCAGACGGCGAGGTGGTGGGAATCGTCGCCCTCGAGGACCTCGAGGACGACACGGCGTTGATCGACCTGCGGCTCGCCGAAGACGCGCGAGGGCGCGGGATCGGAACGGCGATCCTGCCGGTCATCGTCGCCGAGGTCTTCGGGCGGTTCCCGTCCGTCCGCAAGCTCGAGGGGCAGACCCGCGAGGACAACGTCGCCATGCGTCGCGCCTTCCGTCGGGCCTGCTGGGTGAAGGAGGCCCACTACCGCGAGGGCTGGCCAGTGGCCGGCGGACAGCCACTCGCATCGGTCGCCTACGCGATCCTCCGGAGCGACGTGCAGTCGGGCACGACGACGCCGGTCCCCTGGGACGACGAGCCGTGAACCTGGCCCGCGTCCATCGCCGGGTAGGAGCGCCGAGGACGACCCTGACGCGGACCTTCCGCCGTCAGCCGGGGAGCTCCCACGAGGGATCGCGCAGGAGCGTGGTCGCATACCCGTCGCCGCGCGCTGCCGCGATCTCGTAGGCCTGTCGTGCTGCGGCATCGTCGCCGAGTGTGTGGAGCAGGTTGCCGAGACTGCGCGCCGAGCGGGCATCTCCGACAGCCATCGCCCGGAGACAAGCGCGCAGCCAGGGCGACCCGGACGAGCGCGCAGGCGCGTTCAGCGCCGGTCGTTCAGCGAGCGCTGGACGGCTCCTAACGCGATCGTCCCCACGATGAGGACGAGGCCGATGATCCCGAGCCAGAACAAGCCCTTCAACACGAACCCGACGATCGAGAGAACCGCCCAGAGGACGAGGAGGACGACGATGACGACGGCGAACTTCTGCACGAGAATTGGGTTCCTGTTCCGATGGTGATGTCGACTGCCGGGATCGGATGACGATCAGCCAGGACCCTAGCAGGACGGCCTCTGCGCCAGCCGGAGTTCGGTCACGGCAGGAGGAGCTCGGTCACGGCAGGAGGAGCCGACGCAGTCCGGCCCGAGCCGCCTCGTCGAGAGCCAGGGCGTCGAAGACCCCGTCCGCGTCGGCGACGAAGGCTCGCACGTGCGGCGTCACGTCGTCGAGGAAGGCGTCGACCTGCTCCGACGTCCACGACGCCTGGCGGTCGTGGGTCGGGCCGCCGTGGGGCGCCGTTCCGGCCATGGCACGCACCGATGTCGCGTAGTCGTCGACGATGGCCTCATCGGGGACGCCGACGTTGGCGAGCAGCAGCGCGCTGATCATGCCGGTGCGGTCCCTGCCGGCTGCGCAGTGCACCAGGATCCCGGGTTCGGACGATGCGACTGCTTCGAGCGCACCGCGGACGAGCTCCGGCAGGATACGCACATTGTGCGGCCAGTACTCCGGGGAGTCGAGGATCGGCAGGCACACCGCGCGGAACTCCGGATCGGTCTGATCCTCGGTCGGCGCGAGCGTGATCACCAGCTCGGCTGGAGGACGGACACCCGGGTCGGTTTCGCGCGCTCCGGTCTCATCAGCGCTGCGGAGATCGACCACGGACCGCAGCCCCCATCGCATCGCTGCGTCCCACCCTGCAGCGGTGAGCAGCTCGCGTCGGGGACCCCGCGCGATCCGCCCGCGCGCCGTCAGGCCGGTGGACGACAGCGGGGTCGGCAGACCGCCGAGATCCCTGAGGTTGCGCAGGCCGTCCCAGTCCAGATTCCGCATCCGGCAGAGCGTACCCGAATCGTCCGGGCGGCTTCCGACTGCGAGCTAGCGCTTGCTGGCGGCGCGGCGGATGGCACCGAAGACGATCGTGCCGAGGAAGAGGACGATGCCGATGATCCCGAGCCACAGCAGACCCTTCAGCGCGAAGCCGACGATGGAGAGGATCGCCCAGATGACGAGGAGCACGATGATGATCTGCATGGCTTGGGTTCCTGATTCCGTGGGGTGATGGTGGTCGGTGAGGTGGCTCAGTGTATGCGGAGCTCGGCGACGAGCGGGCACGCGAACGGATCGCGAGCTCCGAGACCGACGCGGTTGAGGTAACGGATGACGATCCCGTACGAGCGCAGCAGCGTGGTCTCGGTGTACGGGACGTCGAGTGCGGCGCAGTGGTCGCGGACGAGTCGTCGAGCCTCCTTGAGCGCAGGACGCGGCATCGAGGGGAAGAGATGGTGCTCGACCTGGTAGTTCAGGCCGCCCATGAGGAACGACACCCACCATCCACCGACGACGTTCCGCGACGTCAGGACCTGGCGGGAGAAGAAGTCGACGTTCGCGTCATGGGCGATCGTCGGCATCCCCTTGTGGTTCGGGGCGAACGAGGCACCCATCATGACGCCGAACACCGCGAGCTGGACGCCGAGGAACGCGCACGCCATGCCGAACGGCAGGAACCAGAACACGACGGTGAGGATGATCCCGAAGCGTGCGACGAGCATCACGCCCTCGACCACCCGGTCGCGCACGCCGGCCCGCGTCCCGACACCGCTGACGACGGAGCGGATCGCGAGCCAGTGCAGGTTGAGGCCTTCAAGGGTGAGGAGGGGGAAGAACAACCAACCCTGGTGACGGTAGAAGATCCTCGCCGCCCGGTTCCGCACCGTGTCGACGTCCTCCGGCAGGAAGCGGATCGTGTCGGGCTCGATGTCGGGGTCCTTCCCCACGGTGTTCGGATTGCCGTGATGGCGCGTGTGCTTGTTCATCCACCACGAGTAGCTCAACCCCACCAGGAAGGTGCCGAGGAAACGGCCCGCCCGGTCGTTCCAGGCACGGGACTCGAACACCTGCCGATGCGCGGCCTCGTGCGACAAGAAGGCGAACTGCGTGAACAGCACGCCCAGAGCGGCCGCGACCAACAGCTGCATCCAGGAGTCACCGAGGAACGCGAAGGCGACCCAGCAGCCGGCGGTGGCGAGCACCAGGACGGCGAACAGCGTCCAATAGAAGCCGTGGCGTCGTCGGAGCAGACCGGCCGACTTCACTTCGGCGAGGATCGCGGAGTAGCTCGAGGTGCCACCAGCCCGCGTTCTCCCGCTGGGTCCGGTCTTCCGGAACCCGCTGCTGCGTTCGACCGTCATCGGACGCCCTCCGCCGGTGGGACGGGCGTTCTCGTCGACCGAGCGGGTCGCCGAGAGCGCACGAAGAGAAAGCCGACGTGGTGCGTGCTCATGAGGCTCCTGGGCGTCATCAGAAAGGACGAACAATCCGGCAACCAGGGTCTGGGGCAGCGCTCGTTCAGCGTAGAACGGTCTCGCGACCCGGCGCAAATCCGCGCGAGCGCGTCTCGACGGCGGCGGTCATCGACGGCCTCCGGCCTCGGTTACGGTTGATCCGCAGATCAACAGATGAGGACTGACACCGCCATGGACGATACGCGCGAAGCACGGCTCATCGAGACGTTCGTGACCCTCACCGACAGCCTCGTCGCCGATTACGACGTCGTGGACGTGCTGCAGACGCTGGTCGACCGGGCGGTCGAACTGTTCGACGCTGCCGCCGGGGCCATCCATCTGGCCGACCGCGACGACGTCCTGCAGGTCGTCGCGTCCACGAGCGAGCGGAGCGAGTTCATCGGCCTCATGCAGCTCAACGCAGGAGAGGGGCCCTGCATCGCTGCGGTGACGAGCGGTCTCCTGGTGACGGCGGAGAGCGCCGACGAGCTGCGCGAGCACTGGCCGAGGTTCGCGGAAGCGTCACAGGAACGCGGATACGCGGGCGTCCACGCGATCCCCATGCGGCTCCGCGACACGATCGTCGGGTCTCTGAACCTGTTCCGCGAGACCGAGGGCGCCCTCAACGGCGCCGACGCCCGCGCAGCCCAGGCGCTGGCCGATGTCGCGACGATCAGCCTCCTGCAGCAGCGGACGATCGAGAACGCGACGCTCGCCACCGAGCAACTTCAGCGCGCGCTCGACAGCCGGGTCGCCATCGAGCAGGCGAAGGGGTATCTGGCGCGGGCGGCGGGTGTCGACATGGACACGGCCTTCGGGATGATGCGGCAGTACGCACGCGCCCGCCAGCGGCGGCTCGGTGACGTCGCCGCTGCGGTCGCGCGCGAGGAGCTGCCACTCGACGACGTCACAGCGGCGGACTCCACCAAGGCGGACGGCGACTGATCCCCGCTGCGGCCGTGGGGGCTGGCGGATCCTCCACAACCCACTCCAAACTCAGCCGGAACAGGGCAGGATGGAGGTTCGAACATCACCGAGCACTCTCGAAGGAACACACCCATGGCAGGCCTCAGCCTCTCCAAAGGCAACAACCTCTCGCTCACGAAGACCAGCCCAGGGCTGACCATCGCCACGGTCGGTCTCGGGTGGGACCCGCGCACCACCGTCGGCGTCGCGTTCGACCTCGACGCCTCCGCCATCCTCGTCGCCGAGAACGGCAAGATCCGAACCCCTGCGGACTTCATCTTCTACAACCAGATGTCGACGCCCGACGGCTCGGTCGTGCACCAGGGCGACAACCGCACCGGCGAGGGTGACGGCGACGACGAGCAGATCACGATCGACCTCCGCGCTGTGGAGCCCGACGTCTCGCGCATCGTCATCGCGGTCTCGATCCACGACGCCGACAACCGCCGCCAGAACTTCGGCCAGGTCCGCGATGCCTTCTGCCGGGTCATGGACCAGGATCAGCAGGAGATCGTCCGCTACGACCTCACCGAGGACGCCTCCCAGGAGACGGCGATGCTGTTCGCCGAGATCTACCGGTACAACTCGGAGTGGAAGTTCCGTGCCGTCGGCCAGGGCTACACCACCGGCCTGGCCGGCATCGCGGGCGACTTCGGCGTCCCGCTCGACTGAGCCGGACGCAGGAGCCGGCGCGACCGGCGGTCAGTGACCGCCGGTCAGCTTGCCGGCCAGCCGGGCGTGGATCCGCGTGCTCGCGTCGTTCATCCCCTCGATGACGACCCGCTTCCCGCGACGCTCGTACTTCGTGGTGATCGCGTCGAGGGCGGCGACGGTCGACGCGTCCCAGACGTGCGACTGCGAGAGGTCGATGACGATCCGCTCCGGGTCGTCGGCGTAGGCGAACTGCGTCGTGAGGTCGTTGCTGGACGCGAAGAACAGCTCTCCGGTCACGGTGTACCGGGCGGTGGGCGTCGCTGCGGACAGGTCGACCGTGCGTTCGACGGTGGCGAGGTGGGCGACCCGCCTTGCGAACACGACCATCGCGGCGATCACACCGATGACGACACCGATCGCGAGGTTGTGCGTCAGGACCACCACGACGACCGTGGCCACCATGACGACCGTCTCACCGAGGGGCATGGCGCGGAGGGTCCTCGGGTTGACACTGTGCC
Organism: uncultured Plantibacter sp.; assembly: GCF_963518075.1. Classification (NCBI taxonomy): domain Bacteria; kingdom Bacillati; phylum Actinomycetota; class Actinomycetes; order Micrococcales; family Microbacteriaceae; genus Plantibacter; species uncultured Plantibacter sp. The sequence continues at coordinate 127,623 of NZ_CAUQHZ010000001.1, forward strand.
AGTCGAAGGTCGCGACGGACACCATGATCATCACCGCGACGAGCGCGGCCATGGGGATCACCGCGACCACGTCGCCCAGCGCGACGACCAGGACCAGCAGGAACACCCCGGCGAGGAAGGTCGAGATCCGCGTTCGCGCGCCCGAGGCCTTCACGTTGATCATGGTCTGGCCGATCATCGCGCAGCCACCCATGCCACCGAAGAACCCCGAGAGCACGTTCGCGATCCCCTGGCCCAGAGACTCGCGGGTCTTGCCCGACGGGGTGTCGGTGACATCGTCGACGAGCTTGGCCGTCATGAGCGACTCGAGGAGCCCGACCAACGCCATCGCGGCCGCGTACGGCGCGATGATCGCGAACGTCTCCAGCGTGAACGGCACGTTCGGGATGAACAGGGTCGGCAGGCTGCGCGGCAGTTCGCCTGTAAGGGTTGATGTGAAGTGAGGCGACCGTGACGAGCGAACCGACCACCATGCACATCGGCGAACTGGCCGAGCGCACCGGACTCTCGCTCCGCACGCTGCGACACTACGACGACGTCGGCCTGGTCTCGGCCTCAGCGCGCACCGAGGGCGGCTTCCGCTTGTACACGCAGGACGACTACGACCGCCTCATCCTCATCCGGCGCATGAAACCACTCGGCTTCTCTCTCGAGGAGATGGCAGAGCTCCTCCGGGTGATCGACGCCATGGACACCGCACCCGACGACGTCACTCGCGCGATCCTGGACGGCTTCATCACCGACGCGGCCGAGCGTCGCACCAAGCTGCAGCAGCAACTCGCGATGGCGGACGAGTTCGTGTCACTCCTCGAAGCGCGCCGCTGAGGACACCCTCGGCTCCTGACGCCCTGCGCTCAAGACAGACTGAAGCCTCGGGTGACCGAGAACACCCACGTCAACACTCCGGCGAACGTGTATCCCGCGACCGGCAGCCACACCGACGTCCTCCAACGGACACCCTCGCGTGAACGAGCGCCCGCGAGGGCGTTCTTGCCTGTCGTCAACGCGGTGAAGAGCACGAGGGCCGAGGTCATGACCCGGTCGCGCGCAGCCGCTCCAGGGGCATCCAGATCAAGGGTCCCGAACACCTGCATCGCAAGATCCGTCACGAGCGGTCGAAGGACGATCTGCAACACGAGCACTGCGGCCGCCGCGACGAGCGCCAGGCCACCCGCGACGACCATCGGATTGCGCGCGGTCGGCCCGACTTCACGCTCTGGAGCTGCCATTGCCGAATCCTTCCGAGGAGGAACAGCTTCGAGTTTCCCAGATCCTGGCGATCACGCCTTGCGACGGCGACCCGCCGAGCGTGGCGGAGCCGCCCGGAGGCGCGCGCTGACCCGCCCGAGGATGCGGGCGAGCTCGCTGACGTCGTCGTCGTCGAGCGGCGCGAAGAGCAGGTCCCTGACGGCCTGGATGTGGCCGGGGAACACCGTGGCGAGCACGTCCCGGCCGGCCGTCGTGATCGCCACGACCGTGCTGCGTTCGTCGTCCGGTGACGGCGAGCGGGTGATGAGTCCCCGCTGGTCGAGCAACTGCGCCTGGTAGGTGAGCCCACTACGGCTGTAGACCACGCCATCCGCGAGATCCGTCATGCGCAGGTGACCGTCCGGCGCATCACCGAGGCGCGCCAGCAACTGGAACTGGACGTAGCTCAACTCCCCCGCCTCGCGGAGCTGCTGCTCGACCGCCGGACGCAGGAGGCTGCTCACCTCGGTGAACGCGAAGTAGGCGCCGAGTTCGGTCGGAGTGAGGGGTACAGGCGTTTCGGTCATGCGTCCATTCTAGGTGTTGCTTCGAGTTCGAAGCAGTGTTATCGTCATGCCAGTTGCTTCAAATTCGAAGCACTTGACGAAGGAGAGCATCATGCAGGCAGTCCAGTTCCACGAGGTCGGCGGACCCGAGGTCCTCCACTACGGCGACATCGAGCAGCCGACTCCGGCCCTCGGACAGGTACGCATCCGCGTCGCAGCGTCGGCGTTCAACGCGGCCGACAACGGCATGCGGGCCGGGTTCCTGCCGATCCCGGTCCAGCTCCCCCACGTCCCCGGGTACGACGTGTCGGGCACGATCGACGCGCTCGGTGAGGGCGTCGAGGGGCTCTCGGTCGGCGACGCGGTCATCGGCTTCCTCCCGATGGAGCTCGACGGCGGTGCGGCCGAGTACGTCGTCGCACCGACGGAGGCCGTCGTCGCAGCACCGACGACCATCCCGCTCGCGGACGCCGCAGCCCTCCCCTCGGTCGCCCTGACCGCCTGGCAGGCGCTGTTCGACGACGGCGGTCTCGAGTCGGGTCAGCGCGTCCTGATCGTCGGCGCCGGCGGGGTCGTCGGCAAGTACGCGATCCGACTCGCCAAGCGCGCCGGGGTGCACGTCATCGCGACGGCCAGCCCGCGGAGTGAGGCGGCGGTGCGGGCCGCCGGAGCGGACGAGGTCGTGGACCACACGGCGTCCGACCTCCTCGGTGCGGTGTCGGCACCCGTCGACGTCCTCCTCAACCTCGCGCCGATCGACCCCGAGCAGTTCGAGGCGCTCGTCGGGCTCGTCCACGACGGCGGTGCAGTGGTGAGCACCACCGCGTGGATGCCGACGCCCGGGGACGAGGCACGGCAGGTCCGCGCGGCGACGGTCTTCGTCCTGCCGAACCGCGACCGCCTGTCGACCCTCGTGTCGCTCGTCGACGAGGGATCGCTGACGGTCGAGGTGACGCGACGGATCCCGCTCGCCGAACTGCCCGCGCTCCACGCCGAAGCCGCTGCCGGCCGGATGGCCGGCAAGGTCATCGTCCTGCCGGCATGATCAGCGCGGTTCGTCGCGACCGGACAGACGGCGATCCCGCCCGAGGTGACGATGGTCACCCCGGACGGGATCGGTGCTGGCGGGCGCGGGCTACGACGCGACGCGTCGGCGACGGACGACCAGCCACGCACCGGCGGCGAGGAGCAGCCCGGCCAGGCCGACGAATCCGACGACCGAGACACCGGTGGTCGAGAGCGCACCAGGACCGGAGCCCGCGGCGCCCGGAGCCGCGGCATCCGCTGCCAGGACGGTCAGCGCCGCCTCGGCCGTGATGCCCGAGTCCGCACCCAGCGCCTGCAGCGTGTGTGCACCCGGCACCACGGAAGCGGGCACCGTGAGCGTCGCCACGAACGCACCCGAAGCGTCCGCGACGACGGTCCCGAGGTCGGTCGGGGTGGAGAACAGGGTGAACCGCACCTGCTCCCCCGCGGCGAAGCCGGACCCGGACACCGAGAACGACTCACCCACCCGCACCGACGGCCGGTCGATCGTCAGCGTGCCCTCGGCACCGGGAACCGCGATCCGCTGCGGGCCGACGCTCTCGAGGGTCGGGACGACCGGGTTCATGAGGCCCGTCTCCGGGTCGAACGTCAGTCGGTCGATCGTCGTCTCGCGGTGCTGGCCGTCACCACCCGGGATGGCGAACCGGTGGTAGACGATGTACCAGTCGTCCGTGCCCGGCACGTTGAGGATCGAGCTGTGACCGGTGGCGAGGATGCCGAGTTCGGGTTTCTTCTGCAGGATCACACCGCGGTACGTCCACGGGCCGTCCACACTCGTCGCCGTCGCGTACCCGACCCGATAGTTCTCCGAACCGGTGTCGTCGATCGAGTACGTCAGGTGGTAGATCCCGTCCCGATAGTTGACGAAGGCACCCTCGCGGAAGTCGGTCAGGCCGTCGATGCGCTTGAGCGTGTCGGCCTTGATCGACAGCATGTCGTCCGACAGCTCCGCGTACACCGGCGAACCGTTGCCCCAGAACAGGTAGCTCTTCCCCGTCTCCGGGTCGGTGAACGTGGCCGGGTCGATCGCCTGTCCCGAGGTCACCGCTTCGTCGTTGAGGATCATCGCGTTCGGCTGAGCCGTGAACGGACCGGCCGGACTGTCCGCGACGGCGACGCCGATGGTCTTCCGGTCGACCGAGGGGTTGTGGCCACTGAAGTAGAAGAAGAACTTGCCGTCCTTCTCGCCGATCGTCGGCGCCCAGGCGTTGCCGGTCGCCCACGGCACGTTCCCGTTCGCGCCGTCGAGCGTGAGGATCGGCTCCGCCGAACGCTCCCAGTCGACGAGGTTTTTCGACGACCAGACGAAGAACTCCTTGCCACCCCAACCGGCGAAGCCGTCGGTGGTCGCGTAGATGTAATAGGTGTCGCCCCAGACGAAGACGTTCGGGTCGGCGTAGAGACCGGGGATGACCGGGCTCTTCATCTCGACCGCCCGCATCGTCCACGTCACGGCCTCACTCGAGGTCGGCGTCAACGTCACGGTCACGGGGCTGCTGAGGTCGAGGGCGGTCCCCGAGGCGGGGCTCGCCGTGACACCGGCCGCGGTCGTGAAGGTCGGGCTCAAGGCGGTGCGGTCCGTTCCGGGCTGAACCGGGAAGACGACCTCGTGGCGGTCGTCGTCGACGATCGGGGCGGTCTTCAACACGTCCTCCTCGAGGCCGATGTCGGTCAGTGCCGCGGTGTTCCCGGAGCCGGCGAGCACCTCGACCGCCGAGAGGGCGCGGTTGTAGATCGCGAACTCGCGGAACGCGCCCTTCAGCCGGTTGTCGGCGTCGTAGTTCGAACGGCCCAGGTAGTTGGCGCTCGTCCACCCGCCGCCGATGTCTCCCGGATCCGCCGTCACGGTCCCGGTGCCGACGGCGATGCCGTCGAGGTAGATCGTGGCCGTGGTGCCCTGCAACGTGTACGTCAGCTTCGCCCAGCGACCGCGCGTCAGGTCCTTGCCCTGCGACACCGTCTGCTCCGTGCTCCAGTTGCCGGTCGCGAGACTCGTCCGGTACGCGTTGCCGGTGCTGAACAGGTAGCCGTCGCCGGCGCCACCGGTGGTGTTGCCGAGCCCGTAGATGAAGTACGGGTTGGCCTGCGTGGGGTCGATCCAGACCTCCGCCTCCACCGTGACGTCGGTCACCCCGGCGAGCAGGTCGTCCGGCAGCTTGACGTAGTCGTCGCCACCGTCGAGCTGCAGCGCACCGTCGGAGAAGGTCGCACCGCCTTCGACCGTCGCGTCGAGGCCGTTGCCGGACACGTCGCTGAGTGTCGAGCCTGCGGAGCCGGCGAAGTCGTAGCGGACGATCTCGCCGTCCTCGTTCGCGGGCACCGGCTCGGGTGCTCCGCCGAGGCTGTCCTCGAGCAATTGCAGCTCTGCGGCCGTGACCGGGAGCACCGTGCCGTGGCGCGGGCTCGCAGGAAGGTCGTAGTCCTTCGCGACCTGCCAGTCCGGGTTCGCGATGTCCTCGGTCTCGAGCGGGATGTAGCCGCGCCCGCCGTACTCGTCGACGAAGAGGTAGAACTTGTCACCGTTGACGTCGCCCGGGTTGGCGGCGAACGCCGTCGGCCCCTCGACCGCGCTGGTGCCTGCGTCGCGACCGATGCAGGTGTCGAGCACCGTCCAGGACTCGAGCGTGGCCCGCAGGTCTGTGGAGGACTCCTGGATGATGTCGGCGCACCCGGTGCCACCGGCGCCCTCGTCCTTGGTGAAGCGGTAGTAGGTGTCGCTCGACTTGATCACCGTCGAGTCGATCCGCGAGACACCCTGGTCCTGCCAGACCTGCGGCTCGCTGAACGTCGTGAAGTCGCGGGTGGTCGCGTACATCATGCGGTGGTAGCTGTTCCCGGTGTGGTCCGGGTCGTCGGCGTCGTAGAGCGACGAAGCCCAGAAGACCACGTACGCGCCGATCGTGTCGTCGTAGTACGCCTCGGGTGCCCAGGTGTTGCCCGCGTTCTCCGGTGCGACCTCGATGTGCCGCTGGTCGGACCAGGTCACGAGGTCGTGGGACTCCCACACCTCGAGGTAGTGGCTGCCCGTGCGGACGGAGTCTCCCCAGGACGTGCCGCTGCCGATCGAGAGGTCGGTGGCGATGAGGTAGAAGGTGTCGCCCTCGGGAGAGCGGATGAGGAACGGGTCGCGCAGCCCCTTCGTACCCTCGTCCGAGGTGAGGACCGGGCGTCCGGCGTTGAGTTCGTTCCAGTCGAGCGCGTTGTTGCCTTCACTGGCGGCGAAGTAGATGTTCTCGCCGGCGAGCGAGTTGCCGGTGAAGTAGGCGAAGGCGTAGCCCTCGTAGTCGGGGGTCGCGATCGCGGCGCGGACGGTCGCCGTGAACTCGCGCGTCGCGGTCGCCTCGCCCTGGCTCAGCGTGGCGGTCAGGGTGACGGTGGTGTCCGTGGCGGGCCGCGTCACGACACCGTCGGTGGTGATCACGGTGGTGTCCGACGACGCCCAGGCGATGTCGATCCCCTCGGGTGCTCCGGGCAGGGTCAGATTCCCGCGCACGTCGTCGACGTTCGCGATCGAGAGCGCCGCCGCGGCGGCGTCCAGGTCCTCCTGCGCCGTGGGGGCGGTTCGGAAGTTGGACTGGGAGGTCGCTGTCGGGGCGGTCCCCGGCGACACCGCTGCGGCGGCGCCGGAGGCACCGACGAGCGGCAGGATCAGTGCCGCGACGGAGGTCGCGACGACCGTTTTGAGGCGCAGTTGTCTCATGGGGGGTGGTTCTCCTGGTTCGGCGTCGTTGTCGAGCGGGATGGAACGGGTGGTGCGGTGGGGGTGTGCGGGCGTCAGGTCTTGCGTTTGCGCGAGACCACGAGTCGCTGGAGGAGGACGAAGACGAGCAGGATGCCGCCGGTGATGATGGTGGTCGCCTCCGGCGGGATGCTGCCGTCGCGGGTGATGAGCACGTTCATGAGGCCGAGGACGAGCGCGCCGACGACTGAGCCGAGGACGAAGCCTGCGCCTCCGGTCAGCAGCGTGCCGCCGATGATGACCGCTGCGATGGCGTCGAGCTCCCAGCCGACGCCCGTGATGTTCTGGGCGATGCCGAGCTTCGAGGTGTAGACGACGGCCGCGAGACCGGCCAGCGTGCCGCTGATCACGTAGACCATGAGCTTCGTGCGGACCACGGGCAGCCCCATGAGGAGCGCCGACTGCTCCGAGCCGCCGATCGCGTAGACGGTCCGGCCGAGGCGGGTCTTGTGGAGCACCACGAACGCCGCGGCGACGACGAGGACGGCGATCAGGACGTTCGGCGTGGTGATGAGGTCGTTGATCTTCGGGCCGTCGATCACCTTCCACTCGGTGGAGAGCGAACGGATCGGCGAGTCGTCGGCGAGACGCTCGGGGGTGGTGCTGAGCATCGAGGCGAGACCGCGCCCGAGGAACATCATCGCGAGCGTGGCGATGAACGGTTGCACGTTGAAGTACTGCACGAGCACGCCCGAGAACACGCCGAACGCGGAGCCGATCAGGATCATGATCACCATGACCGCGATCGGGTTCCAGCCCGAGTTCGCGAGCATCACCCCGATCAGGCTGCTGATGGCGATGATCGCACCGACGGAGAGGTCCACGCCGCCCGTGAGGATCACGAAGGTGAGTCCGACGGCGAGGATGATCAGGTACGCGTTGTTGATGAGCAGGTTCGAGATCGTGCTGGCCTGGACGATGCGTCCGTAGGCGATCTCGCCGTAGACGACCATGCCGATGAAGATGACGACGGCCGCCAGGGTGGGCAGGGTCTCGAGGTTGGGCGTCAGCCGGGACAGCAGCGAGCGCCGTGGGAGCACCGGAGCGTCGGGCGTCGGTCGGTCGGTGAGGGTGCTCATGCTGACACCGTTTCCTTTCGCGTGGGGACCGACGCCGTGGGCGTCGTCCGGGACTTCCGCCGGGCGAACAGGGCTCTCACGCGCTGTGACTGGAGGAGGCAGATGATCACGATCACGACGGCCTTGAACGCCGGCGTCGCCGAGGAGGGGATGGAGAGGAACACGATCGTCTTGTCGAGGGTCGCGATGAGGAGCGCGCCGATCACGCTGCCGGTGAGGGAGAACTTGCCGCCGGCGAGCGAGGTGCCGCCGATGACGACCGCGAGGATGGCGTCCATCTCCGCGTTCAACCCGGTCTTCGCCACCTCGACCGTCATGACGCTGGCGGTGCTGAAGATCCCGGCGACACCCGCGAGGACGGCGCTCACGATGTAGACGGCGATGAGGATGCCGATGGGGCGGATACCCGCCATCCGGGCGGCGCGCGGGTTGATGCCGATGGACTCGATCATCAGGCCGAGCGCGGTGCGCCGGACGAGGAACGCGACGATCGCGACGATGACACCGGCGATGATGAAGACGACGGGGAATCCGAACACGGTGCCGTTCGCGAGCCAGCGGAAGGGCTCGTTCGTGGCGGAGGTGTTCTGCCCCGAGGTGATGACCTTCGCGAGGCCTCGACCGGCGAGCATCGTGATGAGCGTCGTGATGAACGGTTGCAGGCCGACGATCGAGACGAGCACCCCGTTGACCGTGCCGAGGAAGGCGCTCACGGCGAGCGCGAGCAGCGCGGCGACGATGGCCGAACCCGCGTCGCCGCCGCTCTGGTTGCTCATGAACTCCATCGACACGGCGCCGGAGACGGCCATGACGGAACCGACCGAGAGGTCGATGCCGCGGGTGGCGATGACGAGCGTCATCCCGACCGCGATCATCATGATCGGGGCGCTCGCTCGCAGGATGTCGATCGGGTTGCCCGACAGGTTGCCGGTCGTGCCGTTGACGGAGATGCCGAGGTAGCCGGGGTCCTTGATGAGGTTGATGACGAGCAGGAGCAGCAGGGTCACGATCGCCCAGATGTAGGGCTGGTGGACGATGGTGCTGACGACGCCGCGGGCCGAGCCCTGGCCGCCGCGTGCGGAGGAACCGGAACGGGCCGGCCCCTGACTGGTGGCGCTCACGTGGCGCTCCCTTCGGTGGCGATCAGGTCGACGATGGTGTCTGCGGTGACCTCGGGTCCGTTGACGATCTCGCCGATCTTACGGTGGTCCTTCAGCACGATGATCCGCTCGCTCAAGCGCACGACCTCCTCGAGCTCGGAGGAGATGAACACGACGGACATCCCGTCCTCGGCGAGCGCGGCGATCGCCTCCTGGATCTCGGCCTTGGCGCCGACGTCGATGCCACGGGTCGGCTCGTCGAGCACGATGAGCTGCGGCTTCGTCGCCAACCATCGGCCGAGGAGCACCTTCTGCTGGTTGCCGCCGGAGAGGTTCTTGATGGGTCGTTCCGGGTCGGAGGGCCGGACGTTGAGTTCGAGCAGGTACTTGTCGCAGAGCTCGTTCTGCTCGCGGCGGGACAGCGGACGCGCCCAGCCCCTGCGGGCCTGGACGGCGAGGATGAGGTTCTCCCGTACGGTCAGGTCGCCGATGATGCCTTCGTCACGTCGGTTCTCCGTGGAGAAGGCGATCTGCTTCGACAGGCCGGCCATGGGCGTGTGGACCTCGGCGGTCGCGCCGTCGATCGTGACCGTGCCGGAGTCGGGACGGTCTGCACCGTAGATGAGCCGACCGAGCTCGGTGCGGCCCGACCCGAGGAGCCCTGCGAGACCGACGACCTCGCCGGCGTGGACCTCGATGTCGACGGGGTCGATGGAACCCTTCCGCCCGAGGTCCTTGGCGCTGTAGAACGCCGGGGTGTCGGCTGTGGCGGTGCGGCCGCGGTTGGAGCCGAGGGCGGCGAGCGCGCCGTAATCCTTGCCGATCATCTTGGAGATGAGCTCGGTGCGGTTGAGGTCCGCGGTGCGGTACTCCCCGACGAACTCGCCGTTGCGGAGCACCGTGAGTCGGTCGCTGATCGCGTAGACCTGGTCGAGGAAGTGGGAGACGAAGAGGATCGCGACGCCCTGGTCGCGTAGTCGGCGCATGACCTGGAAGAGGCCTTCCACTTCGTTGGCGTCGAGGCTGGAGGTCGGCTCGTCGAGGATGAGCACCTTCGACTTCGTGACCATGGCCCGGCTGATCGCGACGAGCTGTTGCAGCGCGAGCGAGATGCTCGAGAGCGGCTGCTTGGGGTCGATGTGCCCGAGGCCGAGCCCGACGAGCGCTTCGTGTGCGGCTTCGTGGGTGCGGCGCCAGTTGATGCCGAAGGGACCGCGGACCTCGTGGCCGAGCATGACGTTCTCGCCGACGGTGAGGTTGTCGCAGAGGTTCACCTCTTGATAGACGGTCGAGATGCCGGCGCTCTGCGCGTCCGCCGTTCCGGAGAACGAGCGGGGTCCTCCGGCGACCAGGATCGTGCCGGAGTCGATCTTGTACACCCCGGTGAGCGCCTTGATGAGCGTCGACTTGCCGGCGCCGTTCTCGCCCATGAGCGTGTGGACCTCGCCGGGGAAGAGGCGGAAGTCCACGTCTTGCAGGGCTTTGACGCCCGGGAACTCGATGGAGATGTGCTGCATCTCGACGATCGGCTCGGTGATTGCCATGTCTGCCTGGTCGTTCTGCCGGTCGATCCGGCGTCGTCGCCGGGGAGTCTGGTCCCCGGGAAGCGGGTGGGCGGTCGCCCGGCAGCGAAGGGGGGGGTGGCTGCCGGGCGACCGGGTCGGATCAGTAGGCGCGTTCGGGCAGAGCTGCCGTCGCAGCGTCCGGAGAGTCGAACGTGACGCTCGGCACCACGATGTCCGATTCGACCTTGTCGCCGGCGAGTGCCTTCTTGACGATGTCGATCGCGGTCTCACCGAACAGCGGGTTGTACTCGGCGACGAAGCTCAGGCGTCCGGCGGCGAGTGCTTCGAGCGCCGCCTTGGTGCCGTCGATCGTGATGATCTTGACGTCGGTTCCGGGCTTCAGGCCGGCCTCCTCGACGGCGAGTGCGGCGCCGAGGCCCATCTCGTCGTTCTGTGCGAAGACGAGCTGGACGTCGTTGTTGTTCGCCTTGAGGATGGTCTCGAAGACGCTCTTCGCCTCTTCGGTGGACCAGTTGGCCGACTGCGACTCGAGCTTGGTGAAGTTCGGGTCGATGGTGTCGTCCCAGCCCTTGTTGCGGTCGTTGACGACGGAGAGGCCGGGAGGGCCCTCGAGGACGACGTATTTGGCGCCGTCGGGGAACTGACCGTTCGCCCACTCGGCGGCCGAGGCGCTGATGCCGACGTTGTCGGGGGCGATGCGGCTCGTGTAGAGCTCGGTGTCGTTCGGCTCGATGCCGCGGTCGAGCAGGACCACGGGGATCTCGGCCTCTTTCGCGCGCTCCAGGACGCTCTCCCAGCCGGTCGCCTCTGTGGCGGAGAGCAGGATGGCGTCGACGCCCTCGTCGATGAACGAGGTGAAGGCGGTGATCTGCGAGTTCTGGTCGCCGTTCGTCGCCGGTGCGTACTTGAGGTCGAAGCCGTTCTCCTTCGAGAACGAGTCCTGGATGTTCTTCTCGTTCGCGGTGCGCCATCCGCCCTCGGGGCCGACGGCCACGAAGCCGATGGTGGTGAGTTCGCCGTCCGAACCGGCGTCGCCGTCGGAGCTTCCGGAACCGCTCGAGCAGGCGGTCGCGCTGAACGCGAGAGCACCGACCAGGGCGAGGCCCGCGAGTGCGCGGACACGTGTTGTCTTGAACATTGTTCTCCTCTTTGAGACCCGCGGTCCCGACGATGGGTGCGGCGTGAATGTGACGTGCGTGGTGCTGCGGTGACGCAGGTGGTCAGCAATTGTTAGCGATCACATCTGCGTTGTGCTGAACATTAGCCACGGCTGGGAAGAGTTGTCAACAGGCAATGTGAGCCCTCACAATTCCTGCGGAGCGGCCTCCCGGCGGTGCCGTCGCGCGCGCTAGAGTCGGGTGATCAGCGGACACCCGGCCGCGACCACCTCGATGGAGAGCTGCAGATGACCTCGCCCACGCCACTCGTGCAGTTGCGCGGTGTGTCCGTGAGCTTCCCCGGCGTCAAAGCGCTCGACGACGTCGACCTCCGACTGTTCCCCGGCGAGGTCCACTCCCTCATGGGCGAGAACGGAGCGGGGAAGTCGACCCTCATCAAGTCGCTGACCGGGGTCCATCGGATTGACAGCGGAAGCATCCTCCTCGAGGGACGCGAGGTCTCGTTCTCGAGCGTCGCCGACGCCCAGGCGCACGGGATCAGCACCGTCTACCAGGAGGTCAACCTCCTCCCCAACCTGACCGTCGCCGAGAACATCCTCCTGGGCCGCGAACCACGTCATGCCTGGGGAGGGATCTCGGGGAGGCGCATGCGTGAGCGCGCACGAGAGTTGCTCGCCGTCGTCGGACTCGACATCGACCCGGCCTCGCAGCTCTCCGCCCATCCGCCGGCGATCCAGCAGCTCGTCGCGATCGTCCGGGCGATCGCCGTGCGCACCAAGGTGCTCGTCCTCGACGAACCGACCTCGAGCCTCGACAACGACGAGGTCACCGAACTCTTCCGGGTCATCTCGATCCTCAAAGCCGAGGGCGTCGCGATCCTCTTCATCTCGCACTTCCTCGACCAGGTCTACGAGATCTCCGACCGCCTCACCGTGCTGCGCGAAGGCCGACTCGTCGGCGAATACCTCCCGCACGAACTGCTCCGGATCGACCTCGTCCACAAGATGATCGGTACAGAGCTCGCGACCTTCGACGAGATCCGACGCGGGCTCGACACCTCCGATGAGGGCGACGCCCTCGACGGTGAGGACCCGTTCGTCTCGGCCATCGGGCTCGGGCGCCAGGGTGCGATCGAACCGATCGACCTGAAGGTCTACGAGGGCGAGATCGTCGGCATCGCCGGACTGCTCGGCTCAGGACGGACGGAGCTCGCCAGACTCCTGACCGGCGTCGACCGGGCCGACACCGGCACGGTGGAGGTGGCCGGGAGGGCCACCCGCCTCGGATCCCCGCGCCGCGCCCTCAAACAACGGATCGTCTACGCGTCGGAGAACCGTCGCACCGAGGGGATCATCGGCGACCTCAGCCTGCGCGACAACATCGCGCTGGCCCTCCAGGCGGACCTCGGGTGGTTCAGACGGATCCCGCTGCGTCGGCAGAACGAACTGGCCGAGAGCTACATCCAGGCGATGGGCATCAAGCCGGCGAATCCCGATGCGCTCATGAAGGAGCTCTCAGGAGGGAACCAGCAGAAGGTACTCTTGGCGAGGTGGCTCGCGCTCGCTCCTCGGTTGCTCGTGCTCGATGAACCGACCCGAGGCATCGACATCGGCGCCAAGGCCGAGATCCAGAAGCTCGTGACCCGGCTCGCCGAGAACGGTCTGTCGGTCGTGTTCATCTCAGCCGAACTCGAGGAGGTCCTGCGCATCAGCCACCGGATCGCCGTGCTGCGCGACCGACGGAAGGTCGCCGACCTCCCGAACTACGACCTCACCGTCTCGAAGCTGCTGGCCGCGATCTCGGAGGGGCCTGATGAGGCCTCGCCGGAACCGATCACGACCGCCGACGACGAGAGGGGACCGCGTGGCTGAGCCGTCCCGTCATGCGACGATCTTCGACGTCGCACGGCTCGCGGGGGTCTCGCACCAGACCGTGTCACGGGTGCTGAACGACCTCCCGAACGTGCGGCCGGCGACGAAGGCGCGGGTCGACGAAGCGATCAAGCAGCTGCGCTACGTCCCCTCCCCCGCCGCCCGGACGCTCGTCACGAAGCGATCCCGGACCATCGGCCTCATCGCCACCGGCGGCACCGAGTTCGGGCCCTCGTCCTCGGTCTTGCACTTCAACGCGGCGGCCCGCGACGCACGCTGGTCGGTCTTCACCGCGAACATGGTGGACAGCGACCCGGGTTCCGCGCGCGCAGCGGTCGAGGGGTTCCTGCGCCAGAACGTCGAGGGCATCGCCGTCATCAGCGCGCGCGAAGGGGTCACCGACATCGTGGCGGGGATGGAACTCAGCGTGCCGCTCGTCGCCCTGCACGCAACGCCACGCGCGGGCATGGTGACCGTCGGCGTCGACCAGTACGCCGGCGCGCGTGCGGCGACCGCCCACCTCATCGCGCTCGGCCACCGGCGTATCGGGCACCTCGGCGGACCACCGGACGCGATCGACGCCCGCGAGCGTGAGCGTGGCTGGCGGGACGAACTCGCTTCAGCGGGTCTCGTCGCGCAGGTCGTCGGGACCGGCGACTGGACGCCGACGTCCGGATACTCCCTCGGGCGTCAGCTGGACGACGAGGTCACCGCGGTGTTCGCCGCCAACGACCAGATGGCGCTCGGCCTCATGCACGCCCTCACGGAGCGCGGCCTCCGGGTCCCGCTCGACTTCAGCGTCGTGGGGTTCGACGACATCCCCGAGGCGGAGCACCTGTCGCCACCGCTCACCACCGTGCGGCAGGACTTCGAACAGGTCGGCCGGACCCTGCTCGCGACCCTGCTCGACCACGTCAATGGAGAACCCCCGGGAGCGGTGCCGCCCTCGGTACCGGAGCTGATCCTGCGCGACTCCACGGCGACGGCGAACGCCGAGTGCTTGGCGAGGCGCAGCGTCGACGTCCCCTGAGCGTCTCCGGTCACTGAGCCCCACCCGGTCCCTGAGCCACCCACCCCGGTCCCTGAGCCTGTCGAAGGGCGAATTCCCAGGCACCCCCTCCCACCCCTGACCTACACTTGTCGGAGCAGGGGGAGTACTCCTTCGCGACATGCTCGTCAGTACGGATCCGCCATCGGGTCCCGGGGTGTCGGCTCTCATCGAGAGTGGAGAAGACCGTGTTCCGACCATCGCGTCGGAGTCCCGTCCTCGAGCCCCTGGAGCCACCATGGCCGTCACCCCGCTGATCTGGATCATCACCATCGGTGTCACGATCCTCTTCTTCGTCTACGAGTTCTTCGCGCACGTGCGGAAGCCCCACGAACCGACCATCGCCGAGTCGGCACGCTGGTCGATCTTCTACGTCAGCCTCGCCCTGCTGTTCGGCGTCGGCATCGGCCTCGTCTCCGGCTGGACCTACGGCGGCGAGTACTTCGCCGGGTACCTGACCGAGAAGGCGCTGTCGATCGACAACCTGTTCGTCTTCCTCATCGTGATGGCCGGGTTCGCCGTGCCGAAGGCGTACCAGCAGAAGGTGCTGATGATCGGCATCATCATCGCCCTCATCATGCGCGGCGCGTTCATCGCCGTCGGCGCCGCACTCATCGACAACTACTCGTGGATCTTCTACCTGATGGGCGCGCTGCTGCTCTTCCTCGCGTACCGCCAGGCGTCCGGTAGCCACGAGAGCGACCCGGCCAACGGCAAGGTCGTCGGATTCGCCCGCCGCATCCTCCCGATCACCGACACCTACCACGGCGACCGACTCTCGGTGAAGATCGACGGCAAGCGCTTCTTCACGCCGATGCTGCTGACGATCGTCGCCATCGGGTTCGTCGACCTCGTGTTCGCGGTCGACTCGATCCCCGCGATCTACGGCCTCACCGAGGAGGCGTACATCGTGTTCACCGCCAACGCCTTCGCCCTGATGGGTCTCCGCCAGCTGTTCTTCCTCATCGGTGGTCTGCTGGAACGCCTCGTCTACCTCGCCCAGGGCCTCGCCGTCATCCTCGCCTTCATCGGCGTGAAGCTCGTGTTCCACGCCCTCCACGTCAATGAGCTGCCGTTCATCAACGGCGGTCAGCACATCGACTGGATCCCCGACATCCCGATCTGGTTCTCGCTGCTCTTCATCGCCGCGACCATCACCGTGGCGACGGTCGCCTCGCTCGCGAAGAGCCGACGCGACGCGCGGGCCGGCATCGAGCGGTAGGGGTCGACCGACCGCACGTGCGCTCCTATGCTGAGCGCATGTGCGGTCGCTTCGTCGTCACCGATTCCACGTCCGCCCTCCTCGCGGACCTCGTGGCCGAGTTCGAGGCGCCTGCGCCCGACTACAACGTCGCCCCCACCACCGAGGTGACCGTGGTCCGAACCCGGCACGAGGAACGGGCCGCGACCAGCGCCCGCTGGGGCTTCGTCCCCGGCTGGGCCAAGGACTTCGCCAAGCAGCGGCCACAACCCATCAACGCGCGCATGGAGACGGTCGCGACCGCCTCCATGTTCCGCAAGGCCTTCGCCTCGGCACGGTGCATCGTCCCGGCCAGCGGGTACTACGAGTGGGTGGTCACCGAGACGGGCAAGCAGCCCCACTTCATCCACGACCCCGACGCCGAGCTCGCGATGGCGGGCATCATCAGCGCCTGGCCCGACCCGGTCAAGGCGGAGGACGACCCCGGCAAGTGGCGGTTGTCGATGGCGATCATCACGCGGGACGCGCACGTCTCACCGGGCGAGGTCCACGACCGGATGCCGGCCTGCCTGACCCCCGACGGCTACGACGACTGGCTCGGCGACCACCTCGACACCGACCAGCTGCTGCAGCTGCTCGACCGGGAGTCCTTCGCGGTCGCCCACGATCTCACCCACTACGAGGTCACGCGCGACGTCAACAACGTCCGTAACACTGGCCCGCACCTCATCGAGCCACTCCCCGGCTGAGTGTCAGCTCAGGGCGGGTGTCGCGCCCGCTCGGGATCCGACCTGTCGCTCGTCTGTCCCCTTGATCACCCAGTACACGACCGCGACGGCGAGGATGCCGATGGCCGGCGTCAGGTAGGCCGCCCAGGGCGTGCCGAGCGGGGCGAAACCCACCGAGAACGCGGCGACGTCCCAGATGCCGTGCAACGCCATCGCCCAGATGAGGGAGCCGGTCACCCGCCGCACGATGTAGAAGCAGGTGCCCGACATCGCGGCGAGGACCACCTGTCCGAGCGTGTTGAGGAATGGAGCGCCGAGTGCTGCATTGACCAGATGCATGGCTCCGAACAGGAGGGAGGTCAGCAGCCACACCCACACTTCGGAAAGACGTGAGCGGAACGCCGTCAGCAGCAGACCGCGCGACATCAGCTCCTCGCAGAACCCGACCGCCAGGCCCAGCGCGAGCAGGGAGAGGAGGAACGACGGGTCGAACTTCGACCAGTCGGTGTTGACCAGGTTCGCGACGGCGACGACCAGCATGAGGGCGGGGACGAAGATCGGCCACTTGTGGTGCGAGCGTCTCCGCTCGAACAGGGCAGGCCTCCACCATCCCAACAGCCAGGTGGTGATGGCCAGCAGCACCGCGCCGACCGCCAGGTCGAGGACCGCACCTCGCCACGTGAACTCCGCGGACGTCCCGATCTCGGTGTACGCCACCCCACTGAGCTTCGATACGACGAAGATGACGGCGACGTAACCGACGTAGATCGCCAGGCCGATCCAGACACGAGGGGTGACGCGCATACGCTGTTGCCTTCCAGTCGGCAGGGAAATCGATGTCCAATGTATCGGGCGACTGCGGAACCGGCGACGAGCTCCCGGCTGACCGCCGGTCATCCGATGCACCCTCAGCTTCCTCACAGACGCTCGTCTAAGCTAGACGAGCGTCTGACTCAGACGATCGTCTAGCGGCCCGAGCCTGGGCCCTCCACCTCGAAGGAGCGCTCGTGAGCGGTCTGCGCCAGTATGCGATGAACCAGGTCCGCGACGAGATCATCGACGCCGCCGGACTCGAGTTCGGCCGGAACGGCTACGCCGGGACGTCGTTCTCCGGCATCGCGTCCGTCATGGGCAAGCCGAAGTCGGTCATCGGGTACCACCTCTTCCCGTCGAAGCGGAGCCTCGCGCACGCGGTGATCGCGGAGCAGGACGAACGGTGGCAGGCGGCGGACGCACGGATCGGCGTGCCCTACGGCGCGCTCCGTTGGGTGACGATGATCCTCGCCTCCGCGCAGGAAGCGCAGCGGTCCCCCATCGCGATGGGCGCCATCCGGCTCCTGCACGAACTGCCGCGGATGGACGATCCGGTCTACACGGTGTTCGACTGGCGGGCCTACACGCGTACGAACCTCCGCATGGAGGCCGCAGCGCACGATCTCGACCTCCCCGACCTCGACGGCGTCGCAGACGTCCTGCTCGACGCCTGCTTCGGACTCGTCACCACGACGGTGGGCGACGACGATGCGGCCGAGCTCAGTGAGCGACTGATCACCCTGATCCGGCCGATCCTCGCGACCGTCGATCCCGCCGGCGCCGCAGCCACGACGACCGCCGCGGCGGCCGCTCATGAGCTCGTCGCCGGGCAAGCTGAGCACTGACCTCCCCGGGCATCGACCCCTCCCCGAACCCCGTCTCCGCAATCGGAAGGACGCCCATGTCCCAGATCGACGCCGTGCCGAACGGCACCACCCGCAGCACCACGGTCGCGGATCGCGTGCACCTCGTGCAGGGCCCGTCCGTCAACTGGATCATCGTCGAGGGTGACCTCGGGCCGGTCCTCATCGACACCGGCTACCCCGGCGACGGTGCAGCCGTCACCGCGACCCTCGGCGCGCTCGGCTACGCGGTCGAGGACGTGCGGGCGATCCTGCTCACCCACGGACACAGCGACCACATCGGCAACGCGACCTTCATCGCCGGGTTGGCGGAGTGTGCCATCCTCACGTCCCGCGACGAGATCCCCAACGTCCGCCGGGAGGTGCTCGAGCAGGTCGGGCTCGCCGACGTCCAACCCCACCTCGAGCGTCCCGGGGTCGCCGACTGGGTCAGCCACGCCGTCGAGGCCGGCGGACTCGAGGTCGTGCCGCCGACGTCGGTCACCGCGATCGAGGACGTGCCCGAGCTCCGGGCGATCCTCGGGGTCGCGGTCCGCCCGCTCCCCCTCCCCGGCCACACGCGCGGGCACCTCGGATTCCTCCTCATCGAGCACGGTGTCCTCGTCGCGGGCGACGCGCTCGTCACCGCCCACCCCACCAGCCCTCACAACGGCCCGCAGTTGCTCCCCGAGATGTTCCACGGCGACCTGCAGCGCGCCCGCCAGTCGTTGACCACGCTGGCCGGACTTCCGGCCTCCGTCGTGTTGCCCGGACACGGCCCGGCGTTCTTCGGCTCGCCCGCGCAGGCGGCGGCGGAAGCCCTCGCCTTCGGGAGTGCGTTCTGAACCTCCGGCTTCCCGTCGGACCCCTGCGATAGCGTTGGTCGCGTCCCCGAACCCGGATCCCGAGCCACGAGGAAGTGACCATGAAGAACCCGTTCCGCCGCGACGGCAGCCCGAACGATGGCAGCCCGGTCGATGAACAGACCGACGCCCCGGAGCAGCCGAACCAGGGCCGCACCCTCGAACCCGCTCCCGAGGTACTGGCCGAGCTCGACGCACTGAACGGGGCCTGCCGGGCGGCGCCGGACGACATCGACGCGCAGATCCGGCTCTGGCGGGCGGTCGCCGCACTCGACCGGTGGGTCTTCATCAACCGCGGTCCGGAGGACGACCCGCGGCCATATGCGATCGCCGCAGAGCCCGGCAACCTGCTCTGCATCTACAGCAGCGGGACGCGGGCGCAGGAGGCCGCCTACGCGAACGGCCTGGTCCCGTCCGATGCCACGGTGTCGCTGCTGGCGGTCCCGATGCCGGGCGCGATCGACTGGGTGCTCTCCTTCGGTGAGTTGGGCGTCGCCGGCGTGACGATCGACTACCCACGCCTGGGCGCCTGGTCTCCGCTCCCGAACCTCGCCAGGCTCCGTCCGGCAAGCGGCCAGGGCTGACGCCGACACCGACACCGACACCGACACCGACACCGAGGAGGACCACGATGCACGGCTCGGAGCTGCAGGACCGGGCGGCTCGCCGCGCCGACGAACTCCCCGGTGCGGAGCTGACGCACCCGTTCGGCGAGGAGTGGGACGTCTACAAGGTGCGCGGCAAGGTCTTCATGCTGCAGACGGGGGCGACGGGCGAACCCATCGTCACCCTGAAGGCGAGGCCCGAGGACAGCCGCAGCCTGCGCGAGGCCTTCCCCGACATCATCCCCGGCTACCACATGAACAAACGACACTGGATCTCGCTCAAGCCGGACGGCGAGCTCGAACCGGCGTTCGTCGACGACCTCGTCACGGAGTCGTACCTGCTCGTCGTCGAGGGGCTGCCGAAGCGGCTGCGGCCGGTCGATCCCGGCACGTTCGGGCAACTCCGCGAACGCTGAGCACCGGGCCGGCAGCACTCAGACCGGGATTCGCCTGGCGCCGGTGCCGGTGTCGCCGAGTTCGTCGTCGGGGTTGAGGAGCGTGCACGCCTTCATCGAGAGGCAGCCGCAGCCGATGCAGCCGGTGAGCTCGCGTTCGAGTTGCTCGATCCCGCGCCGACGCTGTTCGAGGACCTTCTGCCAGCGGCGGGAGGCACGCTGCCAGTCCTCGTGACTCGGGGTGCTGGAGAGCGGCACGTCGGCGAACGCCTCCGCCACGTCTTCGAGCGGGATACCGAGTCGCTTCGCGACCGAGATGAGCGCGACGCGGCGCAGCATGTGCCGGGGGTATCGCCGCTGATTGCCGGTGGTCCGTTCGGAACCGATGAGGCCGAGCCGCTCGTAGTAGTGCAGCGCCGACACCGCGACGCCGGTGCGACGACTCATCTCGCCGACACTGAGCAACTCGTCGGGGCTGTGCACCGCGTTCCACCAGCTTCCTCGAATCGACCTCAAGCGACCTTGAGGTACAGCTCGTCTCGACGCTACAGGAGCCGCGCATGTCCGGGCACACCTTCTCGCCCACTGAGCGTGCGACCCGACCGCCCTTCGACAGGCTCAGGGACCCGCGTGTGCGGCACACTCCCCGGTCACTGAGCTTGTCGAAGTGCCCACGAGAAACCCCTCGTCGGCGGGTTCAGAACGGTGCGGGGTCCGGTTCCGTCCGGTGATGCTTGCCGTCGGGTGTCGTCCACTCGAGGACGCCGCCCGGTGCGTGTTGGAGGTTCCAACCGGGGAGATGCTTCATCCGGTGATGATGTCGACAGAGGCAGGCGAGATTGCCGACATCTGTCGTCCCGCCGTCCTCCCACGCGACAGAATGATCGAGGTCACAGGCCCGGGCCCGTCTGCCGCAGCCTGGTGCCCGGCAGGTGCCGTCCCGGAGGCGCACCGCGCGTTGGAGGTCGGCGGGAACCCTGTACTGGTTGCGGCCGACGGAAAGGACCGCGCCGGTCTCGGGCTGGACCAGGATCCGGGTGAAGCTCGGTGCGTTCACCGCGATGCGTGCGGCGGTCTCAGGGTCGATGGGCCCGTAGCCGTCGAGGGTTGCCGGGGCCTCTGAGGCACCGGCCATGCTCAGCGCCGGGACCGTGATCTGTACGGTCGGCTTGATGTGCTCCTGGACCTCGATCGGGTGCGGGAGGACCGGGCTCGACATCACGTCTTCCGGGGTTACGCCGGTGAGCGCGAGCGCCGCGAGGGCGTCCGCCTGCAGCTGGGCGCAGGTGCGGTTGTCACCGACCTTACGTGACTCCGCGGCGGCCGCTTCGACGCGCTCGAGGATGCCCTGCGCAATGGGTGCCGTCGTGAACAGGCGCACCCACGCCATGCCGTCCGCTGCCGGTTCGAACTCGACCCGGCGGTCCGCCTCGGACCGGACCGCTCTCGCAGTGATCGATTCCGGGTGCAGGCGCTCGCGCAGGACGCGAGCGCGTCTGCGGAGGTTCGCGTTGGTGGACTCCTCCGCGACCGCTAAGACTTCCGCGAGGAACACCGCCCGCCCCTCGACCGGCACATCACTGAGTTGGTCGATGATCGTCTGCGCATGCCGCGCCGAGATACGCCCTGCCTCGAGCGAGGCGAGCACGGCCGGCGCTTCGTTCACGAGGCGTTCCGCGTCGTTGCTCGCACGCTGCACGGTCCGCTCGGGCGTGCGGGTCGCCATCGCGAGGGCCGCGCAGGTCGAACGGCGGGACAGCGCCTGACGCTCGGCGGGCGGGAAGATCGCCGGGACCGTGGCGTCGGCGAAGGCGTCCGCGTAGGCGGCGGAGCGGGCCAGGAGGCGCGCCTCCTCGGCGTCCAACTTGGCGCGACGCCGCTGGATCTCCGCGTACCCGTCCGAGAACTCCGCGAGCTGCGCGGCGTACTCGTCGCCGACGCGGATCGCGGAAAGGGTGGTCTCGGTCATGGGACAAGTCCACCATGGACCACTGACATTCCAGATGCCGAGTGAGGGTGACTGTGGAAGTTGTTCGTGTGCCCTTCGACAAGCTCAGGGGCCGGAGGAACAGCGCCGGATTCGTGAGGTCGCTCGTTGGCCCTTCGACAGGCTCAGGGACCGGAGGAGGGTACTCAGGGACCGGCGGGGGGTGCGGCGGATTCACGACGTTCCGTAGGCTGGAGGGGTGAAGCTCATCGCCACCGTCCGCGACCGCGCGACCATCACCACCGAAGCCTCCGCACCCGACGTCGCCGCTCTGCGTGCCGCTGTCATCGCCTCCACCCCTCCCGGGCACGCCCTCGCCGGACTGCACGGCGGTGGCCGGGTGAACGGCGACCTCGTCGGCACCGCGGTCTTCCGTCCGACCGCCACCCGCACCATCGAGGCCGAGGGTCGCGACTACCCGAGCGCTCGCAAGGCACTCGAGGCACTCGTGCCGGAGGAGCAGGTCGTGCTCTCCGTCCACGCGGTGGACCAGTAGGGACACCGGCGTGAGCGGCCACGCATTCTCCGTGGGATCGATGGTGCGCTTCCATGAGGTCGTCTCACCGCTTCCACCGAACGACACCCTGACGGCCATGCTGTCGACGCTGCAGGCGGACGGCTTCGCCGTGGCTCCAGAGGAGTTCACCGCCGACCCCTGGACCATCCGCTACGCCGTCATCGGCGACGACGCCGCCTCGAACTGGAGCGGGTTCGCTCTGGAGGTCGTGCCGCTCCTCTCGCTACTCGGCGTGCGCCGGCCGTTCGCCCGGTGCGCGGTGCCCGTCGCCGTACGGCCGACCGAGCACGGCTCCGTCCTCCACACGACGACGGTGTGGGGGTTCAAGGGTGAAGCCAGCACGGTCGGTATGGTCGCCAAACGCGTCGCGGCCGCCACCGAGCAGGCCACCCGGGTCATCGGCGGGACCCACCGGGCCACGCTCTCGATGATCGACCGCACCGTCCCGATCGACGGCCGGCGCTTCCAGCGGCTCACCGGCTGGAAGCAACGCTCACGGGCCTGAGCTCTCGTCCTGGGCGGACTCGCCGTGCTGCCGATCAGGTCCGTGCGATGAAACCGGCACCTGCATGGTCAACGGCTTGCAGGGGTTGGTTCCGGGGTGGTTTCCAGGCGGGATCCATCTCGGACCCAGGACCCGGAGCGACACTGGATCACACCCGACCCTTGACCACCGGATCCCCATGACCCTGCCGTTCCCAACCTCGCCCGATGACGTGCTGCAGCGGCGACCGCTCCGCGCCGCGCTCGCGGACGCCGTGCTGCAGGACTTCATCGACGACCTCCCCGAGCCCCTGCGACCGACCGACCTCGCGACCCGACTCCTCTACCCGCGCTGGCAGGTGTACTCCGACATCCACGAGGGCAGACTCGTCGCCGAACGGGTCCGGAACAACAAACGGTTGTTGAAGATCGACGTCGAGCGGAACCGGGCGTGGATCGCTCGCGGGCTCGCCACCCGTCGGGCTCGCGCCGGGTCCGCCGTGGGCGAGGCGGGGCCCGAATCGCCCGTCTCGGTCGTCATCGTGGACCCCGAGGCCCTCGCGCAGCTGAACACCCTCACGGCGACCGGCTTGAGCGTGCGTGAGGCGGTCGAGCATGCGCTCACCGTCCTCGGCTCGCGCGAAGCGGCGACCACCCCCACGGTGCCCGACATCGACTCGCGTGGCCGACAGGTGCGGGCGGGCTGACGCGGCGGAGACTTGTCAGATCGACGTTCGCATCGCGCGCTCGAACTGCGCCACGAACTGTGTGCCCGGGTCGGACCAGTCCGCGGCGGTGATCGACGCCGAGATGCGTTTGGCGTGCTCGACCGCGTCGGGCCGCTCGATGATGTCGACGAGGCGACGCGCGATGGCCGCGGGCGACAGCGGGACGTACTCGATGTGCCGGCTGTCGAGGACCCCGGTCGTGTTCGGGCTGTCGTTGACGACGGGCACGACCCCGGAGGACATGATCTCGAGCGGCAGCAACGACATGTCGGTCAGCGAGAGGACGAGGCCCGCGGCACACCGGTTGTAGACCGCGTTGAGCTCCGAGATGTCCATCGCCGACCGGTTGACGAACGGGAAGCCGGTCTCGTATCCCGACATGTCCCAGCCGACGAGGTTGATCGTGATGTCGGGGCGCAGTCGGTGGAACTCGGTCAGGGCGAGCTCGCCGATCTCCCAGCCGCGTCGAGGTGTCGGCGGGCGGGCGTAGAACAGGATCTCGGTGCGGGGCGCGTCGTTCACATGCGAGTAGTGCTGCTTGTCGACCGAGTAGTCGAAGTGGTCGCAGCTCATCCCGTACTCGTCCGCGACCTTCTGCGCGAGCCACGGCCCTGCGGAGAAGCCGTGGAACCCGAACCGGTAGGTGTTCTCCGCGAGGACGTACTCGCTGCTGGCCGGGTAGAACCACGGTTCGAAGTCCTGCACGAAGGAGAACCGCTTGGCCGGACCCTCGTAGCGGAAGGCGGGGTAGGCCGTCTGCCAGTCGGAGGAGACGACGACGTCCACGCCCGGCGCGATCCCGGTCGAGGGGTCGTACCGGACGATGTCGGCCTGCAGCTCCGGGTACGCGCTGCTCGCGGCCATCATCGCCCGGATCCCGGGGATGTCGACCGCGGGCTGAGCCGAGGCCTGGTACAGGTAGATCGTGAGCCGATGCCCGGCGCGCTCGAGGAACTCCATGAACCGGAAGGCGTTCTGGTGGCCGCCCGAGGTCCGGCTCGGCGGTGAGATCAACCACGCCACGTCGTACGGGCGCTCCGGGAACTCGGCGGCGTTGAAGTTCCGCGGCACCGTCCAGTCCGCGGCGATGGCGTCGCTCGGGTACAGGTCCGTCGGCTTGCGCCGCATCGGATTGAACCGTCCGTCGGCGAAGTGCACGGCGCGCCAGAGCGTCGACCTGACGCCTTCGCCACGGATGGCACGGAGCCCCTGCCCGATCATGCCCATCTGGAGTCCCGTCCCGTCGATGCCGTCACCGCAGGTGCGGCGGGTGCTGCTGGTGTCACTGGTCCGAATGCGCGGACCGCCGTGATGACCCGGTCCACCTCGTCGTCCGTCATGGCGGGCCACAACGGGAGCCGGACGAGACGCTCGGCGAACCGGACCGCGTGCTGCGGCTCGGTGACCACTCTGCCGTAGCGCCGACCCGCAGCGCTCGAGTGCAGCGGCACGTAGTGGAAGGCGGCACCGACACCGTGCGCTTGGAGGTGCAGCAGGAGCTCCTGCTGCACCTGCGCATCCGGGAGCAGGAGGAAGAACAGGTGCGCGGCGTGCACGCCACCGGGTGGGTCCATGAGTGTCGCGCCGCGATCGTGCGCCCACTCGGCGAGTTCGGCCGCGTAGCGGTCCCAGATGCGGTGCCGATGCCCCTGGATGACGTCGAACTCGCGGAGCTGGGCGTCGAGGACGGCGGCGTTGAGCTCGCTCGGCAGGTAGCTCGACCCGAGGTCCGCCCAGCTGTACTTGTCGACCTGCCCGCGGAGGAACTGTGCGCGATCGGTCCCTTTCTCGCGCATGATCTCCGCGTGCAGCAGGACGGTCTCGTCGGAGATGAGCAGGGCACCGCCCTCGCCGCAGTGCACGTTCTTCGTGTCGTGGAAGCTCTGGGCCGCCATCGCTCCGACCGTGCCGAGGCGGACACCGTCGCCCGCGACCCCGAGGCCGTGCGCGTTGTCCTCGAGCAGGTGCAGCCCGTGCTCGGCCGTGAGCTGCTGGAACGCCGGCACGTCCACGGGGACGCCGCCGTAGTGCATGACGGAGATCGCCCGCGTGCGTGGTCCGATGGCGTCGGCGACGTGCTGGGGATCAAGGTTGCCCGTCACCGGGTCGCTGTCGACGAAGACGGGCGTCGCACCGGCGAGGACCACCGCGTTCGCCGCCGACGGGAAGGTGAAGGTCGGCAGGATGACCTCGTCGCCGGGACCGACGCCGATCAGGCGGGTCATCATCTCGAGCGCATGGGTCCCCGAGGTGGTCAGGAGCACGTGCGGCGCGCCCGTGACGTTCCGGAGGCGCTCGGAGGCCGACGCGGTGAAGACTCCGTCGCCATGGACGTGGTCTCCGGCGAGGACGTGTTCGAGCTGTTCGAGCTCACCGGCCGCGCGGAAGGGCTTCGACAGCGGGATCCGCTGCGCGAGGGAGACCTCGACCATCAACGGCCACCGAGGGCCAGGGCCGTGACGAACGCGCCGGCGAGGACCACCAACAGGATGACGCCGACGGTCGCGAGGATCCCGATGCCGACGGTCGGAGCGTCGTCAACGCCGGTCCGGCGGCGCGTGCCGCTCCCCTGTCGTGACCTCACGTGACGTCCCCCATGCGTACTCCCCCATCGTCCGTCCGACATCGTCGATGCCGGACGCGCCAGGTACCGCTCCACGGGACCAAGCGATTCAGTCTCCGCCTCGGCGGGCGCGGTCCACATCCTGCTGCGGGCTATTCCACCCCCGCCACCTGGCGGGTTCAGCCTCCCCACCGTCGCCGCCCGGTTCCCCGGACTCGTAGGGTGAGAGTCGAGCTGAGGAGGACACCGTGATCGGAGTGGCCATCGTCGACGACGAGGCGTTGGTACGGTCCGGATTCGAACTCATCCTGGGTGCCGTCGAGGACATCGAGGTCGTCGCCTCGGTCGACGGGGTCGACGCCGTGGAGGCGATCCGCTCGAGCCGTCCCGACGTCGTGCTCCTGGACGTCCGCATGCCAGGGCGCAACGGGCTCGACATCCTCGACGAACTGCAGACCTGGGACGACCCACCCGTCGTCGCGATCCTGACCACCTTCGACTCCGACGACTACATCGCACGCGCCCTCCGCAGTGGCGCCGCGGGGTTCCTCGTGAAGGACACGGACCCGGAGCAGCTCCCCATGCTGCTCCGATCCCTCTCCGCGGGCGGCATCGTGCTGTCCCCGCAGGTGTCCCGGACGCTCGTCGGCGGATTCGCCCGCGCCGCCGACCGCGAGGCGGCGAAGCGACTGTCCGGGCTGACGGGCCGCGAACAGGAGGTGCTCGCGGCGCTCCGGACCGGTGCGTCCAACTCTGAGATCGGCGAGGTACTGCACCTCAGCCGCGCCACCGTGAAGGACCACGTGAGTGCGATCCTCGGCAAACTCGAGGTGACGACCCGACTCGAAGCCGCCATCATCGCCGAGCGTGCCGGGGTCCGCGGCGACGAGGCGGCCCCGCGGTGAAGCCGCGCTCCCGGCTCTGGTCGGTCCTCCTCGAACTCGCCCTCATCGCGGCGGCGGCCGTCGAGAGCCTGACGACGCTCGAGTGGGCGACCCCCTGGGAGTCCGGCCTGGCGATCGCCGCTGCCGTCGGCCTGGTCTTCCGGCGACGCTGGCCGTGGCTGTCGCTCCTCCTGGCTGTGCCGGCCTTCACCCTCAACCTCGCCACCCTCGCCGGCTTGGCATCGCTCTTCTCCGTCGCGGTGCGGGAACGGCGACGCTGGCGGCTCGTCACGACGGGCGCCGTGGTCTTCGTCCTCGCCGCGGTGCCGTGGTGGGGGTGGACGTCGCCCAACTACACGATCCTCTCCATGGTGTACGCCGCACTCTACGCGGCGGCACCGATCGCCTTCGGTCTGCTCGTGCGCACCCGCCGCGAGCTGTTCGACCGCATCCGCGACCTCGAACAGGTCCGACGCAGCGAGCGGGCGCGCATCGCCTCCGATGTCCTCGTCGAGGAGCGCACGCGCATCGCCCGGGAGATGCACGACGTCGTCTCCCACCAGGTCAGTCTGATCGCCGTCCAGGCCGGCGCGATCCAGGTGCAGACCGAGGAACCCGGGACGAAGCGGATGGCGGTGACGATCCGTTCGCTCGCGTCGCGCACGCTCGACGAGCTGCGGGACATGGTGACACTGCTGCGCGCGGAGACCGGACACGCGCCGCTGGCCCCGCAACCGACGGTCGACGACCTCGACCGGTTGATCGCGGAGAGCGGCATCGCCGTCACCTCCGCCATCGAGTTGCCGGACGGCCTCCCCGCACCGTTGCAGCGTGCGATCTACCGGACGGTGCAGGAGGGGCTGACGAACGCGCGCAAGCATGCGCCGGGCGCCGCGGTCGACGTGCGCGCGGAATCCTCCGCCGACGAGGTCACCGTGGTCATCCGGAACGCCCGCCCCGCACGCGCGTCGGACAGCTCGTGGTCGTCCGCGGGCCACGGCCTCGTCGGCCTGAGCGAACGCGCCGAACTCCTGAACGGGTCCCTCCTCACCGAGGACGCGCCGACCCGGTTCACCCTGACGTTCCGCGCGCCCTACTGAGGCTCAGGGTCACTGAGGCTCAGGGTCGGAGGTCCGGTTCATCGCCGAAGAGCGGCGTCTGGAAACGACGCTCGAAGCGCACGATGCAGCCGGTGCCCCGCACGAGCTCGTAGGCCTCGATGCACTCCGGATCCGTCGTCGCGGCGATGCGGTACTGCTCGTACGCGGCGAGCGACGGGAAGCTGAACAGCGCGAACGCCTCGTCGTTGTCGCCCTCCGCTGGGAGAAAGTAGCCGTGGTGGTCGCCACCGAGCCGGTTCACGAGGCGGATCCAGCGCCGCCCGTACTCGGTGAAGGTGTCGAGCTGCTCGGGGTCGATCTGGTAGCGGAGGTGGATGGTGATCATGGGTCCAGTCTGGCCGGTCAGCCGGTGGCGACGAACACCGTCCCGTCCGCGGACACGGTCACCGGCTCCGGGCCCGGCGAGACGAACACCGCAGCACCGCGCTCCAGCACCACCGTGTCCGGGCCCTGTTCCACGCGCGCGGTACCGGCGGTCACGACGATCACGGCCGCCCTGCCGCGAGCGAGGTCGCCCGCCGTCCCCCGGTCGACCTTGACGAGGTCGAAGTCGTCGACCGGCACCGGGTAGACGAGCCCGCCCTCCGGCCGGACGACCGGCTCGACGAACGGGACCGGCACCGGTTCGAACTCGAGGACGGCGAGCAGTTCCGGGACGTCGACGTGTTTCGGCGTCAGCCCGCCACGGAGCACGTTGTCGCTTGAGGCCATGACCTCGACCCCGAAACCGGAGAGGTAGGCGTGGATGTTGCCCGCAGGCAGGAACAACGCCTCGCCCTCGTTCAGTGCCACGAGGTTGAGGAGCACCGCGACGACGATTACCGGGTCACCCGGGTACTCCTCGGCGAGCTGCCGGACGAGCTCGCGCTCGGCCGCCCAAAGGCGGTGACCGGTGTCGGCACGCGCGGCCGACACGAGGGCGGCGACCGCGCCGGGGGTCCGTCGTTCGAGCACCGCCCGCACCGTGTGTTCCAGACCGGCGTCGAGCAACTGCCCCGCCAGTGTCTCGAGCACCCGCCGGTCGGTCCCCTCGACGAGGCCGGCGAGGTGGATGAGCAACGCCTGCGACCGGTCGGTCGCACGGAATCCGCACAGTGCACGGAAGCCGTCCTGGAGGGCGACGATGATCTCCGGCTTGTGCGAGGCGTCCTTGTAGTTCCGGTGCGGCGCGTCCCGGGGCACGCCCCGGCGCTCCTCGTCCGCGAACCCGGCCCTGGCGCGGTCCGGGGTGGGGTGGACCTGGAGGGACAAAGGACCAGCCGCGGCCAGGAGCTTGAGCAGGAAGGGCAACCGGTCCCGTCCGCCCAGGGCCGCGTCGGGGTCCGAAGCGAGCCAGTCGTTGAGGCTCGCGGGGCCGCCATCCTCCGCGTCGACGAGGGTGGTCACGCTGTCGGGGTGCGCCCCGAGCCAGAGCTCGGCCTGGGGCGAACCGTCGGCCGGCACGCCAAGCAGCTCCGGGATGGCCGTCGTCGAACCCCATGCGTACCGTCGGGGGTCGCTCGTGATGCGATGCAGGGTCATCCGTGCACCCGCCGACGACCGCGGAACAGCAGCACACCGCCGAACGCCAGCAGGGCGAGCGCACCGATGATCCAGGGTGCGGCCTCCAGGCCGGTGCGGGCGAGGTCGCCCGCAGGAGCGTCGGTGGCGCCGGTGCCCGATCCGCCGACCTCGCCGGTGTCAGGCTGCCCGGTGCCCGGTTGTCCCGTACCCGGCTCGCCCGTGCCGGGTCCCGGGTCCACCGCAGCGACGATCGTGGTGATGTCGTCGACCAACAGCGTGCCGGTCCCCTCGCCACCGAGGTAGAACCCGATCTGGGTGACGGAAGTGGGGTCGAACGCCGCCTCACCGGCCCACGCCGGCGGGGCGAAGTCCGAGAACGGGATCTCGACCAGCTGCCAGCCCTCGCCCACGATGGGCGCGACCGTCTCCCAGTACGTCCCACGCGTCACGAACTGGACGGTGACGTCGTCGCCCGGCGTCCCCTGCACCCAGAGCTCGAGGCCGCTGTACCCCCACCAGTCCTGCGGCGTCTGGAAGGTCCGGACGACACCGGCGTAGCCGGGACCGGCGAGGTCGTAGGCGGCCGACATCGCCTGCGACCCCGAGTCGGGGTTGCTCGTGAGCGTCGGCGTGATCGCTCCGCCGCCCGTGTTGCGCACATAGGCGGCTTGGAGTGCGGCGTCGTCGGGGTAGGACTCGAAGTCCTCCACGACGAGCGGCTCGCTCGGGAGGGCCTTCATGAGGAAGTCGGAGGCTCCCGTGCTCGTGGCGGTCGTCCCGGCCCCGTTGACCGCGGACACCGACCACCAGTACCGCTCCCCTGCCGTGAGCGAGACCGTCGGCGTGATGGAAGTCGTCCCCACGCCGTCGACGACGACGACCGGGTTCCCGAGATCGGCCTGTGGGGAGAGCGTGAAGCGGTAGTACGCCGCACCGGCCGACGGCTCCCAGGTGAAGGTCGGCGTCGCCGTCACGTCGACGGTGCCCGGTACGGGCGACGTCGAACCGAACGCCGCGGGCGGTCCGCTCGGGGCGTCCACCGCCGACCGGATGGTGGCCCGCGACAGCGTCGCGCCCGCGGCGAGGGTCACCCGCAGGTACGGGCCGACGAGGTCGCGTGCGACCACCGCGCCGCCGACGCCGGCCTCGGTCGCCGCGGTCTGCCAGGTCGAACCGTCGGCGCTGGACTCGACGACGACCGATCCGGAGACCGCGAACGCCGCCGCCGACAGTCGGTCCTGCTTCCAGGTGACGCTGGCACCGTCGGCGACCGCCGTCACGCTCGTCCCGCCGGCACGGGGCGTGATCGCCAGGTCGTCGTGCGCTTCGGTCAGCAGCCACGACTCGAGCGGGTCGACGAGCACGCGGGTGTCGGTCTCGGTCGGGACCGGGTCCGACAGATCGGCGACCGCGCCGGCCGCGTCGAGGGCGACCACCCGGTAGACGGCGCCCGCGGGTGATCCGAAGTCCGTCGCCGATCCCGCGTCGGCGGCGAGGACACCCGTGTCGACCGGCGTCCAAGCCGTTCCGTCGAGCGAGCGTTCGAGACGGTACGAGACCGCACCGCCGGCACCACGCCACCGGACGGTGTTGATGCCGTTCGCCCGGTCGATCGCCGTGATGAGCGGCGTCCCGACGGCGGGAGCGGCCGGAACGGCACCGATCGCGGCGGCGTAGGCGGTGATCGCGGAGACCCGGGCGCGCTCGGCGTCGGTCGCACCGGGAGCGTGGATCGTGAAGCCGTCGTCGTGCGGCACGAGCCCGCCACGGTCGTTGTTGCCGAACAGCGACCAGAACAGCATGCCGGTCACGTTCGGGTCGGCGACGAGCGGTTCGAGGAGCGCCGGGCTCGCAGCTGTCGAGGCGTACTCGC
Source organism: uncultured Plantibacter sp. (assembly GCF_963518075.1). NCBI lineage: Bacteria > Bacillati > Actinomycetota > Actinomycetes > Micrococcales > Microbacteriaceae > Plantibacter > uncultured Plantibacter sp. The sequence continues at coordinate 159,011 of NZ_CAUQHZ010000001.1, forward strand.
CGGCCAGGTAGACCTTGCCGGCGGCGGTGACCGTCGCCGCGTCCGCGGAGACGCGTGCGGCGGTGGGCGGGTAGTAGTGCACGTCGACGATGTCGAGCCCCGGCGCGGCGAGCGTGTCCGGATCGATGTCGAACCGACGTCCGGCCGCCACGAGCTGCTGCGGGGCGCGTTCCTTGATGAATGCGACCTGCCGGTCGATCCAGGGCGCGGTCATCCCCTCCAACTCGTTCCCGAGTTCCCACGCCATGATCGTCGGGTCCTCGGTGTACCGGACGCCGGTGAGCGCGTTCGTCCGCTGGAGGATCGCGTCGACGTACGCCTGGTAGGCGGCGATCGGACGCTCGTCGGTGTAGAAGTCGGCGGACGACAGGCCGTAGGGCGTCGTGAAGTCGCGATGCCCGCCGTGGTAGTACTCCCACTCGTCGGTGAGCGGGAGGACGAGCCGGATCCCGAGTTTGCCCGCGTAGGCGATGGCGAAGTCGATCGTGGCGAACGCCTCCTCGTTCATCTGCCCGAGGGCCGGCATGATGGCGAGCGGGTTCGCGCCGTCCTGACCGGTCGAGGTCATCATGTGCGTCCGGACGACGGTCGAGCCCATCCGTGCCGCCGCGTCGAGGGTGTCGGCGATACGGAAGGCGGTCGGGTAGTCGACCCCGCCCACGTTCTCGTCGAGACCGAGCCAGTAGATGTTCGGTCCGCTGAAGCGGAAGGTCTCGCCGTCGAGCACGAGCCGGGAGCCGTCACGCTCGACGAACGAGGTGTTGAGCGACGTCCAGTCGGTGGGCGCAGCGACGGCGGGGGTCGCGAGCGCCGGGAGCAGCGCGGCGGTGACGGCCGCGGCGAGCACGCCCGCCGCGAGACGTCCTCGGGCGCTGCGACGGGGGTGGTGCGGGTCGGTGGTGCGGTTCATCGTGCCAGGCTCCTTCGTCTGGGATGGTGCATCAGGTCGTTCGCCGGGAGGCCGAGAGCCTCCGGTCGGTGGATGAGTGCTGCGGCGCCGAGGATCGGTCCGGCGCCGTCGAGGGCGGAACCCGTGACGACCACGTCGGCGGCGTAGTCGAGCACGATGGCGTCCTGCACCGCGGCGCGGACGAGGTCGAGGTAGTCGGGGCTGACGGCGGTGAACCCGCCGCCCACGGCGACCGCTTCGAGGTCGAGGAGGGTCACGGCGCTGGCGATGGCCTGGCCGACAGCCGTGGCCGAGCGGACGACGGCCGCACGGGCGATCGGGTCGCCGGTGGCCGCCGCGACGGCGAGTTCCTCCCCGGTGTACCCGTCCCAGCCCATGGACCGGGCCCAGGCGACGCTCCGCGGACCGGAGGCGATGCGTTCCAGGGTCGCGTCGTCGGCGGACGTCCGCGCGTCCCGCGAGGCGATCTGCACCTGACCGATGTGGCCGGCGTTGCCGCCGCGGCCCGCGATCAGGCGACCGTGCAGGATGACCCCGCCGCCGACCCCGGTCGAGACGATCATCGCCATCGAGTTCTCGGTGCCACGCGTCGCTCCGAGCCAGTGCTCGGCGAGGGCGATGCAGGTGCCGTCGAGCCGGACCACCACCGGGGCGTCCGGCAGCAGCCGCCCGACGTGCGCGCGCAGATCGAAGCCGTGCAGCTGCGGCAGGTTCTTGGGGCTGACCGTCCCGCGCTCCAGGTCGACCGGGCCGGCGGAACCGATGCCGACGCCGACGAGCGCGGACCCGTCCGGCAGGTGTGCGACCGAGGCGAGGACGACCCGGTCGACGGCGTCCTCGAGCGCCCGGCGCCCGGCATCGGGCCCGGTCGGCGCCCGGTGCGCGCTGCCCTCGACCACGACGCCTTCGGCCGTGACGAGTGCCGCCTCCACTTTGGTACCGCCGAGGTCGACCGCGAGCGCGATCGATCCCGACGGGTCCTGCCTCCCGGTCATGTCCGCCAGGGTCACCGCGCCCAGTCCTCGACCAGCTGGTTCGCCGTGCGCACGACCCGGGTCGACCGGAGCTCGTCCTCGCCGAGTTCGGCTTCGGTCCGCACGCGGAACGTCACGCGCTCACCCGGCAGGAGCGTCACAAGTTGGTCGTCGACGACGGCGGCCGGGTCGACCTTGTCCACGAGCAGGGTGAGGTCGCGCAGGAAGGACTCCGCCGCGACGGTCACGGCGTACCCGCCCTCCTCGCGAGCGATCTCGATGCTGAGGCGTGGAGCGGGGAGCGCAGACACGCGAGCCTCGGCGAAGAACCAGAAGCCGCGTTCGGCACCGAGGGTGGCGACGAGCACCTCGTCGGTCGTCGATCCCGCGACCGCGACCGCTTCGGGGATCTCGACGAGCGTCGAGGAGCGTCGGTCCAGGTCGACCGGGACACGCACGGAAGCCAGTTCCGTCCCGTCGAACCGGAGGCGTCGGATGACGAGCTCGTCCGCCCAGGCGTCCGGTCCGTCGTTGAGGACGGCGACCACGAGGCCTTCGCCACGCGGTTGGACGGTCACGAGGCGATCGGCGTAGACGTGCTTGAGCGCATAGAGCAGTGGCTTGGCGCGCTCGTCGCCGTCGACGGCGGCCCAGGAGGTCACGGGCCAGCAGTCGTTCAACTGCCAGACGATCGATCCCATGCAGCGCGGGCTCCAGGACCGGAAGTGCTCGATCGCCACGGTCACCGCGTTCGCCTGGTTGAGCGACATCGCCCAGTGCCAGTCCTCGGTGTCGTCCGGGAGCGGCAGGTGGGCGACGAGTCCGTCGGTCAGCTTGTCGTTGCCGTCGATCGCCTTCTGGTGGTGGATCATGCCGGGCGACTCCGGCGTGAGCGGCGAGTCCGAGATGGCCCGCCCGATCGTCGACCACGTCGCCGGCCCCTGCCAACCGAACTCGGCCACGAAGCGCGGCGAGACGTCGCGGTAGGCGGGGTAGTCGACGCGGTTCCACAGCTCCCACAGGTGCACGGATCCGTGGTCCGGGTCGTTGGCCGGGATGTCCGGCGTTCCCGACCAAGGGCTGCCCGCGGTGTAGTTGCCGGCCGGGTCGAGCTCGGCGACGAGCCGCGGCAGCAGGTCGAGGTAGTAGCCCATGCCCCAGGTGCGGCCCTGGACGCGCTTCTCCCAGCCCCACTCCTCGAAGCCCCAGATGTTCTCGTTGTTGCCGTTCCAGAGCACAAGGCTCGCGTGCGGCATGATGCGCGTGATGTTGTCGCGCGCCTCCGCCTCGACCTCACTCCACAGCGGTTCCTCCTCGGCGTAGGCCGCGCAGGCGAAGAGGAAGTCCTGCCACACCATGATCCCGCGCTCGTCGCAGAGTTCGTAGAAGTCGTCGGACTCGTAGTAGCCGCCACCCCAGATGCGGAGCAGGTTGAGGTTCGCGAACTCGGCCTGGTCCATCCGGCGCGCGAGCCGGGCGCGGTCGACGCGGGTCACGAAGGCGTCGTCGGGGATCCAGTTGGCGCCGCGCACCCACACGGCCTCACCGTTCACGACGAAGCGGAACGAGGTGCCCTCGGCGTCGGGTTCGAGTTCGACGGCGACGGTCCGGAAGCCGATCCGCTTCGACCACTCGCCGAGGCGTGCCTCGTCCTGCCCGAGCGCGACGTCGACGTCGTACAGCGGCTGCTCGCCGTAGCCGCGTGGCCACCACAGCTCGGCGTCAGGGACAGTGAGCTCGACGACGGCGGAACCGGCACCGGCCGGGAGCACGACCTCGGCGTCCACGCCGGCGACCGTGGCCGAGAGCGCCAGGGCGACATCACCGTCGCCGGCGCGTTCCACGTCGACGTGCACGGCCACCCGGCCCTCGCCGCCGTCGACGGTCACGACCGGACGCACCGAGGCGAGCCGGGCCGTCGACCAGGACTGCAGACTCACGGGCTTCCAGAGGCCGGAGGACGCGGCGTCGAGCCCCCAGTCCCAGCCGAAGTTGCAGGCGGCTTTGCGGATGGCGTTGAACGGGTGGGAGTAGGTGTGCGGGCGGTAGCCGATCTCGAGGCTCGCGACGTCGGCGGCTGCGACGGGCGACGCGAAGTGCACGACGAGGTCGTTCTCGCCCTCGCGGAGGACGGCGCCGACGTCGATGCGGTAGGTGCGGTGCTGGTTCCGCGTGGTCGCGACGACCGAGCCGTTCACCGTGACCGTGGCGACGGTGTCGAGTCCCTCGAACACGAGGTCGTGCCGCTCGTGGCCGTCCGGCTCCCAGGCGAAGGTGGTGCGGTACTCCCAGTCCGTCGATCCGATCCACGTCACGAGGTGCTCGTTGCGGTCGAGGAAGGGGTCGGGGATGAGCCCTGCGTCCAGGAGGTCCGTGTGCACGAGGCCGGGCACCGTCGCGGGGACGCTCGTCCCGACGAAGGCCTCGGGGACCGCACCGCCGACCGCACGCAGACTCCACCCCTCGTGCAGGAGACGGGTGGTCAGGGGACGGACGGTGGCGGTGTCGATGATGCTCACTTGGTTGCTCCAGAGGTCAGGCCGTTGTAGATGTATCGCTGCAGGAAGAGGAAGGCGACGAGCGTCGGGATGATCACGAGGATCGTCCCGGCCGCGATGATCTGCCACTGGGCGCCGAACGGTCCCATAAACCGGAACAGCGAGGTGGAGATCACCCCCAGGTCCTGCGACGGCATGTACAGGAAGGGGATGTAGAACTCGTTGTAGATGGCGATGCCCTTGATGATCACGACCGTCGCGACGGCGGGTTTCAGCAGCGGGAGGATGATGCGCCAGTAGATCGTGAAGCGGTTCGCACCGTCGAGCATCGCGGCCTCGTCGAGGGACACCGGGATCGACTGCATGAACTGCAGGAAGATGTAGATCGCGACGATGTCGGTCCCCATGAACAGCAGGATCGCGGCGCCGCGGGTGTTGAACAGTTCGAGCGCCGAAACGACCTGGAACGTGGCCACCTGCGTGGTCACCGACGGGACGAGCGTCGCGAGCAGGAACAGCCCCATGACGAGCTTCCGGCCGCGGAACCGGAACCGGTCGAGCGCGTACGCCGACATGGTGCCGATCAGGATCGTCCCGGCGACGGAGACGAGCAGGATGATCGCGGTGTTGAGGAAGCCCGTGACCATGCCGCCCTGATCGAACGCGACGACGAAGTTGTCGAAGTTGAACCAGTTCGACGGCGGGGTGAGCGGGCCGGTCGTCCGCTGCTCGCGGTCGGTCTTGAACGCGAGCATGAAGATCGTGGCGAGGGGGACGACGGCGAAGAGGCTCGCGATGATGAGCGAGGCGTACTTGATCGTCGTCGCGGTGAGGGCGCCGGCGCCCTGTGGACGCTTCGGCCCGCGCCTCGTCCGCCGCAGCGGGGTACGGGGTTCGGGAGCGGACGCGGAGACCGGTCGGTCGGTGGTGGCGGTCACGACTCGCCTCCCTTCTCGTCGGGGAACACCCGGCGTTGGACGAAGGTGATGATGAGGACGATCAGCAGCAGCACGACGGCCATGGCCGACGCCAGTCCCACCTTGGAGAACTTGAAGGCCGTGTTCACGGTCTGGATCACGAAGGTCTCGGAGCCGTTGGCACCGCCGGTCATGATGTACGGCATCTCGAAGGCGGACAGGGCCCCGGCGATCGCCAGGATGAACGACAGGCCGAGGATGCGCCGGATGCTCGGCAGGATGATGAAGCGGAACTTGTGCCACGAGTTGGCACCGTCGAGGTCGGCGGCCTCGTACTGCTCCGACGGCACCGACTGGATGGCGCCGAGGAAGAGCACGAAGTTGAGGCCCATGTACCGCCAGACCGAGGTCGCCGCGAGGGACGCGTTCACGAAGGACGGGTCGCCCAACCATTGCGGGGTGTCCTGCACGCCGACCGCCGCGAGCAAGGCGTCGAGGGTACCGCCGGGTCGGAGGAAGTAGAGGAAGACCAGACCGATCGCGACCCCGTTGATGAGGTACGGGAAGAAGATGACGCCCTTGAAGAGGTTCTTGAAGCGGGTGCGGAAGCTCAGCAGCGTGGCCAGGTAGAGGGCCAGGACGAGCTGGGCGACGGCACCGACGAGGTAGTACAGGCTGACGAAGAAGACCTGGAAGATCTCCGGCTTCGTGAAGATCTGCACGAAGTTGTCGATGCCGACGAACTCCTGCTCGGGCTCCAGGCCGTCCCACGAGGTGAGGCTGTACCAGAACATGTTCGCGACCGGCACGTAGGTGAGCACGATCAGGAAGGCGAGCGGCACCACCAGGAAGAGCCAAGGGGTGACGCGCGAGCCGGTGGCCTTCGGCGGTCTGCCCGGCCGCAGTGTGCGCGCGCGGCGTGGATGGTTCGTCACCACCGCTCGGGTGGCGGGTGACGCTCCCTGGACTGTGACCATGTTCGTTGCCTTCGATTCGCTGGAGTGGATGGATGGCGCCCGGGCCCGCCGGACCGGAGGTCCGCTGAGGGGGTTCGTGGGCCCGGGCGCCGGTCGGGTGCTACTCGGCGACGTCGGCGCGGGCTGCCGCCCAGCGCTCGTTCAGGTCGGCGAAGGCGCTCTCCTTGTCGCCGTCGGCGGCGCCGCGGGCGATGTCGATGAGCTTCTGGCGGTAGGTGTTGCCGAAGAGGTCGATCTCGGCGGCGTTCGCGATGTCGTTGATCACGGCCTCCTTGCCGACCGGGTCGGGAGCAAGCTCCAGGTAGGTGACGCCGAGGTCGGCGAAGTCGGACAGCGAGTCGGGTGCCGGGTCGCTGATGACCGGGCTGATCGCACCCTGGCTGGCGGCGAAGCCGGACTCGTTCGTGAACCAGTCGATCCACGCCTTCGCGGTCGCCTTGTTCTTCGAGTACTTGCTGACCGCCAGGAACTTGTCGGAGGCGGTGACGGAGGTGAAGCCCTCGTCGGTCTTCCACGGCATCGGCCAGAAGCCGATGACGTCGCGGGACTCGCCGGCCTTCTCTGCGGCGTCCTGCATCTGCGAGACGGCCCACGAGCCGAGGACCATCGAGCTGATCTCACCGGAGGCGAGGAGGTTCTTCGACTCCTCCCAGTTCGTGGTGGTGGGGTCGGGTTCGCTCAGACCGGCGGCGACGGTGTCGAAGAGGAGGCCGTCGATGTTGTACTGGTCGTTGCCCTCGGTCCACGGGCTGTCGGTCGCGATCATCTCGGTGCGGACCTTCGGGCCCTGCACCGCTCCGAGGTTGCCCTCGAGCGTCGCGAGCGGCCAGCCGTCCTTGTAGTTCGTGTAGTACGGGATCGAACCGGTGGCCTTGATCTTCTCGAGCGCGGCCAGGTACTCCTCCTCGGTTGCCGGGGGCTCGGTGATGCCGGCCTTCGTCCAGACGTCGCGGTTGAAGACGTAGCCCATGGCGGACCCGAAGGTCGAGACGCCGTAGGCCGTCCCGTCGAAGGAGGCCTCGTTCGCGAAGCGGTAGGTCTTGGACTGCTCCTCGGTGTTGCCGAGCGGCTCGAAGAAGTTGGCGTACTGGTCCTTCGTGACGTTCGAGGACGGGATGAGGAGCACGTCGCCGTAGTCCTTCGAGTTGAGGCGGATCTTGGCGTCGCCCTCGTAGTCGGTCAGGGCTTCGAACTTGACCGTGGTGCCGGGGTACTGCTTCTCGAACTCCTTCGCGTAGTCCTTGAAGGTGGTGTCGACGAGGTCGGTGCGGTTGGTGAGGACGGTGATCTCACCGTTCGGCTTGCCGTGATCGTTGGCGGCACCGCCGGAGCAGCCGCTGAGGACGAGTGCCGCGGCGGCAGCCGTCGCGGCGAGGCCGATGATCGGTCTCCGGGACATGGGAACTCCTTCGTTCGTGGGGGCGAAGGGCCGGGTCGCCTCCTCGCTCGCTGTCCAGCATCGTCTGCCGTCTCGCGTCCGTCAAGACTAAACATTATTAATTTATATAACAACTCGGTCACAGGAAGCCAGGTCCCCCGGCCGCTCGGCGCGACTCAGACGGCCGGGGCGATCCCCGAGGTGGAGCGCTCGATGACCACGGCATGCGGGGCCTCGCGAGTGGTGCCCACACGACCGGCGAGCAGCTCCAGCAGCTCCTCGCCGGCCATCTCACCGATGCGCTGGACGTCGTGACTGAGCGCCGACATCGGCGGGTCGGACAGCTGGCACTGCGACGAGTCGTCCCACGCGACGATCGACAGGTCGTCGGGGACGCGCAATCCGGCCTCCTGTACGGCCTGCAAGCCGCCGAGCGCCATGACGTCGCTGTCGAAGACGACCGCCGTCGGTCGCGGGTCCCGTGCGAGCAGCGCCTGCATGGCCTGGACGCCGGACGCCCGGGAGTAGTCGCCGCCGATCGAGACGGTGTCCACCTCGGGCAGGTCGGAGGCGAGGGTGAACGCCTCCATGCGCGAGAGCGTGTGGGTGAGTTCGCGCGGACCCGTGACGTGCGCGAGCCGCCGGTGCCCGAGGGAGACGAGGTGGTCGACGGCCTCGTGCATCGTGACCGCGTCGTTGGTCCAGACGGCCGGCAGCCCCTGCGCCGTCGTCGGTGCGCCGATCACGATCGCGGGGATGCCCGAGCGCTCGACGAAGGCGACCCGCTCGTCGTCGTCGATGAGGTCCACGAGGATCACGGCGCTCACCGTGCCGTCCCGCTGCCAGCGTCCGAGCTGCAGCAGCTCCTCCTCGCGCGTCGGCAGGACGCGCAGCAGCACCGACAGGCCGTGCGGGCGGACCACGCGATCGATGCCCGCGATGAGCTCGTGGTAGAACGGCTCAGCCCCGTAGATCTCCGAGGCACGGAACAGCGTGAGGCCGATCGGCCGGGGCTGCGCGATAGTCTGTTCGGCGTCGAGACCCATCGGGACGCGGCCTTTCGTGAGGAGTGGTCGTGTGGCCCTCACATTACGCGCTCGACGATCGCCGGGAGGGACAGATGGCCAGACGCGAGTCCGTGCAGTCGGGCCCCGGTAGCCAGGCACTCATCGTCGACCTCATCCGCTCGGCCGGCACGATCAGCCGCACGGAGCTCACCGAGGCGACCGGCCTGACCCAACCGTCGATCTCCAACATCGTGCGTCGACTCATCGAGGACGGGCTCGTCCGCGAGACCGGCCGCGCAGCACCCCGAGGCGGGAAACCGCGGACCCTCCTCGAGATCAACGCGAGTGCGAAGTACGGGATCGGCGTGCAGCTCGGGTTCGAGTCGATCACGCTCGTCGCCACCGACGTCCGTGGTGGCGTGGTCGGCCGGCAGCTCGTCGACGGCGCGGGATCGGCCACGCCGGAGCAGGTGACCGATCGCCTCGTGACGCTCTACCGCGACTTCGTCGCCGGGGTGGGGCTCGCGGCGCCGTCGATAGCCGGGGTCGCGGTCGTCGCGCCCGGGCCGATCGCCCAGCTCGGCGGGGTGCTGCTCGGGCCACCGACGCTCGTCCGCTGGGACGACTTCCCCCTGCAGCAGGCGTTGCAGGAGAGCCTCGACGTGCCGGTGGTCGTCGACAACGACGCCGCCGCCGCGGCCGTCGGCGAGTTCTGGAGCCGCCAGGTCTCGCGGACGGAGTCGTTCGCCTGCGTCTACATGGGCACCGGCATCGGCGCCGGTATGGTGCTGGGCGGTGCGCTCTACCGCGGTTCGAGTTCGAACGCGGGCGAACTCGGTCACATCAGCATCGAGGTCGACGGTGTCCCCTGCCACTGCGGCAACCGCGGTTGTCTGGAACGCTATGCGGCACCGGCGGCCGTGATGGCCGCCGCCGAAGCGGTGCGGGACCGTCTCGACGGCCTGGGGCTCGGCTTCGCCCCGGAGACCCTCAGCCGTGACTTCGACCAGCTCGCCCGGGCGGCCGTCAGCGGTCACGAGGTGGCGCTCGACCTCATCCGGTTCTCGGCCGACCGGGTCGCCGCAGCCACGGTGACGCTCGCGAATCTGCTCGACCTCGACCGACTCGTCCTCGCCGGCCCCGGCATGGCGGTCGCCGGTTCGCTCTACGCCCGCGCCATCAGGGAACGCCTCGAGGAACGGTTCTTCGCCCGCCGGGCACACCCGATCGTGGTGGAGCTCTCCGCCAACCCGCGCGACGCGGCCGCCATCGGTGCCGCGTCACTCGTCCTGCAGGGCACGATCGCCCCGGGGCACGGTCCGGCGCTCACCCGCTGATCGACCGTTTCGGGGATCTCGTCCGCCCCGGCTCACCTAGGCTGGAATCGAACCGACACAGCTCTGGGAGGTCGCTCGATGAGCCAGGAGTACGACGCCGCTGCAGCGAACGGTCTGGCGATCGCCCTTCGTGCGCCCGTCCCCTCGGACCGACTGCAGGCCGCACTCGCCGCGGGCACCACCCCGAGGACCGCCTACATCGAGGTGCTCGTCGACCGCTGCGCCGTCGAGCCCGACTTCTTCGTGCGCGACATGCTCACCTGGGCGCTCGTGCGACACGACCCCGAGGTGACCGTCCCTCGCCTGATGGAGGAACTCGGGTCGGTCTTCCCACAGGCACGCAGCCAGGCGCTGCACACCCTCTCCAAGACCGGAGACCCACGCACCTGGTCGGCCATCACCCTGGCGCTGCTCGAGGACGAGGAGGATCAGGTCGCCCGAGCCGCGTGGCGCACCGCCGCAGGGGTCGTCCCGGAGCGGGAGGCGTCGGCGCTCGCCGAGCTGCTGACGAGGCAGTTCGGCCGCGGCGACCGCGAGGTGCAGCTCAGCCTCACGCGTGCGTTCACCACGATCGGTGAGCCCTCGCTCGAACCCGTCGAACACACGGCCGTGTCCGAGGCATTCGGCCGGGAGGCCCGTGCACACGCTCGCGCGACCGCCCGGATCCTCCGCGACCCCGAAGTCGACTTCGACGAGGCGATGCAGGAGGCCCAGCACGCCCTGCGCCAGGGTGACTGACGAGCGGGCGGCCAGGCGGCCCCGCCCCGTACACTCGACGGGTGCGGGGATCTGACAGCGTGAGCGAGTCGGCCCTCGACGAACCCGACCTCCGCATCCCGGACCCCGCACCACGGCACACGCCGTTGTGGACCGTCCTGTCCGCCTGGCTGCTGCGCGTCGAGCGGTGGTTGCAGTCACGTGGCGGCTCCCGCCTCCGCAGGGTGCTGTGGCAGTTCTGGGGCCTCGTCGCCATCGGCGGGCTCATCCTCCTGGTCGGCCCGGTCATCAACCCTCCCCTCACCCTCGACGACCTCACCGACGAGGCGTCCGACGTCACCGACACCTGGATAGCCCGCTCCTTCGACGCCGACTACCGCGTCACGATGGACGACGACGGCCGGCTCGTCACGGAGGTCGAGGAGCGCATCGATGCGTTCTTCCCGACGGACCTCGACGACCGCACCATCGAGCGGGTGCTCGCCACCGAGTACCAAGGGCACGCCCTCGACCCGTCCATGATCTCGGTGACGCTGGACGGCGTGGAGCAGGACGTTCGCAGGGAACGCGCCGCGGTCTTCCTCCGCCTCGTCGTCGACCCCGGCGAGCAGCTCACGGGCGACCACGAACTCGTCATCCGGTACCAGCTCTCCGATCTCGCCTACGTCGCTCCGGACCCCGCCACCGGGCAGCCAGTCGACCTGCTCCGGTGGGACGTGTTCGGCCCCGATCTGCAGCAGGCCGTGGCGAAGCTCGACGTCCGGGTGACCATCCCGCAGGACCTCGACGACCGTCTCGTCCGGCAGCCCCGAGGCTCGCTCGCGTGGACCCTCGTGGGCGCCGGGCAGTGGTTGACCCCGGAGCCGGACGCCCCACCCGGCGAGGTGGCCTACGCCTTCACGAGCGACGACGCGGCCCCGCCGCATGCGCAGGCGCGCTTCACCATGCCGTTCGAGGCGGGCTCGATCACGATGCCACCGCAGTCCTGGATCTTCTGGGTCCAGACCTTCGGGCCCGTCCTGCCGATGCTCGTCCTCGCGGCGACGCTTCTGCTGTCGTTCGCGGCCCGTGCGGTCGCGTGGGGTGATGCCCGCGGACGTCCGTGGTACCTCGCGCAGTCGGAACCGCCGGACGGCGTCTCGCCCCGCACCGCGGCGCATCTCCTCCGGTCACCCGCGACGATGGAGCTCGCCGAACGCCTCAAGGACGCCGCGATCAGCGGCACGAAGCAGCAGGCGAAGCGACAGGCGCGTCTCGTCGCGGCGGCGGGCGCCGCCAAGCGGGCCGGCCGTCTGGGCGACCGACCCCGGGCCCTGCGTCGGTACCTGACCGGGCCGGAACGCGCCGGGCAGGTGCGCGACGGCCTACGTCGCGTGCCGACGGGCTTCGTCCGCGACTGGTTCATCGCCGCACCGATCGCGCTGACCATCCTCCAGTGGGGCATCGTCCGGCAGCTCTCCCACCAGGCCGTGCTCGCAGTGGTGTGGTGGCCGCTCGCCTTCGTCGTCCTCTCGACCGTCTTCGCCGTCATCGTGCTCGCGATCGCCCTGACCGCCCGGCCGCTGACCCGCAAGGGTGCTCTCCTCAAGCAGCACCTGCTCGGCATTCGGGTGTTCGCCGAGCGGACGCAGCTGCTCGATCGCGCCAGCCTGCGCGACCGTCTCCTGCCCTACGCCGTGCTCGGCGCCCCGCCCCGGGCGACCGGCCGGCGGGTGGCGGCCCTGATCGCGCCGGAGGTCACGATGCCGGCGGCCGCGGCCGATCGCGCCTCGCGCGCCGATGGGTCGACAGCGGGCTTCCTGTCCGGTCCGCGCATCGCCGTCCGGGTGCTCGCCGTGCTCCTCGTCGTCGGCGCGATCGTCGCGGTGAGCGTCCTCCCGGCGCCGTCACTGGAGCCCGAGACACCCCGTTCCTACACGGGCGACATCCCCGGATCGACCCTCACGACGATCGCGACGGCCGACCTCGACGCGGAGCTCACGAGGACCGACGGCGACGGTGCGCGACTGCGCGTCACCGAACGCCTCGGCGTGGACTTCTCCGACGAGGGTGCGGTGCCCGGTCAGGTGGTGCGCGAGTGGCCCGCGGTCGTCGACGGTCAGGACCTGGGCCTCACGGTCGACGGCGTGACGATCGACGGCGAGGACGCGCCGTTCACGACGGAACTCGAGGACGGGCGGCTGCTGCTCCGGACGACCTTCGAGGACGTGCGCACCGGTCTGCACGACGTCGTGATCGAGACGACGTCCACGAGGCCGGCCGTCGCCGCGACCGTCGACGGCCTGGACGTCGACCGGGTCAACTGGGTCGCGCTCCTCGACGGCTGGACGAGCGGCGTCGCCTGGGACGAGGACGTGCAGCAAGGCCCGTTCCGACTGTCCTTCAGCGCCGACCGCGAGCTCCTCGACGACGCCGTCGACGCCGGGTGGACCCCCGCGGATGCCGGGAGGTGGCTGCCGTCGGCTGACCCGGATGACACCGGTCGGGCGACGGCGACCGTCGAGCTCGAGCCTGACAGCGACGGTCGATGGCCGCTCGACGTCCGGAGTGACGACCTCGGTGTCGTCCTCGACCTCCCGGCCGGGACGGTTGCGGGCGTCGATGCTGGAGCACCGATGACCGCTCGGCTGGCGGTGCAGTGGCCGGGGCTCGTGGCGATCACCCTGTCGGTGCTCGCAGTCCTCGGTGCCGTGCTGGGCGTGGCCGGCGCGGTGCGACGCCGCAGTCGAGGCATCGAGGGCACGCCTGGCACGGCGCGTGACGCGGTGCGCTGGCTGGCCCCGTCCGCCATGATCGCCGCCCTGGTGGTGGGCGTCCGGATGCTGAACGGCATCCCCGCCGACGATCCGTTCGGTGGGCTCCTCCTCGCTGCGCTCGGCGCAGGTGTCCTGTCGATGCTCGTCTGGTGGTTCGTCGCCCGACGATTCCGAAGCCGCCGCTGACCCCCTCTCCCCCTGACGCCAGCGCGGTGCGCTGACGCCCACACACTCGCCTTCACGTCAGCGCGCCGCGCTGACGCGAGCACACCCCAACCGGCGCCACCGCGCCCCACACGCGCGAGCGCGCCCCTCCGGAGACCCGCGCTCACGCGTACGACCCGCGCCCACGCCCACGCCAGCGCACCGCGCTGGCCGAAGGCACGGGGACTCAGCGCGGGGGCACGGCGAGGGAGGAGAGTCCCTCGTCGATGCGCGCGACCACCTCCGGGGGCGCCGCGACCGCCGCGAGCTCGGCACGCAGCGTCCGTCCCGGCACCCAGCGGATGTAGGCGTCGAACTCCTCGGCGAGCGCCGGTTCGGCCTCCCGCAGGACCGCCGAGACGAGCGCGCCCACGCCACGGTGGTCGATGAGTCGCGCCAGGTCGTCGTCGACCCCCAGGGCGACGGGCCGTTCGGCGGGCGGGAGGAGGACGGTCCATCGATGCGTCCCCGAGCCGATGTCGAACACGGGCCGGTCGGGTAGGCGCACCTCGGCGCTGCTCCCGGTCGGGATCGTCGCGCACACCGTCACGCCGTCCGGCACACGTTCCCAGGCGACCTCTGCGCGACCGAACGGGGTCTCGTGCACGACGGACGCGTGCCGGAGGGCTTCCGGGAACCACGGTCGCACGAGGATCCGCCGGTACCCGGGCGCGGCGGGCGCGAGGCCCCCGATGCGGCGGTGCAGCACGTCGGCCACGGCACCGAACGCGCAGTGGTTGAGGGACACCATCCCGGAGGGATGCACCGAACCGTCCGGCCGGATGGCGTCGGGCCGTTCCCACACCGTCGTCGCGCCCTGGGTCACCGGATACAGCCACGACGGGCAGGCGGTCTGGAACAGCAGGCGCTCGGCGGCCCGTTCCTGGCCATGGTCGAGGAGCGCGTCGAGCACGAACGGCGTCCCGAGGAACCCGGTGGCGAGGTGGTGGCCGCCGGCACGGAGCAGGGCGGCGAGTCGTTCGGCGAGGACGGTCCGGTGCCCTACCGGGGCCAGGTCGAACGCCAGGACGAGGGCGTAGGCGGTCGGGGTGTCGGACATCAGCCGGCCGGCGGGGGTGAGATAGGCGTCGCGGAAGGCCCGGCTCGCTTGCTCGGCGAGTGCCCGCGCCCGTTCCGCGCCACGGTGGTCCCCGGCCGCCTCGAGCGCGGCTCCCGCGAGGCACGCGGAATGGACGTGGAACGCGGTGGCGACGAGGCCGGGATCGGTACGCGCCTTGTCCGGTCGGCTCACCGTCGGGTCCAGCCAGTCGCCGTACTGGAAGCCCCGTTCCCACAGCCCGGAGGGGTCGGCGCGCTCGGCGCACGCCTCGACCCAGGCGAGCATGGATGCGGCGTGGCGGCGCTCCATCGCCAGATCGCCGTACCGGTCGCGGAGCACGTCCGGCACCATGGTCACCGCGTCACCCCAGCCCGCTGCGGCGACCTCGCTGAACGAGCCGAGCGGGTTCGGCACGACGGTCGGGACGACCCCGCCGGCCGCACGCTGTTCCAGGGCGAGATCGTCGAGCCAGGACGCGAAGCAGGCGTCGACGTCGAACAGCGACGCCGCGGCTGCCGAGAAGACCTGCGCGTCGCCCGTCCAGCCGAGCCGTTCGTCCCGCTGCGGGCAATCGGTCGGGATCGCGAGCGTGTTGCCGCGGACGCTCCACACGACGTTCTCGTGGAGGCGGTCGAGCATCGGGTCGGAGGACGAGAACCAACCGGTGCGGCGCAGCGCGGACTGGAGGACGACGGCGCGGACGTCGTCGGCTCCGACCGAAGCCGACACGCCACGCACCTCCGCATAGCGGAAGCCGTGGAAGGTGAACTCCGGCTCGACCCAGCGCGGGCCCCGGCCGTCGGCGACGAACCGGTCGGTCGCCGACGCGGCACGCAACGATCGGGTGTACAGCTCACCGTCCTGGAGCAGTTCGGCGTGCCGGAGGATCACCTCGGTCCCCGCCGGCGCGTCCAGGCGGAGCCGGAGCCGACCGACCAGGTTCTGACCGAAGTCGATGATCGTCCCCGTGCCGTCGGGGTTCGGCCACACGGCCACGGGAGTTCGGTCGTCGACGACGCGCACCGGCTCGACGTCGGCGGCCTGCACCTGGACGTCGGCGGGGAACGGGTGCACCGCCGCGGCGAGCCACGGCTCGGACCCGTCACCCCGACCGTCGACCTCCCGACTGAGGTCCCAGGTCTCCCCGGCGTAGAGGCCGCTCTCGACGAGGGCGGGCGCAGGGTCGACGAGCCACGCGCCGTCACCTCCCACCCGGACCATCCGGCCGTCCGCGCATCGCAGCTCGAGTCGGAGGGAGACCGTCGGCTGCTCCCCGTAGTGTCGGCGAGCGGTCTCGCCGAAGCCGTAGCGCTCGGTGAACCAGCCGCCGGCTACCCGGACGGTCACGACGTCCTCCGCCCCCGGGGTGAGCAGCGCGCCGACCTCGGTTCCGGTGACCGTGAGCCGATCCCGGTAGCTCGTCCAACCGGGCTTGAGGACATGGTCGTCGACGTCGACGCCGTTGATGGAGACCTGGTGGACGCCGTGCGAGGTGCTCCACAGCGTCGCCGACACGAGGTCGGCGGGGACGGTCACGACCCGCCGCAGGACGAACGGCTCGGCCTCCCGCGTCGGGGCGGGGTGGGCGAGGAACGGCTCGGACCAGGGCGCGTCGAGGAAACGGGTGACGAAGCGGAGCGGCGGACTCCACTCCGACGCGGTGCCGTCGACGCCGTCGACACGGACCTCGAGCCGATGCTCCGAACCGGGCGCCAGCGGTGCGAACGGCCAGGGCTCGACCACCCCGTGGGGGTCGAGCTCGCGCTCCTCGACACCGTCGAGGCGTACGACGGCGCGGGCGCCGGCCCAACCGGGCTCGGCCTCCACCGTCCACGAGAGAGGCGGATCGGGGACCGCGGCGACGGCGACGTCCCGCCGTCGGCCGACCCGCAGGCCGGTGACGACGGGACGGCGAGGCATGCCGTCGGTCACGGTCGGTGACCGCTCGCGCGTCGGCCACGCGCGACGACGAGCGCCCCGGCGGCGAGCGCCCCGAGTCCGAGCATCGCGAGCGTCGCCGTGCCGTCGACTCCGGTGCCGGCGAGACCGCGCGTCCCGGACTGGGCCGTCGACGCGGCTCCTCCGTCCAAGCCACCCGAGGTGCCGGTACCCGTGCCCGTCCCGGGCTCGGTGCCCGGATCCGTGCCACCACCGGTACCGGCCGCCGGCAGGAGCCGCACGGGCAGGAACTGCGCGGAGTCCTTCTCGGCCGCGATACCACCGCCCCAAGCGAGGTACCCGTCGCGCCCCTCTCCGTCGGCCTCGTTCACGATGAAGGCACTGCTCAGCAGTGCCGCGTCCGGACGGACACCGGTGAGCCGCACCCAGGGCACCGCCACCTCGTACACGGTCGTCGCGGCGGCGTCGTCCCGTTCGACGGCGACCCGCGCTCCCGCGACCGTCCCGGGACCCTCGCCCACCGCGAGCCACCGGTACAGCTGGGGCCCGGCCGGGGTCAGCGCCATCCCGAGTTCATGCCATCCGGTGGCCGATCCCGGGGCACCCGCTGCGACGGTGAACTGCACCGAGTCGCCCTGCCAGATGTTCGCGCCGGCCGCCGGCTGGTCGTGGACGTCGTCGGTCACCTCGACCGACAGGAAGAGGTCGTCCTCGTCCCAGGTGTACCAGGCCCGCGCGGACTGGTCGTCAGCGGCACGTCCGGTGGCCGCCGGGACGATCGGCGTGAGGTCGTCGAGGTCGTCGAGCACGCCGTCCACCTCGATCGTCCGATGCGCGGCGTCGACCGCGGTTCCGAGGTCGAGGGGCACGACGACACCCGACGCCGTCAGTTCGCGCCCGCCCACGAGCGCCACGGCGCTCCAGTCCGTGCGACCGGCGAGACCGGCGAGCGGGAGATCGGCGGTCGCCGACTCGTGTGCCGCGACCGTCACCCCGTCGAGGAACGTCTGCGTGGAACCGCCGAGGTCGACGGTCAGTCGGTCGATCGTGACCGGCTCGCCCGAGGCGTTGTCCACGGTCAGGCGGAGTGCGCTGCCGTCGGCCAGGGCGACCTGATCGCCGACGAGCGTGACGGGTTCCCCGACGGTGGTGCGTGCTGTGAGGCGCCCGAGCTCGACGTCGTCCTCGAGGAGGGTGGCCTCGACGAGCAGCTCTCCGAGCGCGCTCGCCGGTGGCAGCTCGACGACGACGCTTCCGGTGGTCCCGGCGGCGACCGTCTGCGACGCCTCCTGGCCGTCGTCGAAGCGGAGCACGACGGTACGGTCGGTGGTACCCGCCCGGTTGTCCATGGTCCACCTCGCGGTGACCGCCTGCCCCAGGTAGGCGGGGTCGAGCGTCAGCGCGGTCTCCGAAGCGGTCACACCGGCCACCTCGCCCTGGACGTACACCGGGCCCTCCCCGAGTTCGAGCAGGATGCTCGTGCCGTCGCCGGCCGCGACGGTGCGCGACGCGCCGTACAGGTCCGTGATCACGACCTCCCCGCGCAACCCGAGGGTGACCGCCCGGTCCGAGGTCGACCAGAGCGCATGCAGTGGCCCGTCGGGCGTGTCGAAGGAGACGTTCCAGAGATCGGCGACGGAGGTGTCCCGTCCCGTGGCCGTCGCGTCCAGCAGCAGCCCGGCCGCCGTGGAGTAGGAGACGAACGCCGGCTTCGGGGTGAACGCGCCCAGCGGGTCCTGCGGGTGGTGCAGCAGGCCGAAGTTCTCCTCGGTCTCCTGCGCGTCCACGCCGTCGTTGACGAGGTCGTAGATGAAGGTCCGCTGCACGTCGTGCATAGCCGTGATGACCGCCGACTTGGCGATGTCGGCCGCCTGCGACGACTCGGAGACGGCTCGGGCGTTCGTGCCGGTCGGCCAGCCGAGCTCGGTCACCCACAGGGGGATGGACTCGCCGCCGTTGTACTGCCGGACCAGCGCGTCGACACGGCTGAGGGTCTCGTCGAGCGCCTCGGCCCCGACCGGGTAGCTGTAGGGGTGCAGGACGATGCCGTCCAGGTATTGCAGCGCTCCGAGACGGAACGTCTGCTCGAGCCAGTCGGTGTTGAGGTTCGCGACCGCGGGACCGATGACCGGCAGCTCGGGGGCGACCGCCTTCACGGCGGGGGACGCCGCGGCGAGGAGGTCGACGTAGTGCTCCGGGGCGACGTTGGTGTTGCCACCGAGCCCGAGGTCCCACTCGTTCCAGATCTCGAGGCCCGTCGACATGTCGCCGAACTCGTCGGCCATCGCCGTCGCGTACGCGGCGTACGCGGACACGGCTTCGTCACTCACCGGTCCGTTGCCACCGTCGTAGAGCGGGTTGCCGTAGCCGGCGAGGAGGAGCGGTTTGACGCCGGAATCGCGTGCAGCATCGAGGAACTCGGCTCGCGGGCGCGACCAGTCGTAGACGCCTGGGGTCGTCTCGACCTCGCTCCAGTACACCTCGTCGCGGAACTGCGCGACACCGCCGACCGCGAGGGCGCCCATCGAGGCCGGGTCCCAGCCCTGGCCATAGTGGGTGGCTGCACCGTACCGCCCGGTCGCCGTGGCGGCGACGTCGGTCTCGGCGAGGACCGCGAACGTCGTGGTGGCGGAACCCACCGACTCGCCGGCGGCGAGGCCTTCGACGGACAGCGAGAACCATCCGCGACCGGGTGCGGTGAGGTCCAGCGCACCGTCGGCGTCCTCCTCGCCTTCGTCGACCACGCGTCCGTCCCCGTCCGTGACGGTCCAGCGCACCGTGTCGGCACCGGTCGTGTAGGGGAAGGCGAGCGGATCGCCCGCGGTGAACAGGTTGCCGAGCGTCCCCGGGGTCAGGGCGAACCCGGAGGGGGCGTCCGCGGCCCGGACGGTGAGGTCGTCGACGAGCAGGCGGGCGGACGGCTGGGCTGTGTCCGCCCGAGCCCACCCGTTGACGACGAAGCCGACCTGCCGCGCCGGGCCGTGCCAGATCCCGTCACCAGCGCCGCCCCAGGCGCTGTGACTCGGGTCGGTCACGGGCGATTGCAGGGTGAGCTCCTGCCACCCGTCGGACGCGGGGACCGGGAGGAAGCTCTGGTGCGTCTGCCCGGTCGCGTCCACGAGCTGGACACCGACGGTGGTCACGTTCTCCGCGCGGACCCAGAACGACACCGAATCCAGCGGGGCGTCGTCCAGGGACCGGACGGCCATCTCCCAGCCGTCCACCGTGCGCGCTCCGGTGTCCAGGAGGACCTCGACGGCGCCCGCACCCGTGTGGCCGTCGGCGGCGATGCGCGGAGCACTCGGCGCGACCGACGTCCCGTCGAACGCGACACCCGACCAGCCCACGAGATCCTCGACGGGGATCGTCGTCTCCTGCGCCACCGCCGCGGTCGGTTGCGCCAGGGCGCCGACCGCGAGGAGGACCCCCAGCGTTGCTGCCGCGAGCCGCCGCGGGTGCGACGGGCGTCGTGTTCGTTCGGTCATCACTGTCTCCTCGTTGAGCGTGCCCCGTCCGACGGGGAAAGCGGTTTTCCTGACGAAGCCTGCCGAACCATCGGGCCCACTGTCAAGCACCTCTTCGCAGCAGCTATTGAGCACACTCGTCGTGAAAGTCCGCTTTGACGAACCACCGCCGAACCTGCTAGACATCCGTAGAGCAATCGCTTTTCCTCTCACCCGAGCATCGAACGAAGGAGTTCACATGACTGGACGCATCCGCGCAGCAGCGGCTGTGCTGGTGATCGGCGGCATCGCCGTCGCAGCGGCGGGCTGTTCGCCGCAATCGTCGGAATCGGCCGACGGCAAGACCACCATCGAGGTCGGCGACCGCCCGTCGGCGGACCGCCCCGAGGATCGCAAGTACTTCGACGAACGCGTCTCGGCGTTCGAGGAGGCCAACCCCGACATCGACGTGAAGGCGGTCGAGACCGCTTACGACCCGACGACCTTCCAGGCCCTCGCGGCCGGCGGCAGCCTCCCGGACGTCCTGAGTGTCCCCCTCACCGAACCCCAGGGGCTCATCAAGCGCGGCCAGGCTGCCGACCTCACCGACACCCTGAAGTCCGAGGGCCTGCTCGACTCGCTGAACCCGGCGATCCTGAAACTCGCCTCCGATGCCGACGGCAAGGCCTACGGCGTCCCCACGAACGCCTACTCCTTCGGCCTCGTGTACAACCGCGCCCTGTTCACCGCGGCCGGACTCGACCCCGACGCACCGCCGACCACCTGGGACGAGGTCCGCACGGCCGCGCAGCAGATCACCGCGAAGACCGGCGCCGCCGGCTTCTCGGTCCTCACCACCGCCAACACGGGCGGGTGGCAGTTCACCGGGATGACCTACTCCTTCGGCGGGACCGTCGAGAACGCGGACGGCACGAAGGCCACCTTCGACGACACGCCCTCGGCCGATGCGCTCGCCCTCCTGCAGACCATGCAGTTCGAGGACGGCACCCTGCCCGCGAACACCCTGTACGACGCCGACTCGCAGGGCCAGGACTTCGCCGCGGGCAAGATCGGCATGATGATCGGTGCCAGCGACCGCTACTACGGCGTCGTGCAGAACCTCAAGCTCCCGGCCGAGGACTTCGGCATCGGTGGGATGCCGCAGGACGGCGGGTCGAACGGCACCCTCTCCGGCGGCAGTGTCCAGATCGTCAACCCGAACGCGACCGACGCCGAGCGTACCGCCGCGGTGAAGTGGATCAGCTTCCTCTATCTGCAGCGCTACTTCGACCAGGACACCGCCGTCGCCGACGCCAAAGCCTCGAACGAGGCAGGGTCCGTCACCGGCCTCCCCGGCCTCGCGGTGGTGAACGAGGACGCGTACGACACCTACTTCGACTGGATCGCCGACTACATCAACGTGCCGTCGGCCAACTTCACGCCCTACCTCGACGCCTCGGCGGAGATCCCGGTCGTCGCCGAGCCCGTCAACAACGCGCAAGAGGTCTACGGCGCGCTCGACACCGTCATCCAGACCGTGCTGACGGACCGGAACGCAGACATCGACAGCCTGCTCTCGCAGGCGAGCACCGACGTCCAGGGCCGACTGACGCGCTGACGACCCTCCGGGGCGGGCCACGCGCCCGCCCCGGTCCCAGGAGGACCCCATGTTCCAGACCATCAAGCGACCGCAGCCGGGTCCGTCATCGGCCACGCGCACGCCCGCGGCGACACGACGATGGCGACGCGCCCGTCCAGGTCTCGTCGCCCTCGGCATCGCGCTGCCGGCGATCCTCGTCTACCTGTACTTCTCGTGGGGTCCGATCCTCTCCTCGCTCGTGATGAGCGTCCAGAACATCACGCCCGGGCAGACGTCCACCTGGGTCGGGATGGAGAACTTCAGCTACGTGCTGAGCGATCCGAACCTGCCGCAGGCGACCCTCAACACCCTCCTCTACACCGGTCTCGCGATCCTCTTCGGCTTCCCGGTCCCGCTGGCCCTGGCCGTGTTCATCTCCGAGTTGCGCGGCCACCGTTGGTACTTCAGCGCCCTGGCCTACCTCCCCGTCATGGTGCCGCCGGTCGTCGCCATCCTGCTCTGGAAGTTCTTCTACGAACCGAGCGAGGACGGCGTCTTCAACGCGGTCCTCGGCGTCGTCGGCATCGGGCCGGTACCATGGCTCACCGCACCGACCCTCGCGATGCCGTCGATCGTCCTGGAGACCACCTGGGCCGGCGCCGGGACCGCCGTCATCATCTACATCGCCGCCCTCTCGAGCATCCCGGCCGAACTGTACGAGGCGGCCGAACTCGACGGCGCGGGCATCTGGCGTCGCGTCTGGCACGTCGCCCTGCCGCAGATGCGCGGCATCATCGGCACGATGCTGCTCCTCCAGGTGATCGGCACGATGCAGATCTTCACCGAGCCCTTCCTCTTCACCGGCGGCGGACCACTCGGTGCCACCAGGACCCTGCTGATGACCATCTACGACTACGCCTTCGTACGCGTGGACTACGGCGCAGCGACCGCCCTGAGCGTCCTGCTCGCAGCCGTCCTCGCGGTCTTCGCCCTCGTCTACGCCCGTCTCACCCGCCGTTGGAGTGCCTCATGAGTGCGCCCGCACTAGCCCGCAGCGCCAAGCGCGCCGACCGACCCGAGCGCGACGCCGTCGGACGGTCGAACATCTCCGACACCGACCGCCGTCGACCCGTCGTCCGCGTCTCACTGCTCCTGGGACAGGTCGTCGTCCTCCTCGGCCTCGTCGTCGCGGGACTCGGCCCGCTCGTGTGGCTCGCGCTCGCCGCCGTGTCGCCGACCCAGGACCTCATCCGAGAGCCGTTCGCGTTCTTCAGCAGCGGCGTCGTGCAGTGGGAGAACATCGGCATCGCCTGGGAACGCGGGCGGATCGGCCACTACCTCTGGAACACCGCGGTGCTCGCCCTCGGAGCGACCGTCGCGACCCTCGTGGTCTCCACCAGCGCCGCCTTCGTGATCACGGTACTCCGGCCCCGATGGGGCCGCTTGTTCTCGGCAGCCATCCTCGCCACGCTGTTCGTCCCGGGCATCGTCGCGCTCGTTCCGCTGTACCTCACGGTCCGCGAGCTGCCGGTCGTCGGCATCTCCTTGCTGAACACGCCGTGGGCGGTCTGGCTGCCGGCTGCGGCCACGGCGTTCAACGTCCTGATCATCGCCCGCTTCCTCGAATCGATCCCCGCGGACCTCTACGACGCGGCTCGGATCGACGGAGCCGGCGCGCTGCGGATCCTGTGGAGCATCGTGCTGCCGCTGTCCCGTCCGATCCTGGGCGTCGTCGGACTGCTCGCCGTGGTCGCCTCGTGGAAGGACTACCTGTGGCCGCTCCTCGTGCTGCCGGACCCCGACCTCCAACCGGTGTCGGTGGCACTGCCGCGACTCGCGGCCCAGACGGAACTCAGCGTCCAGATGGCGGCACTGTTCCTGTCGCTCATCATCCCGGTGGCGCTGTTCCTGGTCTTCCAGCGACAGTTCCTCCGCGGTGCGAGCATGGCCGGCGGGGTGAAGGGATGACTCGCGTCCTGGTCACCGGCGCCGACGGCGAGATCGGCCGCGCCGTCAGCCACGCGCTGGTCCGCGCAGGCTACGAGGTCTCCGCGCTGTCGCTCGCCTTCGGCGCGGAACACCCCGCCGACCGGCTGTTCGTCGGCGACACGACCTCGGTGGCCGACGTCGCCGCCGCACTGGACGGCGTCGACGCGGTCGCCCACTTCGCCGCCATCCCGCACCCCTCGCTCGGGACGCCGTACGAGGTGTTCCGGGTGAACACCGACTCCACGTTCAACGTGCTCGACCAGGCCGGTCGACGCGGCGTGCGGCGAGCGGTCATCGCCAGCAGCATCAACGCGCTCGGGTACCCCAACAACCCGCACGGGACGTGGCCGCCGTCCTTCCCGCTGGACGAGCACACCCCCGCGGACATCGCCGACGCGTACTCGCTCTCCAAGTCGGTCGACGAGCAGACCGCCGCATACGCCCACCGCCGCCACGGCATCGACGTGGTCGCCCTGCGCTTCCCGCTCGTGAAATGGCCGTCCGTCCTGCGCGACGTCGCCGAGGAGGTCGCGCGCGACCCCGCGGCCATGGCGCGCGAGGGCTGGGCCTACCTCACGATGGGTGACGCCACCCGCGCGGTGCTGCGCGGCCTCGAGGTGTCGACCGAGGGCGTGCTCGTCGCCGGCCTGAGCGCCGCGGACACGCTGCTCGGCGGCGAGACGCTTCTGCTGGCCGATCGCTACACGCCCGGTGTCCCGATCATCCGGCCGGTGTCCGACACCGCAGCCCTGATCGACACGACGACCGCGGAGCGGGCCCTCGGCTTCCACCCGACCGAATCCCTGCACGACGGGACCGCCGTCGCGCAGCCCGACCCCGAGACCCCGGTGAGGAACCTCCGATGACCGATGCCGCCCCGACCACCTTCGCCCAGCCGTGGATCCCGCGGGACGACGTGCGCATCACCGACGTCCGCGCGGTGGTCACCGCTCCCGAGGGCATCCCGCTCGTCGTGGTGAAGGTGCTCACGAGCGACGACGGGCTGTACGGTCTCGGCTGTGCGACCTTCACCCAGCGTTGGCGTGCCGTCGTCGCCTACCTCGACCACCTCCGGCCGCTCCTCGTCGGGCGGTACCCCGGAGACATCGAGGACCTCGGGCGGTTGATCCGCTTCTCCGCGTACTGGCGCGAAGGGCCCGTCGGCAACAACGCACTCTCGGGGATCGACATGGCCCTGTGGGACATCGCCGGCAAGCGGGCCGGGACGCCCGTGTACGAGCTCCTCGGTGGCAGGGTCCGGGCTGCGGCCGATGTGTACCTGCACGCTGAGGGTGCCGACCCCGAGGCCACGGCGGCCCACGCCGAACAGCTGCGGGACGAGGGCCTCCGGCACATCCGGGTGCAGACGGGCCAGGCCGGGATCGGCCACTACGGAGCACCGCCGGCCGCCGACCCCTACACCTGGGCGAAGCACCCGCAGGGGTGGCGCGTGGAGGAGTACCTCCGGCGGACCCCGCGCCTCTTCCAGCGCATGCGGGAGCTCCTGGGCGACGAGGTCGAACTCCTGCACGACGTGCACTCCCGGCTGACGCCGCGCCAGGCGATCGCCCTCACCCGTGCGCTGGAACCGTACCGCCCGTTCTTCGTGGAGGACGTCCTGGCGCCGGAGCACTGGGACCGACTGCCCGAGGTGGCCGCCGCATCGCCCGTGCCCCTCGCGGTCGGCGAGCTGGCGACGTCGTTCACCGACGCGGCTCGCCTCGTCCGCACCCACTCCGTCGACTTCATCCGCTGTCACCTCTCCGACATCGGCGGCCTCAGCGCCGGTCGGCGACTGGCCACGCTCGCGGACGTCGAGGGCATCCGGACCGCCTGGCACTCCCCCGGTGATGCGTCGCCGTTCGCCGTGGCGGCCGCAGTAGCCCTCGACGTCTCGAGCCCCGCCTTCGGCGTCCAGGAGGGCCACCGGTATTCCGAGGCCTGTCACGAGGTGTTCCCGGGCATGCTCGACATCGTCGACGGCTGGCTCACCCCGAGCGACGCACCTGGCTGGGGCGTGGACCTGGACGAGCGCGAAGCCGCCAGGTATCCCGCGGGCGTCTCCGGCCACGACGCCTGGGCGGCCGGTGTGCGCGCCCCGGACGGCGGGCTCATCGCCCCCTGACCGCCCACGCCCCGTCCTCCTCCGCCTGCCCGTCACCCTCCGAAAGCGCACCCCATGCCCCGTTGGTCCGTCTCCCCCTCCCGTCGCGCCCTGCTGCGCGACGGCCTGCCGTCGTTCCTCCTCGCAGACACCGTCTGGGCCGCGTTCAGCGGTCCGACGGACGAGGAGTGGTCCGACTACCTCGTCCTGCGGCGTCGGCAGGGCTTCACCGCCCTGCTCATCAGCGTGTTGCCGATCGAGCACGACCGGTCCGAGGGTGGCCGTTCGCCCTACGCCGTCGTCGACGGGCGTCTGGACCTGTCCGCGGGCGATCCCGGCTACTGGCCGCGCGCGGTCCGGCTCCTCGAGCAGGCGGTCGAGCACGGCTTCACGCCGATGCTGGTCCTGTTGTGGAACAACTTCGTCCCGGCGACATGGGGAGCGGGCCTCACGCCCCAGCTGGTGCTCGACGAACAGCAGACACTCGACCACGTGCGCGATTCGGTCGAGCGGTTCGCACGGTTCGAACCGATCTGGATCGTGTCGGGCGACGACGACCTCGATGCCGATGAGGCCATCGCCCGCTACAGCCTCGCCGCGTCCGAGGTGCGCCGACTGGCACCGGAGGCGCTCGTCACTTGGCACAGCACCCCGACCGCGCGCATGCCGGAAGACCTCGCGAACGGTCCGCTGCTCGACCTGCACGGCCTGCAGTCCGGGCACAACGAGGACTGGGACACGCTGCCGCAGACCCTCACCCGATACGTGGACGGCCTCGCGGTCACGCGGCCGATCATCGATCTGGAACCCTGTTACGAAGGGCTCGGTCGATTCGCCGGCCGCGCGAGGCACTCGCGCGCGGACGTGCGGCAGGCGAGCTGGACGGGCGTCGTGGCAGGTGCTGCGGCCGGACTCGGCTACGGCGCGCACGGGGTGTGGTCATGGCATCGTCGCGGGAGCACGTTCACGGCCGAGGCGGTCCACGGCGTCCCGTTCCCCGCCGCCGTCGCACTCGGCTTCCCGGGAGCGGACGACGTCGGCTTCCTCCGACGGGTCGTCGAGGCCGAGGGGCTGTCAGAACTCCGCGAGGACCGCGCGCTCCTCGAGTCCGAACCCTCGGGCGCCGTGGCTGGTCGGGTGGACGAGCACCTCGTCGCCGTGTACGCGCCGTCGGCGTTCGCGCTGACGTGTCGACTCGATCCCGCTTCGGTGGCGTCGGTCACCGTCTACGACCTCGACGAGCGCCGGCAGGACGCCGCGGAATGGACCGCGGTCGCTGGCGAGGACGGCACCGGGCGTATCCGCCTCGAGCAGCCCGAGTTCCCGGGCGACGCGTTGTTCGTGATCCGCGTCGAGCACGGGACGGCCGCGGCGTGACGTCCCCCACCGAGCCCGCGTCGGTGACGATCCGAACCCACGGCCTCCGGGTCCGGGTCGTCGCCCTCGGCGCGCGGATCGACTCGATCCTGCTCGAGGAGCCCGGTCTGGAGCTGCTGTACCGGACGCCATGGGCAGACGCCGGAGGATCCGAGTGGGGCATGTCCTCCTCGAGCGCCCTCTGGCACCGTGATTACGCCGGTGGCTGGCACGTGCTGCTGCCGTCGGCGGGCGATCCCGATCCGCGGGCTCCCGTCGAGCAGCCGTTCCACGGTGAGGCCGCCTGGCGGACCTGGTCACTGCGGCAGGACGGTGACACGGTGGTCGCCGAAGTGCTGCTGCGCACCGTGCCCGTCCGGGTCGTCAGGACGGTGTCAGTGACCGAGGGCCGGGTCACGGTCGACACCGTGCTGCGCAACGTCGGGATGGACGCGACCCGCCTGATGTGGGTCGAACACCCCGCGTTCGCGGGCGAGCTGTTTGACGACGCGGAGCTCCTCGTCGACGGCGGCGCGGTCGGTCTCGTGTCGGCACCGGGCTCTGCGTTCGCGGACCTGCCGGTCACGACCGGGACGGTCGAACTCCGGTCACGTTCCAGCGGCGTCGGGCTGCGACTCGGTTTCGACGTCACCGTCCATCCCCGGGTGTTCGTCTGGCAGGAGCGTCGCGGCGAGCGCGCGTTCCCCTGGTGGGGTGCCGGTGATGCCGTCGGTTTGGAACCGGCATCCGACCCGTACGGCAATCCGGCCGACGGCGTCGGTTCGGTGCGCCTCGCGGTCGGCGAGGAGCGCTCGACCCGGTTCGAGCTCGACGTCGACCGCCTCGGATGAGCCTCGGGATCGCCGCCCGGTACAATCGATCCGCGATGTCTAGAAAAGCGATTTCCCTGCAGGATGTGGCCGCCATCGCCGGGGTCTCCGTCTCGACCGCATCGAAGGTGTTGCGTGGTCAGGGCAAGGCCTCGGACGCCACGCGCGAGCGCATCCTCGAGGCCGCGGCGCGACTGGACTACCAGCCGAACGCCCTCGGCCAGTTCCTCGCGCAGGGACGCAGCGCGACGATCGGTGTGCTGACGCTCAACGCCCCCGGCGCGTTCACGATGCCGGTCCTCACCGCCGCGACGACGACCCTCGGCGCCCGCGACCTCTCGGTTCTCGTGTCCGACTCCCGTCTCGACCGCTCCCTCATGGCCGCGACCGTCCGGAAGCTGCGCGCCCGCAACGTCGACGGCCTCCTCGTCATCGGCGACGGCAGCGGGACCGAGATGCGTTCGGTCACCGACGGGTTCGCGGTGCCCGTCGTCTACGCCTACGGTGCCTCGGACGATCCCGGGGACGCCTCGTTCCTGCACAACGGCCGCCTGGCCGGCGAGCTCGCGGGACGACATCTGCTGGGCCTCGGTCGCCGTCGCATCGCACACATCGGTGCCTCGCTCGACGACCGCTCCGCCCACGACCGGGCGGAGGGACTGCACCGCGCGCTGGACGAGGCCGGGGTCGAGCTGGTCGGCGGGACGGGGCTCCACGGCGACTGGTCCCGGGCCTGGGGGCGTCAGGCGGCACAGCGACTCATCGAGGCCGGACACGACGTCGACGCGGTGTTCTGCGCGAACGACACCATCGCACTCGCCGCCATCGAGGTCTTCCGGGAGGCCGGTCGCCGGGTGCCCGAGGACATCGCCGTGGTCGGGATGGACAACCTCGCCGGCCTCATGGGTCAACGGGACCGGACCCTCACGACGATCGACCCGCTCCTCCACGACGTCGGCCGTGCTGCGGCCGGCTATCTCGCCGATGCGATCGCCGGTGGCACCTACGTCCCGGGGGTGCACTTCGTGGACGGCGAGCTCATCGAGGGCGAGTCGACCGGGTCCCCGGCCTGAGGTCGGTCCGGGCGGGTCTCGACGACCCGCCCGGCCGCCGTCAGGACAGCTTCTCGAGCTGCTCCTGGTACTCGGCCCGCACCTTGTCGTTCGTCGACTGCTTCCACGAGGCGATCCCCGACTTCACGGCGTCGAAGCTCGTACGGCCCAGGATGTACTCGTTCATCGTCGACGACAGGTTGTTCGTCGCCGACGCGGTCTTGCCGGCGGTCTCCGAGTAGAGGCCGGTGATCGGACTCTTCTGGAGCATGGGAGCGGCTTTCTGCTGCCACTCGTGCGAGCGCCGCAACCGCTCCTCCATCGGCACGGCCGTCGCGAGGATCTGCGGTGCCGCCGCGAGTCGGTTGAGCGAGGTCGGGCCGATCTGCGCCGACCCCGCCTCGGTGAGGACGACGCGACCGTCCGCCTCCCGGGTGTGGTGCTCGCCCTCGACGCCGTACTGCAGGAAGAACCCTTCGGTGCTGCCGTAGGGGGCCGCGAGGTGGTTGAGCAGGGTCAGCAGCTCCTTCACCCGCGCCTCGTCCGCCTGCTTGATCGCCGTGAACGAGAACATCGACGAGCCCTGGTAGACGATGCCGTCGCCGCCGTCCGCCGCGAACGGCAGGATCGCGTCGTAGACCACGCCCTCCGGCGCGCCGGGGTCGATGATGGCCGAGATGCCGTCCTGGTGCATGAGGACGGTGCCGTTGGCCATGTAGGTCTTCGCCTGCGAGCCGGAGATGCTCGGGGTGTCCGGGTGGTAGTACCCGGCGTCCTTCAGCTCCTTGATGTACGAGAGCGTCTCGAGCCACCGGTCCGACTCCCACTTGTGGACGAGCTTCGACCCCTTCAGCTCCCACCCGTTCGGGACCCCGAACATCGCACCGATGAAGTCGTACCCCCAGTCGACGCTGTCGCCATTGCTCTGCCCGCTGATCGCGTAGCGGTTGCGCTTGGCGTCGGTGACCGCCTTGCACAGCTCGGTGAAGTCGTCCTTCGTCTTGGGGGCGGGCTCCGCCCCGGTGAGGTCCTTGATGACGTCCGGACGCGAGATGAGCATGTTGCCGAAGGGTGGCCGGTTCACCGGGACACCGTAGATCCGGCCGTTGATCCGGCAGCCCTCCCACGACGGCGTGGGCAGGTTCGCGAGGTTCGGGTACGTCTTCACGTTGTCGCCCGAGAGGTGGTCGGAGAGGTCGGCGAACTGCGCTTTGAGCAGTTGCGGGTAGGACGGTGGCAGCTGGAACGCGAGGAATTCGACGAGGTCCGGCACGCTTCCGCCGGCCATGACCGTGGCGAACTTGGGTGCGAAGGAGTCGGCGGGGACCACCTGGAGGTCGAGTTTGCACCCGAGTTGCTTCTCGGCCGCCTGGAGGTAGCTGTTCGAGGCCGGCGCCGGCGGGCTGTACGAGATGACGAAGCCCGACACCGTGCCGCTGATCGCCGTCTTCCCCGACACCGAGGTGAACAGCTCCGACTCCTTCGGCGCGGAGTAGTACACCGGCTGGACCGTCGCTGAGCCGGCGAGATCGGGGGTCGGTCCCTTCGTGATCGGCACGTAGGTGGGCAGCGGGACGAGGGCTCCGGATCCGGCGGCTCCCGAGGTCGCACCACCGGGGGTGCAGCCGGTGAGCGCGGACCCGAGGCCGAGGACCGCGAGGCCGACGCCGGCCGCGGTGAGGAAGGTGCGGCGGGACAGGCCTGGGGTGGTGTCGTTCATCGTGGTCTCCTTCGAGGTGAGGCGAGCGCCTGGGGCGCTGGTCGGATCCCGGCGACGATGCCGGGTCGGTGGGTGCGGATCGGTCAGCCCTTGACGGCGCCGGTCAGCACGCCCTTCGTGAGGTGGCGTTGCACGAGCGGGTAGGCGATCAGGATCGGGACGATGGCGATGAGCACCACGGCCATCTGCAGGGACTCGGCGGGCGGCAGCACGGAGGCGTCCGAGGCTCCCCCGACGAGCGAGGACCCCTGCAGCACGTACGTCCGGAGGACGAGCTGCAGCGTCCACTTCGAGGTGTCGTTGATGTAGAGGAGGGCGTTGAAGAACGCGTTCCAGTACCCGACCGCGTAGAAGAGAGCGACGACGGCGATCACCGCGCGGGACAGCGGCAGGACGATCGTGCCGAGGATACGGAACTCCCCGGCGCCATCGATCTTCGCGCTGTCGATGAGCTCCTGCGGGATGCCCATCATGAAGCCGCGGACGACCACCATGTTGAACACGCTGAACGCACCGGGCAGGATGAGCGCCCAGACGTTGTCGAGCAGTCCGAGCTGCTTGACCATCAGGTACAACGGGATGAGGCCCGGCGTGAAGAGGAAGGTGGCGAGCACGATCATGAGCACCGGGCGCTGGAAGAACGACCGTCGACTGAGAGCCCATGCCGCCGAGACCGTGCAGACCAGGCTGATGAGCGTGCCGACGACGGTGACGAACAGCGTCACCAGGATCGCCCTGGTCACCACCCCGCCGGCGAGGATCTGCTGGTAGGCGTCGAGGGTGAACGACTTGGGCCACACGACGTAGCCGCCGGCGGCCGTGACGTCCTCGGCGGTCGAGACGCTGGTCGAGACCACGATGAGGAACGGGAAGAGGATGACGGCGAGGATCACGACGATCGCGAGCGCCTTGAGCGCGAGGACGACGGGCTTCGGCTTCCCCGCCCAGATCGGTCGGACGATGGTGCTCATGATTTGGAATACACTCCCTGCTCGCCGAGCATGTGCGCCGCTTTGTTGGCGACGAGGATGAGGATGAGACCGACGAGGCCCTTGATGAGCCCGGCGGCGATGCCGGTGCTCCAGTTCCCGTCGATGACGCCGTGGTAGTAGACGTAGGTGTCGAGCACTTCGGCGGCCCCCGGCCCGACGGCGTTGCGTTGCAGGATGATCTGCTCGAACCCGACGGACAGCGCCTCGCCCAGTCGCAGGATGAGCAGGAGCACGATGATGGGTCGGATGCCGGGCAACGTGATGTGCCAGAACCGGCTCCAGGCGCCCGCGCCGTCGATGGCGGCGGCCTCGTAGAGGGAGTCGTCGATCGCCGCGAGTGCCGCGAGGAAGATGATCGTGCCCCAGCCCGCGTCCTTCCAGATCACCTGTGAGGAGAGCAGCAGCTTGAACGTCGCCGGATCCGACATCACCGAGACGGTGCCGAGGTCCAGCTGCCGGAGCCAGGTGTTGAGGACACCACCGGAGCCGAGGCTCTGCTGGAAGAAGCCGACGACGATGACCCAGGACAGGAAGTGCGGCAGGTACAGCACCGACTGCACGATGGAGCGGAGCCAGGGCCAGGTCAGCGAGTGGATGAAGATGGCCAGCGCGATCGGCACGGGGAAGAACAGCACCAGTTGGATGAAGGTGATCTGGAGGGTGTTGGAGACCGCGTTCCAGAACGCCTGGTCGGTGAACAGCGCCGTGAAGTTGGCGAAGCCCACCCACGGGCTGTCCGGGATCGGGATGTAGGGCTGGTAGTCCATGAACGCGATGACGTTCCCGAGCAGCGGGATGTACACGAACAGCAACAGCAGCACGACCGCCGGGGTCACCATGACGAGCAACGGTGCGTCGCGACGGAACTGCATCCGGAACGGCACGCGGCGTCTCCTCGGCCGATCACCGGACCCGGCGGGGGCGATCGGTGGTCGGATGGTCTCCGGCCGATCGGTCGTCGTCGCGCTCACAGCAGCTCCCTTGCTCACGGCGGATGCCAGGTCTCGGGCCTCCGCGCCGTTCTCTCGAACGTTGGACATCATTCGCGGGGCCGCTGTGTAAAGTCAACATCATTCAATCATTCGAACAGGAATCGAACATCGGAGTTCATCATGGAGCTGTCGCAACGACACGAGCGCATCCTCGCCGAGCTGCGCATCCACGGCAGTCTCTCGGCAGCGGACTTCGCCGAACGGATGGGCATCTCGACGATGACCGTCCGGCGCGACCTCCGCGAGCTCGGTGAACAAGGTCGGCTCCGCCGCGTGCACGGTGGCGCGGTGTCCGTCGACACGCAGCCGACGACCGGGATGCCCCACCGGCCCGGTGCCCGGCCGGCCCCGGCTCCAGGGGCGGCCGACACCCTGTTCACCTTCGGGTTCGTCGTCCCCGACCCGAGCTATTACTTCCCGACGATCGTCGCCGGTGCGGTCGAGCGCGCCCAGTCGCTCGGTGGACGGATCGTCCTCGGCGTCTCCCGCTACGACCCCGACCGCGAGCGTGATCAGATCGAGCGCCTCCTCGTCGGCGGGGTGGACGGCCTGCTCGTGACGACGTCGATCCTCGACGCCCACCCGACGCTCGAGCTGCTGGAGCGGTCGCCGGTGCCGGTCGTCCTCGTCGAGCGCTCCGTCGCCGAGTCCGCGATCGGCGACGGCCTGGAGTTCGTGCGCACCGACCACGCCGCCGGGGCGGTCATGGCCCTGCGTCACCTGGCCGGACTCGGCCACGAACGCATCGGGATGGCCGCCTTCGACACCCCCACGACGCCCTCGCTGCGTCTCGGCTTCGAGCGGGCCGTGCGCCAGCTCGGACTGCGCGAGGACGCCAGCACGGCCATCATCGACGACCAGCAGGGCGTCGGCGAGCAGACGCGGCGATACCTGGAGGCGTGCGTGGCGTCCGGGACGACGGCGGTGTTCCTGCACTCGGACCACTACGCCGTCGAGTTCGCGGATGCCGCGCTCGACCTCGGCCTGTCCATCCCCGGAGACCTGTCGATCGTGGCCTACGACGACGAGGTCGCCGGCCTGGCCAGGGTGCCGCTCACGGCCGTCGCACCGCCCAAACGCGACATCGGCAGGTTCGCGGCCACGATGTGCTTCGAACGCATCTCGGCCGCAGCCCAGACGGGGTTCGCCGCGCGCCACACGAGCCTGCGGCCGAGCCTCAGCCTCCGGGAGTCGACGGCACCGCCTCGGTGAGGTACGGGTTGTTCATTTGCTGTTCGTTTGAACGCGAGTGCTTGACAGGCTCCGGCGTCGCGCACTGGGATTGAGCCTGCTGTCGAGACGACCAGGAGGCGACGATGCTGCAGAGCGAGAGCGCCCTCCGAGGCACGGTCGGCTTCCTCATGCCGGAGGGCACCTTCGAGCGGGTGTTCTCCGAGCTCGACCTCGCACGCCTGCGGTCCGAGTCGCGCCTCCATCTCCTGTCCGACCGCCCGCTCCGTCCGGAGCGCGTCGACGACCGCGCGCTGTTGGCCGAGGCCGAGGTGCTCGTGACCGGCTGGGGGTCCCCGGCGCTGGACGAGCCGCTCCTGCGGATGCTCCCGTCCCTGCGCGCGGTGGCCCACTCGGCCGGCAGCGTCCGCGGCATCGTCACGGACGCCCTGCTCGACCGTCACGTGTCGCTGACGTCGAGCGCAGCGGCCAACGCGGTACCGGTGGCCGAGTTCACCGTCGCGATGATCGTGCTCGCCGCCAAGCGGACGTTCTGGGCGGCGGAGACGCTGCGGTCCTCGAACGCCCCCGTCGACACCGAGCGGGCCTGGCCGACCGTCGGCAGCCACGGCATCACCGTGGGGGTCGTGGGCGCCTCGCGCATCGGTCGGCTCGTCATCGAACGGCTCGCCTCCCTCGACGTACGGGTGCTCGTCGCCGACCCGACGCTCGACCACGAGCAGCAGCTCGCCATCGGCGTACCCTGCGTGCCCCTCGAGGAGCTGGCCGCACGCAGCGACATCGTCACCCTCCACGCGCCGGCGCTGCCCTCGACTCGGCACCTCGTCGACCGCGGACTCCTCCGGCTGATGCGTCCCGGCACCACCGTCATCAACACCGCCCGTGGCGACCTCGTCGACCACGAGGCCCTCGCCGATCGTCTCGAACGCGGCGACCTCGTCGCGATCCTCGACGTGACCTCCCCCGAGATCCTGCCGTCGACCTCACGGCTGTGGTCGACGCCGAACACGGTCATCACGCCCCACATCGCCGGCTCGGCCGGGAACGAACTCGGCCGGCTCGCCACCAACACCGTGGACGAGGTCCTGCACCTCGTCAGGACCGGTGCCTTCCGACGACCGATCACCATCGCCGCGCTCGCGCTCCAGGCGTGAGCGGGCCACCGAACCGCACACCACTGAACCGCAGACCACCGAACCGCAGCAGAGGCCAGACCATGCCCCTCCCAGCAGACACCAGCGCGCCGACCACCACGAGCTTCGCCGAGCAGTTCACGCCGCGGGCACGCCGAGCCCTGCGCGTCGGGGGCTGGCGCGCAGGTCCGCCGGTCGGAGACCGCACCGCCTGGGGCCGGGTCTCGGAGCGGGACCGGACGGCGTTGCTCGCCGCCGCGCGGCACTGGTGCGTCGAGGCCGACCGCAACCCGCCCACGCTGTCCCTCTGGGCGCGGTACAGCTCCGACGGCGACCGGACCCCCTACGAGACGGCGCAGCAGGCGCTCCTCGGTTCGGTCGCCTCGTCCGCGCTCGCCCTCGGCGCGACCGACGACGAGGCCTGGGTCCGCGAGCTCGGCGATCGCGTCTGGCGGCTCTGCGAGCTGACCGCGTGGTGTCTGCCCTCCCACTACGCCCTGCCGGAGTCCGGCGAGCGCCCGTTCCTTCCGCTCCCTGGCCGCGACATCCTCGACCTGTCCGACGCCTACGTGGGCGGCATGCTCGCCGCGGTGGACACGATCGCCGGTGACCGCCTGGAGCTGGCCTTCCCCGGGCTGCGCTCGCGGGTGCACGCGGAGATCCGGCGTCGCGTGCTGGACCCGTGGCGGAACGAGGTGGACTTCTGGCACGGGCTCGACGGCCCGCCGAACAACTGGGCGCCGTGGATCGTCTCGAACGTCCTCGTGTGCTCGGCGGTGGTCGAGACAGACCCGGACGAGCTGGCGTCGTCGATCGACCGCGCACTCGTCATCCTGGACCGGTTCCGAGCGGGCTACGCCGACGACGGCAGCTGCGACGAGGGGGCGACCTACTGGTGGTGGGCGGGGGCGACGCTGTTCGAGGCGCTCGACCTCCTCGGCGAGGTCACCGAGGGCGCGTTCGACGGGTTCGCGGTCGCGCCGGTGGCCGCGATGGCCCGCTTCCCGATGGTGATGCAGCTCTCCGGCGAGTCACAGGTCAACTTCTCGGACGGGTCCGCGAGCCTGCCGACGAATGCGACCTGGAACCTGCTCGCCCGCTTCGGCGAGCGCGTGGGCGACGACGAGGTGGCGGCCCACGCCCGCTGGATGGGGCGCTCGCATCCGCTCGGCTTCTCGGGGCAGTTGGCTCCGTTGTTCCGCCGCACACTCGCGGAGCTGCTCGACCCGGCGTGGACCACGGCCGGCGACGCCACGCCGGGAATGCCCTCCTCCTGGTACGCACCGGGAACGGAGGTGGCGGTGTTCCGCGAGCACGCCGGTCGCGTGGACGGCTGGGCGGTCGCCGCGAAGGGCGGTCACAACGACGTCAGTCACAACCACAACGACGCCGGCGGCGTGATCGTCTCGTTGGACGGAGCACCCGTCCTCATCGACGTCGGCGTGGGCGTGTACCACCGCGACACCTTCATGCCGGACACCCGCTACGGCATCTGGACCATGCGGAGCGCCTTCCACAACGTGCCGCTCCCCGCAGGTGTCGAACAGCCGTATGGCCGGGGGTTCGCGGCGAGTGGGACGCGGTTCTCCGACGGTGACGGACGCGCGGTCCTCGCCATGTCGCTCCTGGGCGCCTATCCGGCCGAGGCTCGGCTGACGGCGCTCGACCGCACGGTGTCGCTCGACCGCTCGGCCGGCACCGTCCTGATCGAGGACGACTGGGCGTTCTCGGAACCGATGCGGATGACGCTCACCTTCCTCACCGCCGTCGAGCCGATCGTCACGGGCGGTGGGATCCTGGTCGGCGACGCCCGCCTGGACACCGACCCCGCGTTCGAGGTGGCGGTGGACCGGATCGACATCGACGACCCGAAGCTCCACGAGGTCTGGGGGTCGGCCGTCTTCCGCATCCGGCTCGTGCAGCGCGCCACCGCGACGAGCGGGTCACACACGCTGCGGGTGCGCCGCGCGCAACAGTACCCGGAACCGGGAGCACCGATGGAGGCCCCACGATGACGCCCGACCCGCTCCCGCCGTTCCGTCTACCGGCCGCGGACCCCGTCGCCGCACCCTTCACCGGGTGGACGCGGGCGCACTGGGAGGCCACGGCCGACCGGTGGCTGGCGGAGGTCCGCCGGTTCGAGAGCCCGCTCGGCGGCATTCCTCGGCTGCCAGGTCGGGTCACCCGCGACGGTGTCGCCCGCGAGTGCATGGAGGCGGTCGGTCGCTCCTTCCTCCTCGCCGCACCACGGATCGCCGGCGGCGGAGACGGCGATGGTGACGGGGTCGAGGACCTCGTCACCTGGTACAGCCGGGCACTCCTCGCCGGTACGGCCCCGGACGGTCCGGAGTCCTGGCCGCTGGGCGTGACGTGTCGGGCTCCTGGCACGGGCGTCACCAACTCGATCGTGGAGGCGGCGAACATCGCGTTCGGCCTGTACGTCAGTCGAGACCGACTGTGGGCGGGGCTCACCCGGAAGGAGCAGGTGCAGATCGCCGACTGGCTGCGCCACCATGCGCGCCTCGAGGTCTGGCACAACAACTGGCAGCTCTTCCCGGCGATGGCGGAGGCGTTTCTCCGCTCGGTCGACGAGGACGTCACCGGGCTGAACGGCACGAGGAACGTCGCCCGCGTGGAGTCGTGGCACCTGGAGCAGGGCTGGTACACCGACGGTCCGGAACACGCGATCGACTACTACAACGCGTGGGCGATCCACCCCTACCTCTGGGCCTGGTACCGCATGACCGACCGCACGGGCACGGCCGACGGCTCACGGCATCTGGAACGGCTGCACGACTTCACCGGCTCCTTCGCGCGCATGGTCGCACCCGACGGGTCGATGGTGCACGTCGGTCGCTCGCTGAGCTATCGGACGGCCGCCCTCGCCGCGCTCTGGTGCGCCGAGCTCTCGGGGGTAAACCCGTTGAGCCCCGGCGCGACGCGTCGCCTGGCCTCCGGGGTGGTCTCAGGGTTCGTCCGGCACGGCGTCGGTGTCGACGGCCCGCTGAGTCTCGGTTGGTACGGGCCGTGGGAGCCCACCGCGCAGAGCTACAGCGGCTTCGGTTCGCCGTACCTCGCGGGCATCGGGTTCCTCGGGCTCGCCATCGACCGCGACGACCCGGTGTGGACCGCTCCGGAACACCCGCAGCCGACCGACGGGCCGCCGGAGACCACCGTGCTGCCGGCGGTCGGGTGGATCCTGCGCTCGCAGCGGGACGGTGTCGTGACGCTCGCCAACCACGGCAGCGACCACTGCGAGATCCCCGTCGAGCCCGCTCGCGCCGACGCGGACGATCCGCACTACGCCAAGTTCGGGTACTCCTCGCACACCGCCCCGGGGACGGGCGCGGCGTGGGACGAGAACGTCGACGGCCATCTCGCGCTGCTCGATGAGGACAGGCGGGCGAGTCGCCGCGCCGCGATCCGCGGGATGCGGACCGTCGGCGAGGTCTCCGGCTCGGTGCACCTCCCACAGCTCGACGGCCGAGTGTGGCCGGGCTGCGCCGTCACCACGGTCAGCATCGTCCACGGCGATCAGGAGCTCCGCGCGCACCTCGTCGAGTCGACTCGCGCGTGGGCCGTCCGCGAGGGCGGTGCGGCCGTCGCCGACGACGCGGTACTGCGCACCGTGGTCGATCCCGCCGGGGCCGCGCCGCGGGCCACGGTGGTCGGTCGTGACGGGCTCGCAGCGACCATCGTCGGGCTGCACGGCTGGGACCGCGCGGAGGCCGTCGCCTACCGCGACGCCAACGCGTTCGGTCCCCACTCGGCGGTCCCGGCGCTGTGCGCCGCCAGCACTCCGGGGCACACCGTCCTGGCCGCACTCCACACCCTCCGCTTCGACGACGGCGAGACACCCGACCTCCCGGTCGCGGTGGACGTGACCGGGACCCGGCTGGTCGCACGGTGGACCGACGGAACCGTGCACGACGTCGACCTCGCCACCTTCGTCCCCTGGGACGGCCAGCTCGCACGCCCGTCCGCGGACTGACCACCGCACCCATCCGAAAGGACCCCATGTCCATCGACACCCGACAGCCCGTCGTCCACCTGCGATCGCGCGCCGTGAGCGTCGTTATCGACCTGCGCGACGGTCACCTTCCGTCGATCGCGCACTGGGGAGCCGACCTCGGTCCGCTCGACGATCGGGAGCTCGCCGATGTCGTGCGCGGTGCGGAGCGGTTCGTCACGGAGAACGCACCCGATCGACCGACCCGCCTCGCGGTGCTTCCGGAACAGAGCGAGGCCTGGCTCGGCCGGCCGGGCATCACCGGCAGCCGGGACGGCCGCGACTGGTCGCCGCTGTTCACGATGAGGCCGGCGCTGGTCACCTCGCGCACGGTCACCGTCGACGGAGAGGACGCCGAGGCGGGGCTGGCCGTCCGGGTCGAGTTCGAGCTGAGCGAGGCCGGCCTGCTGCGCGTCAGAGCGACGCTCCGCAACACCGCCGACGGCGTCTACCGACTCGACGACCTGCATCTCGCCCTGCCGATCCCGGCCCGCGCCCGCGAGGTCCTCGACCTCGCGGGCCGGTGGGGCAAGGAGCGGACGCCGCAGCGCGGTCCACTCCGCGTGGGCGCCTGGGTCCGCGAGGACCGCCGCGGACGGACCGGCCCAGACACCCCGCTCGTGCTGAACGTCGGCGTCCCGGGCTTCGGTTTCGCCGCCGGTGAGGTGTGGGGCGTGCACGTGGGGTGGAGCGGCGATCAGCGACACCTCGCGGAACGGCTCTCGACCGGCGACCAGGTGGTCGGCGGTGGCGAGCTGCTCCTGCCGGACGAGGTCCGCCTCGGCCCCGGCGAGGCGTACACGAGCCCGTGGGTGTACGGGGCCTACGGTGACGGGCTCGATGAGCAGGCCGCACTGTTCCACGAGCACCTGCGTGACGGGCGGAGTCATCCGGTCCGCGACCGGCCGCTCACGCTCAACGTGTGGGAGGCGGTCTACTTCGATCACGACATCGACGCCCTCGTGGAGCTGGCGGAGGTCGCCGCGTCGCTCGGGATCGAACGCTTCGTCCTCGACGACGGCTGGTTCCGGGGTCGGCGGCACGACCGAGCCGGTCTCGGTGACTGGTACGTCGACGAGGAGGTGTGGCCGGACGGACTGCGACCGCTCGTCGATCGGGTCCGCGCGCTCGGGATGGAGTTCGGTCTGTGGTTCGAACCGGAGATGGTGAACCTCGACTCCGACCTCGCCCGCGAACACCCGGACTGGATCATGCAGACGGGCGGTCGACTGCCGATCCCGGCGAGGAACCAGCAGGTCCTCGACCTCGGCCGTCCGGAAGCCTTCGCGTACGTCCTGGAACGGATGACCTCGATCCTCACCGAGGTCGACATCGCGTACGTGAAGTGGGATCAGAACCGCGACCTGGTCGACGCCGGGTCCGCACCCGACGGCGGGGCCGGTGTGCACCGTCAGACGACGGCCGTCTACCGATTGATGGACGAACTCACGCGGCGGTTCCCTGAGCTGGAGATCGAGTCCTGCTCCTCGGGCGGCTCGCGCGTCGACCTCGGCGTCCTCGAACGCACCCACCGGGTCTGGGCCTCCGACTGCAGCGACCCGCTCGAACGGCAGCAGATCAACCGTTGGACCGCCCAGCTGGTCCCGCTCGAGCGCCTCGGTGCGCACATCGCGTCCGGTCGGTCGCACACGACGGGCAGATCGCACGAGCTGTCGTTCCGGGCCGCGACGGCGCTGTTCGGTCATCTCGGGGTCGAGTGGGATCTGCGGCAGGCCTCCCCGGCGGAACTCGCGGAGTTGGCCGACTGGTTCGCGCTCTACCGCTCGACCAGGGCCCTGCTGCACACGGGGCGGCTCGTCCGTGAGGACGTGGTCGACGACGCGCTCCAGATCACGGGGGTGGTGGCCGCGGACCGGTCGGAGGCGTTGTTCTGCCTCGCATTCCTCGGGCGTTCCGATGTCGCGAGGATCGGGCGGTTCACGCTTCGCGGCCTGGACCCGGAGCGTCGCTACCGGGTCCGGCCGCTGCGCATCGGCGAGCCCTCGAGAGGGCGCACCGTCCCCGCCTGGTTCGGTGAACCGGACGGGGTGGACGGTCCGCACGCCGGTTGGACCGGCGTGGTGATGTCCGGGGCGACCCTCCGCCACGCCGGCCTGCAGACCCCGGCGACCCCGCCCGAACGGGCGTGGATCGTCGAGGTCGCCGCGGTCGACGACTAGGGCAGCACCACCTCACCCTGGTTGAGCACCCTCGGGTGGAAGTAGGTGTTCTGGATCTCGGTGTTCGAGTTGTTGCCGCGCAGCTGCTCGGACCAGATCATGAAGTACGACCAGCGCGTCTGGGACTGCAGGAGGTTGGCGTCGGGCACCTTGCCCATCTCCGCGATGGCGATCGGCTTCGTCCCGGCGATCGACTGCAGCTGCTGGTAGTCGGCGGTGCTCGGGTAGTTCTTGTACCAGACGTCGAGCGAGACGACGTCGACGTAGGAGTTCCCGGGGTAGTAGCCCGACCACCCTCCCTGCGGGTTGTCCTGGACGTTCCAGACCCAGATGAGGTTGTCGAGGCCCTGGGCGTCGAAGTAGTCGCGCATCTGCTGGAAGATCTTCGCGCCACCGTTCGCCCCGGACCGGCCACCCCACCAGTTCCAGGTCTCGTTCATCTCGTGGAACGGACGGAACAGGACGGGGATCCCGGCGTCCTTGAGCTGCCGCAGGTACGGCACCACCTCGGCCATCCGCTGCCGCCAGGTCGTGTTGAGCGCGGTGCCTCCCGTCACGATCTGCGTGAACTGGGCGTTCGAGATCTGGGTCTTCACCCCGCCGTCGAACTCGCAGGTGGAGGGTCCGGTCGGTGAGCAGGCGTGCCAGGTGAGGGCGACGAGCGAGCCGTTCGCCCACTCCGTCTTCGCCTGGTCGATCACCCGCTGTCGGTTCGCGGCGTCCTGCCCGCGGAACATGAGGTCACCGCCCCAGAGCCCGGGATACTGCCCGGTGATGTCCTTCACCTGCTGGGTGTACTGACCCGGCAGGCTCGCCGGTTCCTTGTTGTGCTGGCCCGACACGATGTTCGTCCCGGCGATCGTCTTGAGGTACTGGATCACCGTGGACTTGTTCTTCGCGGGGAACGCCTCGGCGTCCACCGGTTGCGCGACGGCGGAGCCGACGAGGCCGAGGACGAGCGCGGCGCCCAGTGCGATGCGCGTCCTCCGGGTGTGCGATGTCATGTCCATCTCCTTTCCGCCCTGCGTCGTCGGAGGGCGGCGACCCCAGGATCGCGGTAGGGGCGGGGTGCCGTCAAGGACTTTCATAAATTACTGCTTAAACTCATCACAATGGCGTCGGTTCCGGGCGGGGCTTGGCGAGGAGCGGTAGCATCGACGGATGTCGAACGCCGGACCGCCCGAGATCCTCCGCCTCACGGCCTTCGCCGCCGAGGCCGGCGGCGGCAATCCCGCGGGGGTCGTGCTCGACGCCTCGACGCTCACCGAGGCCGAGATGCAGGCGATCGCCACCGAGGTCGCCTACCCGGAGACGGCCTTCGTCGTCGATCCCGGTGTCGACGGTGACGACCGGCACGTGCGGATGCGCTACTTCTCCCCCGGTGCCGAGGTGCCGTTCTGCGGTCACGCGACCATCGCGACCGCGGTCGCCCTCGCGGAACGGCGTGGCGTCGGGCGGTTCACCCTGGATACGAACGTCGGGCCGCTCGTCATCGAGACGGCCTCCGACGCAGACGCCGACACGACCGGCGGCACCGGCTCGATCACCGCGTCGTTCACGAGCGTCGAGCCCACCCTGCGTGAGCTCGACGCCGACATCACCGATCGGCTGCTGTCGCTCCTCGGGCTCGAGCGTTCAGACCTCGACGAGCGGTGGCCGCTGCGTGAATCGTTCGCCGGCAACCGGCACCCGGTCGTCGCCGTCCGTGACCAGCACGCCTTC
Source organism: uncultured Plantibacter sp. (assembly GCF_963518075.1). Classification (NCBI taxonomy): domain Bacteria; kingdom Bacillati; phylum Actinomycetota; class Actinomycetes; order Micrococcales; family Microbacteriaceae; genus Plantibacter; species uncultured Plantibacter sp. Next base: position 201,937 of record NZ_CAUQHZ010000001.1, read on the forward strand.
GACGCCTTCACCTTCGATCCGGCCGCGCTGCGCCGACTGATGGACGAGCAGGGCTGGGCCGGAACGGTGACCGTGGTGCACGGCCACGGTCTCGATGACGCCGGGCGCCTGCTCGTCGAAGCCCGCAACCTCTTCCCCGTCGGCGACATCACCGAGGACCCGGCGACAGGCTCCGCCGCGGCCTCGCTCGGCGGTTATCTGCGCGCACTCGGCCTGGTCACCCCGCCTGCGCAGGTCGTCATCCGGCAGGGCCATCACGTCGGCGCACCCAGTCTGCTGACGGTCGACGTCCCCACCACCGGCGGCATCACCGTGACGGGGGCGGCGCAGGCGATCGCAGCTCATTGAGTCGCGGGCCCTCGACCGATGAGCCGTGGGACCGATGAGCCGTGGCTCGGACTCGCGCTAGCATCGAGCCAGTCGCGGCCGGGCGGCCTCCGGAGGGGATGGACATGTTCACAGGTGGCGGATCGAAGCGGGGGCGCACCGCGGGCCTCGGCGTCATCGGTGCAGCAGTGCTCGCGATCGCCCTCGCGGGATGCGCCTCCGGGACCCAGAGTGGCGCCGACCCCTCGACCACAGCGCCCGGCGAGTCCGGCGACGCGGTCGGTGTCGTCGGTGTCTGGGGAGACGCCGACGCACAGAACACCCCGTCGCTGGTGTTCGCGGAGGACGGCACGGTGACGGGGAGTGACGGGTGCAATCGACTCATGGGCTCGTGGACGGCCGACGGCGACACGGTCGAGTTCGCGCCGCTGGCGTCCACGCGGATGGCCTGCGAGGGGGTCGACACCTGGTTGTCGGGCGGAGCATCCGGCACCTGGACTGACACGAGCCTCGTCGTCCTCGACGACAGCGGCACGGAGATCGGTACGCTCGAGCGCTCGGAGTGAACCGGCCTTCCGGGCTTGCCGGGTGTTCGCCGGTGGGTGCGAGAGGATCATCGGGTGGATGAGGTCGAATCGTTGCGGGACGCGGGGCTGCGGGCTGCCGTGCGGGAGCATCTGCGCGGGTTGCCGCACGGCGCGGGCTCGGAGGGCTTGAGCGAGATCGTCGTCGATGAGGTGACGGTGCTGGATGGCATCGAGCGCTTCCACGGACTCCGACGACTCGGGCTGGAAGGCACGGATGTCGTCGATCTTCGTCCGCTCGCAGGCCTTCGAGACCTGGAGGAGCTGTGGCTGAGCGAGACGCGCGTGACCGATCTCCGCCCACTGTCGGGGCTGCAGGCACTCACGGTGCTCGAGCTCGGCGATACGCCGGTCGTCGACATCGAGCCACTCCGACCGCTCCGCCGCCTGCAGAAGCTGTGGTTAAACGGGTCGAACGTCACCGATCTCGACCCGATCCGTGCCCTCACGGGCCTGGTCACCGTCGGGGTGGCCGGCGCCACGATCGAGGACTACCGGCCACTGGAGGCACTGGCGGAGCTGCAGACCCTGGTGGTCTCACGGTCGGCATCCGCGCGCCTCGGGGCGCTGTCGCATCGTGGTGACCTGGACATTCTTTACCTCGACGAGTGACGTCGCTGGGGGCAGAGGAGAGTGGGCTCGACTGCTGGGTTCGAGCATCGGCGCAGCCTCCTCGTCCGGGATGCTGCGCCGCACAGATTCGACTCGGGGCGGACGGATGGTCCGGTGCTGGACATGTAGGGGTGAGATGACCCTGACGATGGAGGCATGATGACCAGGGAAGCGTTCGATGAACTCCTTGATCGGTCCGCGCTACCGGCTCGCACGGCTGCGCAAGCGGACCTTGACGCGATGGCTGCGGATGCCCGCCGCCACACTCCCCGCGTATTCCGTCCGAAGGTCCTGATCACAGCGGGACTTGCGGCGGTCCTCGCGACGAGCGGAGCGAGTCTCGCAGCTGCCACCGGCCAGTTCTCCTGGGCGCCGTGGGCGCAGGAACCGATCGGTGCCGTGACCTTCACCATGGATGTCGGGTTTTCGTGCGAGCTACGGTTCTCCGAGTACACGGGGGGCGCGGATCCTGGCTACGTGGCCGAAGTGAACCGGATCCTGCGGGATTGGTATCGCTCGGCGGATGTGCGTACCGCCGTGGAGGCGATCGTCCCTGAGAAGCTGGACGAGGTCGACGGGCTTGAGTTGCAGCCGGGTGAGACGCTCGAGACGTTGCCTCCGGGGGAAGCGACGAACCGGGAATGGGCGCGTCAGTGGACCGCATGGGATGCGGCCGTGAACGACGCGGAGTGGGATGAGCTGAACGCACACGGTATCTCCGGCGGCGATCCCCGCATGAACGGGAGTGAGCGGAACGGTCAGATCAACTGCTTCGACGAGGACAACGCGCCCTACTCCTTCGGGTCCGGTTCGTGAAGCGAGCGCACGTCCGCATCACCACCGCGCTGAGCGAGTCGTCGGCGGACCTGCTCGCTTATCTGCAACGACGCGTCGGGTTCGATGAGGCCTCTGACCTCATCGGAGAGACGATGGTCGTCGCATGGCGCCGCGTCGACGACCTTCCCCTCGACGCGGAGCAGGCACGTATGTGGCTCTTCGGCATCGCCCGCACCGCACTGCTGAACCACTCTCGCCGGCAGCGCCGCCGATGGGCGTTGGCCGATCGCATCCGCGGTGATGCGCTGATGCCCGTCGTCGCGCCGGCCGCCGATGACGGTGCGGAGATCCGAGATGCGATCGACCGTTTGGACCCTGACCTGGGTGAACTGGTGCGGCTGATCAACTGGGAGCGTTTGACGATCGTGCAGGCCGCTGGACTGCTCGGCATCGCCGACTCGACTGCGCGCACCCGATGCGCGCGAGCGAAAGCGCAGCTCCGCGCGGCGCTCGGAGTGCCCGCGAGCTGAACCTGTCACCGCGGGTCGACGAGCCCCGCTCGGATCCCCCACAACACGGCCTGCAGGCGATCGCGCGCTCCCGTCTTCTGCAGCAGACCGGCGAGGTGGTACTTCACCGTGGTGGGCTCGACGAAGAGCCGCTCGGCGATCTCCGCGTTGGAGAGTCCCTGCGCCAGGAGGTCGAGGACCTCGAACTCGCGGTCGGTGAGCGGTGACTCGACCGGCGCGGTCGCGACCGGGGCCTCCCGCCGGCGCTCCGAGAACTCGCGCAGGATGCGACGGGTGAGGCGTTGGTCGAGCGTCCCCTCCCCCGCTGCGACGGACCGGATCGCGGCGAGCAGCGTCGCCTCGTCCGCGCCCTTCAGCAGGAAACCTGCTGCGCCGGCCTCGAGGGCGGCGAACACATCCGCGTCGACGTCGAAGGTCGTGAGGATGAGGACGTCGGCGTCGACCTCAGGGTCCGCCGTGATCGTGCGGGTCGCCGCGATCCCGTCCGTGCCCGGCATCCGGATGTCCATGCAGATCAGGTCGGGCCGCAGTTCCTTCGCCAAGCGCACCGCGTCGGCACCGTCGATCGCCTCACCGACGACCTCGATGTCGGGCTCGGCGCCGAGGATCACCGAGAGGCCGGCGCGGACGACCGCCTGGTCGTCGGCGATGAGGAGGCGGATCATGAATCACTCCGATGCTGGTCGGGACGGTGCTCCTCGGGGCGGTGCTCGTCAGGACGGTGCTCGTCAGGGATGGTCAGTTGATTGCGCCACCCGCCCTCGTCCGTGGGTGCCGAGGTCAAACGCGCTCCGATGAGTTCCGCGCGCTCGCGCATGCCCCAGAGGCCGTACCCGTCGCGCGACGGCGAGGCAGGCCGTTGCGACGATGCGGCGTTCGTCACGGTGAGCTCGATCGCGTCCACCTCGAACCGCACCGCGACGCGGCAGACGGCTCCGGGCGCATGGCGAGCGGCGTTCGCGAGCGACTCCTGGACGGTCCGGTACGCGGCCGTCTCCGCGAGCGGACCCAGCACCCGAGGCTCACCGGTCACGGTGTACGCGACGTGCTGCCCACGCGACCGCGCCGCCTCGACGAGTTCCGGGATCGCCGAAATGGTCGGGGTTGTCGCCGGACCGAGCGTCGATCCGTCTCCGCCGCGCTGGACGTCCGCATCATCGCTGCGCAGCAGGCCGACCGTCCGCCGCAGGTCCACGAGCGTTGTGCGGGCATCGGACTGCACCGTCTGGAGCATCTCCCGAGCGCGTTCCGGGTCGCGCTCGACCAGCGCGCTGGCCGCCTGGGCACTGACGATGATCCCCGACAGGTGGTGCCCGGCGATGTCATGCAGTTCCCGGGCGAGGGCGGTGCGCTCGGCGCGGAGGTCGTTCTGCACACTGATCCGTCGCTCGTTCTCGGCCATGCGCGCCTGGTCCTCGATCGCCGACAGCAGGCGCTCGCGCCCCCGTGCGTACTCGGCGACACCGGCCGGGAGCACGTACTGCAGCACGATGCGCGCGACAGCCGCGAACACGAGGATGAGCGGCTCCTCGGACGACCCGAAGGCCATCGCGATGCCGCCGACGATCGTCGTGGCCGCCGCGCCCGTCACCAGTGCGGCCACCACCGTTCGACGGTCCTCGCGACGAGCGAGCGCGTAGGTGGCGAGGATCACCCCGAACGAGCCGAGGCCGAGCTCACCGCCGGTGCTGCCGAGGATCACGAGGTCGAGCGCGACCACGACCCCGAACACGACGACCGGGTACCGGCTCCGCACCAGCAGCGCGACGGCTTGGAGCACGACCAGGGCCACATGCACCCACGGCGGGATCCGACCCGGCACGGCGTGCAGCTCGTCGACCCACGGGACGACCCCGAGGTACCCGACCGCACCGGCGAGGACCAGGACCGGCGGGAGCGCCGAGCGCAGACGGGCCGCGAGCGGGGCGGGCCGCGCGGAAGAGGTCATGGGTCGAGTCAACCACGCCGAGCGCCGACCCCGGAGGGGGGCGGCGCTCGGCGTCCGGTGAGCAGCGGTCATCGCTCGCAGAGGGTGGCGTCGAGGGCGTCGACGACGATCCGGTACTGCTCCATCAACCGCTCGTTGTCGTCGGGCGAGACGACCGCCCACGGCAGCGAGGTGACGGCGATGGTGACGGCCGTGCCGTCAGGACCGACCGCGTTGCGCGTCTGGGTTCCGGGGATGTCGCCGCCATGGCCCCAGGCCACACCACCGCAGCTCAGCGGGTAGCTCTGCAGGCCGAGCCCGTAGCCCGCTCCCGGCCACAGCTCGTCGCCAGCCGGAACCGTGGTCTGCATCTCGGCGAGGCTCTCCTCGTTCAGGAGTTCACCGTCGAGCAGGGCCTGCATGAAGACGTTGAGCTCGTGCGGTGTGGACACCATGGCCCCGGCGGACCAGGCGAAGGAGGAGTCGAGGGCCGTGATGTCGAGGAGGTCGCCGACGGTCTTCGCGTGGTACCCGTGCGGGTGCTCACCGCGCAGCTCGCGTTCGCCCGGCGCCGGGAAGTAGGTGTGCTCGAGGTCGAGCGGTTTGACGATGCGCTCGTCGATCTGCTGGGGCAGTGCACGGTCGGTGACGGCCTCGACGAGCAGTCCCAGCACGAGGTAGTTCGTGTTGCTGTACGCCCAGCGCTCCCCCGGCGCGAACACGGCCGGCTTGGCGAGGGCGATGTCGAGCATGTCGCGGGGTGAGGTGTAGCGCTCCTGTGCCGCGAACGCGTCGGCGGCGATCTGGTCGGCGTACTCGGGGAGCCCCGCCGTGTGCTGCAGCAGCTGACGGACCGAGATGCGGGTGCCGTCGATGCCGTCGCCGGTGATGAGTCCGGGGAGGTAGGTGTCGATCGGGGCGTCGAGCGCGACCTTCCCCTCCTGGACGAGCTGCAGGACGACGGTCGAGACGAACATCTTCGTGTTGCTCGCGATCCGCACCTCGCCGTCGATCGGTGCCGGCTCGTCGGTCGCGAGGTCGCCGATACCGGCCGCGACGTCGATCGCCTCACCGTCCGGTCCGATCACCGAGGCGAGCGCAGCGGGGTAGCCGGCGTCGACGAGCGACTGCATCCGGTCCTGCAGTGGGCCCGATTCGGAGCCGGTGCCGGCGGTCTGCTCCGTGGCGCTGGAGCAGGCACTGAGGGAGACGGTTCCGGCGAGCAGCGCGGCGGCGGCCGAGACGGCGATGAGCGTGCGGTGACGGGTCTGGTGCTGTGCCGTGGTCTGGGTCTTGGTGTGCGTCTGGTCCTGGTCGTTCATGTGGGTGATTCCTTTCAGATGTCGCGGCGTGAGAGTGCAGCGGATGCGGCCACAGTGAGGGCGGCGGTGAGGGCCACGAGGGCGAGGATGACGACGAACGGTCCGAGCCCGTCCGTTCCGCCGTGGATGACGCCCTGTGCGAGGGCGACAGGCAGGAACTGGGTCCAGACCGGCGGAGTACCGCCGCCGACCAACTGGATCGACGAGACGACGATCGGTTCGAGGATGAGGACCGCGATCATCGTCAGCACGCCGGCGAGCTGGGTGCGGACGATGAGTCCGACCGCGAGGCCGATGACCGACAGTGCGGTCACGGCGAGGACACCGAGCCCGAACCGTGCTGCAAGGTCAGGGAGACCGAGGACGAAGGGCGTTCCAGTCGCTGCAAGGGTGATCACGAGCGTGACCAGACTGACGAGGGCGAGCACGACACCGAGGGCGACGCCGGCGAGTGCGACCGCGCCCGCTTTGGCTGCGACGATGCGGAACCGCTTGGGTGAAGCGAGGACAGCACCGACGATGCCGCCGTAGCGGTCGTCACTCGTGCCGGCGAGCACACCGAGCAGAGTGATCGCCAGGAGTGCGACGCCGATGGAGCCGCTGCCCATCGACGCACCGAGGGGGTTGAGCGCGTCGAGTTGGACGGCGCGGGAGGCGAGGTCCAGGACGGGGAAGTCGCTCCCGAGGGCATCGAGGCCAGGACCGATGTCGCCGTCGGCGAGGGCAGGCATGAGGGTGACGAAGGCGAGTTGCGTGACGATGAGTCCCACGACGGCGACCGCCGCGGTGACCTTCGTCGCGGTCGTGGTGACGAGCCCGATGAGTTCAGCGCGGAACATCAGCGCACCTCCCTGTTCTCGGTGAGCTGGGCGGTTCCGGTGACCTGGAGGTAGTACGCCTCGAGGCCACCGCCCGATGCGGCGAGGATGTCGACCATCGGCGACTGGGCCAGCACGCGACCGTCGGTGATGACGACCACGTCGTCCGCGATGTCCTGGACATCGGACAGCAGGTGGGACGACAGCAGCACCGTCCCACCCGCGTCGGCGAACGCACGCAGCCGGCGTCGTAGCCACTGCATGCCGGCCGGGTCCAGACCGTTCGACGGCTCGTCGAGGATGAGCACGGCAGGCTCGCCGAGGAGGGCTGCGGCGATCGCGATCCGCTGACGCATGCCGAGCGAATACCCGGCCGCAGGACGGTCGGCGTCGCGAGTCATCCCCACCTCGGTGAGGACCGCGTCGATCCGGGCCGCGTCGACCCCGATCCGTGCGGCGGCGATGCGGAGGTGCTGCCGCCCGGTGCGGGCCGGGTGGAGTCCACCGGCGTCGAGGACGGCGCCGATGGAACGAGCGGGGTGCTCGAGCTGGCGGTACGGGCGGCCGAGGATGAGACCGTCGCCCGCGTCAGGACGGACCAGACCGAGGAGCAGACGGATGGTGGTGGTCTTCCCGGCACCGTTGGGGCCGAGGAGTCCGACGATCCGGCCGGGGTCGACGGTGAAGGACACGTCGTCGACGCGCGGGCGACCGTGGAAGGTCTTCCGGAGCCCGCGGGCCTCGATGGGATGAGAGGTTGGTACGTTCATGTGTTCAGCCTCGTAGCGGCCGGTCCAGGGCGCCCCAGCCCGCCGCACAGTCCCCGACTGGCCGAACGGACAGTCGTCGGAGACCTCTAGGCTGCAGGCATGGACACGACTGCTCGGCTGCACGATCGACGTCGCCGTCTCGCGCCGCGCGCGACCCTCGTGGCCACGGCGGTCGTCGTCGCCGGTCTACTCGCAGGCTGCGCGTCGTCGCCCTCGCCGGACCGGACGACGGCGGCATCCGCATCCGCATCCGCATCGGACGCCGCGACCCGCTCGGGCACCGGGGAGATCCGGCACGAGCTCGGCCCCCTCACCGAGCGCTTCCCACAACTCGCCAGCGCGCTCTCGGCGACCTGGATGTCGGGGACCATGGGCGACGCGCGGGTTCCGGGCCCGAGTACGTACTGGATCGATGCGGTCGTCGTCCTGGACGAGGCCGGATACGCGGAACTGCGGGCGCTCGCACCCGATGAGGGGGGCTCGGACGTGGGCGCGGAGCTTCCGGACCTCGACCCCGGACTCGACGACGCACTGCCGCCGGGACCGTTCGTGCGTTCGTCTGCGCTCGACGACGCCTTCTCGCAGGACGGCCGAGTGACGCAGGTGTTCCTCGACGACGCGACCAGCTCGGTGGTCCTCACGAGTCGGTTCCAGTAGCGGGCGGCACGGCGGGCTCGCACGTTCTGCGGCGAATCACCACCGCTTCACAATCGCGGGCTCGCGGGATTGACTGGACGCATGTCCGAACCAGCTGACACCACCGTCCCCGAGAACTCCGACGACCGCACCGCGGTGCTCTTCGACATCGACGGGACGCTCGTCGACTCGAACTACCTGCACGTCGACGCCTGGGATCGTGCGTTCGCCGATGCCGGCAGACCGGTCGACGCGTGGCGCATCCACCGCTCGATCGGCAAGGACGGCGGCGAACTGCTCGAATCGCTGCTGGACGGCTCCGACGAAGTCGAGCAGTACGGCGAGCGGGCGAAGGAGCTGCACAGCGAGTACTACCTCCAGAACACCTCCCGGCTGCGGGTGATCGGCGGTGCGCGCGAGCTGCTCGGCGAGTTGGCGGGGCGCGGGATCGCAGTCGTGCTGGCGACGTCGGCACCGGAGAACGAGCTCGAGATCCTGCGGGAGCTGCTCGACGTCGACGACGTGATCTTCGCCGCGACCTCGTCCGGTGACGTGGAGACCGCCAAGCCGGAGCCCGACATCGTCGAGGTCGCGCTCGATCGTGCGGGCGTGCCGGCGTCCCGGGCGGTCATGGTCGGCGATGCCGTCTGGGACATCGAGGCGGCTGCGCGGGCCGGCGTGGAGTGCATCGGGGTGCGCAGCGGTGGCTTCGGTGAGCAGGAGCTCCGTGACGCCGGCGCGGTCGCGGTCTACGGCGACGTCGCGGAGCTGCTCGCGAACCTCGACGACAGCCCGATCGGCAAGCTCGCAGGCTGACTGCGGGTGTGAGCGCGGGCTTGAGCGCGGCTCAGCTCCGCTTGGCGCGGCTGCGGAACCAGCGAGCGAGTTCCTGCAGCGCGCGCATGGTGGCGGTCGGGTCGTCGCGGTCGAGGTCATCGAAGGTGTCGCGGTAGCCGTCGAGCTCGGTCTCCGAATCGGTGCCGGTGGCGGTGTCGGCGCGTTCGAAGCCCATCGTCCAGGCGGCGAACTGGCGTTCGCGGATGGGCTCCTCGAACATCACGCGGATGCCGGTGTGGCGGGGATCGGCGGCGAGGGTCTCCATGAGCTCGCGGACGGCGGGCTCCGGTCCTTCGAGGACCTGCAGGAACCGGCCGTCGCGGTGGACGAGCATGCCGGTGAGCTGTGCGCGGGCGTTGTTCTCGCGGCAGGTGGCGAGCAGGGCGGTGAGGTCGTCGTCGCTGAACGGCTGTGTCGCCGTGCTCGCGTATACGAGTGACAGCATCTGGTCTTCGTCGGTGCCCACCTTTGGAGCCTACCCGGCGGGGTGCGGAGGTGGTCCCGGAAGCAGCTCCCCGTCCACGGTGCGTGTGCCACCCGACTGCCCTTCGACAGGCTCAGGGACCGGGTCCATCCGGGCACACCTCGTCCAGTAACTGAGCCTGTCGAAGTGCCCACGAAGAACCCTTCGACAGGCTCAGGGACCGAAACGGGTCAGAACGGTGCGGGATCAGGTTCGGTCCGGTGATGCTTCCCGTCGGGTGTGGTCCACTCGAGCACCCCACCGGGACCATGGTCGAGATTCCATCCCGGAAGGTGCTTCATCCGATGGTGATGTCGACAGAGACAGGCGAGGTTCCCGACATCCGTCGTCCCGCCGTCCTCCCAGGCGACGGAATGGTCGAGGTCGCAAGCCCGGGCCCGTCTGCCGCAACCGGGTGCCCGACAGGTGCCGTCCCGAAGCCGTACAGCGCGTTGGAGGTCGGCGGGAACCCGGTACTGGTTCCGCCCGACGGAAAGGATTGCGCCGGTCTCGGGTTGGATGAGGATCCGGGTGAAGCTGGGGGCGTTCACGGCGATACGTGCTGCGGTCTCCGGGTCGATGGGTCCGTACCCGTCGAGCACGGCCGGGGCATCGCTCACGCCGGCCATCGTGAGCGCCGGGACCGTGATCTGCACGGTCGGCTTGATGTGCTCCTGGACCTCGATCGGGTGCGGGAGGACCGGGCTCGACATCACGTCGTCCGGCGTGACGCCGGTGAGGGCGAGCGCCGCGAGCGCGTCGGCCTGGAGTTGTCCGCAGGTGCGGGTGTCACCGGCCTGGCGCGATTCCGCAGCTGCAGTCTCGACCCGCTCGATGATGCCTTGCGCGATGGGTGCCGTGGTGAACAGGTGCACCCACGCCATGCCGTCGGCGGCGGGTTCGAACTCGATCCGACGGTCCGCCTCGGACCGCCGGGCGCGGGCGGTGATCGACTCGGGGTGGAGCCGCTCGCGCAGGACGCGGGCGCGCCTGCGGAGGTTCGCGTTGGTGGACTCTTCCGCGACCGGCAGGACTTCCGCGAGGAACACCGCCCGCCCTGCGGTCGGGACGTCATTGAGTTGGTCGATGATCGTCTGCGCATGCCGCGCCGAAATGCGACCGGCTTCGAGGGATTCGAGTACAGCGGGTGCTTCGTTCACGAGCCGCTCGGCGTCGTTGGTCGCCCGCTGCACCGTCTGCTCGGGCGTGCGCGTCGCCATCGCGAGGGCTGCGCAGGTCGACCGACGGGAGAGGGCCTGGCGTTCCGCCGGCGGGAAGATCGCCGGAACCGTGACGTCGGCGAAAGCGTCGGCGTAGGCGGCAGAGCGGGCGAGGAGCCGGGCCTCCTCGGCGTCCAGAGCAGCACGCCGACGCTGGATGTCCGCGTAGTGGTCCGAGAACTCCGCGAGCTGCGCGGCGTATTCGTCGCCGACGCGGATCGCGGAAAGGGTGGTCTCGGTCATGGAACAAGTCCATCATGGACCACTGACATTCCAGATGCCGAGTCGAGCCGGTTGTGGAAGTCTCCTCGTGTGCCCTTCGACAAGCTCAGGGACCGGCGAGGGTTGCTCAGGGACCGGCGAGGGTTGCTCGCGGACCGGGGGTGCTCAGGGAACGGTCTGGGTCGCCGACCGTGCCGAAGGGCGACATGCTCCCAGTCCGCTCACCGGGTCATGAGCGCCTTCACGACCGCGACCGCGGCCGGCCCGTCGAGCGATGGATGACCCGCCCACTGCCCGCCGGTGACGGACACCTCGGTGTCCGGCAGCACCACCGTGGTGACGATCACCGCGGCGACTCCGGTCTCGACCGTCGCGCTGTACGCGATCCCGCCGGCAGCCTCGATGGTCGCATCCGGGATCGGCGTGAGCCCGGCGGCGGCGAGCTCGTCAGCCGACAACGCCTCGCTCGACTCGGGCGAGACGACGACCTCCACCGACCGGATGTCCGCCGCGTCGATCGTCCCTTCCGGCGCCTCCCAGCCGCAGAGTGTCCCGTACTCGTCCGCCCCGTTGTCCTCCCGCGCGACGAGTCCCTCGATGTACGGCGCGACGGCCGCCTGCACCGCCGCGCAGTCGACCTGCAGGGGCGATCCGTCTCCCGAGCCCCCGCTCGACGTCTCCGCCGGCGCCGTCGCAGCTGGCGATGCACTGCCGGCGGAGCCGCCACCGGGCCCACTCCCACCAGAGCACGCCGACAGCGCGAGCACGATCGTTCCGGACACGAGAAGCGGCACTCCCACCCGCTGCAACAGACGCATGATGTCGACGATATTGGTTCCGGAGTAGTGTCCGGAAGAGACCGACGGGAGCAGCGCGATGAAACCGACGACCCGCACCGACAGCGATCACGGCGACTACACCCCCGACCGCGACTGCGTCATCGCGGGTGGCGGCCCGGCCGGCATGGTGCTCGGCTACCTCCTCGCACGGACGGGCCTCCGCGTGACCGTGCTCGAGAAACACGCCGACTTCTTCCGCGACTTCCGCGGCGACACGATCCATCCGTCGACCATCACGTTGCTCGGCGAGCTCGGCCTGCGCGAGCGGTTCCTGCGGCTACCCCTCAACCGGTTGCAGACGATGGACGCCGTGATCGACGGCCTGCGGATGACGATGGTCGACTTCCGCACCCTGCCGGCGCCCGACCGCTTCCTCGTCCTCGCGCCGCAGTGGGACTTCCTGAACTTCCTCGCCGAGGAGGCCGCCGCACTGCCGAACTTCGAGCTCCGTCTGCGCACCGAGGCGACCGGCCTCATCGTGGAGCAGGGCCGGGTCCGCGGCCTGCACGCGACCACGACGACCGCCGACGGCACAGCGGCCGACACCGACCCGGCGGCCGGCACCTCCACCGACGTCGAGATCCGAGCCACCCTCACGGTCGCGGCTGACGGACGCACCTCGGCACTCCGCGACGCGGCCGGACTCATCCCCGACGAGAGCGGCGTCCCGATCGACGTCCTGTGGTTCAGCCTGCCGAAGCCCGCCGACCCGCCGCCCCCGACCCTCGCCTACCTCTCGCCGCGCGGCATGGTCCTCACGATCGACCGGGGTGACCGGTACCAGTCCGGCATGGTCATCCGGAAGGGCGGCGCGGAGCTGCTCAGAGCCGAGGGCATCCCGGCGCTCCACCGTCGGATCGTCGATGCCGCGCCGGTCCTGCGCCCGGTGGTCGACACCTTGACCGACTGGGACCAGGTCAAGCTCCTCTCGGTCCAGCTCAACCGCCTCGACCGCTGGTACCGCCCGGGCTTCATCGCCATCGGCGACGCAGCGCACGCGATGTCACCGATGTTCGGTGTCGGGGTCAACTACGCGATCCAGGATGCGGTCGCCCTGTCCAATGCGATCGCCGGCCACCTCGCCGCTGGGGACGCACCGTCCGAGGTCCTCGCTGCCGTCCAACGTCGACGCGAGCAGCCGGTCAGGATCATGCAGCGCATCCAGCGGGCAGGGCACCGGGTGATCTCCCGCACGACCACGGGCGACCGCATCGCACCGCGGTGGGTGATCCGCCTCATGCGGCTCGCCGGCCCGGTCGTCCGGCCGCTCGCGGCGAGGTTCATCGGCATCGGGCTCCGAGCCGAGCACGTCACCACCCCACGGCGCGAAGCGGAGAAGCGCGAGCGCGAAGCGTAAGAGAGCAGGCGCCGAGCCTCAACCTCCGACGACAGGGCGGTCACTGGTCGTAACGTGGACGCTGCAGACGTGACCTGAGCGTCTGCGCCGGTGCTGCTCCTCAACCTGGCGCCGGCGCGGCTGTGGGGTGCCGCTTCCGCCACGCCCCACAGCCGTCACCACGGACCTTCCGCCACATCTCACTCGTAGCGGAGCGACTCCACCGGATCGGCCTTGGCGGCCCGGGCGGCGGGCAGGGTCCCGGCGAGGAACGCGATCACCATGACGACCAGGACGATGATCCCGAGCGACACCGGGTCGAACGCGATGAGGTCGAGGCCCGGCAGGTCGGCGAGGAGCGATCCGGACAGCGCGGCACTGATGCCGGTGCCGGCCAGCACCGCGATACCGACGCCGATCGCACTGCCGAGGAAACCGATGAACGCCGCCTCGAGGCTGAACAACCCGAAGACCTTCCCGCTGCCCATCCCCATGGCCTTCATCAGCCCGATCTCGCGGGTGCGCTCCTGCACGGACATGAGGAGCGTGTTCACGATCCCGAAGCTGGCCGCGAGAAGGGCGATGATCGCGAAGGCGTTGAGGACGAGGACGATCCCGTCGATCACCGTCTTGATGGTGCCGAGTTGGTCCGCGACGGTCGTGCCGGTGTAGCCCGCGTCGGCGAGTCGGTCCTTCAACGCCGTGATCTGCTCGTCGGTGGCGTCCGCGCTGAACCGGATGGAAGCCTGTGCGTACCGCTCGACCTGGTCGGACGGGACGCCGATGTTCTGCGTCTCATAGAGGAGGTCGGTGAGCGCGGCGTTCGGCACGATCGAGGCGCCCGTGGGCGAGGCGAGGCTCTCCTCGGCGACTCCGACGACCGTCGCGTCCACGGTGTGCTGCGTGCGCTGCGCATCCGTGATGGCGACCGTGACCGTCTGCCCGACCGCGTCGGCGTCGCTTCCGAAGCCGAGCGGTTCCACATAGGAGGTGGGGAGCACGAGCTGGAGCGTGTCGGTGTCGTCGTCGGGCTGTGCACCGTCCAGCAGTGTGACGCTCTGCCCGGAGATGAGGCCGCCGACACCGACGACGTACTTCGTGCCGCCGCCCGACTCGATGTAGTCGGTCGAGATCGACTTCACGGCCTGCACGTCGAGGACGCCGTCGATCCCGCCGAGCTCGTCGAGATCGGTCGGCGTGAGGGCGACGACGGTCGATCCCGGCGCACCGGCACCGGTGGAGGCGACCGCGTCCGGATCGTACTCCTTCGGCCCGCTCGTGGCCCCACCCAGCCCGCCGCCGGTGTCGGCCGTCTTGGTGACGGTCATCGTGTCGGACGCGCCGACGCTCGACACCGTGTCGTCGATGTAGGCGTTGATGCCGGTGCCGAGCCCGTTCGTGAGGGTGAGGGTGAACGCTCCGACGAAGATCGCCAGGATGGTCAGAATGGTCCGGGTCTTGGACCGGAACGTGTTCGCGACGGCGGTCCCGATGAGGTCGACGGTTCTCATGCGGCCACCGCCTCGTCCTCGACGAGCAGTCCGTCTCGGATGAGGATCCGCCGATCACATCGTGCCGCCAGCTCCTCGTCGTGCGTGACGACGATGAGGGTGATGCCGCTCTCCCGGTTGAGGGAGAACAGGATGTCCTCCACGACGGCGCCGGTCGCCGTGTCGAGGTTGCCGGTCGGCTCGTCGGCGAAGATGATCCGCGGGTTGTTGACGAGCGCGCGGGCGATCACCGTCCGCTGCTTCTGCCCGCCGGAGAGGTTCACCGCGCGGTTGCGCGCCTTGTCCTCGAGCTGGAGCTGCGCGAGTGCGGCGAGCGCCCGGCGACGTCGGTCACCGCGGCGGACGCCGGCGATCTTCATGGGGAGCAGGACGTTCTCGAGCACCGTCGCGTTGGCGGTGAGGAAGAACTGCTGGAACACGAACCCGAAGGTCTTGTTCCTGGTCGTGTTGAGGCGGCGACCGCGGAGGGTGCTCGTGTCGACCCCTTCGAGCTCGACGGTGCCGGAACTCGGTGCGTCGAGGAGCGCGAGCACGTGCATGAGCGTGGACTTGCCGGAGCCGCTCTTCCCGACGATCGCCACGCTCTCGCCGGCGTGGATGTCGAAGCTCACCCCCTTCAGCGCGTCGAACCGGTTCTGACCGCGACCGTAGGAACGCCGGACGTCCCGGACCGAGATGATCGGCGGCGCTGTGGTGTTCTGCATGGTGTCTCCTCGTCTGGGGCCGGGTGCTCCGGCACCACTCCAGACTCGCGGCGACGCCCGTCCGACGCGTCCCCCACCGGCGGACACCCGTGTACCGCGTCCGTGGTACCGCGGAATGCCACGTGCGGAGGAGTCGCCGGGCGCCGGTTCCCGGCAGACTGGGCCCATGACCTCCGTGACGCAGGATCACCGGGTGCGCGATCCGCATCCGAGACCGCCGGCGTGGGTGGGCGATGTGGTGGCCGCGGTCCTCATCATCGCCTCGGCGTTCATACCCTTCCCCAACGCGGAGTTCCGGCCCGGTAGCCCACTCGTCGTCGCGCTCGTCGTCGCGCCCGCGCTCCTGCTCCCGCTCCGTCGACACTGGCCCATCCCGGTGCTCGCGGCCGTCGTCGCCTGTTACGGGGCAGCGGCGATCACGGGGACCCTCGCTCCCGGTGTCGTGATCGCGGCCGCCATCGCGATGTTCGGGGTGGCCGTTCGCTCTGCGCGTCGGACGACCCTCATCACGGCCGTCGCGACGATGGTCGCCGTCGCCCTCCTCAGCCTGCTCGCGTCGATCGGGAGCTTCGATCCGCGGACGGTGCAGTTCGCGGTGCTGATCGCGTTCGCCGCCGCGGCCGGAGACGGGACGCGGTCCCGCCGCGCGTACATCCTGGCGATCACCGAACGCGCGGAGCGGGCCGAACAGACCCGCGAGGCAGAGGCGAGGCGTCGGGTGACCGAGGAGCGGCTCCGGATCGCGCGGGACCTCCACGACACCGTCGCCCATCAGATCTCGGTGATCAGCCTGAACGCCGGGGTGGCGTCGAGCTCCCTGGAGTCGCGGCCGGAGAAGGCGAAGGAGGCGCTCGTCTCGATCCGCCGGGCGTCGCGGACGGTGCTCGGCGAGATCGGTGATCTGCTCGAGGTGCTGCGCAGCGACAGCGACGAGGCCGTCGTGGGCTCCCGGGGAACGCTGCCGCAGCCGGGACTCGACCGACTCGACGCATTGATCGCCGAGTTCGCCGCCGCAGGCCTCGACATCACGACACGGATCGACCCCGACGCACCGAAGCTGTCGACCGCCACCGACATGGTCGCGTACCGCGTCGTCCAGGAGGGGCTGACGAACGCGCTGAAACACGGTCCTGAGCGTCGTGCACACGTGCTCGTGGAGGGCGAGAACGGGAGGATCGTCGTCAGCGTGAGCAACCCGACGGCCCCCGGGGTCCCGCGTGAGCAGGCCGAAGCGGCGCCGACCACCGGACACGGACTCCTCGGCATCCGCGAGCGCGTCGCCGCCGTCCGCGGGTCCGTCGACGTCGGCGCGACTCCGGGCGGCTGGCGGCTGTCCGCGAGCCTCCCGACCGGCGAGCCGACTCTCGCACACCCGACGCACCCCGAGGAGTCCCCCGCATGACCACCGTGCTCGTCGTCGACGACCAGTCGCTCATCCGCCAGGCCGTCGCCGACATCCTCTCGTCCGAGGCCGACCTCGAGGTCGTGGGCGAAGCCGTCGACGGCGCGCAGGCGGTGTCACTCGCGCAGGAGCTGCGACCGGACGTCGTGCTCATGGACATCCGCATGCCCGTGCTCGACGGCATCGGCGCGACCTCGGCGATCTGCGCCGACCCCGACCTCGCGGACACCCGGGTCCTCATCCTCACCACGTTCGAGGAGGACGAGAACCTCATCGCCACCCTGCGAGCCGGCGCGAGCGGCTTCATCGGTAAGGGCTCGGAGCCCGAGGAGATCGTCCGCGCCGTGCGCGCGGTGCACGCCGGCGACGCACTCCTGTCCCCCGCGGCGACCCGGAGTCTCATCACGAAGTACGTCGTCGCTGCGGGGGAACCGACGAGCCCACGCGCGGTCCCCACCGAGCTGGCGCTGCTCACCGAGCGGGAACTCGAGGTGCTGCTCCTCGTGGCCCGCGGACGGTCGAACCAGCAGATCGCCGACGACCTCGTCATCTCACCGCACACCTCGAAGACCCACGTGAACCGCATCATGACCAAGGTCGCCGCTCATGACCGCGCCCAGCTCGTCATCCTCGCGTACGAGAGCGGCCTGCTGCGGCCGGGTGCCGACGACTGAACCGGTACTGTCGTCCTGTCCACGACGCCGTCCGGCTCGCGGGCCCAGGAGACGAGGAAGTGCGATGCCCGGATCCCCCACAGCCCGACAGACGGCGAGCGCGCTGCCTGCCCTCACGCCCGGGCCGCACCGCCGCCACCTCGGCCTGATCTCGATCGTCGCCTGTTTCGGCGGGTTGCTCTTCGGCTACGACACCGGCGTGATCAACGGGGCGCTGCGTCCGATGACCGCGGAGCTCGGGCTCACCCCGTTCACGGAGGGCATCGTCACGAGCTCGCTCGTCTTCGCGGCCGCCGTCGGTGCGCTGCTCGGCGGCCGGGTGTCGGATGCGTGGGGCCGGCGGCGGAGCATCATCGTGCTGGCGGTGCTCTTCTTCGTCGGGACGCTCGTGGTCGTCTGCTCGCCGAACGTCGAGTTGCTCGTCGCCGGTCGCGTGCTCCTCGGACTGGCCGTCGGCGGTGCCTCCGCCGTCGTCCCGGTCTACCTGGCGGAGCTCGCTCCGTACGAGATCCGAGGGTCGATCACCGGCCGGAACGAGGTCGCGATCGTCCTCGGACAGTTGTCAGCGTTCGTGATCAACGCCGTCATCGGCACCGTGTTCAGCGAGCACCCGAGCGTGTGGCGCATCATGTTCGCCGTCTGCGCCCTGCCCGCGGTCGCCCTGTTCGTCGGCATGCTGCGGATGCCCGAGTCACCACGCTGGCTCGTCGACCACGGTCGCCGCGAGGACGCGCTGGACGTCCTGCGGACCGTCCGCTCCGACGACCGCGCCGTCGCCGAACTCGCGGAGGTGGAGGCGTCCATCACCGCGCAGCGCGACGAGCACCGGATCGGGCTCGGGGCCGTCCTCCGCAACCCGTGGCTCGTGCGCATCCTGCTCGTCGGTGTCGGCGTCGGGATCGCCCAGCAGCTCACCGGGATCAACTCGATCATGTACTACGGGCAGACCGTGCTCGTGGAGTCGGGTTTCGACGAGAGCGCCGCGCTCATCGCCAACATCGCGCCCGGCATCATCGCCGTCGTCGGCGGCTTCATCGCCCTCACCTACATGGACCGTCTCGACCGACGGAAGACGTTCGTCATCGGCTTCTCACTCACGACCGCGTGCCATCTGCTCATCGGCTTCTCGTCGATGGTGCTCGAGCCGGGCGACCCGATGCGTCCATGGGTCATCCTGTTCCTCGTGGTCGTGTTCGTCGGCTCCATGCAGACGTTCCTCAACGTGGCGGTCTGGGTCTACCTCGCCGAGGTCTTCCCGCTCCGGATGCGCGGTCTCGGCATGGGCGTCTCGATCTTCATGCTCTGGGTCGCCAACGGGTTCCTGGCGCTGTACTTCCCGTCGCTCGTCGACGGCCTCGGCATCACCGGGACCTTCTTCGTCTTCGCGGGTGTCGGCGCGCTCGCGCTCCTGTTCGTCGCCACCCAGGTGCCCGAGACGCGTGGGCGGAGCCTCGAGGCGCTCGGTGAGGACGTGTCGAACGGCGCGATCTTCACCCGGAAGCGGTGACCTCTGACTAACCCGCGAGGTGGTCGATGAGGATCTTGGTGCCGATGAGGATCAGGATGACGCCGCCGGCGATCTCCGCCGGCTTGCCGAAGCGCTGACCGACGCGGCGGCCGATGAAGACGCCCAGGAACGCGAGCACGAAGGTCGTCAGTCCGATGAGGACGACGGCTTCGAGGATCGACCCGGGCAGGAACGCGAGCGTGATGCCGATGGCGAGCGCGTCGATGCTCGTGGCGAGCGCGAGGATGAGGAGCCGCTGGACGTCGATGCGGTCGGAGTCGACCTCGGTGTCCTCGTGGCTCGAGAACGCCTCCCAGAGCATCTTGCCGCCGACGAGGGCGAGCAGGCCGAAGGCGACCCAGTGGTCGACCTCGGTGATGTACCGCGCGAACTGCGTGCCGAGGAACCAGCCGATGAGCGGCATGACCGCTTGGAACAGCCCGAAGGTGCCGGCGATCACGAGGGCGTGACGCACGTTGAACCGTCGCATGTGCAGGCCCTTGGTGAGGGCGACGGCGAAGGCGTCGGCGGAGACGCCGAGCGCGATGAGGAGCAGCGGCCAGAACGTCATGTCGCGGGGTCTTCCTGTGATGCGTCCTGGGGGCGGAGATGCGTTCGGGCGCCGTGCCGCGAGGACCCGTCAACGTTGCCAGCGCGGTGCGGCGGCGGCAAGCCGAGACGCCCGATTGCCAGCGTTTCGCCTCGCCTAACGCGGCTGTTCGGGCGACCGCGAGGCTTGCTTGATACAGCGTTTCGTGTACTGTCGCTCGCGTGACCGACACCATGACACCGACCGCGACCCTGACGCACACCGCCGCGCTCGCGAGGCTGGGGCACGCCCTGTCGGACGAGACCCGGGCCCAGATCCTCCTGACCCTGCGCGAGGCACCGGCCTTCCCCTCCGACCTCGCGGACGCACTCGGCGTCTCCCGACAGGTCATGTCGAACCAGCTCGCCTGTCTCCGCGGCTGCGGCCTCGTCGAAGGCGTCAAGGAAGGACGCAACACCTGGTACCGCCTGGCGGACAGCCACCTGGCGCCGGCGCTCGACGACCTCCTCCGGCTCGTCCTGGTCGTCGATCCCGCCTGCTGCTCGGGTGAGAGCTGCACCTGCGCATGAGCACCGTCGGCCTGCCGAGCCCCCGTCTCCGCGCCCAGCTGAGCCCCGCCAGACGCGCGACGCTGCAGCGCCGGATCCGCTGGATCGTCGCGGCGACCATCGCCTACAACGTCGTCGAGGCCATCGTCGCCCTGTCGGCCGGGACCGTCGCCTCATCAGCGGCCCTCGTCGGCTTCGGTCTCGACTCGATCGTCGAGGTCCTGTCCGCCGCCGCGGTCGCCTGGCAGTTCTCGAGCCCCGATCCCCATCGCCGGGAACGGGTCGCCCTCCGGGTGATCGCCCTGTCGTTCTTCGGCCTCGCCGCGTTCGTGAGCGTCGACGCCGCCCGCTCGCTGCTCGGGTTCGCCGAGGTCCAGCACTCGACCGTCGGCATCGTCCTCGCGGCGGTCAGCGTCGTGATCATGCCGGCGTTCTCGCTGTTCGAGCGCCGGACCGGCAAGGAACTCGGATCCGCCTCCGCCGTCGCCGACTCGAAGCAGACGCTCATCTGCTCCTACCTGTCGGCCGCGGTCCTCATCGGGCTGGTCCTCAACAGCACCCTCGGCTGGGCCTGGGCGGACGCCGTCGCCGCCCTCGTCATCGCCGGCTTCGCGGTCCGAGAGGGCGTCGAAGCCTGGCGTGGAGACGCGTGCAAGCGGCCGGTCTCATCGCTCACCTCGGAGAACACGGACACCCGCGACTGCTGCTGAGCACGCGCACCTTCCCACATGGCCGGGATACGCTGCTGGCATGCCTGCCGCCGACGACGCACCAGACGCTCCAGAGATCGAAGCCCTCCTCGCCGCAGCCGCGAACGACCGCTCGAACGCACCCGCGTTCCTGACGGCGCTCCTCGAGAGCACCGTGATCGTGGCGGGGACCGTGACCGACGACGGCATGGCGACCCTGGCGGACCTCCTCGACTCGGACGGCAGCTCGGTGCAGCCGTTCTACACCTCGAAGGCGCGCTTCCAGGAGACACTCCAGGTCGTCCCGTCGTTCGAACAGCACCTCCTCGCCCTCCCCTGCCGCGTCCTGTGGCAGATGACCCGAGGCGCGAGGCTGGTCCTGAACCCGCATTCCACGCACGGCAAGGAGTTCCTCCCGGGCGAGATCGCCCAGCTGCTCGACGGCGAGGCGGTACTCACACCACGCGTGGTCGAGCGCGAGACCGAGGTCATGGTGGGACAGCCGGCTCGCATCCCACCGGGGATGACCGAGACGCTGACGGCGGTCCTCGCCGAGCACAGCGAGGTCGACGAAGCGGTGCTGGGCTGGAAGGTCACCCCGCAGGAGGGCGGCACGTTCGACGAGTGCTACCTCCTCGTCATCGTCGGCGCCCCGACCGCCCGTGAGTCGATCAGCGGTCCGCTCGCACGAGCCCTCGCGACGTACTCGGCGAGCGTGCCGATCGACGTCATGTACGTGGCGCCTGGCGCGAAGCATCTCCTGAGTGGTGTCCCGCCGTTCCATCGCCGCAAACGAGGGTTGTTCCGGCGACGATGAGCAGTGGGCTGAGTCGAACGGTGCCCGCGATCGCACGTGGCGCACGCGTCCTCACGATCGCCGCGCTGCTGGGCGTCCTCACAGCGTGTAGCGCGCCGCTATCGGGGGTGCCCACCGAGACTCCGGCCGGATCCGCACCGGATTCATCGGCGGCGCTCCCACCCCTGCCGACGTCCGCCTTCCCGGGACTCGCCTGCGACGCACTCGTCCCCGACGCGGAGGTCGCATCCTTCCTGGGCGCCGCAGCCGCGCCGCAACCGCTCTCCATCGACGACGCCCAGGTCCTACAGGACGGCGGGACCGTCTGCGCCTGGGCCGATGAGGCGGACGGCACCTCACTGACCGTCCGACTCCTCGGAGACGGCGTCGACCACTGGGCCACCTTCAACCACTGGTACGAGCACACCGACTGGAGCGCGAGCGTCGGCGAGATCAACGGGACGATGTGCTCGGACGGCGCCTGCTCCGTCCACGCCCTCGACGGCGAGCGGTTCATCGAGGTCGATGCGGCAGGGGTCGACGACCCGGCTGGGACGCGCACGGAGGAACTGGCTCGGGCAGCGCTTGCGGCAGCCCCGGTTCCGGCGCCCGCCGCGCCCCCGTCGTCGTCGGCAGCCACCTCGCGCTCCTGCGCCACGGCGCTGCCGGTGGACACCGCGGCGGCACACCTCGGCGCAGCCGCCACTGGCGCGAGCTACGTGAGCACCGCGACACCGAGCTACCACCTCGCGCAGGACTCGCTCCAGCGGGTCGGCGGACTCGACTGCCGACTGCTGTCCGCGGACTCCCACGAGCTGGTCCGGTTCACGGTGCTCCCCGGAGGCGCCTGGGTGCTTCGCCAGGACAGTCCGGTCAGCGCCGTGGACTCGGTCGGGAGCGAGCACTCGGCGCAGGCTCGACGTGGCGACGATTGGGTGCGTCTGCAGGCGCCCGGCACGAGCGAGGAGACCACACGGGCCCTGCTGGACGAGCTCCTCGGCTGAGGGCGGTGCGCGCTAGAAGACCGGCCGGTCGGCTACGGAGACGACGACCGCGGCGATCACGGTGGCGACGGTGAGCGCGACGGCGACGACCCACTGTACACGAGGCACGGCACGGCGGATCACGAGGACCAGATGGACCAGCAACGCCAGCACCGCCAGGGCGGCGATGACGGTGCCGACCACCGCCGGTTCGAACACGGCGATCTGCTTCGTCGCCAGACCGTCGGCGCCCGGCGCCTGGTACCAGGACATCGTGGTCTGCGTCGCGACGACCGCCAGGCTGAGCGCGGCGATCACGAGCAGGGCTGACGCTCCGAGGATGCGTTGGACGCGGGACATGCCCTCAGTATGCCGACCGCCGGTCGCACACGGGCGAACGCCCCGCCCACGGATCGTGGGCGGGGCGTTCGTGCTCCGGTCAGGCGTCGAGCTCCGGTCAGGCGTTGATCGACTGCGGGTGGTCGGTCGTGGAGTCGACGGTGATCTTCCGCGGCTTCGCGCGCTCGCTCACCGGGATGATCACGGAGAGCACACCGCTGTCGTAGGACGCGGTGATGCCGTCGAGGTCGACGCCCTCGCCGAGGGTGAACTGCCGCAGGAAGTGGCCGCCACCGCGCTCGCGTGCGAGCCAGCGGACACCCTCGCGGCTGTCGGCCGTGCGCTGGGCACGGATGGTGAGCTGACCACCGTCGACGTCGACGTCGATGGATCCGGGGTCGATGCCGGGGAGGTCGGCGACCATCATGTACCGGTCGCCGTCGCGGAAGAGGTCCACCGGCATGGGCCGGGGTGCGCGCACGGAGTCCAGGACGGAGGCCGCGAAGCGGTCGAGCTGGCTGATGGGATCGAGGGTCATTGCCATGGGTGTTCTCCTTCCCTGTCGCCCGATGACGGATCGGGCTCTTCGATTGTCAGTGCCCGGAAGTCTCAGATCCGGGGGTTCGGATCTGCATTTCTTGGTGTAGATTTTTTATACATCCGAGACCCGATCCGTTGCAACCCGTTCAAAGGAAACCTCAAGCATGGCCGATCGTGACGGCACGACACCCGTGTACGGCATCGCCGTCGCGGCCCAGCTCGCCGGTGTCCCGGAGGCGTCGCTGCGGCTCTTCGAGAGCAAAGGCCTCCTCACCCCGTCCCGGACCGAGGGCGGCACCCGGCGCTACAGCGAGGACGACATCGAGCGACTCAAGCGCGTCACGGATCTCCGTGACGACGGCGTCAACCTCGCCGGCATCGCTCGCGTGCTCGACCTCGAGGACATCAACCAGGGCCTCCGCGACCAGCTCGACGCCGACCAGGACTGAGCGTCGGGTCGATCCCGCCGCCGGCAGATGGCAGCATGGAGGGATGAGCCTGCAGCGAAGCACTCCGTCCGCCCAGCACGTCGACGCCGCCGGGATCGAGGCGTTCATCACGGCCCTCGAGCACACGCCGAACGTCGAACCACACAGCCTGATGCTCTTGCGCGGTGGGAACGTCGTCGCCGAGGGCTGGTGGGCGCCGTACTCGGCTGATCGGGTGCACCTGCTGTACTCGCTGAGCAAGAGCTTCACCTCGACCGCCGTCGGCCTCGCCGTCGACGAGGGTCTGCTCGGACTCGACGACACCATCATCAGTCACTTCCCGGAGCTCGAAGCCGAGATCACCGACCCCCGCAGCCGCGCCATGCGCGTGCGCCACCTGCTCGCGATGGCGAGCGGTCACCGCGAGGAGACGATCATGCGGGCCGCTGCGATCGACCCGACGAACCTCGTCCGCGGCTTCCTGCTCCTCCCTCCCGATGAGGACCCGGGAACCGTCTTCGCGTACAACCAGCCCTGCACGTACACGGCCGCGGCGATCGTCCAGCGCGTCACGGGCGGGACGCTCACCGACTACCTGCAACCGCGGCTGCTCGAGCCGTTGGGTATCGGCGAGTTCGACTGGCAGCGGGACGACGAGGGCTTCGAGCTCGGGTACAGCGGTCTGCACGCGACGACGGAGGCGATCGCCGCGCTCGGTCAGCTCTACCTGCAGGGTGGCGAGTGGGAGGGGCGGCAGCTCCTGCCGGCAGCCTGGGTCGCCGAGGCGACGCGATCGCACATCGCGAACGGCGACGACCCGGAGTCGGACTGGGCGCAGGGGTACGGGTTCCAGTTCTGGATGGCCCGGCACGGGTTCCGAGGCGACGGCGCCTACGGTCAGTACTGCGTCGTCCTGCCGGAGCACGACGTCGTCCTGGCGATCACCGGGCAGAGTCTCGACATGCAGGCCGTGCTGAACGCCGCGTGGGAGCACCTGCTGCCAGCCTTCGGGACGGGCCAGGCCTCCGACGCGGAGCGCGGTGCGAGCGCAACCACCGACCAGGCGTTGCTCGAACGCCTGGCAGGGCTCGCCCTGCCGCCGCTCGACGCCTCGGACGAGACCGGCTCGGCTTCGTCACTGCGCGAGCTCGCCGGACGGACGTTCGCGGCGGCCGCCGATACCGGCCTGGCGCAGCTGACGGCGCTTGAGGTGACGGCGGGCGAGGGCGACGACATCGTGCTGGTCGTGCACGAGGGCGACGACCGGGTGGAGCTCGTCCCTGGCGTCGGCGCATGGCGGACGCACGGTCCGATCGTCGCCAGTGCCGCCTGGGGCACCGGCGGCGAGGACGGAGCGCGGGTCCTCCGCGTCGACGCGATCTTCATCGAGACCCCCCACCGCATGCACGTCGAGATCGACCCGGCTGCCGGCACCTTCGACGCCTGGTGGGAGACGACGCCGCTCCGCACCTCCCGCCTCACCGAAGTGCAGCGGCCGAGCGCGGTCGTCGCAGGCGGGGGCAAATCGTCCTGGTGAGCTGAGACGGCGGCATACCCCCACGACGCTCTGACCAGCGCCGTCGCGACGAGGAGACCGCATGAGAGCCGTACGCATCACCGCGCCGAACGAGGCCACTGTCCTCGACCGACCGGATCCACAGGCCGGACCGGGTGAGGTCCTCATCCGCATCGAACGCGCCGGGCTCTGCGGCACCGATGTCGCGCTGCTGCGCGGCACCATGCCGTACCTCGCCGACGGCCGCACCATCCTGCCCCTCCAACCAGGCCACGAGTGGGCCGGCCGGGTGGTCTCCGTGGGCGAGGGTGTCACCACGATCGCACCGGGCGATCTCGTCACCGGTGACACCTTCATCGGGTGCGGCGTCTGCATGCTCTGCGCCACGGGGCGACACCACCTCTGCCCCGACCACTTCGAACTCGGCGTCCTCGGACAACTGGAGGGAGCCCTCGCAGAACTCCTCGTCGTCCCCGAGCGCGCGGTCCATCGCCTCCCGTCCGGCGTCGACGCGGACCTCGGCGCGATGGTCGAGCCCGCCTCCTGCTCACTCCGTGGCGTCCGACTCACGGCGGTGGGGCCGGGCGACCGCGTGCTCGTCTGGGGCGCCGGCACCCTCGGCATGTTCGCGGCGCTCTTCGCCGCGGATTCCGGGGCATCCGTCACCGTCGTGGCGCGCCGCGAGTCCGATCGGCGGTTCGCCGCGGACTTCGGCCTGGCCACGCGCGATCCGGCCGACCTCGGAGACGAGCGCTTCGACGTGATCATCGAGGCGACGGGTTCGGCCGAGGTCACCCGTCGCCTGCTCGACAACGCGACCGCCGGCGTCCGCATCGCACTCCTCGGCGTGCCCGGCGGCGACGTGGGGCTGCCCTCAGGCAGACTCATCGCCCTCGACGCCACACTGCACGCCGTGCTCGGCGGATCCGACTGCATCGATGAGGCGGCGCGACGGTTCGCCTCCATGGGTGACACGGTCCGGCGATTGATCGGCACGGTCATCGGCCTGGACGACGTGCCACGGGTGTTGACCGACGGCCTCCCCCGCGCGGCCGGCTCCGGACCGAAGACGCAGATCCGCTTCTGAGTCGGCTCAGGCGATCGACGCTCGGGCGAGGCGAGCGAGGACGACGACGACCACGAACTGCACCGCGAAGAGGACCGCGGTCAGGATCGTCGCCGTCGCCACGGTGACGCCGCCGTCCATCCCTGAGACGCCGGGGAGGAATCCGATGCCGAACACGATCAGGGCGTCGACGAGGAAGGTCGCCGACACGAGCGCCGCGAGGATGCGGGCATCGCTGGCTCGGTGCGGGTTCTGATAGATCGTGGTCATGAGTAAAATATATCAAACTCCATACTGAAACAAAAGTATGAGCATTGCAGCGTTCGCGCCGCTGACAACAGCGCCACCGCTCCGCGCTTCCTTTCCACCCGAAATCATGATCGACTCATGTTCATGACTGGATTCGATTCAGGCTTCCTCGACCTCTCCGAACCGCTCACCATCCCCGCTCCAGCCGACCCCACGGCCAAGGCGCGACTCCGGACCCTCGACTACACGCACTTCTCCGTGCTGCTCGACCCCGATCGTCGGCTGGCGGCCGCGACCGGTGTCGACATCGACGGCGCCGCCCTCCTCGACCTCGGGCGCGGGGACGACTGGCACCTCGACGACCGCGTGCCGGTCGAGGAGCAGGCCGGCCCGGAGCTCTATGCCCGCAACGACCTGGACCGCGGCCACCTCGTGCGCCGGAGGGACCCGGTCTGGGGGCCCGTCGAGATCGCCCGGCAGGCCAATGTCGACACCTTCTGCTACACGAACGCCGCACCGCAGGCTGCGGACTTCAACCAGCCACTCGAGCTGTGGAACGGCCTGGAGGACCTCGTCCTCGAGTACGCCTCGGCCGGGCGCCGGCGGCTGTCGGTCTTCACCGGGCCGGTGTTCGCCGACACGGACCCGCTCTACCGGGGCGTGCAGATCCCGCGCCGGTTCTGGAAGGTGGCGGCGTGGTCGAACGGCGGAGCGCTCGCGGCGAGCGGCTACCTCCTTGACCAGTCGGCGCAGCTCGACGACATCGACCTCGACCGGTCCAGCGCGATCGACGACACGCAAGACGCCACCGCCGTGCCCCCACTCGGCCCGTTCCGGACGTTCCAGCTGCCGATCCTCGACCTCGCGAGCCTCACCGGTCTCGATTTCGGGGCCCTCGCCTCCGCCGATGTCCTCGAGCCGGCTCCCGCGACGGTGCGTCCCGACACCGACACCTGGATCGAGCTGAGCGACCCGTCCGACCTGCGGTTCTGAGGCGGGTCCGGTCCCTGAGCTTGTCGAAGGGCGTCGAGCAGACCCCTACCGACGCTCGAGCGCCGCGCCGATGACCCGCAGGCTCTCGATGAGCACGGCCACCTGCTCATGGCTGAGGTCGGCGAGCATCGCGTTCTCGTCGTCCACCAGCCGACGCATCGCCTCGTCGACCCGCTGCTGACCGAGGGTCGTCAGCACGACGATCTTGCTCCGGCCGTCGGCCTCGTTCTTCTGACGGGCGACGAGTGAGCGTGCTGCCAGGCGGTCGAGCTGACTCGCGAGGTTGCCGCTCGTGATGCCCAACCGCGTTGCGAGCATGGACGGCGTCAGCCCGTCCGCTCCGTGCTGGCGGAGGATGGAGAGGAACTCGAACTCCCACGGCCGCAGGTTGCTCGCGGCGAACGACAGGCGTCGGACCTCCTGCAGGTGCGGCACGAGCCGGCGGAGGCGGGACACCACGTCGAGCGGTGCGAAGTCCACATCGGGCAGCGCGTTCGCCCAGGCGTCGATGACGATGTCGACGTCGTCGTCATCACCCTTCGCCATCACCGGCCTCCCTCACGTCCTGCCTGATCCAACGCTACCGTGGGCCGCCGCCGATCCAGACGGTGGGCGGTTCCATCCACGCTGTGCTATCGGCGTACCGAGAGCCGTCAGCGGACGGAGAGCGCCGCCAGGCCGTCGACCAGCAGACCGACCCCGAAGGCGAACGCCTGGGCCTGGTCCTCCTGGCCGAGCGGATCCGTCGCACCGTCGGCCAGCACACCGACGCTGTCGTACTGCATCCGTTGCTGCTCGTGCGACACGTGCCCGAGGATGAAGTGGAGCAGCACCGTGCCCGCACGTCGACTCGTCGCCTCATCGAACCCGGCCACCGACACCGCATCCGTCAGCCGGGTGAGCGCCCGTCCGGAACCGAGCCCGAGCGCGTAGGTGCTCGACACCACCTCGGCGCCGTCGCGATAGGCGAGGAGGGCGTCACGCAGCGCCTCCGCCTCCACGCGCGTCCGCTCGCGCCAGTCGGAACCGGCCTCGGACACGGCGTCGACCGGTGCCGGGTGGGCGTCGACGATCCGGTCGGCGAGCTCGGCGATGAGGGTCTGCTTGTTCTCGAAGTGCCAGTACAGCGCACTCGGCTGGACGTCGAGCGACGCGGCGAGGCGGCGCATCGTGAGGTCGGCCAGGCCGTGATCGTCGAGGATCCGCAGCGCCACCTGAGCCACGTCGTCGCGCCGATGGCGACGCACTGTTTCGGGTCCGGACATGAGCACCACTATAGTGAACGCTGTTCAGGTGAACACCGTTCAGGTGCGATCCACCCGCCCCCAAAGCGAACCGACCATCCCGATAAAGGACCCAGCATGAGCAGACTCCGGATCGACGCGACCGACATCGCACGCATCGCCGTGTTCGCCGCCATCGTGGCCGCCCTCGGCCTGCCCGGCGCGTTCTCGGTGCTCGGCGCGGTGCCCATCACGGCGCAGACCCTCGGCGTCATGCTCGCCGGCGCGATCCTCGGCCCGTGGCGCGGCATGCTCTCCATGGTCGTGCTGCTGGCCCTCGTCGCCATCGGCCTCCCGCTCCTGTCCGGCGGTCGCGGCGGGGTCGGCGTCTTCGTCGGACCGAGCGCCGGATACCTCCTCGGCTGGATCGTCGGCGTGTTCGTGATCGGGCTCATCGTGCACGCCGGT
Source organism: uncultured Plantibacter sp. (assembly GCF_963518075.1). Lineage (NCBI taxonomy): Bacteria > Bacillati > Actinomycetota > Actinomycetes > Micrococcales > Microbacteriaceae > Plantibacter > uncultured Plantibacter sp. The sequence continues at coordinate 231,343 of NZ_CAUQHZ010000001.1, forward strand.
GGGCGTCGGCTGCGCTGGTGGCGCACCGCGCTCGGGGTGTTCGTCGGCGGCATCGGCGTCATCTACGCGTTCGGCATCCCGGTGCAGTCGCTCGTCACCCGTCTGCCACTCGGCGAGACCGCCCTGCAGAGCCTCGTGTTCGTACCCGGCGACCTCGTCAAGGTCGTGCTCGCGACGGTGATCACGATGACGCTCGCCCGCGCCTACCCGCGCGCGTTCCGCAACGCGGCCGGCGCCGGCTCCACGCGTCCCGGCGAGCCCGCCCGGATCGGATGACCGTGCGTCCAGGGCACCTCGTCCCGCTGCGCGGCGGGGCGCCGACCGACCTCGTCCGTCGGGCGCTCGAGGTGCGGGCGTCCGGCGGCGTGCCGTTGCTCGGCGACGATCGATGGAGCGAGTCGTACTGGCGTTCCGTCCGCGACCGCGGCACCGCGGCCGGTCCACAGCCGGACCAGGGCTGGGCGACGCTGACCTCCGGCACGACGGGCGAGCCGCGGATCGTGCTCCGGACCGCCGCGTCCTGGGCGGACTCCTTCCCGGCCGTGGGAACACTGCTGGATCTCGGTTCGGACGACGTCCTGGCGCTGTCGTCGCCGCCCGCGTCGTCGCTGTCGCTGTTCTCGATCGCGCATGCGGCCGCCGTCGGTTGCTCGCTCGCCCTCCCGACGACCCACGCACTCACCCCCGACGACGCCCGTGACGCGACCCGGTTCCACGGGACCCCGAACGGCCTCCGGGCGCTCCTCGACGGCGAGGTGCCGCCCCGCCTGCGGGTGGCGTTGATCGGAGGCGCCTCACTCGACCCCGGACTCCGCGCCACCGCGGAGGGCCTCGGCATCCGCGTCGTCTCCTACTACGGTGCCGCCGAACTCTCCTTCGCAGCCGTCGACGACGGTGTCGATCCGGATCGACCCGGCCTCCGCGCGTTCCCCGGTGTCGAGCTCGAGGTCCGGGACGACGATGTCCTGTGGGTCCGATCGCCGTTCGTCGCGACCGGGTACCTCGAGGGCGACGGCCCGCTCCGACGCGACGGCGACTGGTCCACCGTCGGCGACCGGGCGCGGATCGACGACGGAATCGTCACGCTCCTCGGCCGAGCCGACGACGCGATCCTCACGGCCGCGGCGACCGTCATCCCCGCCGACGTCGAGGAGGCCCTGCGCCGACTCGACGAGGTGGACGACGCCGTCGTGCTCGCTCTGCCGAACGCGAGGGTCGGATCGCTCGTGACGGCCGTTTTGGAACTGCACCCGGGCTCGCGGCCGAGCCGCGCGATGCTCCGCGTCGCCCTCGAACCGCTGTTGCCGCCGACCCACCGGCCCCGACGCTGGTTCGTCGTCGACGAGCTACCCCGGACCGTCACCGGCAAGGCCGCCCGCGCGGAGCTCGCCGACCGACTCGCGGCCGGGACGGTGGCGTCCCTTGACTGAGTCGCACACCCTCCCGCGCATCGTCGCCGCCCGACGGACGCCGATCGCGACGCGCGGGCGCGCCCTCGCCGCGCTCACGGTCGAGCAGCTGGCGGTCCCCGTCGTCCGGGCCGTGCACGACGACGCGACGCACCTGCTGGGCGTGCCGCCGGTGGTGGCGGACGTCGTCCTCGGCAACTGCATGGGGCCTGGCGGCAACCCTGCCCGCGTCGCCGCACTCGGAGCGGGCCTCGGCTTCGCCGTGCCAGGGCTCACCGTCGACCGGCAGTGCGGCAGCGGCCTCGCGGCGATCATCGAGGCGTCCACGGCGATCAGCGCCGGCGACCATCGGCCACGGATCGCCGGCGGTGTCGAGAGCGCGTCGACCGCGCCGACCCGTTCCGTCGACGGCGTCGCCTATGCACGCGCACCGTTCGCGCCGGCGGGCTGGCACGACCCCGACATGACCAGGGCCGCCGAAGACCTCGCCGAGCACGACGGGATCTCCCGCGAACGCCAGGACGCCTACGCGGCGCGCAGCACGCACCGTGCGGCGAGCGCCGTCGCCGCCGGGCGGTTCACCGGCGAGCTCGTCCCGCTGGTCGGGGCGACCGAGCACGATGAGGCGCCGCGCAGCGGGATCGAGCGGCTCCTCCCCCGGTTCACGCCGCTCTTCAGCGACGGCTCCCTCACCGCAGGCAACACCTGCCGGGTGAGTGACGGTGCCGCCGCGGTGCTCGTCGTGCCCGGCGGACCCGGCGGGCCCGGCGGGCCCGCCCACGGGAGCGCGACGCCCGGTCTCGCCGTCCGGGCGCACGCCGTCGTCGGCTGCGACCCGGCACTCCCAGGGATCGGGGCCGCGCCGGCGATCCTCGACGCCCTCGAACGGGCCGACGTGGACCTCGCGCAGGTCGCCGCGTTCGAGATCGTGGAGGCGTTCGCGGCCCAGACGCTCGCCGTGCTCGACCGGCTCGGTGTCGCCGAGGACGACGAGCGACTCTGCGCCGACGGTGGAGCCCTCGCGCTCGGTCACCCGTGGGGCGCGAGCGGTGCGGTCGCCGTGGTCCGCCTGTTCTCGCGGCTCGTCCGCGGCGGGGCTCCAGCGGGCACGATCGGGATGGCGGCAGCGTCGGTCGGCGGCGGTCTCGGCGTCGCCGCGGTGTTCGAGGTCGTGCGATGATCGGGGACATCGACCAGTCATCCGCCATCCGTCTCGACCGCGTCACCGCGCGTCTCGGCGACACCGTCGCACTCGACGACGTGACGCTCCACCTCGACGACGCGCGCATCGCGGTCATCGGCGCGAACGGCTCGGGCAAGTCCACCTTCGCCCGGCTCGTCGGCGGCCTGACCCGCGCGACCGCCGGCAGCGTGCAGGTCCACGGGGTCGACGCCGCGAAGGACACGGCGACCCTTCGACGACTCGTCAGCATCGTGTTCAGCAACCCGGACGCGCAGATCGTCATGCCGACGGTGGCGGAGGACGTCGCGTTCTCCCTCCGCGGCACGAAGGCGTCGAAGGCCGACATCGCCACGCAGGTCGCCGATGCGCTCGACGAGTTCGGCCTGACGGCGCTCGCCGACCGGTCCGCCTACGAACTCTCCGGTGGCCAGAAGCAGCTGTTGGCGCTCTGCGGGGCCGTGATCCGCCGGCCGGCGCTGCTCATCGCCGACGAACCCACCGCCTACCTCGACGCCCGCAACAGCGCCGCCGTCGCCGACCACCTCCTGCGTCCCGAGGCGGGCCATCAGCTCCTCCTCGTCACCCACGACCTGGAACTCGCCGCCCGCTGCGACACCGCGCTGCTCTTCGACGGCGGGCGGGTCGTCGCGCAGGGCGCACCGGACGACGTGATCGCGGCCTACCGCGCGAGTCTGCGATCGTGACGGCGTGATCACCCTCTACCGCCCCGGCTCCGGCTGGCTCCATCGCGCGCCGGCCGGCCCGAAGGCGCTCGGCATCCTCGTCGTGGTGCTCGCGATCTCACTCCTACCGACGAGCTGGTGGACCGCGGGCATTGCCACCACCGCGACCGTCCTCGCCTACCTCGTCTCGGGTCTCGGCCTCGGCGAGCTCGGACGGCAGCTCCTGCTCATCCGCTGGATCATCACGATCACGGTGGCCGGCCAACTGCTGTTCCTCGACGTCGAGTCCGCCGTGTCGAACACGTCCCGCATCGTCGCCGCCATCCTGCTCGCGGCACTCCTCGTGCTGAGCACGCGCGTCGCCGACCTGCTCGACGCCTTCGAGCGCGTCCTCCAGCCCCTGGGTCGCTTCGGTGTCGACCCCTCGCGCATCGCCCTGATGCTCGCCGTCGCGATCAACACGGTGCCGATCCTCGCCCGCCTGGCCACGAGCGTCCGGGAGGCCCAGCGGGCGCGCGGGGCGGGGTCGAACCTGGTGACCTTCGTCGTGCCGTTCCTCGTGGTGTCGCTGAAGCACGCCGACGAACTCGGTGAGGCCCTCACCGCCCGGGGCGTCCGATGAGCGGCGGCGGCGACACCGTTCACGTCCTCGGGAAGACGGTCGACGACGAGACGCGCTGCGTCCACTACGCGACCACGCTCGACGTCATCGCGATCCGCTTCGCCTGCTGCGGCGAGTACTACCCGTGCCACCTGTGCCACGCGGAGTGCGCCGACCACCCGGCCGAGCAGTGGCCGCGCGAGCAGCGCGACCGCGAGGCGATCCTGTGCGGCGTGTGCTCGACGGAGTTGACGATCGACCGCTACCTGGAGGTCGACGCCTGCCCGAACTGCGACGCCCGGTTCAATCCGGGCTGCCGCCTGCACTCGGCGTACTACTTCCAGCCGTGACCCCACGCCGGTAGACGCGGTTGCGGGCGGCGAGGATCGCGGCACCGATGGCGGCGGCGATGAGCGAGCCGGCGAGCACACCGACCTTGACGTGGTCGTCGGACTCGCTGCCGACACCGAAGGACAGTTCACCGACGAGCAGCGACACCGTGAATCCGATGCCCGCGACGAACGCCATGCCGACGAGGTCGACCCAACGGATCGAGGGGTCGAGCCTGAGCCCGGGCAGGCGCGTGACGAGGAACGTCGTCACCGTGATGCCGATCGGCTTGCCGAGGACGAGTCCGGCGATGATCCCGAGTGCGATGGTGTCCTGGAAGGACTCGACGAGCCCGGAGATCCCGCCGATGACCACGCCCGCGGAGAAGAAGGCGAAGATCGGGACGGCGACCGCCGTGGACACGACACTCCAGCGGTCGGCGAAGTGCGCGGCGAGCCCGTCGTAGACCGGGCGCCCCTCGGCGGTGGTCCCCACCTGGACGCGGGCGCGCTTCGTCGCGAAGACGGGCACCATGAAGCCGAGCAGCACGCCGGCGACGGTCGCGTGGATACCGGAGGCGTGGATGAGCGCCCAGGTGCACAGACCGAGCGGGATGAGCACCCACCAGGCCCGGACGCCGCGCTGGACGAGCACGGCGAAGATCGCGAGCGGCACGGCCGCGATCGCGAGGGGCAGGAACTCGATGTGGTCGGTGTAGAAGATCGCGATGATGCTGATGGCGATGAGGTCGTCCACCACGGCGAGCGTGAGCAGGAAGGTCCGCAGTGCCGGCGGCAGGAACTTGCCGACCACCGCGATCACGGCGACGGCGAACGCGATGTCCGTGGCGGCCGGGATCGCCCAGCCCTGCAGCGCGTCGGGCCCGGCGCTCAGGTTCACGAGGACGTAGATGACGGCGGGCACGACCACGCCGCCGACGGCTGCGGCGATGGGGAGCGCCGCGGTCTTGGGGTTCCGGAGCTTTCCGGCGACGAACTCCTCCTTGAGTTCCAGGCCGACGACGAAGAAGAAGATCGCGAGGAGCCCGTCGGCCGCCCAGGCACCGATGGAGAGGTTCAGATGGAGCGCCTCCGGACCGAAGGTGACGTCGCGGACGCTCAGGTAGAAGTCGGAGGCACCGGTGTTGGCGAGCACGAGCGCGAGTGCGGTTGCGACGACGAGGAGGGCACCACCGACGGTGTCCTGTTGGAGCGTCTGGTGGATGCCACGCCAGATCGAGTGCGGGGCCTGGTCGGCCGGCAGGTCGTGGGAGCGGTGAGCGTCGGGCATACGGATCCTTCGGGGGAGGGTTCGGTCGAGCAGCAGAGCGATCCCGATCGATCGCCCGCCGACCAGACTTCCCGGCGCACCAGCCTCCAGTCTAGGCGACCGGGCACGCGATCGGGCGGGAACCGTGCGCGGGCGGCCCGCGGAGTGCTTGGATGCATCCATGAGCTCCTCACCACCGACCGGCGGCCACCCGGACGAACCGCACCGCGGTGACCTCGCGGGCCGCTTGAACTGGCTCCGTGCGGGTGTGCTCGGCGCGAACGACGGCATCGTCTCCGTCGCGTCCCTCGTCGTCGGTGTCGCCGGTGCCACGACCGACAGCGCCCCACTCCTCGCCGCGGGTGTCGCCGGGCTCGTCGGTGGTGCGATCTCCATGGCGCTCGGCGAGTACGTGTCGGTGAGCAGCCAGCGGGACAGTCAGCGAGCCCTCATCGCGAAGGAGCGGCGAGAGCTCTCCGACGACCCCGAGGCGGAGCTCGCGGAACTCGCCGGGATCTACGAGGCGAAGGGGCTCCGGCCGACGACCGCGAGGCGGGTCGCCGAGGAGCTGACCGCACACGATCCGCTCACGGCGCACCTCGAGGCCGAACTCGGCATCACCGAGGACGCCGTCGTGAGCCCGTGGGCGGCCGCCGGCGCATCGGCGCTCGCCTTCACGATCGGGGCGCTGCTCCCCCTGCTCGCGATCCTGCTGCCGCCGCCCGAAGTGCGCGTCCCGATCACCTTCATCGTCGTGCTCATCGCGCTGGCGCTCACCGGCTTCACGAGCGCGAGGATCGGCGGCAACCCCGTGCTCCGCCCGACCGTCCGGGTCGTGGTCGGTGGAGCGCTCGCCCTCGCCGTCACCTTCGCGATCGGCACCCTGCTCGGCACGAGCGGCGTGGTCTGATGGCCATGGTCCCGGTCGTCGACGACGATCCGACGACGGGCGCACTGGCACAGCGCGGTCCGGGGAGTTCTCTGGGAGTCTGCTGGAGCCCCGCCCGAGCCTGGGGCTCCCGGGTGTAGAAGTGAAGGGCGTCCACCCGGTCGCCCTGTCGGATTCGATCAGTGCGGATCGACAGCCCGAAGAACATGTGAGGAGCACCATATGAGCGCAGGAGACAAGATCAAGAACGCCGCCGAAGACCTCGCGGGCAAGGCCAAAGAGGCCGTCGGCAAGGCGACAGACAACGACAAGCTCATCGCGGAGGGCAAGGCCGACCAGGCCAAGTCCGACGTGAAGCAGGCCGGTGAGAACGTGAAGGACGCGTTCAAGAACTGACCTCCTGATCACACGGACGCCGGTGACCCGCTCGGGTCACCGGCGTTCGTCTGTCCTCCCCCGGTCCCTGACTCCCCTCCCCGGTCCCTGAGCCTGTCGCAGGCACTCAGGCCCGCAGGACAGCTAGTCCTTGATGAGCAGGATCGGGTCGCCGTCGAAGGAGTCGTAGGGGTTCGGGTCGGTGAAACCGCCGTCGTACATGAGGCCGGCCGGAGCCTTGCCACCGGCGGGAGCCGCCGCGACGTAGCACTGCGTGATCGGCTCGCCGCCATCGAACTCCTCGGTGAACGACTCGGATCCGCACTCGTCCCACCCGATGAGCGTGGCCTCCTGGACCTTCTCACCATCGGCGTCGACGGGTGCGAAGGAGGTCGCGTCGCTGTTGAACGCCACCGGGTCGCCCGACACCTTGGTCATCTCGAGGCGGATAAGTGTGATGTCGTAGCCGTCGAGTTCTCCGCCGTCGAACTGCGTCTTGAGGAACGCGACCTGGTCGGCGGTCGCGGGGGTGACCTCGGTCAGCTTCGCGCTGATGAGCGCGGTGACGCCGTCGGTGCCCTGCGACTCGTAGACGATCGGCTCATCGATCCCGACCTGCGCTCCAGGCTCGGTGACCTCACCATCGGCCGATCCGGTCGAGGTCGGCTTCGACGTCGCGGACGACGAAGCCTTCTCCGTCGGCTTCGCGTCGGGGGCCGACGGCGTGGAGCATCCCGCCAGCACGAGCATGGCTGCGACAGGGAGCGTGATCAGGGCGGCGACTCTGGAGAGCTGCATCGGGATTCCTTTCGGCGGCGGACCCCTGCAGTCTGTCCTGCGCACCGACGCCGCGCGATGGGGACAACTCCCCACCGGGACGGCCCGCCTCCGGCCGTCAGGCTCCAGCAGGATCCCCCGCGCCCTCTCAGGAATCTCTCTGCTCGCGTTCATCCGAGCGGCGGACGATGAGACGACGCGCCAGGTTGTCGCGTCCGAGGGGAACCCATGACTGCGACGATCACCGTCCCGACCGCGCCCTCGCGCCGTCGGTGGGACGCCCTCCACACCCTCCTCGGCGGCCGCGCCGTGCCCTGGGTCGTCGGCCTGTTCGCCACCCTCGTCTCGCTCATCGGCATCGGGACGCCGTCGTACTGGGGCGACGAGGCGGCGAGCGTCCTCGCCGCCGAACGTCCACTCCCCGTCATGTTCGGGATGATCGGCCACATCGACGCCGTCCACGGCCTGTACTACGCGTTCCTGCACGTCTGGACCGGAGCCTTCGGTACCGCCGAGGCCGTGACGCGGTTCCCGAGTGCTGTCGGGGTCGGTCTGGCCGCGGCCGGCACGGTCGTGCTCGCGAGGGCGCTCTTCACCCCGGCGATCGGCATCACGGCTGGCCTCGTGTTCGCCGTGATCCCCCAGGTCACGAGGATGGGCGCTGAAACGCGTTCCTATGCGCTGGGCATGGCTGCGGTCGTGTGGCTGACGGTGTGGTTCGTGTCGCTCGTGCGTCGCAGGTCCACATCACGCCGCAGCTGGGCCCTCTTCGCCGTCGCGAGCGCCGCCTCGATGTACTTGTTCCTGTACCTCGCGATGCTCCTCCTCGTGCACGCCACCTGGATGGTGCTCCAGCGCCCCGGGCGGCGGGTGATGCGAGCCTGGGGCTGGTCGCTCGTCGGGGCACTGGTCCTCGGCGCTCCGATCGTGATCGCGGGCATCGCGCAGCGCGAGCAGATCGCGTTCCTGGGCAGACGGGACTACGCGACGCCGGAATCGGTGCTCGTCGGCCAGTGGTTCCAGACGCCGGCCTTCGCCGTGCTCGCGTGGCTACTGATCGTGCTCGCCCCCATCGGGGTGCTCGTGGTCCGCCGATCCTCCCGACAGCGTCGCGCACTGGCGATGATCGCCGTCTGGGCCCTCGCACCGACGGCGCTGCTCATCATCGGCAACACCCTCGTGACGCCGATGTACAACCTGCGCTACGTCACCTTCTGCGTCCCGGCCGTCGCGATCATGATGGCGCTCGGACTCCGGACGATCGTCGACCTCCTGCCGAAGCGGGTCGACCGCATGGCGGCGACCGCGGCCGGTGTCGCGCTCGTGCTGGCGCTCGCGACCCCGGTCCTCGTGGAACAGCGCGGCCCGTTCGCGAAGGACGACGGCAGCGACCTCCGGCAGACCGCGGAGGTCGTCCAGGCCCACGCCTCGCCGGGCGACGCGGTCGTCTTCGACCAGTCCGTGAAGCCCTCGCGCAAGTCGCGGCTCGCGATCGACCTCTACCCGCAGGCCTTCGCCGGCCTCGACGATGTGGCGCTCGAGACGAGCTACCGCGACCGCCCCGAGCTCTGGGACCTTGCCGCGCCGCTGGCGGACATCCACGACCGGCTCATCGGCCACGACACCGTCTGGGTCGTCGAAGGGTCGAGCACCTCTCCGGACGTGGCGGATCTGGAGGCCCTCGGCTACCGCGTCGAGCAGCGCATCCCCGTCAACCGCAGCATCGTCTTCGAGCTGGTCAGGTCGTGATGCAGTGGTGATCCGGCCCCTCCCGAATCCGCGCGCGCTGCTCCGGCGCCCGATCGTCCGCGAGGTCGCCGCCTTCGGCCTCGTCGGCGGTGTCGGCTTCCTCGTCGACGTCGGGGTCTTCAACCTCCTCGCGTACACCGTGTTCCTCCACACCGGCACCTCCGGGCTGCTCGTGGCGAAGGGTGTCTCCACGACGCTCGCCATCGTGGCCAACTGGGTGGGCAACCGGCTCCTCACCTTCCGCGCGCATCGGCGCTCGGACGTCGCCCGCGAAGCGCTCGAGTTCGGCATCGTGAGCCTCGCGGGAGGCGCGATCGCCCTGGGCTGCCTCTGGGTCTCCCACGACGCACTGCACCTGACGACGCCGTTGGCGGACAACGTGTCGGCGAACATCGTCGGCCTGGCCCTCGGCTCCGCATTCCGCTTCGTGCTGTATCGCTTCTGGGTGTACGGGCCACGGGCGGAGCGGACCGGGCCGATCCCGGTGCGCGTGGACCCGTGAGGTCGTCCGGTCAGCGACTCGCGTTGTGCCGGGAGACCGCGTCGCTGACCCAGGAGAACTCGTCGACGAACCGCGAGAGGAGTCGGGCGAGCTCCACGCGATCGTGTTCGCTCCACTTGCCGACGAGCGTGTTGTAGACCTGCTGGGCCGCCTGCCGGTGCCGCTCGAGAGCCGTGCGTCCCTCCTCCGTGGCGCTGACGAGCACCGCTCGGCGGTCGCTCGGATCCGTCTCCCGGACGACGAGACCACCCTCCTCGAGGCGGCGGACCTCGGCCGTCGCGGTCGACTTGTCCACGTCCATCCAGCCCGCGACCGTCGACATGCGGATCGGGCCGGCGGTGATCACGTACTCGAGGAGCCACGCGTCCGTGCCGGTCAGGGCTGCGCCTTCGGCGTCGTGCAGGGAACGCCGGTTGTCGGCCCGGGTGGACCACCGGAGCACGGACGCGAGCGACGCCTGGATGACGGCGCCGGCGTCGGCTGGGTCGACCTCATCGCTCATAGCTGAATTCTTCCTGAATACCTGCGTTCGGGTGTTGGTTCGACCATACCAACTATATAGTGGGACGGCACCAACTAAACGTCACCCGTCCCCCACCTCGAGCGCTGCGGAGAATACAGCCCATGGAAATCCCCGGATACGTCTGGCTGCTGACGATCGTCGGCATCCTGGCCCTCCTCGCCTTCGACTTCATCTTCCACGTACGCAAGGCCCACGAGCCGACGCTGCCGGAAGCCGCGAAGTGGTCGGCCCTCTACGTCGGTTTCGCCCTCATCTTCGGTGTCGGCGTCCTCATCTTCGGCGGCGGGACGCTCGGGTCCGAGTACTTCGCCGGCTACATCACGGAGAAGGCCCTGTCGGTCGACAACCTCTTCGTCTTCCTCATCATCATGTCGAGCTTCCGCGTGCCGCGTGCCGACCAGCAGAAGGTGCTGCTCTTCGGCATCGTCTTCGCGCTCATCGCCCGCACCGGGTTCATCTTCCTCGGCGCCGCCGCGGTCAACGCGTGGTCCTGGCTGTTCTACATCTTCGGCGCGTTCCTCATCTTCACCGCCGTCAAGCTGCTCCGTCCGGAGGAGGAGAACGAGGACGAGGCGAACAACTTCGTCATCCGACTCGCCAAGCGTCTCTTCAAGACGACCGACCGCTACGACGGCGACAAGCTCGTCACCATCGAGAACGGCAAGAAGGTCCTCACCCCGATGCTGCTCGTCATGGTCGCCATCGGCGGCACCGACCTGCTCTTCGCGCTCGACTCGATCCCCGCGATCTTCGGCCTCACGCAGAACGCGTACATCGTCTTCACGGCGACCGCGTTCTCGCTCCTCGGCCTCCGTCAGCTCTACTTCCTCATCGACGGCCTGCTCGACCGCCTCATCTTCCTCAGCTACGGCCTGGCGGCGATCCTCGGTTTCATCGGTGTGAAGCTCGTCCTGCACGCGCTGCACGAGAACACCCTGCCGTTCATCAACGGCGGTGAGCACGTCCCGGTCTTCGAGATCGAGACGGGCCTCTCGCTCGCGGTCATCGTCGGCATCCTCCTCGTGACGGTCCTGCTGTCGCTCCTCAGCCCGGCGGGCCGTGCCCACACGATCATCAGCGACGCCCGCAGCCAGGCCAAGAAGATCGTGCTCCACGCGGACTCCCCCGAGGACATCCCGGTCGGCCACCACGTGGACGAGGTCGAGCTCGAGACGAGCTACACCCGCATGGTCGAGCGCCAGAAGTCCTTCGCCAACCTGAAGCCCAAGCACCAGGCGAAGGCGGCCGACGACGAGGAGCTCCAGCGGCTGCTCGCCCGAGCCCACGAGCTGCAGGCCAAGGGCTCCGACTCACGCGGCCTGCTCTGAACGGACCGGGAATCCGGGCGCTCGCCCGGCTGAACCGATAACGTGGACGTGCGCTCCCGGCTTCGGCCGGGGCGCACGTCCCACACCTCACCACCAGCTACACGATGAAGCATCAAGGAGACGGAACCATGGGTCTGAGTCTGGAAAAGGGCCAGTCGCTCTCACTGACGAAGCAGGACGGTGGCTCGCTCACGCGGATCCGTCTCGGCCTCGGCTGGGACGGCGTCGCACCCGTGAAGCGCGGCTTCTTCGGTCGCGCAGCCTCCGCGCCCGACATCGACCTGGACGCCTCGGCGATCTTCTTCGACGCCACCGGCAAGGTCCTCGACACCATCTGGTTCCAGCAGCTCGCGAGCAAGGACGGCTCGGCCACCCACACCGGCGACAACCTCACCGGCGCGGGCGACGGTGACGACGAGACCATCCTGGTCGACCTCTCGAAGGTGGCGCCGTCGGTCCAGCAGATCGTGTTCGTGATCAGCAGCTACAGCCGGCAGACCTTCGACACGGTGCAGAACGCCTTCAGTCGCATCATCGACGACTCGACCCCCGGCTCGCCCGAAGTCGCCCGCTACCAGCTCACCGACTCCGGCCCGCACACGGCGATGATCATGTCGAAGGTCTCGCGCGAGGGCAACGGTTGGACCTTCAAGGCGATCGGCGAGCGCGCCAACGGGCGCTCCGTCATGGATCTGCTCGGTCCGGCCGCCCAGGCTCTCTGAGCACCACCCGCAGTAGTCCCCCGCGCGTCAGCGCAGTTCCGAAGGAGAAGCGATCACCATGGCAGGACTCACCCTCGAAAAGGGCAACAACCTCTCGCTCACCAAGACCAGCCCCGGCCTGACGGTCGCGACGGTCGGCCTCGGGTGGGACCCGCGCACCACGAGCGGTGAGGCCTTCGACCTCGACGCCTCGGCGCTGCTGATCGGCGCGAACGGCAAGGTGCGCTCCTCCGCCGACTTCATCTTCTACAACCAGCCCGCCTCGGCGGACGGTTCGGTCAAGCACCTCGGTGACAACCGCACCGGCGACGGCGAGGGCGACGACGAGCAGATCTCGGTCGACCTGAACGCGGTCGGCGCCGACGTCGAGCGCGTGGTCATCGCCGTGTCGATCGACAAGGCCGACGAGCGTCGCCAGAACTTCGGCCAGGTCCGCGGCGCGTACTGCCGCATCGTCGACCAGGACGGCACCGAGATCGTCCGCTTCGACCTCAGCGAGGACGCCGCTCCCGAGACCGCCATGCTGTTCTCGGAGCTCTACCGCAACGGATCCGAGTGGAAGTTCAAGGCCGTCGGCCAGGGCTACACCACCGGTCTCGCCGGCATCGCCGGCGACTTCGGCGTCCCGCTCGGCTGAGCACCGACGCCTCCACCACGAGCAAGCCACACACGAGAGCAAGGTCGACCGCATGAGCACGCCACTCACTCCGCCAGACGCCAACGAACAGGCCGCAGCCTCCCTCGTGCTGCACGCTCCGGACGCACCGGACGTCGTGCAGGCCGAAGAGGCGCCGGGCATGGTCCCGGTCCCGGCGGAGCGCCAGACGGAGATCCAGCAGCAGGCACGCTCGTTCGTGTCCGAGGTCGCGACGCTCGACCCGCGCTCCCCCGAGTTCACGCAGAAGATCGAGGGCATCTCCCAGATCGGCGGCAAGGAGATGGTGCAGTCGAGCGGGTACTCCTCGCGCATGCTCGACCGCTCGTCGACCTCGGTCGCCGGGGCGAAGCGTTCGGGTGACAGCGCGCAGATCAAGGTCGCGACCACGCTCGGCGACCTCCGCAGCACCGTCGAGGACCTCACGCCCAACCAGGCGGACCTCGGCGTCGGCCGCAAGATCCTCGGGTTCATCCCAGGCGGCAACAAGCTCGCCAAGTACTTCCAGAAGTACGAGTCCGCGCAGACCCAGCTCGACAAGATCATCAAGTCGCTCATGGCCGGACAGGACGAACTCCTGAAGGACAACGCCTCGCTCGCGGGCGAGAAGGTCCAGCTCTGGGAGACCATGCAGGCGCTCAGCGAGTACGCCGTCTTCGCCAAGGCGCTCGACGCCGCGTGCGTCGCCAAGATCGACGAAGCCCGGTCCGCCGGACGCATCGAAGAGGCGCAGAAGCTCGAGGCCGACGTCCTCTTCCCCGTCCGTCAGCGCCACCAGGACATCCTCACGCAGCTCGCCGTCTCGGTGCAGGGCTACCTGGCGATGGACCTCATCCGCAAGAACAACCTTGAGCTCATCAAGGGCGTCGACCGCGCTCGCACCACGACGATCGCCGCTCTTCGGACCGCCGTCGTCGTCGCGCAGGCCCTCGCGAACCAGAAGATGGTGCTCGACCAGATCGACGCGATCAACACCACGACGAACAACATGATCCTGCAGACCAGCGAGATGCTGAAGGACCAGACGACGCGCATCCACCAGCAGGCGTCCACCTCGGGCGTCAGCGTCGAGACCCTGCAGCGCGCGTTCGACAACGTCTTCCAGACCATGGACGCGATCGACACCTTCCGTGCCGAAGCCGCCAAGAACATGGAGGGCACCGTCAACGCGCTCGAGTCGGGCCTCGAGAAGGCGAAGCCGTACCTCGAGCGCAGCCGTCAGGCCGAGCAGCGCGAACTGCGGTAGCCTCACGCTCGGGTGACCGGGCGCACGGGTCGCTGAGGACGAAGGGGACGAGGGATGGCATTCGGACGACTGCTGAACGCACTGCGGACCGGCGGGGCCGAGCCGCTCGGCGTCGTCGACGCCACGCCGGCGCCCGTCGGTGAGACCGAGGACGAGCAGACGGCCCGGCACCTCGACGAACTCCGCGACGCGGTGCGCTCCGTGGGGCGCGACCTCCCCACGCTGCTCACCTCGCAGCTCCGACAGATCGACGACCAGTTGCGCCTCGTCGTCGCGACGATCGCCGACCAGGGTGCGTCGACCGAGCAGCGCGTGCTCCTCGCCGCGATGGTGACGGACTACCTCCCGAGCCCGCTGCGCTCCTTCCTCGCGCTGCCGGCCGCGGACCGCACCGACGACTCCCGCAGCACGATCGTCTTCGCCCGTCAGCTGGAGCTCATCGAGGAGACCATCCGCGACCTGCTCAACCAGATCCGCATCGGTGCGATCGCCGAACTCTCGACGCACGGTCGGTTCCTCTCCGACAAGTTCCAGGAGCCCGACGCCGGTCTCGTGCTGGGTGCGCACTGATGGCGTCGCTGATCGCGGGCGCGAACGCCGCGCTCACCGCAGAGAACCCCGGTCTCGACGCGGTGCTCATCGGGTTCGGCTGGGACGTCATCGCGAGCCGTGGGCCGCAGAGCGAACCCGTGCCGCTGGCGATCATGTGCGGCGACGACGGCAAGGCGCTGTCCGACGACCACCTCGTGTTCTTCAACCAGGTCGAGAGCCAGGACGGCGCGGTCACCTTCTCGTCCGAGGCCGACGATGAGGAGATCGACGTCGAGCTGTCGCGCGTGCCGGACGCCGTGTCGAAGATCGCCTTCCTGCTCTACATCGACCCCGACGTCCGCGGCCCCGGCGACTTCTCGCCCGTGCGCTCGGCGTTCGTCCGCGTCGCCACACCCGACGGTCGGGAGCTCGTGCGCTTCGACGTGCCGATCGCCGAGGTCCGCAGCAGCCAGGCGCTGCTCCTGGCGGAGCTGTACCGGCACCGCTCGGACTGGAAGTTCCGTGCTCTCGGGCAGGGGTACGCCGGTGGTCTCGCCGGCGTGGCGCGCGACTTCAGAATCGACCTCTGAGCCGTGCCGCTCAACACCTCCCCGGTGCGACGGGACATCGACTACCTCCGTCGTCGGGTGAAGCCGAGGCCTGCGCCGGTCGCGCAGGAGGAACCGGTGGCGAGCGCCCCGGCGGCACCTCCTCCTGCAGCGCCGGCCGCATCGGCAGCACCGTCGACCGGACTCACGCTCGGTGGGCCGTCCACGTCCGCCGCCGCACCCCCTGCCCCGGTGGCATCGGCAGCGTCTGCACCGTCGACGGGACTCTCGCTCGGCGGATCCTCGTCGACCGCTCCCGC
Source organism: uncultured Plantibacter sp. (assembly GCF_963518075.1). NCBI lineage: Bacteria > Bacillati > Actinomycetota > Actinomycetes > Micrococcales > Microbacteriaceae > Plantibacter > uncultured Plantibacter sp. The sequence goes on from NZ_CAUQHZ010000001.1 coordinate 246,983, forward strand.
TGCGCCGTCGGCACGCCCGGCCACCACGCCCGCCGCAGCTCCGACGACCCCACAGCCCTTCCCCGCCCCGACGGCCGAGGAGATCCACGTCCTCGACGACGAGACCCCGCTGGTCCGGCTCGACCCTCGTCAGTCGGCGATCGGCAGCCTCATCGTCGGCGGAGCGACGGCGATCGTGTGGGAGACCGTCGAACTCGTGACGGGGGTCGCGACCGCCGACGGCATCGACGGCACGCCGGTGACGACGCCCGGCAACCGGCCGCTGCTCGGCTTCGACGGCGGCGACGCGATCCTCGCGCTCCGGCACGTGCACCTCATCCGGCGGGCGTTGTTCGTCGGCACAGCCGGTCACCCACTGACGGTGCAGCTCTTCGACGGCGAAAGCTTCGCCGCCGCTGACGACACCGGCGCACCGCCGGTCGTCTCGCTGCTGCGCATCGGGTCGAGACTCGAACTCCGCCTCGAACCCCTTCCCGCCGAGATCCCCCTCCAGACGCTCTTGCAGCAGTTCGGCTTCGAGCCGACGCCGTACGTCGTCGCCCGCGAACCCCGGAGACGATGACCATGCGCCACTTCAGTTACGTCGACGACAAGCGCGCGTCGCGGTTGTTCCACAAGCTCCCGAGCCCCATCAGCATCGACTCCCCACCGGAACACGTGGCGGCGGCACTCGGCGCGACGCTCTACAGTCCCGGCACGCGCCCGACGCTCGCGAAGGACGTCGTGAAGCAGGCGAAGCACGGCTGCCTGAGCATGGTGCTGTGCCTCGAGGACTCGGTCCCCGACGACGCGGTCGAGTTCGCCGAGACGAACGTCGCGGAGGCCATGCAGCAGCTCGCCGCCAAGAGCTCAGGGTCCAAGCGCCCGGTGCTGCCGCTGCTCTTCATCCGCGTCCGCACGCCCGAGCAGCTCGAGCGGGTCGCCGGGCTCCTCGGTCCGGGACTCGACCTCCTGAGCGGCTTCGTCATCCCCAAGTACGAGAACAGCGACGGGGTGGCGGACCGCTTCTTCGAAGCACTCGGTCGCGTGCAGCGCGACTACGGGCAGGACGGGTCGAACGGCGCGCGTCGGCTCCGGGTCATGCCGATCCTCGAGTCGCCGCGGATGATCCACCGCGAGACCCGCGACGACACCCTCTCCGGGATCGTCGACGTCACCAAGGCCCACCGCGAGGACGTCCTGGCGGTCCGGATCGGCGCCACCGACCTCTCGAGCGCCTTCTCGCTCCGGCGCTCCCGCGACCTCACCGTGTACGACGTGAAACTCGTCTCCTCGGTCATCGCCGACGTCGTCAACGTCTTCGGTCGACCGGGCGACGACTTCGTCATCACCGGCACGGTCTGGGAGCACTTCCACAACGCGGAGCGGCTCATGCGCCCGCAGCTGCGCATGACGCCGTTCCAGGACGCGAACGAGGCGCAGCTGCGTCAGAAGCTCCTCCTCAAAGGACTCGACGGCCTCATCCGCGAGATCGCGCTCGACCAGGCGAACGGTTTGCTCGGCAAGACGGTCATCCACCCGAGCCATGTGCCGGTCGTCCACGCGATGTCGGTCGTGAGCCACGAGGAGTACGTCGACGCCCTCTCGGTCGTCGGCGACGTGGGCGGCGGCGCCAACGCCTCTCCGTACCGGAACAAGATGAACGAGATGAAGCCGCACCAGGCGTGGGCGCGCAAGACCCTGCTCCGCGCGGAGGCCTTCGGGGTGGCTGCGGAGGAGACGACCTTCGTCGACCTCCTCGAGACGAGCATGCGGTGACGGTATGGACGGGCCGCTACTGGGCCGTGGCAGAGAACACGACCTTCGTCGACCTCCTCGAGACGAGCATGCGGTGACGGTATCGATGGGCGCATGGACAGGCGGTTTCGTGCGCGACGCCGTCGGCATCGGCCTGCGCTCGGACGCGTCCCGGAGCCTGATCCCGGTGGAGGACCTCGTCGGTCTGGCGCTCCGCGACAACCCCAAACGCGCTCAGCTGCTCGTGTCGACGGTCCTCGCCAAACACGTGCCGACCGTGCCCGGCCTGGCACTCGCCGCCGGAGAACTGCTCGGACTGCTGGTGCGGAGCGCGCTTGACGGCAGCGATCCGGAGACGGCTCCGTTCGACACCGTGGCGCACCTCCTGGCCCGACGGGAACGGCCGGATGCTGACGGTCTCGCCGCCCTCACCGCCGTCCGTGAGCACCTCGCCGAGCTCCGCGATGCAGCCCCAGCGGCCGGCCCGGAGCTCGTCACCGTCGGTTATGCCGAGACGGCGACCGGGCTCGGCCACATCGTCGCCGACGCGCTCGGCTCGCCCTACCTCCACTCCACGAGGCACGAGGCGGACGTGCCCTTCACGCCGTTCGAGGAAGAGCACTCGCACGCGAGCGACCATCGCCTGTATCCGAGCGACCCCGCGTGGGCCACGGCCGGCGGGACCACGGTGCTCGTCGACGACGAGTTGAGCACCGGCCGCACCGTCCGCAACACGATCACCGCGCTGCACGCCACCACTCCGCAGGCGCACTGGGTGGTCGCGGGTCTCATCGACCTCCGTTCGGATGCGGACCGACAGCGCTTCGACGACCTCGCCGAACGGCTCGGCACCCGGATCACCGTCGTGGCGCTCGGCGTGGGTGCCGTCGACCTTCCGGAGGACGTCCTCGCCCGCGCGCGAGCGGTCATCGACGCCGCACCCGCCGCGTCGTCCGCCGGATCGACCACGGCCGGCGACGTCGTCGTCGTGGACGCATCCGACCTGTCGCCCGTGCGGAGCGCACGCTTCGGTGCGCCTGGACGCCTGGACGACGCGATGACGGCCGCGATCGCCGACCGGGTCCTTCCGGAGCTGCCGGACGGCGAGGTGGTGGTGCTCGGCTCCGAGGAGTTCATCGCGGTACCGCTGGCCGTCGCCGCCCACCTCGACCGCACCCGCGGAGCGACGCGCTTCTCCACCACCACTCGGTCCCCCATCGCCGTGATCGACCGTGACGACTACGCCATCGCGAGCGCGGTGTCCTTCACCAGTCATGACCGCACCATCGACGGCCTCGGGCCCCGCTTCGCCTACAACCTCTCCCGCGGCGGTTCACGGTTCGCGGCGGTGGTCCTGTTCCCGGAACCGGGGGCCGACCGAGAGCTCCTGCTCCGGCCCGATGGCGTCGTCGACGCGCTCCGGACCGTCACCGACCGCGTCATCGTCGTCCTCCTCACCGAATCCGTCCCGACCCCAGCCGAATGGAACCCCGCACCGTGACCATCGACGCCGCCGCCCTCCCCGAGCCGCTCACCGGACCGGACTTCGGGTCCTACGACGCCTCGGAGGTGCGCTGGCTGCTGACCGACCTCGGCGACACCCGCCTCGAGGCCGACGCCTCCGAACGTGAGGCCGCGATCCAGAGCGGTCGCGCACATTACGCCGAGTCGCTGCCCATCGAGTACCTGCCCTCCCCCGAGTACGAGGAGCTCTATCGCGACGCTCTCGCGCGGTCGAGCCGTCGCCTCGCGGTGGCCGTCGGCGTCGTCACCGACCTGGTCCTGGCCTCCCGTGCGAACCGACCCGTGCTGGTCTCCCTCGCCCGCGCCGGAACGCCCATCGGGATCCTCATGCGTCGCTGGGCGATGGAGGTCCGAGGGATCGACGTGCCGCACTACACGATGAGCATCGTGCGCGGGGTCGGCGTCGACGGGACCGCGCTGCGCTACCTCGCGGCGCACCATGACCCGGAGCAGATCGCGTTCGTCGACGGCTGGACCGGCAAGGGCGCCATCGCGCGCGAGCTGACGGCGGCGCTGGAACTCTTCGCCGAGACCGACGGCATCCGCTTCTCCGACGAGCTGGCTGTCCTCGCCGACCCCGGCCACTGCGTGCCCGTGTACGGCACCCGCGACGACTACCTCATCCCCTCGGCGTGCCTCAACTCCACCGTCTCCGGCCTCGTGTCCCGCACGGTGTACAACCGCGAGCTGCTCGCCGACGACCAGTTCCACGGTGCCAAGTTCTACCGCGAGCTGAGCAGTCACGATGTCTCCGGCGCCTTCCTCGACGCGGTCTCGGGCCGCTTCGCCGAGGTGGTCGACGACGTCGCCGCGGGTGTGGAGGAGGCCTCGACGGCCGACCGTGAACCGAGCTGGATCGGCTGGGAGGCCGTCGAACGGATCCGGGAACAGTACGACATCCCGACCGTGAACCTCGTGAAGCCGGGTGTCGGCGAGACCACCCGCGTCCTGCTCCGCCGAGTTCCGTGGAAGGTGCTCGTGTCGCCGGACGCCCTCGACGACGTCGCGCACGTGCTCCTGCTCGCCGAGCAGCGCGGTGTGCCGGTCGAGGTCGTGCCCGGGTTGCCCTACAGCTGTGTCGGGCTCATCAACCCGTTGAGCGACGCCGCGGCGGGAGACGCCCAGTGAGCGCCCTCGTCGCCTGCGACCTGGATCGCACCCTCATCTACTCGCCGAAGGCGTTCTGGCTCGAGACGCCGGACCCCGATGCGCCGTCGATCATCGTCTCGGAGCTCTGGAACGGCGTGCCGATCTCGTTCATGACGCGCGAGTCGGAGCGCCTGCTGATCGAGCTGCGCTCGCAGGCCGTGTTCATGCCGGTCACGACGCGGACGGTGGCGCAGTATCAGCGGGTGCAGCTGCCGGGCGGCGCGCCCGCCTACGCGATCACGAGCAACGGCGGCGAGATCCTCGTCGACGGCGTCCCGGACGCCGATTGGCGCGACCGGGTGCGAGCGCACCTCACCGACCACACCGCTCCGCTCGACGAGGCGCTCGCGCGCTTCGAGGAGCTGGCTTCGCCGACCTGGATCCTCAAGACGAACGTCGCCGACGCGCTGTTCTTCTACTCGATCGTCGAGCGCGACGCGATCCCGGCGGGCTGGCTCGAGCAGGTCGAGCAGGAGTGCGAACGGCTCGGGTGGACCGTGTCCCTGCAGGGACGGAAGCTCTACTGCGTGCCGCGGACGCTCACGAAGCACGATGCGGTCAGTGAGGTCGCCCGCCGCCTCGACGGACCACTCGTCCTCGCGGCCGGTGACTCGCTCCTCGACCAGTCGATGCTGGAGACCGCCGACCTCGCGTTCCGGCCGGCGCACGGCGAGCTCGACGACGAGGGCTTCACGATCGACACGCTGACGGTCACCGAGCGGCGCGGCATCCTCGCCGGCGAGGAACTGCTGCAGCTGATGACGGCTGCGGCCGTCCGGGGCCGCTGACCCGAGGCCCGATCACCAGGGCAGGTCGAGACTCGGTACCAGGCCGCCCGCGGCCGCGCCGGAGCCCGGGCACACGAGCACGCCATCGGCGTCGGCGAGCCCGCGGAGCATGGCTGCTCCCTGCCATGGCGTCGGCTCCGCATGCGGCGTCGCCGAATCGGGATCGTGCACCGAGCGGTAGGGGCGCAGCACCGTCCCTGAGCGGGCCCCGTCGACGGGCGAGGCGAGCACCGCCGGTCGCAGGGCCGGGAGCTCGAGTCCCTGGAGGCCGGCGAGCACCGGGTGCACGAGCGTGAGGACGCTGAGCAGGGCGGCGAGCGGGTTGCCGGGCAGGCCGACGAACAGGCGACCGTCCGGCAGCCGCGCGAGCAGCGCAGGGCCACCCGGGCGGACGTCGACGCCGTCCACGAGGAACTCGGCACCCGCGTCACGGAGCAACGCTCGGACGTGATCGGCTCGGGAGTCGCCGGTACCACCCGTGGTCACGACGAGGTGCCGCTGGTGGCGGGCGGAAGCGGTGACCGCACTCGTCAGCCCGAGGGCGTCGGCCGTGGTGGGCGCGTCATCGCCGACACGGACGCTGGATGTGACGACGCCTCCGAGCGAGGCGATCACTCCCGGGAGCGATGGGCCGAAACTGTCGCGGACGAACCCCGGGCCGGGAACACCGCTCGTGACGACCTCGTCACCCGTGAGGACCAGGCGGACCCGCGGTGTCGGCACGACGGGCACGCGGTCGAAGCCGGCGCCGGCGGCGACAGCGAGGTGGACGGGACTGAGACGCGTGCCGGCGTCGAGGACGGTCGACCCCGCGGGTGACTCGGTTCCGGCGGGTCGGATGTGCCGCCCCGGCCGCGGTTCCCCGCTCGGGGCGGACGGTGCGGGGTGGAGGCGCGCTGATCCCGAGCCATGCCCGATCACGCCGTGCTCCAGTTGGAGGACCGCATCGGCGCCCGACGGGATCAGCCCACCGGTCAGGACGTCGACCGCGACACCGTCGCCGAGTCCGACCGACCGCGCGTGCTCGGCGTCCTCACCGGTCAGCAGGGTCCACGGGCCGCTCCCGGCCACCACCCAGCCGTCCATCGCCGAGGAAGCATAGTGCGGGATCGCGATGGGCGAGACGAGCGGCGCCGCGAGCACGTGTCCGAGGGCCTCGGCGAGCGTCAGGGTGTCGACGACGTCGGACCGATGCGCCGCACCCGTCGCATGCGCGATGCTGCGAGCGTCCCACCAGGAGGCCCTCGTCATGCGGTCGTGTCCGAGGCGACCAGCCGTTCGACGGCCGCGGTCGCAGCCTCGGCGGCGGCGACCGGATCCGCACCGCTCGCGAGCGCCTTCCCGACCGCGATACCGACGAGGTAGGTGGTGAGCGGGGCGGCGGGACGCCGCACGGCGTGCGCGGCCGTGCCCGCGAGTCCGAGGACCGCGTCGATGTCGACCCCGACGTCGCCGAGCTCCAGCTCGGCGGACACTCGTTCGGTCCAGTCCGCGAGGACGGCGTGCAGGTCATCGGTCATGGGAGACGCTCCTCAGGGTCGGCGGTCGGAGTGGTGGACATGTCCGGCACCGGCGACTCGCCGGCGGTGTCGACCCCGAGGTCGGCGGCGTCGGCCCAGGTGTCGACGTCGGCCGAGCCGCCGTCGGGAACGGACACCTGGCGGAGGACGAGTCCGGCGAGCAGCTGGCGGACGGAGACACCCGCGAGGTCACCGCCGGGTTGTGACGTCCGCAGTGCGGCGACCCGGCGTTCCAGGGCCTCCCGGTGGTAGACGGCGAGCAGCGACTGCTCACGACCGGAGTCGTCGACCGCGACCCAGCCGTCGGCATCGGTCCCGGCCGTGGCGGCGGCTGCCTCGAGCACCACGGCGAGCGCCCGCGCGGCATCCGGCATGTCGCAGGCGAGGACGGCGACCTGTGCGGGGCCCTCGGTCGCGACGCCGTCACGCAGGGCGTCCAGGCCCGCGGCGATGGCCGCAGCGGGGCCGCCGAAGGCGGGGCGCTCGCGGACGAAGCGGACCGGAGCGGTCGTCTCGAGCTCGGGGCCGACCACGACGACACGGCCGCCGGCCGCCCGCGCAGCATCGATCGCGAGCTGGAGGAGCGTCCGCCCGTCGCGGAGCAACGACGCCTTCGCGACGCCGCCGAGGCGGGAGGACCGCCCTCCCGCGAGGATGATCGCATCGACGGACATGGCACCAGCCTAAGCCGCGATCCAGCCCCCGAGGCGGCTGCGGATCCGGTGAGGCACCTTGCCCTCGTCCGATGGTGGTGATAGCCATGAGCCATGACTCGCATCACGGCGCGCAGACGCGTCACCCGCATCACGGTGGGGCAGCCCGCACGCACCCGCGAGGACGTCCTCGCCGTCGAGGAGCCGCTCGAGATCCGCGTCGGTGGTCGTTCGCTCGCCATCACGATGCGGACGCCCGGCCACGACGTCGACCTCGCGATCGGCTTCCTCGTCTCTGAGGGCGTCATCGGTCGGGGTGACGACGTCCGGACCGCGCGGTACTGCGCCGGCGCGACGGACGAAGGTGTCAACACGTACAACGTGCTCGACGTCGCCCTCTCGCCCGGCGTTCCCGCTCCGGATCCGAGCCTGGAACGGAACTTCTTCACCACCAGCTCGTGCGGCCTCTGCGGCAAGGCGAGCATCGACGCCGTCCGGACGAGTTCGCGGTACTCCGTCGCGGACGACGACTTTCGCCTCGATCCGGCGCTCCTGGTGACCTTCCCCGACCGCCTCCGGGCACAGCAGGCGGTCTTCGAGCGCACCGGCGGTCTGCACGCCGCAGGCCTGTTCGACGCCCGGACCGGCGAGATGCTCGTCCTCCGCGAGGACGTCGGCCGACACAACGCCGTCGACAAGGTCGTCGGATGGGCGGCGAAGGAGGGGTTGCTCCCGCTCCGCTCCATGGTCCTGATGGTGTCGGGTCGCGCGAGTTTCGAGCTCACGCAGAAGGCCTCGATGGCCGGCATCCCGATGCTCGCAGCAGTCTCCGCTCCGTCGTCGCTCGCCGCCGAACTGGCCACCGAACTCGGGATGACGCTCGTCGGCTTCCTCCGTGGCGACTCGATGGTCGTCTACAGCGGAGCACGTCGACTCGCCGACCCGGCCGAAGGCTCGGCACCAGCAGCACTCCAGACCGGAGCGAACGCATGAGCGCCGAACCGCCCGTCGAGGACGTCACGGACGCCGACATCGAGGTCAGCCAACCGAAGCACGTCGCCGTCGGCCTGCCCGGCATCCTGCACTCGATGGAGCCCGCCCTCCGGCAACTCGGGCCGAAGCGGACCGCGGAGCTGTTCACCTCGATCAACCAGCGCGGCGGCTTCGACTGCATGAGCTGCGCCTGGCCCGACCCGGACGACCGCAAGAAGCTCGAGTTCTGCGAGAACGGCGCGAAGGCCGTCATCTGGGAGGCGACGCCGGTCGTCATCCCGAGCGCCTTCTGGGCCGAACACTCGCTCACCGATCTCGCCGACAAATCGGAGTACTGGCTCGGCATGCAGGGGCGACTGTCGGAGCCCGTCTACAAGCCGGCCGGTTCGGACCACTACCGGCCGGTGAGTTGGGACGAGGCGTTCGCCATCGTCGGCGAGCAGCTGCGCGGTCAGGAGTCCCCCGACGAAGCCGTGTTCTACACGAGCGGCCGGGCGTCGAACGAGGCGGCGTTCGTCTATCAGCTCTTCGTTCGCGCCTTCGGGACCAACAACCTCCCCGACTGTTCGAACATGTGCCACGAGTCCACCGGCACGGCGCTCGGCGAGGTCATCGGCGTCGGGAAGTCGACCATCCGGTACGAGGACTTCGAGCAGGCCGACCTCATCATCGTGATGGGCCAGAACCCGGGCACGAACCATCCCCGCATGCTCACGGCGCTCGAGGACGCGAAGCAGGCGGGCGCGACGATCGTCTCGGTGAACCCGCTGCCAGAGGCGGCGCTCGAGCGGTACAAGAACCCGCAGACGGTCCGCGGCATGGTCGGGCGCGGCACGGTCATCTCCGACCAGTTCCTGCAGATCCGGCTCGGCGGCGACATGGCGCTGCTGCAGGCGGTCTCGAAGCGAGTCCTGGAGGCCGAGGCGGCGGCTCCGGGGACGATCCTCGACCACGCGTTCCTCGCCGAGCACTGCCTCGGACTCGAGGAGCTGACGGCCCACCTGGCCGACCTCGACGAGGCTGCGGTGCTCGAGGCGACCGGCCTCACGAGCGAGCAGATCGACGAACTCGCCGAGCGCTACATCGCGTCGAACGCGACGATCGTCACCTGGGCCATGGGTCTGACCCAGCACAAGGCGGCGGTCAACGGGATCAAGGAGATCATCAACCTGCTCCTCCTCCGCGGGAACATCGGCAAGCCCGGCGCCGGTGCGTCGCCGATCCGCGGGCACAGCAACGTGCAGGGCGACCGGACGATGGGTATCTGGGAGCAGATGCCCGAGTCCTTCCTCGCCGCCATGGAGCGTGAGTTCGCGGTCCCGATGCCGCGGGAGCACGGGGTCGACGCGGTGAACGCGATCCGAGCGATGCAGCGGGGCGAGGTCCGCACCTGGCTCTCGCTCGGCGGCAACTTCGTCGCGGCGATCTCCGACACCGCCGCCGCCGAGGCCGCGATCCGTGGAACGCAGCTGTCCGTGCAGATCTCCACGAAGCTCAACCGCTCGCACGCGGTCACGGGCGAGGCGGCGATCATCCTGCCGACCCTCGGGCGCACCGAGATCGACCTGCAGGCGAGCGGGCCGCAGATGGTCAGCGTGGAGGACTCGGTGTGCGCTGTCCACGCCTCGCACGGCCGCATCCCGCCGGCAGCGCCCGGTCTGCTCTCCGAGGTCGCGATCATCACGCGCCTCGCGCGAGCGACGCTCGGCGAGGACTCGGGCATCGCCTGGCAGGCGTTCGAGGACGACTACGACACGATCCGCGATCACATCGGACGGGTCGTGCCGGGCTGCGAGGGGTACAACGAGCAGATCCGCCGCGAGGACGGCTTCGTCCTGCCGAACGGGCCGCGGGACTCCCGCACGTTCACGAACCCCGAGGGTCGCGCCCTGCTGACGGTCAACGAGCTCGAACCGATCCACTGCCCGCCCGGTCGGCTGCTCCTGCAGACCCTGCGTTCACACGACCAGTTCAACACGACGATCTACAGCCTGAACGATCGGTACCGCGGCATCAAGAAGGGCCGGAACGTCGTCTTCGTCAACCCGGACGACCTCCGCGACATCGGCCTGGAGGACGGGCAGACGGTGGACGTCTTCAGCGAGTGGGCCGGGCAGCCGGATCGGGAGCTCCGCGGCTTCCGCGTCGTCTCCTACCCGACCGCTCGCGGATGCGCCGCGGCGTACTTCCCCGAGGCGAACGTCCTCGTCCCGCTCGACTCGACGGCCGACCGCAGCAACACCCCGGTCTCGAAGGCGATCGTGGTGCGGTTGCAGCCGGCGGCCTGACAGCCGGAGCGACGTCGACCCGGGCGACGGTCTGAGCGGTTCATTCGTACGCTCGGAGGAGTTGCCAGCGTCCGCGCGCGGCATCGAGTCGGATGTCGAAGACGAAGGACCGGCCGTCTGCAGCGGTCGCCTGGAACCGCCAGGCGGGGGTCGCCGCGGGCGGATGGGTGACGAACGAGACGTTCGGCTCGAGCGGGGTCGGGGTGTCGGTGACGAGGTACCGGGCTCCATCCCAGAACAGTCGCTCCGGCACGCCTGCCGGCGTCGTCCAGACCGCGATCTCGGTGCTCGTGATCAACATGCGTGGCCTCCCGTCGTTCGAACATACGTTCGATAGAGAGTGAGCCTAACCCGACATCCGACGACACGCCAGCCCGGATCGGCCGGGGATTCAGTCTCCCGGCGTGTCGGCGAGGAACCGCTCGATGTCCTCGCCCATCACCGTCGCCTCGGTGTGGTGCAGGTAGTGGCCGCCGTCGAGTCGGACGAGCTCACCCCGCTCGACTCCGGCGAGCTGCTCCTCGTGGAGGGGCACCCAGTCGGAGAGTTCCGGGTCGTCGCCGACGACGAACATGAGGATCGGCAGGTCGGCCGGGAACGCTTGGGATCGGGCCGCCTGGAAGTTGCCGGGCGTGTGGGCGATCTCGTCGAGCAGCGTCGGCGACATCGCATTGCGGTTCGTCAGGATCGCGAGTTGGCGCTTCGTGGCGGCGTCGTACGGGAGGCCCTCGTACGGGTCCGGCGCGATGGCGGTGAGCAGGCGGAGGATGCCGAGCGCCTGCAGCGCCTCGACCCCGTCCGTCGGCGTCGACTCGTCGCTTCCGGGCTGGGTCGGGACGCTCGTGTCGATCCCGATGAACGCCGTCACCTCGGCGCGGAACCGCTCCAGATACTCGAGGGCGTAGACACCGGCGATCGAGTGTCCGGCGAGGACGTAGCGGTCGATGCCGAGGTGCTGCAGGGCGGCGTGCACCTCGCCGGCGATGTTGGCCGAGGTCCGGGGCACGTCCGTCTGATCACTGAGGCCGTAGCCGAACGGCTCGACGACCACCACCCGGTACTGGTCGCGAAGCTCGTCGACGAGCGGCTCGAAGTCGAGGCCGGGTGCCGCGGTGCCCTGCCCGGGCAGCAGGACGATCGTCTCGGCGCCGGAACCACTGATGACGACGTTCATGTCCTTGCCGTCGACGTCGACCAACTGCCCATAGGGCTGCAGTTCGCCCGCTTCCGACGAACTCGCGACGGCGTTCACGATGCTCGTCGTCGCGAGGCCCGCTGCGACGAGGCCGGCGATCGTGGCGATCGAGATCAGTGGAACCTTCAGGAGCTTGCGCATCGTCACCCATCGTGAGGAGTCGGCGGCGGGCGGTCGCACCGCGCCGATTCCATACTCACGGAGCGAGCGCATCGCCACATCCGCCGCTGGGCGAAGACGTGCCCGACGCGGCTACGCAGTTGTGCGCCAGTGGAGCCCGGCTTCGAGTGCGACCGACGACGGAGCCGGCTGGAAGCGGTCGGCTTCCAGCCGGCTCGTGGTCGGTTCGCCTACTCGGAGGGCGGCGGGCTCTGCGGCTGCGCCGGCTGCTGCGGCTCCGTCGGCTGCTTCGGCTCCTGCGGAGGGCGGGACTCCTGCGGACGCTGCTGGTCCTGCTGCGGAGGCGCGGGCGGAACCGGCGACGACGGGACCTGCGGCTGCGGAGGCCCCCACTGTTGCGGCGCGGGCTGTGCCGGAGCAGGCTGGCCGGGCGCGGAGCCCTGCCAGGACGGCGTGGGCCACTGCTGGCCCGGCTGCGGCGGGGTGGGCTGCTGCGGTGCGGGCTGCCCCTGGTACGGCTGCCCCTGGTACGGCTGCCCCTGGTAGCCCTGCCCGGGGTGCCCCTGCCCGTACTGGCCGGGGTTCGGCTGGCCGCCGTACGGCTGCTGCTGCCCCTGGCGCGGCGGCTGCGGGTACGGCTGGGCCTGATACGACTGCTGCGGCTGCTGTCCCGGGTAGAACTGCTGGCCCTGGTATCCCTGCTGCCCCGGATAGCTCTGAACCGGGTAGCCGGGTGCGGCCTGCTGGTACACCTCCGGGCGGTACGGCTGCTGCCCGTAGGTCACCCGCTCGCCCTCCGGCTTCGGCGAGAACGCCCGGACGATGACGGGGATCACGGCGGAGATCGCCGCAGCGAGCGTCGTGGCCGCTGCGATGCGCCACCACCAATCCGCCCAAGTGCCCTCGGGGAACGCCATGGGCAGCACGAGCACGAGGACCGTGGCGATGATCAGCGCGATCGTCACGATGCCGGTGGCCCTGACCACGGTGGACGTGGCGCGGGTGACGAAGTGGAGGAAGTACACCTGGATGATGATGAGCGCCAGACGCACGATGATGAGGATGCCGAGGAACAGCATGATCTGCGTGGACCAGACGAACCCGTCGGAGGTGTTCGGCGGCTGGAGCCACCCGTTCCACAGCTTCAGGAGGCCGACGGTGACGAGGAAGATGTTCACCAACGTCGACACCGCGAGGTACCACTTGTTGGGCCCGTGGCCGGCTGCGGCGTCGAGCGACACGGCACCGACGAAGGCCGCGAGCAGCAGCAGCGTGAGCCAGACCCGCCCGGCGATGTCGGCCTGATCGCCGACGATGATGAAGTATCCGCCGATGATCGCCGCTGCGACGAGCGTTCCGATCGTCAAGGTCAGCGCGAGCACGGCCGACCGTGAGCGGCGCGGTGTGGTCTCGACCATTCGAAATCCCCAATCTGTCGTGAGTGCCAACAGTACCGGGGTGGCATCCGCATGGAAGGGAGGCCTCCCTACCTCCGGGGAGGACGCCCGCTTCTCCACAACGGAGAAGCGGGGCCGCGGTCGGGCAGTCGGTCAGGGGCGGTGGTAGTCGGCTTCGGCGACGTGCTCGAGCCAGGTCGTGCTCATTGCCGGGTCGTCCGCCTGTTCGAACATCGCGAGGTGCTCCATGTAGTCGTCGGGCGTGGCTCCGTGCCAGTGCTCCTCGCCGGGTGGGGTGTAGACCGTCTGGCCCGGCCGGACGACGAGAACGGCACCGTCGCGCGTGCCCATGAGGGCGACTCCCTCGGTGACGTGGAGGGTCTGCCCGTTGGCATGGGAGTGCCATGCGGTGCGGGCGCCGGGGAGGAACCGCACCTTCGCGACCACCATGTGCTGGCCGTCCTGCTGCGGCGCGGCCAGCAGGTCGAGGTAGACATCGCCGGTGAACTGCTCGGCGGGGTTCTTGATCGTCGCGGGTTTCGGTTGGATCTGCATACGGACGACGCTACGGCCGTGCACGTCGGCGAGGGAGTGTCCAGCAGTACACCCTTCGGCGATCACGACAGTACTGTGGACTCCGTCCCCGCAGAGCCCGCAGCGGTGTGACCCCGAGCCAAGGAGAAGCACATGTCGGTCGGCCTGCTCGCCGTTGTCGATGACATCCTCAGCGCAGCCCTCAAGGCGAGTGCGAAGACCGCCGGCATCGTCATCGACGATGCGGCCGTCACCCCGCAGTACGTGCAGGGGCTCACCCCCGCTCGGGAGCTGCCGGTCGTGTGGCGGATCGCCCGCGGCAGCCTCATCAACAAGTTCGTCATCATCATCCCGATCGCCCTGCTGCTCACGGCGTTCGCCCCCTGGGTGCTGCCGTTCCTCCTCATCGTCGGAGGCACCTACCTCTGCTTCGAGGGTGCGGAGAAGGTCATGGAGTGGTTCGGCATGCACCACGCCGAGGCGGAGGAGGACGTCCGCGACGAGAAGAAGCTCGTCTCCGGGGCCGTCCGCACCGACCTCATCCTCAGCACGGAGATCATGCTCATCTCCCTCGCCAGCCTCGACTCGGGGCTCGGCATCTGGATGACGCTGGGCGCCCTCCTCGTCATCGGCCTCGTCATGACGGCGGTCGTCTACGGCGCGGTCGCCCTGCTCGTGAAGATCGACGACATCGGACTCCGGCTCATGAAGAACCCGTCACGCGGCGTCCGCCGCACCGGTGCACGGATCGTCGCGTCGATGCCCGCGGTCTTCCGCGTCATCAGCATCGTCGGCACGGTCGCGATGCTCTGGGTCGGCGGCCACCTCGTGATCGCGAACCTCGCCGAGACGTTCTGGCACGGACCGTACGACCTCCTGCACGTCGTCACCCACGCGATCGAGGCCGCCGGACCGGTCGTCGTCTGGGTCGCCGACACCGCGATGTCCGCCGTGTTCGGACTCGTCCTCGGCCTGATCGTCGTCGCGATCGTGACCGGAATCTCGCGCCTGCGGTCACGGAACCAGCCCGCGAAGGCAGCTCACTAGCGGCGACAGCCGAGCTGCTGAGCTGCTGAGCGTCAGCGGAGCGGGCGGGCGTAGCAGAGCGACATCGGGATGACCTCGTACGGCGAGTAGATCGGGATGGGTTCGTAGCCGAGCCACTCGTAGAGCCGCACGGCCTCGGGCTGGCGGTCGCCGGTCTGCAGGATGAGTCGGGACGCCCCCTCGGCACGGGCGGTGTCCTCGACGGCGGTGATCAGGCGCTTCGAGACACCCCGGCCGCGGTGAGCCGGGAGGGTGACGACGCGCTTGAGCTCCCATTCGCCGTGCAGTCGGCGCAGGGCGGCGTGGCCGACCGGCTCGCCGTCGATGAGGGCCAGGAAGGTCGCGCTGATGTCGGCAGGATCGACGGTGAACGCGGTCAGCGCTCGCTCGGCGGCCGCCGGGTCCCAGTCCTCCCAGGCCGATGCGTACCGCGCACCCATCTCCTCGTCCATCGCGGCGCGGAGCCGCACGGCCCGCTCGTCGTCCCAGGCGACTCGCTCGATGACGACGGGGTTCAGCTCGGGCATGCGGTTCCTTCGGGACGGGCTGCTGCGGCGCGATCGGCACGTCGACGCCGTCTGCCAGTGTCCCACGCGAAATCCGCACCGGCCCCGCCAAGGGCGATCCGGCCCCGCCAAGGATCCGGCCCCGCAGCGACAGAGCAGAGCGGCGATGGGGACTCCTGCCCAGCCTGCGCTGCTAGCGTGGCGATCCCCAGAGAACCCGTCAACCGCGGAGGCACCGTGCTCACCATCCCAGGCGTCGTCGTCGGCCCCGCCCTCCGACTCATCCGGGCGAACCGGGCCTTCGTCAGCGAGGCCGGAGCGCGCCGCCGGATCCGGGAGCGCACCCTCAGGCCGGTGTCCTACGGTCCACCCGGCACCCTCCGAAGCGATGTCCGGGTCGACGTCGAACGTGTCGGAGACTGGCCGGTGTACACCGTGTCCCCCACGCGGCGACCGACGATCGGCGGGGTCGTGTACGCGCACGGCGGCGGCTGGGTCGGCGAGATAGCACCGCAGCACTGGACGCTGGCCGCCACCATCGCCGCGGAGACCGGCGCCGTGGTCACACTCCCGATCTACCCGCTCGTGCCCTACGGCACGGCGGCCGAGGCACAGACCGGCGTCGTCGAGCTGGTCCGGCGCAGCATCGAGCGGCACGGGCCGACCGTCCTCGCGGGCGACTCGGCCGGCGGTCAGATCGCACTGTCGGCTGCGCTCCGACTCCGGGACGAGGGCGTCGTCCTACCGATGACCACCCTGTTGTCACCGGCGCTCGACCTCACCTGGAGCAACCCGCGGATCCCCCTCGTGCAGCCGAGTGACCCCTGGCTGGCGACGCCCGGCGGACGCGTGTTCGCGGAGCACTGGCGCGGCGATCTGGACATCACCGATCCGACCGTGAGTCCGCTCTTCGGCGACCTCGCCGGGCTCGGGCCGCTCACGGTCTTGAGCGGGACCCGCGACGTCCTCAACCCCGATGCCGAGGTGCTCGTCGAACGAGCCGAAGCGGCCGGCGTCATGGTCGACTACCACGAGGGCGCCGGACAGTTCCACGTCTGGGCACTGCTGCCGACCCGTGCCGGACAGGCCGCCACGCAGACGATCGTCCACAGCGTCACGCGCGGGCTGCGCTGAGTCGCCCGAAACGGCTCGAGATCGCGGCGGAATCGAACACGTTCGGGCGACTCAGGGCCGGATCGAGACCAGGCTACGCGGTCCGGCGCTTTCGGACCTCACGCAGGACCATCTGCTCCGGGCACACGGTGGACAGGAAGTCGCCAACCGAGAGAGCGAGGCGCTCACCGACGAGTGAGTAGAGGATGCGGTTCGCGTCGCGGCGCTCCGAGACGAGGCCGGCCTGGCGCAGGACGCTCAGGTGCCTGGAGATGGTCGGACCGGTGGCGTCGAAGCGTGCGGCGATCTCCCCCGCGGCGAGCTCACCGTCTTTGAGGTCCTGCAGGATCTGCCGTCGCGTCGGGTGAGCGAGCGCGGCGAAGATGTCCGACGCCGTATCTGCCATGTTTGCAATCTAGCACAATTGCGATATACAGTTTCGCTATATTGCTAACAAGCGAAGGAGACAGCATGCGAGTGGCCATCACCGGTGGGACCGGGTTCGTCGGACGGCACCTCGTCGAGCGGCTGCGGCACGACGGACACGAGATCGTCGTCGTCTCCCGACGCACCGGCGTGGAGATCGACGACGTCGAGGCGTTGACCGCCGCGTTCGCCGACTGCGACGCGGTCGCGCACTGCGCCGGGATCAACCGCGAGCTCGGTGATCAGACCTTCCAGCGCGTGCATGTCGACGGCACCCGGGCGGTCGTGGACGCGGCCCGTCGCGTCGGCGTCGGTCGGATCGTCCTGGTGAGCTTCCTCCGCGCGCGCCCCGACTGCGGCTCCGGGTACCACGAGACGAAGTGGGCTGCCGAGGAGATCGTGCGGGGCTCGGGTATCGCGCACACCGTCCTCAAGTTCGGCATGATCTACGGCGCAGGCGACCACATGGTCGATCACGTCACCAAGGCCGTCCGCACCTTCCCGGTGTTCGCGACCGTCGGCTACCGCGAACGCCGCGTGCGTCCGGTGCCGGTCGCGGACGCCGTCGACGTCCTCGTCGCAGCGCTCGAGGGCCGGGTGCCGGAGCCGACCGTCGCGGTCATGGGCGCCGAGGAACTCGAGCTGGGTGCGGCCGTGCGCCGGATCGCGCACGTGGCCGGACGCCGCCCGCTGTACGTCCCGGTCCCCGTCTGGACGATCCGCTTGCTCGCACGCGCGGCGGAACGCCTCATGAAGACGCCGCTCGTGGCGAAGGCGCAGGCGCAGATGCTGGCCGAAGGGGTGAGCGAGGCGGCTCCACCGGCACCGGAACTCCCTGCGGACCTCCGTCCCTCACGCCGCTTCGACGAGTCCCGGATCCGTGCCGCGCTCCCCGTCGGCCGCTTCACGCTCCACGACCTCCGCCTGTCGCGCTCGTCCCGCTGAGTCGCCCGAAACTGCTCGAAATTCGGGCCGAAACGCACAGATTCGGGCAACTCAGGGCGTCGAGGGCGGGACCGGCCCCGTCGACTCCCGCGCGATGAGCGTCGTCGCGAGCTCGAGGTGATGGGAGAACGGCCGCTCGCCGGCATGCAGGCGGAGGGCGGTGTCGACCGCCGCCCGGCCGATGTCGCGCATCGAGGTGTGGACGGTCGTCAGGAGCGGAACGGTCAGCATCGCCGAGTAGGTGTCGTCGTAACCGACCACGCTCACGTCCTCCGGCACCCGAAGTCCGGCCCGCAAGACGGTGCGCACGACCGCGAAGGCGTCGGCGTCGTTGGACGCGAACACGGCGGTCGGCGGATCCGAGCTGGCCAGCATGCGCGCGACGGCGTCCCCGGCGGTCCCCATCCCCTCCTCGGAGACGAGGTCCGGATCGAGCGGGATGCCGGCCCCGCGAAGTGCTTCGCGGTACCCGACGGCGCGCGCCCTCAGGCCCGGATTCGCCGGGTTCCCTCCGACGAAGGCGATCCGCCGGTGGCCGAGATCGAGCAGGTGCTCGACCGCCTGCTGCCCGCCGGCGGCGTGGCTCGAGCCGATACTCGCGACCGAGCGGTCGAGCGGATCAGGCGAGTCGACCGCGACGAGCGCGATGCCCGCGTCGAGGCACGCGTCGACGACGTCGGCGGCGATGGGGGTCGTGACGACGATCATGCCGATCGCACCTCGCGCCGCGACGCCGTCGACGAAGCCGCGGTCGAGCGCCACCTCGTCTCCGGTCGCATCCGTGGAACCGAATCCGGAACCGGGCGACAGCACCCGCGTCACGAGGTCGATGTCCGACCGCTGTGCCGCGGCGACCATGCCGTCGAGGACACGGAGGGAGTAGACGCTGTGCAGGGTGTCGAACACGACGTGGATGCTTCGTGGAGCACCGGGGATCGACCGGGGTGTCGGGCGGTACCCGAGCTCGCGCACGGCCACCTCGACCCGGGCACGGGTCGCCTCGGACATGCCCGACCGACCGTTGATCACCTTCGAGACGGTCGCGATCGAGACTCCGGCGTGCTCCGCGATCGATGCCAGCGTCGGACCCGTCATCGGCGTTCGTGCCATGGAGTCCCCTCCCTCGTCCCGCAGCGGGCAGCCGTCGGTCGCGCCCAGCCTAGCGAAACTGTTTCGAGTCGACGCGTTGACGATGTCACTCGGCCTCACTTACCGTCGAAATCACGGCGCGCGACGCCGAAAGACTTTCGTCACCCCGATCTGCACTGGAGCACGTCATGACCACCATCCCGTTCACCGCCGACTGGATCGTCCGCGCACCCCGAGGCCCGTTCGCCGCCGTCCAGGGCGGTGCGGACGACTCGCTGACCGTGACCCTCCCGCACGACGCCCTGCGCGACGCCGAGCGCTCGCCGGAAGTACCCGCCAAGGGAGGGGCCGCCTACTTCCCCGCCGGCGCCTTCAGCCAGGTCAAGACCTTCGAGGTCCCCGCCGAGTGGTCCGGTCGCATCGTCCGGCTCGAGGTCCAGGGCGCGTTCCGACACGCGATGGTGTATCTCAACGACGAGTTCGCCGGCAATCGTGCCGACGGCTTCGCGCGCTTCTTCGTCGAGCTCACCCCGTTTCTCCGCTTCGGCGAGACGAACACGCTGCGCATCGAGACCCGCGCAGGACAGGACTCCCGCTGGTACGCGGGCGCCGGCCTCCACCGCCCGGTCCTCCTCCATGTCGACGAACCCACGCACGTCGAGCCCGACGGCGTCCGCATCACGACGGTCCGGATCGAGGACGACCAGGCGGTGCTCGAGGTGGCGACGACCGTCGTCAACCGGGGTCTCACCAGGAGTGCGCGCGTCCTCGCGACGGAACTGGCCGGCCCCGACGGAAGCGTGGTCGAGGGCGAGCGCACGCCGGTCACCGTCGCGCCAGGCGGTAGCGCGCTCATCCGCCAGCGGCTGTACGTGCCGGACCCGGCCCTGTGGAGCGTCGACTCACCGGCGCTGTACTCGGCGCGGACATCGCTCGAGGTCGACGACCGGCCCGCCGACGAGGCGGCCGTCGTCCGCACGGTCCACGGCATCCGCACGGTCACGGTCGACCCGCGGAAAGGTCTCCGCATCAACGGCGAGCCGGTGCTCCTCCGCGGCGCCTGTATCCACAGCGACAACGGTCCGCTCGGTGCAGCGTCGATCGCGCGCGCCGAGGAACGGCGTGTCCAGCTCCTCAAGGACGCCGGCTTCAACGCGATCCGGGCGGCCCACAATC
This sequence comes from uncultured Plantibacter sp., assembly GCF_963518075.1. Classification (NCBI taxonomy): domain Bacteria; kingdom Bacillati; phylum Actinomycetota; class Actinomycetes; order Micrococcales; family Microbacteriaceae; genus Plantibacter; species uncultured Plantibacter sp. The sequence goes on from NZ_CAUQHZ010000001.1 coordinate 267,183, forward strand.
CGGCGTCACCAGCCATGCTCGACGCCTGCGACCGCATCGGCATGCTCGTCATGGACGAGGCCTTCGACATGTGGGGCCGGGGCAAGACGGACCACGACTACTCCCTCGACTTCGCGCAGTGGTGGCGGGCCGACCTGGAGTCGATGGTGGCGAAGGACATGAACCATCCGAGCGTGATCATGTACTCGATCGGCAACGAGATCGTCGAGGTCGGGACCCCGCACGGCGCGATCCAGGCGCGGGAACTCGCCGAGCACGTGCGCGCGTTGGATCCGACGCGCCTGGTGACGAACGGCGTGAACGCGACCCTGGCCGTGCTCGACGATCTGGACGGCATCATGGCGTCGGACCAGGGGTTGAACGAGCTGATGGGCGAAGCGGGCGCGAACATGATGAGCCTCATCGGTTCCTCCGACGCCGTCACGACGCGCACCGAGGAGTCCAGTGCAGCCCTCGACGTCCTCGGCCTCAACTACGCGGACGGCCGCTACGCGAGTGATGCCGAGCGGTTCCCGCACCGCGTGATCGTCGGCTCGGAGACCTTTCCGACCCAGATCGGCGACCTCTGGCCGCTCGTCGAGGCGAACCCGAACGTCATCGGCGACTTCACCTGGACCGGCTGGGACTACCTCGGCGAGGTCGGCATCGGTGCGACCTCCTACGCCGAGGACCCCGAGTCGAACGGCGCACTCGAGCGCGAGTTCCCCTACCTCACCGCGTGGTGCGGCGACTTCGACATCACCGGCTGGCGGCGGCCGGTGTCGCACTACCGGGAGATCGTCTTCGGTCTGCGGTCCGAGCCGGCCATCGCGGTGCTCCGACCGGAACGGCACGGGCAGACGATCACGATGCAGTCCCCGTGGGCGTGGAGCGACTCGGTCGACTCGTGGACGTGGCCCGGTTTCGAGGGCGCGCCGGTGACGGTCGAGGTCGCCGCCGACGCCGACGAGGTGGCCCTGCTGCTCGACGGAGTCGAGGTGGCGCGGGGCCCGGTGGGTGGACGCCGGCCGAAGCTCGCCGAGCTCGAGACCGTCTACCGGCCGGGCATGCTCGAGGCAGTCGCGTTCCGCTCGGGCGCGGAGGTCGGCCGCACTGCGCTCGTCTCCGCCACCGGCCCGACCAGACTCGTGGCGACCGCAGACCGGACGACACTCCGCGCCGACGACACCGATCTCGCCTTCATCGCGATCGAGCTGCGTGACGCGGCCGGCGTCCTGGTGAGCGGCGCCGACCGCGAGGTCTCGGTCAGCGTCACGGGCGCGGGTCGGCTCGCGGGCTTCGGAACCGGTGCCCCGAAGACGACCGAGCGCTTCGACGCGACCACGCGCACCACGTTCGACGGACGGGCGCTGGCGATCGTCCGGCCGAGCCGGGCCGGCGCCATCACCGTGACGGTGAGCGGTGCAGGCCTCGACGACGTCGTCGTCGACCTCGAAGCGGCGACCTGCTGATACCGCGTCATCGCGGACCTCAGGACGCCGCCGAGCCGTCGTCGAGGTTCAGTGCGCGGGTCATGGCATCGATGAGTTCGGCGCGCAGCACATCGGTGGGCACCTCGTCGAGCGCGGCGAGGGACCCGGCCGCCATGATGCCGCCACCCGCGAAGCCGAAGGCGATGCGACGCCCGACGGTCGGATCGGGCCCCAGCAGGAGGCGGTCGATCCGCGCGATCTGCCGTCGGTAGGGCTCGTGGTCGTCGAGCGTACGGACCATCGCCGGATCGAGCCGGACGACGGCGGCGATACCGCGCTCGTCGATCACCAAATCGACCAGCCCCTCGATGACCGCAGCCACGGACGCCGGTTCATCGAGCGCCTCCGCCCGGTCGGCGATGGATCGCAGTCGTTCGATGATCGGCTCGGCGACCGCGAGGACGATCGCCTCCTTCGACGAGAACTGGTGGTAGACCGCCGCTTTCGTGACCCCGAGACGGTCTGCGATCGCCTGCAGCGACGTCGCGCTCACCCCCTGCTCGGCGAACAGGTCCGTCGCCGCGTCGAGGAGTCGCGCACGTCCCTGCCCCCGGGGTGAGCGACGGCGGGGAGCAGGTGCGGACCCGTCCGCATCACTCAGAGCCACCATGGTCCACCTCCGGGTCCGGTCGAGAGCTCGTCCCTCGACGGTAGCCGAGAATTCGCCGGTTGGTGTTGCACTAAGTAGCCGATCGGCTAGTTTGTTCTCATCGACCCGAGTGGGTCGGACACGATGTCGCGGCGAACGACCGCGGTCGATGAGGGAGACGAGATGGTGGAGATGCAATCGGTCGTGGTGACCGGGCCCGGGGCGTACGAGGTACAGACGATCGACCGCCCGACGCCTGGCCCACGGGACGTCCTCCTGCGCGTGCGCGCGTGCGGAATCTGCGGATCCGACGGCTTCTACGTGTCGATCGGGGGCATTCCTCCTCGACAGGGCGCGACCCCGCTCGGGCACGAGGTCGCCGGTGAGGTCGTCGAGGTCGGATCCGAGGTCAGGGGGATCGCCGTGGGCGACCACGTCGTCGTGAACCCCATGGCGGCACCGACCGGCATCATCGGCAACGGCGGCGCGACGGGCGGGCTCTCCGAGTACCTGCTCATCGAGGAGGCCGTCCTCGGCACGAGCCTTGCGGTCGTCCCACCCCACATCCCCTTCGAGGTCGCGGCCCTCAACGAACCGATGGCCGTCGCCCGCCACGCGGTGAACCGCGCGGACCCGCGACCGCAGGACCGCGTCGTCATCTTCGGCGCCGGGCCCATCGGCCTCGGCGCCCTGATCGACCTGACCCTGCGCGGCGTCGCAAGCGTCGTCGTGGTCGACGTGCAACCGGGCCGACTGCAGAAGGCACTCGAGATCGGCGCCGACGCGGTCATCGACTCGTCGCAGGAGGACGTCGCCGCCCGACTCATCGAGCTCCACGGTGACGCTCCGCTCCGGCCCGGCGATTCGCGTCCCGGCACGGACGTCTACATCGACGCCGCCGGTGTCGGCGCGGTCATCGAATCCGTCCAACGGCTCGCGAAGCGTGGTGCGCGACTCAGCATCGTCGCGGTGCACAAGCGGCCGGTCGAGGTGGACTTCGGAGCACTGCTGTCGACGGAGCTCACCATCACGATGGCGATGGGGTACCCGACGGAGATCTTCGAGGTCACCGACGACATCGTCACCGCCTGGGAGCGCTACGGGCGCATCATCAGCGACCTGGTGCCGTTCGAGCGCGTCGCCGAGGCGATCGCCCTCGCGACGGCCCCGGGCGCCGCGGACAAGGTCGTCGTGACGTTCGGCGATGCGGAGTGAGCACCGACGCGCGAACCACGAGCCGCTCCGCCCTGGTCGTCCTCGATCTCCAGCTCGGCACCACGGTGGGGCCGAAAGCGCACGCGATCGACGAGATCGTGCCGCGGGTCCGTGAACTCGCCGACCTCTTCCGGTCCCGCGGCCTGCCGGTGGTGTGGGCCACCGTCGACGGCACGCCTGCGGGACGCACGAGCCACGGAGCCGGTAGACGGATGTTCCCCGACGGATTCGCGCAGCTGGTCGACGGCCTCGGCGCCCAAGATGGTGACCGCCACCTCGTCCGCCGCAGCTGGAGCGCCCTCGCTGCACCCGACGTCGACCACGACCTCCGGGAGGTCGGCATCACCGAGGTCGTCATCGTCGGCATCGCGACGAGCTTCGGCGTCGAGTCGACGGCGCGCCAGGCGTACGACCTCGGGTACGACGTCGTGATCGTCGAGGACGCCGTCACGGACAACACGGTCGAGGCGCACGAGCACAGCATGACGCGGGTCCTCCCCGCACTTGCCCGGATCATCCGTGCGTCTGACCTCGGCTGAGTCGCCCGGATCTGCCCGGATTCAGGCGGAGATCGTGCAGATCCGGGCGACTGAGTCCGCCTAGTGCGGGTCGAGGCGGTTGAGCATCGCGACCGTCTGGTCGTACTCGCCGCGCACCTCGGCGTAGCGGAGGAACTTGACGTTCTCGACCTGGATCTCGGTGGCGTCGGGCTGCGACTCGATGAGGCCCATGACCTCGTCGGCGAACGCGTCGAGGGGCATCGCGAAGTCACTCTCCTCCTGGCCGGGCATGAGCGAGGTGCGGACGGCCGGCGGGACGAGCTCGACAACGCTGACGCCCGTGTCCGCCAGCTGGAGGCGGATGGACTCGCTCAGCATGTGGATAGCCGCCTTGCTCGCGTTGTAGGTCGGCGTCACCCGCAGCGGGGTGAAGGCGAGCCCGGACGAGACGGTCATGATCGTCGCGTCCGGTCGACTGCGGAGCTGCTCGATGAACGCACCGATGAGCCGGATGGGCCCGAGGACGTTCGTCGTGATGATCTCCTCAGCGGTCGCGACGAAGTCGGAACCGGTCCAGTCCTCCCCGCGCATGACGCCGGCCATCGTGATGAGCACGTTCAGCTCCGGGTGCTCCGCGATGACCTGCCTCGCCGCGGCTTCGATGCTCGCGGGGTCGGTCGTGTCGATCCGCACGGTGTGGAGGCCGGGCTCGTCGGCTGCGATCGACTCGAGGAGTTCGGTGCGTCGCCCGCCGATGATGACGGTGTTGCCGGCTGCGTGGAGGCGTCGTGCGAGAGCGAGGCCGATGCCGCTCGTCGCGCCGGGGATGAAGACGGTGTTTCCGGTGATCTGCATGCATCGAGTCTCCGTCGGTGACGTCGGCCGCACCAGGGTCCGGCGATCCATGGATCCGCGATCCCTGGATCGCCTGGCCGCGGAGGCGGATACTGGCGGGATGGATCGCCAAGCGCTCGCCGACTTCCTCCTCCGACACCGGTCGACGTTGCAGCCCGCGGACGTCGGTCTGAGCAGCGGATCCCGGCGACGGACGGCGGGGCTCCGACGCGAGGAGGTCGCGCAGCTCGCAGCGATGTCGACCGACTACTACGCGCGGCTCGAGCAGCAGCGGGGTCCACAGCCGAGCACCCAGATGCTGGGTTCACTCGCCCGCGCCCTCCGGCTGAGTGCCGAGGAACGCGACTACCTGTACCGGATCGCCGGGCACAACGCTCCGACCCGTCTCGCAGCGACCGACTATGTCGCGCCGGCACTCCTGCGCGTCCTCGACCGGCTCACCGACGCACCCGCGCTCATCCTGTCGGCACTCGGCGAGACGCTCGTCCAGAACGATCCTGCCCGGGCGCTGTTCGGTGATGCGAGCCGGTACCGGGGTCTGGAACGCAGCGCGATCTACCGCTGGTTCCTGCACCACGAGGAGCGCGAGCGATACCCCGCCGAGGACCGGGACAGGCAGAGCCGAGCGCAGGTCGCGTCGCTGCGTGCGGCCTACGGCTCCCTGGGGGCGCAGTCACCGGCGGGCGAGATCGTCGAGGCACTCTCCGGGCACAGTGAGGAGTTCCGGCGACTGTGGGCGACGCACGAGGTCGGGCGGCGCTTCGAGGACCACAAGGTGCTCATCCACCCAGAGATCGGCCCCATCGAGCTGGACTGTCAGGCCCTGTTCACCGAGGACCAGTCGCAGGCACTCCTCGTCCTCACGGCCGCGCCGCACACCGAGGCCGCAAGCAAGCTCAAGCTCCTCGCCGTCCTCGGCACCCAGACCTTCGAGGGTGCGCGGTAGCGGAGGCGCCGGCCGAGCGGTTCAGGCCGTCGGCGCTGTCCGCAGCTTCCGACGCCGGGCAGCCCCGCCGATCGCGACGCCGACGACCCCGACGATCACCGGGATGACCAGCCCGAGGACGACGACCGCGAGGAGCGCCAGGACGAAGCTCGGCATCAGGCCGCCGCCGATCAGGTCGACCACGAGCAGCGGGATGAACGCCAGCAGCACGAGCCAGGCGAGCCCCGGCTGACGCGACACCGCGAGGATGCCGACCGCGAGCCAGACACCCGCGCCCCACAGCAGGAGCCCGAGGGTGAAGCGCCAGGAGTCGTACGCCTGGTACGGCAGGAGTTGCGGACCGGGTGCGGCCAGATCCGGGTTGCCGATCACGACCAGCGAGGCGACCACGAGGCCGAGGGCGGCGAGCACGAGGGCAAAGACTCCGAAGACACGCACGGCTACCTCCTAGGGGACGACTGCTGGACACCTGCGGTCGGGTCAACCATACGGGCAGGCGCGCCGCGCTCGGTAAGGAAGATGTGCTGGACTTGCCTGATGACCACACCGCTCGAACGCGCGCTCGCCCTGCAGGCGATGCACGTCCCCGGAGACCCGCTGATCCTGCCGAACGCCTGGGACGTCGCCTCCGCCCGCGCCGTCCTGGCGTCCGGCGCCCGCGCCATCGCGACGACGAGTGCCGGGGTCGCCTGGTCACTCGGGCACCGCGACGGGAACGAGCTGACCCGCGACGTCGCACTCGATACGGTGCGACGGATCGCATCGTCGGTGTCCGTCCCGGTCACCGCGGACATCGAGGGCGGCTACGGGGAGACACCGGACGAGGTCGCCACCACGATCGCCTCCTGCATCGACGCGGGCGTCTCCGGGGTGAACCTCGAGGACTCGTTGCGCCCGATGGAGGAACAGGAACGACGGATCGCGGCAGCGCGGTCCGCCGCAGCCGACGCGGGGGTCCCGCTCTTCATCAACGCCCGCATCGACACGCATCGACTCGGCGACATCGGAAGCGACTGCTGGTTCGACGAGACGGTCACGCGAGCCGCCGCGTATGCACGGGCCGGCGCGAGCGGGATCTTCGTGCTCGGCGCCCTCCGAGCCGACACGATCGAGCGGCTCGCCGATGCGACGACCCTGCCGCTCAACGTCGCCTTCGGCCCGGGCACACTGTCGATCAGCGAGCTCGCGAGAGCCGGAGCGAGTCGTATCAGCGCGGGTTCGTCGATCGCGGAAGCCGCCTACAGCCTCGCGCAGCAGTGGGCGACGGCGATGCTCGAGGCTCCCGATGCGGCTCCCGCATCACCGCCCACGCTCGGCTGGGCCGCACTGAACCAGCTCATCCGGGACTGAACCCCCGGCGGGATCAGCGGGACACCGACCACACGCCGCGGATCGCCTCGAGCTGTCGGTCGATCGTGAAGCCGGAGACGTCCAGGACGACGTCGACCTCCGGCGGCGACGCGAGCAGGTCGTGCAGCAGATCGAACTCGGCGTCAGTCAGATACGCGGGGCGCGTCGCGGCACGTGCTCGCGCCTCCTCCACCGGGAGTGCGAGCTGGACCACGAGGCAGTCGGGGAGTTCGGAACGATAGGCCGCGAGCGCGTCGGCCGGCACGACATCCGCGATGACCACGTCGAAGCCGGCGTCACCCAGATTGCGAGCGCGCGCCGCGGCGTTCCGGACCGCGAGCAGGTGCTGTGCTCGCCCCTCAGGACCGCTCCAGAGCGTCGCGTCACCGGCGACGATCAGCTGTCGAACGTCGTCGGCATCGATGAACGCCGCTCGTTCACGCTCGTCGGCCAGGCGCCTGCCGCAGGTCGACTTCCCGACCGCAGGACCGCCCGAGAGCACCAATGGACGCTTACTCATCTGCTCGATGCGATCACCGGCCTGCGAGAAGGTCAACTCGCAAGGGTGACGCTGCGATCCCCGAAGTCGGCGACAACCCGGACCTGACCGCCCAACGCGGCGACGTACTTCCTGATGGTGTCGAGTTCGAACGACTCAAGCTGCCCGTGTTCGATGGCCGACACGCGACGCTGCGATACGCCCATCGTCTTACTGAGCTCCGTCTGCGTCAGATCAGCTTCCTTCCGCAGCGTGACCAGTTGATAAGCGAGCACTTCTGCCTCGGCGGCGTGGCGAGCGGCTGCGACGCGCTCCGGATCTCGGCCCAACTTCGCGCGCGCGCTCCCCCAACTCACTGGCTTCTCACTCATCGTCATCACCCTTCTGCCATTCACGAAATCGCTGTTCTGCGGTCTTGATCGCCGGCGGATACCAGCCTCTCCAGTCGCCGCGCCCATCACCAAGAGAATCCCACGACTCTTCGGATCGAACACGAAGAGGATCCGAACCGAATCCGCGCGAAGCTCCTCCATCTTGTGGATCGTGCTGCCTGTGATCCGATCCACGATGGGACGTCCCAGCGACGGGCCATATTCGGACAGCATGTCGATACGGGCGGTGATCTGGTCGCAGAGATCAGGATCGAGCTCGGCTCAAGCAAGGATCTGCTTCTCGACATCGGGCCAGAGTCGAATGTCCCAGGTGTGCTCCACCACGTCATTTTAGAATGCTTGAGTTCTCAAGACAACCCGATCGAGCATCCCGATCCGACGCCGCGCGATACCCTCACGGACTCGACGGGATCACCGTCGCCGTCGCGCCGTCGATCAGCAGGGCCTGATCGTCGCGGAGCGGGACCAGCGGGTAGTCGTCGGCGTACTGCTCCAGCGTCCGGCTGATGAGCTCCGGCGGGTACGGCGGCAACTGGCCGTCGGCGTGCGGGATCACCGTTCGGTCGATCAGCGCGAGCCCGGCGAGGCCGGTGAGTGTCGGGCCGTCGGCAGGGTCGTCCAGGAGCGAGGCTGGGGTGGCGTCCGGTCCGGCGATGATCGATCCGGCGCTGGCACCGATGTACGGCAGGCCCGCCCGCACGTGCCTCGTGATCACCGTGTCGTTCCCGGAGCTCCGCAACGCCTCGAGCAGGGCGAAGGTGCTTCCACTCGCGACGTAGACCGCGTCCAGGTCCGCCAGCGTGCGGTCGAGGTCGGCAGGCGCGGTCTCGCGGACGGTGACCCGGACGACCTCGTGGCCGAGGGCCTCCACCGACTCGCGCTCGGCGCGGACGAAAGGAGCCTCGGCGAACGCCACCTGCGCGTCGTCGACGTACCCGAGTCGCAGCCGACGACCCGCCGCATCGGTCGACTCGGCGAGGAACGGCGCCATGGCGCCCGGTTGGCGGGACAGCAGGAGGATCTTCACGGAGACACGCTAGAAGATACCGCCGACACGGCCGCTCCGGGCCTGTACCACCATCACCGCGAATGCGCGGGATTGGACCGGCTCCCGTGGCTGTGCTGGAGTGGACGTATGACATCACCGCAGGTCCTGGACCGGGAACAGGTCCGCGCCGCCGTGGACGTCGAGCAGCTCACCGAGGAACTCGGTGCAGCACTCCGCTCGTACACGGGCGAGGGTGCGCCGCAACGCATCCGCGTCCCGATCAACGACAACCTCACGGCCATGGTCCTCGTGCCCGGTCGCCACGAGGGCATCCCGGCCTACACGGTGAAGGTCCATGCGAAGAACCCGACCGCACGCGAGGCCGTGCACGGGACCATCCTGCTCCACCGCCTGCCCGACGGCGCCCTGTTGTCGATCATGGACAGCGGCTGGCTCACGGCACAACGAACCGCGCTCAGTGCCGCGTACGTCCACGACCACCTGACCGCAGCCGCGACACCGGGACCGGTGGCGATCATCGGAGCCGGCGTCCAAGGGGCGACCTTCGCGCGAGCCCTGCAGCGTCGACGCCCCTCGGTCGGATTCCGGATCCACGACCCGGATGCCGCCCGAGCCGAGTCACTGCGGGCCGAGCTGGGCGAGGGCTCGACGGTCACGGCGACGGTCGAGCAGGCGTTGACGACGGCTACCTCGGCGATGACCGCGACCTGGGGACGCCGGCCGGTCGCCGAAGCCGCGGCGCTCGCGGCCTGCGAGCACATCACGGTGCTCGGCATGGACGAACCCGGCAAACGCGAGCTTCCCGAGGAGACCCTGGCGGGTGCGACCCGCTACGCCGACGACCCAGCGCTCGTCGAGCCGATCCTGCAGCGACCGACCACGCCGATCAGCCTGGTGCTCCGGGGTGAGCGGATCGCCCGGTCCGCGCACGATCGCACCGTCTACCTCGCCGTCGGCCTGCCGATGCAGGACTGCGTCGCAGCCTGGCACGTGCACAACCGGGCGGGGTAGCCTGAGAGCAGTGAACCGTTCTTCCGCTCTGTGACCCAGAGGCCTTTCAGCGACACCCGTTCGCTCCTCCCACGAGGGGCGGCGATTTCGTGCGCCCGGAACGGGAGCTCCCTGCGGAGTTCCCCTGCACCCCGGCCTCCACTCGAAACCACTCCGGAAAGAACACCCACGCATGACGTCCATCGACGCTTCTTCCACCCACTCCGACGGCCGCTCGGCGCTTCGCGCGAACTGCGCTGACTGCTTCGCGCTCTGCTGCACCGCCTTCGGGTTCCAACGATCGACCGACTTCCCGATCGACAAACCAGCGGAAACGCCCTGCCTCAATCTGGCGGACGACTTCTCCTGCACCATCCACGAATCCCTGCGTCCGAGAGGATTCCGCGGGTGCACCGTCTTCGACTGCTTCGGCGCGGGCCAACTCGTCTCGCAGGAGCTCTTCGGCGGCACGAGCTGGCGGGAACGCCCCGACACGAGCGCCGAGATGTTCGCCACGTTCTCCGTGGTGCGCCAGCTGCAGGAGATGCGCTGGTACCTCGTCGGAGCCGCCGAGCGGACGACCGCGTCAGACCTGATGGCGCACATCAGCCGGCTCCGTACCGGGATCCAGCGGACGCTCGACGGTGGCACCTCCGAGGTGCTCGCCTGCGACGTCGATTCCCTCCGCGCCGAGGTCCGGCACCTGCTGATCGACGTCAGCGAGGAGGCGCGGGGAGGGTACCTGGCCTACACCGCACCGGACGACGACCTCCGCTCCTCGGCGGACCTCGCCGGCCGCGACCTGCGCGCTCGTCGACTGTGCGGAGCCGACCTGCGCGGTGCGGTCCTGATCGGCGCAGACCTCCGCGGAGCGGACCTGGCGGGCGTGGACCTGCTCGGTGCCGATCTCCGCGGTGCACGACTCGACGGGGCCGACCTCTCGGACGCCCTGTTCCTCACCCAGATGCAGCTCAACGCGGCCCGAGGTGACGAAGTGGCTCTGCTCCCCACCACCCTCGACCGACCGGGTCACTGGACTGGCCCCTTGCCCGCCTTCCCGACGGATGGGGAGTTGTCCCCGTGGGCCTCGAGCACCCATCCCCGATACCGTCGATGACATGATCCGGAAGAACCGCACCCTCGCACTCGCCGCACTCGTCTCCGCAACCGTCGGGATCGCCCTGACGGGCTGCTCGAGTCCGCAGCAGGCACCCGACGACGCCCTGGCGCTCGGCACGGGCGTGGCGGTCGAGGTCGGGACCGGCGTCGAGATGTCGTTCGCCATCGACGACGTCCGGGAGGGGAAGCTCAGCGACCTCGCCGACATGGGTGTCCAGTCGAGCCCGTCGGATGAGGGGAAGACTCCGTACTTCGTCACCTATTCGGTCACGCTGACGGACGGCGACATCAAGGACGCCGACCGATCCGCCCTCCCGGTGCCGACGACGGACGAGTGGAAGCTCAGCGGCACGGGCAGCTACCAGCCCATCAAGGTCCTGGGCCAGTTCGACTGCACCCCGGACGGCAACGCGACGGCCGGGGTGTCCCCCGACGCCCCGCTCGTCGCCTGCCAAGCCTTCCTCGGCGACAAGGACGCCCTGCCCACGGTCATCGAGGTCAAGGACCTCGGCACCTGGACGACGAAGGACTGAGCTCCCGCGACTCGAGCTGCACCTGCACCGGCGAACGGTCTTCCACCGTGCGCCGGTGCAGGGTAGTGTCTGCCGTGCGATAAGCGAACAGCCTGTTCCATTATCGAATTCTTGACGATGAAGTGAGGAATCGATGCAGTTCCACCACCACGGCTACGTCTCCGGTGATCCGCGGGTCCTGCCCGCAGCGGGTGTCGGGGTCGATCGACCCGACGAGCTTCCGGACGAGGTCGACGTCCTCATCGTGGGCAGCGGGCCGGCGGGCATGATCGCGGCCGCGCAACTGTCCCGATTCCCCTCCATCACCACGCGTATCGTCGAGCGCCGACCGGGACGCCTCGCGATCGGTCAGGCGGACGGCATCCAAGCCCGTAGCGTCGAGACCTTCGACGCCTTCGGCTTCGCCGAGCGCATCACCGCCGAGGCCTATCGCATCACCGAGATGGCGTTCTGGCAGCCCGACGCCGAGGACCCGGGTCGGATCGTCCGCGGCGCCCGACCACTCGACGACACCACCGGCGTCAGCGAGTACCCGCACCTCATCGTGAACCAGGCCCGCGTGCTCGACTACTTCGCCGAGTACATGGCGAACGCCCCGACCCGGATGCGCCCCGACTACGGGTGGGCGTTCCAGCGACTCGAGATCGACGACGATGCGGAGCACCCCGTCGCGGTCACGCTGCTGGACACGAGCGACGAGTCCTCCGGCGCGACCAGGACCGTCCGCGCGAAGTACGTCATCGGAGCCGACGGCGCCCGGAGTGCCGTCCGCCAGGCGATCGGGTGCACCTTGGCCGGTGACCAGGCGAACCACGCGTGGGGCGTCATGGACGCCCTCGCCGTCACCGATTTCCCCGACATCCGGACGAAGTGCGCCATCCAGTCGGGTTCCGGCGGCAGCATCCTGCTCATCCCCCGCGAAGGCGGGCACCTGTTCCGCATGTACGTCGATCTCGGCGAGGTGCCGTCCGGCGGAAGCGAAGCCGTGCGGTCGACCTCGATCGAGCAGATCATCGACCACGCGAACACCATCCTGAGCCCCTACCGGCTCGACGTGAAACACGTCGCCTGGCACAGCGTCTACGAGGTCGGCCATCGCCTGACGGATCGCTTCGACGACGTCCCGATCGACGAACTCGGCTCGCGCACACCGCGTGTCTTCATCACCGGCGACGCCTGCCACACCCACAGCGCGAAGGCCGGGCAGGGGATGAACGTGTCGATGCAGGACGGCTTCAACCTGGCGTGGAAGCTCGGCCACGTGCTCGAGGGTCGGAGCCCGGAGAGCCTGCTGGCGACGTATTCGGCCGAGCGTCAGGTCGTGGCCCGGGAGCTCATCGACTTCGACCGCGAGTGGTCGAGCCTCATGGCCAAGCGGCCGGAGGAGTTCGAGGACCCCTCCGAGCTCGCCGACTTCTACGTGCGGACGGCGGAGTTCCCGGCCGGCTTCATGACGGAGTACAGCCCGTCGGCGATCGTCGGCGAGGCGACCCACCAGCACCACGCGAGCGGCTTCCCGATCGGCAAGCGGTTCAAGTCCGCCCTCACCTCACGTGTCGCGGACGCGAACCACATCCATCTCGGACACCACGCGACGGCCGACGGACGCTGGCGGATCTACGTCTTCGCGGATGCCGCCTCGCCAGCGTCTGGCCGATCGGCGGAGCTCGCCGTCTGGCTGCAGGACGCACCGGAGTCACCGCTCCGCGCGGTGCCCGACGGCGTGCGGGCCGACGACTGGTTCGATGTGAAGATCGTCTACCAGCAGCGCCACACCGACATCGACCTCGGCACCGTTCCGCAGGTGTTCCTGCCGCGCGTCGGCCCCTTCGACCTCGTCGACTACGAGAAGGTCTACGCCCGCCATCCCGACGTCGACATCTTCGCCGAGCGCGGCGTCGACCGAGCGGGTGCCGTCGTCGTCGTGCGGCCGGACCAGTACGTCGCCCATGTGCTCCCGCTCACGGCCACCGCGGAGCTCGCGGCGTTCTTCGACGGCGTGATGGGACGGCAGACGACGCACTCCTGATCGTCAGGCGAGCGCGGCGTCGATGTCGGCGAGGTCCAGCACGAAACGGTACCGGACGTCGTTGCGGGCCAGGCGATCGAGCGCGACGTCCACGTCGGCTGCCGGGACCACCTCGACGTCCGCCGTCACGCCGTGGGTGCCGCAGAAGTCGAGGAGGTCCTGCGTCCACCGGCGACCACCGCTCCCGGCCGACGTCAGACGCTTCCGGCCGAGGAGCAGGTCCATGGTCTCGATGTCGATCGGGCCGAGGTAGCCGAGCGAGCAGAGCGTCCCGTCGAGGTCGAGGACATGGAGGTACGGCGCGAGATCGTGCTCCACCGAGACCGTGTCGATGACGAGGTCGAGGCTGCCAGCTGCCGCAGCCATGGCGTCGGCATCGGTCGAGACCACCACTCGGGACGCCCCGAGCCGCAGCGCGTCGGTCGCCTTGCCCTCTGACGTGGTGAAGACGGTGACTTCGGCACCGAGCGCATGACCGAGCCGGACGGCGAGGTGTCCGAGGCCGCCGAGGCCGACGACGCCGAGTCGCGTCCCCTCCCCGACGTCGTTGGTGCGGAGTGGCTCCCAGACGGTGATGCCGGCGCACATCAGGGGTGCGACGCCGGCCGGGTCGAGGGAGGTCGGGCGGTGGTAGACGAAGCTGTCGCGCACGACGTAGCGCCCGGAGTACCCGCCGAGCGTCGTACTGCCGTCGACGCGGTCACGGCCGGCGTACGTGAGCGTCGGGAACTCCACGCAGAAGTTCTCCTGGTCGCGCAGACACATCGTGCAGGTTCCGCACGAGTCCACGATGTTGCCGACAGCGACGGCGTCGCCGTGCGCGAAGGACGTCACGTCCGAACCGACGGCGACGACTTCGCCGACGAACTCATGACCGGGCACGAGTCCCGCCTCCGGACCCGCGGACGCGAGCGCGTGCAGGTCGCTGTGACAGACACCGCAGTGCGTGACGCGGACATCGACGTCGTCCGGTCGGAGCTCGCGACGTTTGATGACGGTCTGCTGGAGCGATCGAGGGGCGGCGGTGGACATGAGGGCGATTGTGCGCATGCCGTCGATACTACCTACTAGTTGGTAGCATCGATACACTCGAGCGATGAACACCGCAGAACAGACTCGTCAACGCATCCTCGACGCCGCGACCGAGGAGTTCGCCACCCACGGCATCGCCGGTGCACGGGTGGATCGAATCGCCCAGCGCTCAGGCATGAGCAAGCCGATGATCTACGCCTATTACGGCGCCAAGGACCGACTGTTCGACGCCGTCTTCGACGCGCATGTCATCGCCAACGGCGATCGCGTGCCGTTCACGGCGGCCGAGCTCCCCGAGTACGCGGCGCGACTGTACGACGACTACCTCGCCGATCCCGCGCTCGCCCGCCTCGTCATGTGGAAGCGGCTCGAGCGCGAGAGCACCGGATACCTCTACAGCGGCCTCGAGGACCATGACCTCCGCCACCTCCGGGACATCGAGGCCGAGCAGCGAGCGGGATCGATCCGCGCCGACCTCGACGCCGCCGACGTCTGGGCGCTGCTCATCTCGACCGCGGCGACATGGGCGCAGGCGTCCATGACGGTCGTCGCCACGTCCACAGACGCACCCGATGTCCACGACCGTCGGCGCTCGGCGCTGGCCGCGACGATCCGCGCCGGCCTCTGCGGTCAGTGAAGCGACGGCGCCGCCGTCACCAGCTGTCGGGCGTCTGCTGATGGTTCGTCGCGCCCGGCTTCGAGACGCGATCGCGCTGCGACCGACGTCCGCCGGCGTGCCGCGCAGCCGCGTCGCCGTACTGTTCCTGTCGGCGACGGGCGTCACGTCGCTGCCGAAGATGGTTCAGCACGAGCGCGAGCACGGACAGCACCACGAATGCGACACCGATGACGAGCGCCACGGTCCAGAACTCCATGGGCCCACCCTATGCGCCGGACGCTCCGACGACCTCTGCACCTGTCGCATCGGAGCGCAGCAGACGGATCGTCGGTCGCTCCGATCGCGAGGACGACCGCGATACGCGCAGCGCGGCGAGGATCGACAGTACGGCGAGCGTCGCGCTGGTCACCGAGGTGCCGGCCACGAGGAGGAGCACCACAGCAGCCAGCCCGAGGAGGACGGCGACCGTGATCCGGCCGCGCGAGTGCGTCGCCATCGGCGTCGGTACCGCCTCAATGCGGGCGAACACCGTCGCGACCAGCGCGGTCAGTGTCAGTGCCGCCCCCAGCCAGAGGGGTCGCCCGAGCCACCACCCGAGGCTGTCCGGCGCGGGGAGGGCGACGCCGGTCGTCAGCGCGAACACGGCGGACGCACCGGCCATGGTGAGGAGCACCGGCATGTGCCAGAGGTAGATCGTCATGGCGCGACGGGTGACGAAGTCGGTGACGAACGCGACCCGGCGATGCGCGCTCAGCCGAGTGAGTCGCTCGCGGACGAGCGACAGCAGTGCCGTGTGGGCGACGCCGACGAGAAGGAGCGCCGCGGTGGGCGGGTTGATGTTCGCGATGAGGTCACTGGAGTAGACGCCGGTCCACCAGGTGACGACGAGGACGACGACCGCCCCGACACCGGCGAGCGATCGGACACGTCGGCTGAGCGCACCGATCGAGCCGTCCGCCAGGAAGAATCCGAGTTGCTGGAGCGCGGTCCAGACGAGGACGAGGTTGATGAATCCGAGGGCGTCGACACCAGTGGCCGCACGCAGGACGTCGACCAGCACGGCCGCAGAGGTGAGCGACGCGATCGACCGGAGCGGTGCGCGCTCGTGGGCGGCGGCGAGCGCAGGCAGCAGTGCCTGGCAGAGCAGGAAGACGCCGAGGAACCAGAGTGGCTGGCCGAACCGGAAGCCGGCCATGGCGACGAGGTCGGCGGGGACACCGGCCAGGGTCAGCATCGCGAGGGCTACTCCCACGCAGCCGATGGTGACGACCGCGGGGAGCAGCAGGCGATGGAGTCGCGTGGCGACGAACGCCGAGGCCGGCGCACCGTGTGACCGGTGGCGTCGGTACGCGAGCAGGCCGGCGAATCCGCCGATGACGAAGAAGAGCGGCATGACCTGCAGAGCCCAACTGAGCGGGGCGATCCAGGCGGTGCCGTCACTCGCGTTCTCGAACACGGGACCGGTGGCGGTCACCGTCACGCCGACCATCATCGCGTGCAGGACGACGACCCCGACGATGCAGCAGGCACGCACGAGGTCGATGCCGCGGTCGCGTTCGCCCCGGGTGCGATCGAGCCCGGTGCGGACCGGTCTGGCGCGATCCGTTCCGGCGTCGATCCGTACTGCGTGGGTGATGGCCATGTCGGTCCTCCTCGGTGGTGTCCGAGGAGGTTACGAACGCGGTACCCGAGGGCACATCACCCGGCGGTGTCGTCGCGCCCCGTACCCAGGGGTGAGGTGTCGACGCGCGGCGTCCGGGTCAGGACGGGGCGACGAGTCCGGTGTCGTAGGCGAAGATCACGGCCTGCACGCGGTCGCGCGCGCCGACCTTGGCGAGCACTTTGCCGACGTGGGTCTTCACGGTCTGCTCCGCGATGAACAGGGTCGCGGCGATCTCGCTGTTCGACCGCCCCTGGCCGATGAGGACGAGCACCTCGCGCTCGCGCTCGGTGAGCTCCGCCAGCCGCGCGGCACCATGCGAGGCACGGGGCTTCTGCGCGGCGAACTGGGCGATCATCCGCCGGGTGACGCTGGGTGCCAGCAGTGCGTCGCCGGCCGCCACCACCCGGACGGCGTGCACGAGGTCCTCGGGCAGCGCGTCCTTGAGGAGGAAGCCGCTCGCCCCGGCCTGCAGCGCATCGTAGACGTAGTCGTCGATGTCGAAGGTGGTGAGCATGATGATGCGAGGCACCTTCGCCGCCGGGTAGCCCGGGCCGAGGATGCGCTTCGCCGCCTCGATGCCGTCGAGCTCGGGCATGCGGACATCCATGAGGATGACGTCGGGGTCGAGTCGCGCCGACAGCGTGACCGCTTCGGCACCGTTCGCGGCCTGCCCTGTCACCCGGATCCCGTCGTGGGCGTCGAGGAGCGCGGCGAACCCGGCTCGGACCATGGCCTGGTCGTCGGCGATGAGGACGTCGATGGTCACTGGCGTTCCTTCGTCGAGCTGGGTCGGGGGCGGGATGGCATCGAGGTCGGTTCCCCGGTGGGCAGCACGGCCGTCACGAGCCAACCGCCGACACCGTCGGGGCCGGCGTCGAGAGTGCCGTCGAGGAGGGCGGCGCGTTCGAGCATGCCGCGGAGGCCGTGTCCGGCGCCGTGCTCCCCGGGGCTCTGCGCAGGGCCGTTGTGGATGCGCAGCTGCACTGCGGTCGCGTCGACCCGGACGTCGACGACGATGGGCGCGCCCGGTGCGTGTCGGACGGCGTTGCTCATCGCCTCCTGCACGATGCGGAACGCCGCGATCTGCACGGTCGGCGGGGCGGGCAGGGCGCCCTCGTCGCCGCGGTCCATCGAGAGGGTGATGTCGGCGCCGACGCGACGCAGCCCGTCGGCGAGCGCCGGGAGGTCGTCCAAGCCCTGTTGCGGAGCGAGTTCCGCGACCTGGTCCTCGGTGCGCAGGACGCCGAGCAGACGCCGCATCTCGACGAGCGAGCCCCGAGCGGTGGCGGCGATGTCGTCGAACTCCGCTGCGGCGTCCTCGGCGAGGCCGGGCACGCGGTACTTCGCCGTCGAGGCCTGCACCTGGATCACGGACATGCTGTGCGCGACCACGTCGTGGAGCTCGCGGGCGATGCGGGTGCGCTCCTCGACGAGCACGCGCCGGGACTGCTCGGCGGCGGAGGTCTCGCGCTCACGAGTCAGCTCCTCACCCAACCGCACCCGCCCGGAGATGAGCAGAGCCACGAGGTACGCCACCCCCGCGACGGAGGACGCGACGATGAGGTCCGCGGCCATGGCGGTCGCGTCGGCGGCGGACGGGACGAGGAGTGCCGCGACGAGCGAGCCCGCGATGCCGACGAGCAACGGGATGAGTCCCAGCAGCCAGCCGTGGAGGAAGGTGACGACGCCGACGAACACGGCGAAGGCGATGAGCGCGGGCACCGACCACGGCCACGGCCAGACCGGGTCGTGGTCGGGCGAAGCGACCAGCGGGAGCACGAAGGCAGCAGCGGAGAACAGCACGATCGCGACGCGCGGGAGCACGACGGACAGGAGCGGCGCGCCGCAGACCGCGGCTCCGAGGAGGAACGACGCCGGGAGCACGGTGCCGTAGAGGAGGCTCTGGATCGGAACGAGGACGCTCAGCAGGACGACGCCGACGCCCGCGAGGACGAAGCGTCCGACGGTGCGGCGGGAGGTGCCGCGCGCCGTCCGATCCATGAGGGTCATTGTCCCATCAGCGCCAGGGCCGGCGGGTGTTCCTCGGTGTCCGACCGCGCTGGCGTCCCGTCGCTGGCCGCCTCGGACCGCTCGCGGCGACGACGACGGACGGCTGCGACCCGGTCGACGACCAGACCGAGGACGAGCGCGACGCCCACACCGAGCACGGAACTGAGGAACGGCTGGTCCTCGAAGAGCTTGCCGGCGACGACGCCGATGATCGCGCTGTAGGCGGCCCAGGTCACTCCCCCGATGACACTGAGCGGCAGGAACCGTCGCCACGGGTATCGGAGGGCACCGGCGGACATGTTGACGACGACGCGGCCGACCGGGATGTACCGCGCGCCGAGGATCAGCGGGGCGCCTCGACGCCCGAGCGTCCGCCCTGCCCGATCGAAAGCCGCCGCGATCCGGGCACGCCGCATCCACGCGAAGCGCGTCGTGCCGACCCCGCGGCCGATGAGGTAGGCGATGTTGTCGCCGATCGCCGCGCCCACGGCCGCGACGGCGCAGAGGAGCAGGAGGTTCGATCCGCCGGTCGAGACCGCGACGGCCGCCGCGGCGACGAGCACCGTCTCGCTCGGGATCGGCGGGAAGAACCCGTCTATGACGGCGGTCGCGAACATCACCACGTACAGCCACGGTGAGGTCACTGCGTTGAGGATGAGCTGGTTGATGACGTCCATGCTCCGACGCTACGAAGCGGACGGCGCCGCAGCATCACCCTGGGGTATCGCGGACCCCCTACCCCGGTGGTGTTCTGCGGCGCCGTCAGTGCCGTTCCCCCTCGGTGCCGGTCCTAGTCGACGACGGCCGGGACCGTCGGTTCGGCGTGCCCACGCGGGGCGAGCGCCTCGTGCGTGCTGATCTCGTAGGCGTTCTCGGCGTGGAGGACGACGTCGAGGCCCTGCGCCTCCGTCTCGGCCGGGACACGGATGCCCATCGTCTTGTCGAGCACCTTCGCGAGCACCCAGGTGATGGAGAAGGTGTAGACGAAGACGGCGACGATCGCGAGCGCCTGCTTGCCCAGGAGCAGGAAGCCACCGCCCGCGAGGAGCCCCTCTCCACCGCTCGGCGCGAGCGGCACGGCGAGGACACCGATGAGGAGGCCGCCGACGACACCGCCGACGAAGTGCAGCGCGGTGACGTCGAGGGCGTCGTCGAAGCCGAGGCGGACCTTGAGACTGACCGCGAAGTAGCAGACGACCGCCGCGGCGGCACCGATCGCGAGGGAGCCGAGCGGGGTGACCGCACCGCAGGAGGGCGTGATGGCGACGAGTGCGGCGATCGCGCCCGAGCAGGCACCGAGGGTGGTGGGGTGACCGTCGCGCAGCTTCTCGACGACGAGCCAGACGATGACGCCCGCGCAGGTCGCGGCGACGGTGTTGAACACGGCGACGGCGGCGTTGTTGTCGGCGGCACCGAGGGCGCTGCCGTCGAAGCCGATCCAGCCGACGAAGAGCAGGCCGGCGCCGAGGAGTGTGAGCGGGAGGCTGTGCGCCTTGGGCTGCGACGGGAAGCCGTTCCGCTTGCCCAGGACGATGGCGAGGGCGAGCGCGGCGACCCCGGAGTTGACGTGGATCGCGGTGCTGCCGGCGTAGTCGATCGAGCCGATCGTGTTGGCCAGCCACCCGCCCTGCACGCTGCCGTCAGCGGAGTCGAAGGCGAAGACCCAGTGCGCGACCGGGAAGTAGACGAGCGTCGACCAGACACCGGCGAAGACCATCCACGCGCTGAACTTGATCCGCCCGGCGGCCGCTCCGGCGACGATGCCGATCGTGAGACCGGCGAACATCAGGTGGAGTGCGGCGAGCGCCAGCGGCGGCAGCGCGCTCCCCTCAGGGGCGACGAGCAACTGACCGAGGCCCGGGTACTCGGTGGGGTCGCCGACGAGCCCGAGGCCGCCGAGGCTGTCGCCGAAGACCATCGAGTAGCCGAACGCGACCCAGAGGATCCCGACGAGACAGAACGACGCGAAGATCATCATCATCATGTTCATGGTGATGCGACGACTGACCATGCCGCCATAGAACATCGCCAGGCCGGGCAGCATGAGCGCCACGGCCACCACCGCCGTCAGGAGCCATGCCGTGTTGCCCGCGATTGCAGCCGTGTCCATCCGGACCTCCAGGGTTCGCGCGGGATCCGAAACGGACGACCGCATTTTCAATAGGTCATCTAATTGTCGTGACGGTCGGTTTCAATGCAGTATCGAATCCGTTTCGTGTTCGTTACGTCGCGTCTCCATAGACTTCCGAACACATTCCGAATACCATGAGTGGATGAGCGCTTCGACCTACCTCCCGACACTCAGCCGCCGTTCTTCCGATCTGAGCAAGCACTCGGCCGAGGTCTTCGCCGAGGCCGACGATCACCCAGTCACGGTGACCCGACGTGACGGCGAGCCACTGGTCCTCATGTCACAGCGTGAGGCCGAAGCCCGCGCGCACCTCCTGGACTTCGCTGCACAGCTCATCACCGTGACCCTCGACGACACCGGCACACTCGCTGAGCGGATGTCCCGGGCGTTCCCCTGGATGCTCGCGCTCTCGAACGCGGACCGGGCTACGTGCGCGCAAGACCTGGTCGACGCAGCCCGCGCGTCGATCGCGACCGATCAGCCGCACCTGGCGATCACCCGGCTGACCTCCTGGAAGGAGACGGCCACGGCCTTGGCTGCGGGCCTCGGCGCGGTCGATCTCGTGTGGCTCGAGACCGACGAGGTCGGGCCGGTGGAGCGCCCCTGACCGTGGCGGCATCCAAGAGAGGAGCGCTGGTTCCGCGCCCGCCGAAGAAGATCCAGTACGAGATACGCTTCGCGACCGCCGAGGCCAGCCGCGGGTGGCAAGACCTCGTCGCCACCATTCGGAACTCCATGGCCGACACCTGGGACTTCCTCACCTCGACACCGTTGGACACCACGCTCACGAATTACCGACTCATGGGCGATCTCGGCGTCATCACCCGAGCTGGGCAGACGCACGAACGCTGGCAGCACAAGCCGACCGCGAAGGGGACGGCGCGTATCTGATACTACGTTGACGGATGCACCGTCTATCTGGAGCAGGTGCACACGAGCCACCCGAACGAGACGAAGTAGCGGCTCACTCCCCGGCGAGGTCGAGGTGGAGCGCAGCCCGCTCGACGTCGGCGAGCGCTGCGCGGTCGACCAACAGGCTGTGGAGGGTGGCGGAGGCGGTGCGCCGCGCGAAGGCCCTGATGCGGTCCGCCTCGCTCGCACCCTCGGCGGCCTCGACCGGCGGGTACTGGGCGGCGATGTCGCCGGAGCCATAGCGGAAGGCCTTCTGCATGCCCTCGTTGGCGTGGAGCGCGGCGGCCGCAGCCCACTCCGGGGTCTCGCTGCCGCCGAGGACGAGGGCCCCCTGCTCGACGCCGTCTCGGATGAGTCCGGCGATGAACGTGAACAGCGTGCGGTAGTCGTCCCAGAACGACGCGAGGTCGTCGGGATGCTCCGCCGCGAGCCGCTCGATCTCGTTGTAGTCGAAGGGCGCCTCGCAGATCGCGACACCGTCCTCGTAGAGGACGCGGTAGAGCTTCGCGGGGACGTCGGCCTCGATCGGACCGAGGGCCTCCGCGGCGCCGACCGACTGGCGGTTCGAGGCGGCGGTCGCCCGCAGCACCTCGCGCTTGTTCGCGAACCAGTAGTAGAGCGAGGACTGCTTCATCCCGCACGCCTCGGCCAGCATCGTCATGCTCGTGCGCTCGTACCCGCGCTCCGCGAACAGCCTGGTCGCGACCTGGATGATCTCCTCACGAGGATCCTCAGCGGCGACCCCGCTGGCGCGGGGACGACCGGGCGATGCTCCTGTGCGGCCGGCCATCGATCACCACTCCCTGCTCGCGGACACCTCCGCCAATCCTACGGGCGGGCACAGCGCCTCAGCCCTCGGCCAGCAGCTCCCGCATGGCCGCCTCGATCACGGCCGTCTCGGCGGCACGCACGCCAGGCCGCCCAGCCACGTGTCCGAGGTCGGACTCGATCACCCGCACCTCGCTCCGACGCATCATCGCCGACTCCAGGACGTTGTCCTCGACGGTGAAGTAGAGGTCGGTCGACGACGGCATGACGATGCTCCGCGCGCGCACTCGCCCGAGCGCCGCAGCCAACCCGCCCTCGACCCCCTGCCCGGGATCCGCCCGCTGCCAGGTGCGCAGCATCGCGAGCAGGTCGTTCGCGTCCCACCGCTCGTGGTCGGCCGCCCAGTCCTCGAGGAGGTCTGCGACGTCGGTGTACCCGAGCTCGCGGTAGGTGCCATCCCGGAAGAACGCCTGCGAGTAGGCCCACCCCGCATAGACCGTCCCGAATGCGCGGAGTCCGGCCCGTGGCGGTGTCGTGTAGCGGCCGCCGTCGAAGACCGGATCCGCCCGGAGCGCCGCCTCGACACCCGCCAGGAAGACGGCGTTGTGGGGCGAACACCGCGCGGCACCGGCGACAGGGAGGAATGCCTCAACGAGCTCCGGGTACCGCACCGCCCACTCGTACGACTGCAGCGCGCCCATCGACCAGCCGGCGATCAGCCGCCAGCGGCGGACACCGAGGTGTTCGGCGAGCTGCCGTTGCGCACGGACGTCATCGCCGATCGAGACCTCGGGGAACGCCGGACCGCGCACCTCCTCAGCCGCGTTCGACGGCGACGTCGAGACGCCGTTGCCGAACAGGTTGACCGAGACGATGAACCAGCGGGCCGGGTCGAGCGCGCGGCCCGGCCCGATCCACGGCTCGTAGCTCGCGTGCGTCCCGGTGTAGTAGCTCGGGAGCAGGACGGCGTTGTCACCGTCGGCGTTCAGCGCGCCCTGCGTCGTGTACGCGAGTCGCGCCTCCGGGAGGTCCGCGCCGGACTCCAGCGCGAACCTCCCGAGGTCGAGGACCTGGTGCATCGGGATCAGAAGAACTTCAGGTAGCGGGCGGTCTCCCAGTCCGACACGTGCGCCTGGTACTCGTTCCACTCCTGGCGCTTGTAGTCGATGAACGCGTCGTACATCGCCTCGCCGAACACGGCACGCGACAGCGAGTCGGTGGCGAATTCGTCGACCGCCTCACCGAGGCTGCGCGGCAGCATGCCGATGCCGAGCTGCGCGACCTGCGCCTCGGTGTAGTCGTACATGTTCTCGGTGTGCGGCGCTCCCGGGTCGAGGTCCTCACGGATGCCCTCGAGGCCCGCGGCGAGGATGAGCGCCGCCCCGAGGTACGGGTTGCAGCTGATGTCCGCGGCCCGGCACTCCACCCGCCCACCCTGGAGCGGCACGCGCAG
Organism: uncultured Plantibacter sp.; assembly: GCF_963518075.1. NCBI lineage: Bacteria > Bacillati > Actinomycetota > Actinomycetes > Micrococcales > Microbacteriaceae > Plantibacter > uncultured Plantibacter sp. The sequence continues at coordinate 291,269 of NZ_CAUQHZ010000001.1, forward strand.
CATGTTGGTCCGGTTGTTGTTGCCGTAGCTCACGAAGACCGGAGCCCAGGTGGAGCCCGACATGCTCCCCTGACGCACGAGCCGCTTGTAGCTGTTGACCGTCGGCGCGATGACCGCCGAGAGCGCGGGCGCGTGCTTGAGGACACCGGCGATGAACTTGTAGCCGAGCTCCGAGATGCCGCAACCACGTGGGTCGTCGTCGGTCTCGAACAGGTTCTCGCCGGTCTCGATGTCGGCGAGCGACATGTTGAAGTGCGCACCCGACCCGCTTCGGTCGGCGAAGGGCTTCGGCATGAAGGTCGCGAAGTAACCGTGCTTGCGGACGATCTCGTTGGCCATGAGCCGGAAGAAGACGGCGCGGTCGGCCATGGTGAGCGCGTCGGAGTAGTTGAAGTCGATCTCGAACTGCCCCGGGGCGTCCTCGTGGTCGAACGAGTACACACCCCAGCCCATCTCGGTCATCGCCTCGACCAGCTCAGTGAGCCAATCGAGGTTGTCGAGCGCGGCGGTCGCCGTGTAGCAGGGCTTCGCGAGGTCGTCGCGGTCGCTGACCTCGGTCACACCCTCCGGGGTGTCCTTGAGGACGAAGAACTCGGTCTCGATCCCGAGGTTGAAGGTGAAGCCCATCTCGGCCGCGGCATCGAGCTGGCGCTTGAGGATGTTGCGCGACGCCGCCTCGAACGGCTCGCCCTTCGTGTAGAGGTCGCTCGCGAAGAAGGCGACGTCCTTCCGCCACGGCAACTGCACGGCGCTGTCGAGGTCGGGACGGGCGGAGAGCTCCTCGTCACTGATCGCCTGCGGGAGGCCGTCGAGCGCAGCCCCCGTGAAGAGCTCCGATCCCCCGGCCATGCGCTCGAGGTGGGACAGCGGGACGAACTTGGTCTTGATGCTGCCGTGCATGTCCACGAAGCTCGCCATCGCGTACTTGACGCCGGCCTCCTGCAGGCGGGCGCGGACGGACTCCACGGTGGTAACGGTCTCGACGACGGTCATGGGATGCTCCTCCGGTAGCGTCGCTGCCCTCGCCGCGACTCATTTCGATACTGTATTGAAAGTATGCGCGGATGGAGTTTCGATGCAGTGTCGAAAGTGTTTCGAGGGTGTGAACGCTGTGCCGAGGTGCACTGGAACACAGAACCGGCGCCCGCCGCGAGTGCGACGGACGCCGGTTCCGAGCGTCGTGATTACGGGACGATGACCGCACGCCCGCGGATCGTTCCCGCGTGCAGGTCCTCGTAGGCCTTCGGGGCGTCGGCGAGCGAGTACGGCTGCGCCTCGACGTCGACCTTGCCCGCCTTCGCGAGCTCGAAGACTTCGATGAGCTCGCTCCGCGAACCCCAGTACGGCACGCGCACGGCGGCGTCGTAGGCGATCGACCCGAAGCCGACGGTCGCCGAACCGCCGCCGATGCCCACGATCGTCACGTCGGCCTCCATGGCGGCGACCGCGGTGGCCGTGGCGATCGTCGGGTTGGCACCGACGAAGTCGAACACGGCGTCGACCCCGACGCCGCCGGTCAGCTCGCGGATCTTGCCCGCGGCCGACTCGTCGCTGATGAGCGTGACGTCGGCACCGACGTGCTTGGCCAGCTCGAGCTTCTCGTCGCTCACGTCGAGGACGATGACCGTCGCACCGGAGAGCGCCTTGAGCATCTGGATGCCGACGTGACCGAGGCCACCGGATCCGATGACGACGGCGAAAGTGCCGGCACCGAGCTTCGGCAGGCTGCGCTTGATCGCGTGGTACGGCGTGAGGCCCGCGTCGGTGAGTGACACGTTCTTCACGGGGTCGAGGTCGCCGATCGGCACCAGGTGACGCACAGCGTCGACGATCATGTACTCGGCCATCGAGCCCTGGCTGCCGAGCCCGGGAGGACGGATCCCCTCGGCGACGGCGTTCGTGCAGTAGTTCTCCTTGCCCTGCGAACAGTTCAGGCAGTGGCCGCAGCCCCACGGCCCGTAGACGGCGACCGCGTCACCGATCTGCAGGCCCGTCTCGACACCCTCACCGAACGACTCGATGACACCGGCACCCTCGTGTCCGAGCGTGAGCGACAGCGGGTACTGCTGCGCGAGGTAGTCCTCCTCGGGGAGGCTCATGACGTAGTCGTCGGAGTGGCAGACACCGGCGGCGGTGACCTTCAGCAGGATCTCACCCGGCCCCGGTGTCGGCTTCTCGATCTCGACGACCTCGGGGGCCGAGCCGATCTTCGTGTACCGCAGTGCCTTCATGGTGAGACATCCTCCTCGAGCGTCGGAACCGCACGCCGCAGTCGCTCACTAAGCGACGTGTGTCAGATAAGTCTGACCGTTCCAGTATGCGCCTCGATCCGTCGGCCGGCACCCCGTTGACAGCGCCGAATGACGAGCCGACGGCAGGCCCCCGAGCGAGCTCAGGCGCGGTCGTGGAGGGTCAGCTGGTAGCCGTCCGGGTCGGCGAAGGTGAAGGTGCGACCGAACGGGCCGTCGATCGGCGCCGAGACGATCGTGTGCCCGTCGGCGACGAGGGCGTCGTGGATCTCCTGGACGTCCGTGGCGTGCAGCCAGATCGCCGCGCCGATCCCAGGCTGGGGCGCGGAGGCGAGATCGGTTCCGGGGACGATGTCGCGCAGGGCGAAGGCGGTCGGCGTCGTCTCGAAGACGACCGCGTGCGGCGGGCCGGCCTGCGAGCGGACGAGGCCGAGGTACTGCTCGTAGAAGGCCTGCGAGGCGTCGAGGTCGGCGACCTGGAGGGAGATGAAGTCCGGTCCGGTGACGGGCATGATGTGCATCCAATCGTATTGTGTCAGTTATCTGACACGCATCACTCTATGTCAGAATACTGACATGGGTCAAGATCGGATCGAACTGGACACGTCGCTCGGCTACCTCCTGAAGGAGGCGGCGAGCGCGCTCCGCTCGGCGATGGAGGCGGTCTTGCGGCCACTCGGCATGACGATCACGCACTACTCCTGCCTCGAACTCCTCGCCCAGCGACCTGGGCTGTCGAACTCCGAGCTCGCCCGCGGGGCCTTCGTGACCCGCCAGTCGATGAACGTCCTCTTGCAGGCCCTCGAGCGCGACGGCTTCGTCAGCCGCCCCGAACAGGCCCCCGTCGGCAAGGCGCTACCGACGCGACTCACCCCGCTCGGCCGCGAGCAGCTCGCGCAGGCGTCCGCCGCCGTGCGATCGGTCGAAGTCCGGATGCTGAGTGGCATGACCCCCGATCAGCAGCGGGAGGCGCTCGTCGTCCTGCGCAGCATGATCCGATCACTTCGCGACGACGAGGACTGAGGAGCCGATCAGTCGGTGACGGGAAGCGTCTCGACGAAGGCCTGGATCCGGTCCGCCACAGCGACCGGCACCTGCCAGGCCGTGAAGTGCGCCCCGCGATCCAGTTCCGTCCAGCTCCGGATGTCGCTGTACGCCCGCGCCGCGTAGGAGCGCGGGAGTCCGCGTTCGCCCGTCTGCACGGCGACGGCCACGGGCACCTCGATCAGCGGGAGTTCGGGCTGCTTCGGGTGGTCGCGATACGGCCGGAACGATGATCCGATGCTCTGCGTGAACCAGTACAGCGAGACCGTGGTCAGCAGCTCGTCGTCGGTCCACCAGGTGCCGTCGCCCGCCCACGCGAGGAGCTTCTCCGCGATCCATGCGGCGAGGCCCACCGGTGAGTCGTTCAGGGCCGTCGCGAGGATCTCGGGCCTGGTGGCCTGCACCCGGGCGTAGGCGAGACCGCGAGCCCACTCCTGGTCGTGTCGATCGAGCCAGCCCTGCTCCTCGGCGGTGAGGTCGCGGGCTCGGGACGCCGCCGGGAAGGCGGCGTGGGTCGCGAACTGGCCGATCACCGATTCGGGATACAGCGCCGCGAGCCAGTCGCTCGTCGTCGACCCGACGTCCTCGCCGTAGGTGAGGTAGCTCACGTGCCCCAACACCTCGGTCATGAGCGCGTGCATCAGTTCGGCGACCACCGGACCGGTGAACGGCCGGTCCAAGAGCGGCGCCGAGAACCCGTACCCGGGCAGGGAGGGGACGACGACCTCGAAGCCGAGTGTCCGGCCGCCTCCGAGGTCGACCGTGCGTCCTGCGAGTTCCCTCGCCAGCGGCAGCATCTCGACGAAGGAGTACGGCCAACCGTGGAACGCGATCACCGGGACCGTCACCGTGACGCCGCCCGACGCCGGTAGCCGCGCGACATGCAGCCGCTGCCCGTCGACCTCCACCTCGAACTGCGGCACCTCCTGGAGCTCGCGTTCGACGCGCCGCCAGTCGAAGCCGTCCCGCCAGTGGGCGACGAGTGCCCGCAACCGGTCGAGCGAGAGCGCGCTCTCCTCGGCCGCATCACCGATCGCGGCGGGGAGGCGAACCGTGTCGAGTCGCCGCCGCAGGTCCTCGAGGTCGGCATCGGGCACCTGGATCCGGAACGAACGCATGCGCTCGACGCTAGAGCAGAGGTCCGACAGGGGAGAACCATTCGCAGCGCAGGCGATTGATCAGCATGCCCTGATAGGATTTAGCTATAGCTAACGATAGGGGAGTCGGTGAGTACGCTGATTCGGGACACGATGAGCGCTGCGGGGACGAGCGGGGCCGAACTGGCTCGGCGCCTGCACGTCACCCCTGGGGCGATCTCACAGCTCCTGAGGTCTGAGGAGGACGCGACGATCAAGCTCGCGTCGCTCGAGCGGGCACTGCGCGCCCTGGGCAAGGACATCGTCATCAATGCGGTCGACTCGTCATCACCCGCCGCTCGGTTCTCGCCCGCCGGCGTCTCGAAGGCCATGAGCGACGCACTCATCGAGGGAGATCGCACGTTTGCCCTCCGTCTGCTGACGCAAGCGGTGCAGAAGGTCACGGTCGAGCCCGGCCTTGCGGCTGACCCGCTGTTCGGCAGGCCTCCACAGGAACTCCCGGACACCGGATGGGACACCCTGTTCAGAGCCCATTACGGTCGAGCACTGCCTGATGCGCTCACTTCACGATGGCCCGAGCCGACGCCGCTGCCCGAGCCATGGTTCGTCTCCCAGTTCGACAGCCTGCGGGAGCGTGCGCGCACCCGCTCGCCGGAGCACTTGCGGCGCCTCAACATCTTCATCGACGAACAGAGCCTGAGCCGCGCGTGAGCCATGAACAGCAGTTGGATCCAGGTTTCATCCGCCAGCTGATGCGGGAGCTCGAGGGCGCTTTGACCGAGCGGACGTATGTACGTGGTCGGAGGGGCGGCACTGGCTATGCAGTACCCGGACGATCACGACATACGTGTGACGACCGATGTCGACGCGGTCTTCTGGCCGGACACTGAAGTACGGGAAGAAGCAGCGAGGCTGGCGGAGCGTTATTCGCTTTCGCCGACATGGTTGAACTCGAATGCGAGGCCGTTCATCCCCGACGGCCGAGGAGTCGTCAGAGCACACGCTGAAGGCTTCGTCGTCGCTCTTGCAGATCCGAAGGTGCTCGTCGCGATGAAGCTCATGACCGCGGCAACACGTGCGGCAGGCAGATCGACGCCGCCAGACCGGACCTCCTCACGAATCGGAAGAAGCAGATCGCCGTCAGGCACCGGGTCCGTCGCCAGGCGGGCGTGCAGCTCGACATCGAAACGATCGGCGCCGTACGCGAGCTTCTGCCGTTCGATGCCCTCAGGAAGGAAGCCGGCCCGTATCGCGACCCCGCAGGACGCAGGGTTGTTCACCCGATGACCCAGTTCCAAGCGGAACAGCCCCTCGCGGAATGCGTGATCGGCGACCGTCCTGACCGCTCGCGTCGCGAAACCGCCGCCGCGCGCTCGTGATCAGCCAGTAGGACAGCCACCCGGTGGCGTGCCGCCGAATTGCGGAGCCAGGTCGACGTTCTCGACGGAGGCGACTTGGAGGGACTGCGCGTCGTCGGCGTCCCACAGACGCAAGAACGTGTCGACCATGCGTCCAGTCTGGCAGCCGCTGCGCTTCAACCCAGTGTGCGCATCCAGACCCGGAGGTCGGCGAGGGCCGTGAGGGCGACAGTGGCGTGATCGGCGTCGGGGTAGACGCGTGAGGTCACCGAGGCGCCGGCCTGTTTCTGCGCAGCGACGTAGGCGGCGGTCACGGCAGGCCGGATGAGCGTGTCCTTCGATCCCTGCGCGACGAACAGCGGCACGGTGATCCGCTCGGTCGGCGTGTTCTCCCGCAGGAGGTCACTCCACACGGGGGCCGTCGCCGGGTCCTCGGTCAGGAACGAGCCGATCATCGGGTCGGCGATGTCGTGCAGCTGCTGGTTCTCGCCGAGGAGACACAGCTTCGCCATAGCGGGCACGGCCGCCACTCCGGCCGGAGAGAGGATGGTGCTGAGCGGCTCCGCAGGGAGTCGGTCTGCATAGGCCTCGGCGTAGGCGTTGAAGGCGTAAGTCCCGATCGTGACACCGGAGACGTCGCGGATGTCGTCCTCGAGGAGCGCCGCCAGGTCGCTCGCCGGAGCCGCGACCGCGACGCCCCGCACGTCGAGGTCCGGCGCATAGGTGGCGGCACGCTGCGCCGCGAACAGGGCGGCGTGTCCACCCTGCGAGTGCCCCCACAGCACGACGCGGTCGCTCGCGTCGATGCCCTCGACGTGCTGCGCGGCACGGGCGATGTCGAGGACGTTCGCCGCCTCGGTCGCGCCGATGAGGAACGACGCCGGGCCGGGGATCCCCATACCCGCGTAGTCGGTGGCGACGACGACGTTGCCGTCCGCGAGGAGGTCGGTGAGCCCCTCGATGAGCGCGAACGGCGCGACACCGCTCGACGGCGCACAGTGCGGTGCGGTGCCGGTCGTCGGGTGCGCCCAGGACACGACCGTTCGGCTCCCGGCCGCCGACGGTCCGCTCGGTGCGACGATCAGGCCGGAGACGAGGATGTCGGCGCCGTCGACATCGGTCGAGTGGTAGACGACCCGCAGCGCCGTGGCACCGTCCGGCGCGCCGACGACGGGCTCACTCCGCACGATCGTCCCCGGCGTCGCGGAGGTCGACGCCGGTGTGGGCGTAGCCGACCCGTAGAAGCCCTCCACCGAGGACTCGACCGCCGCCCCCTCCCCCACGCGGACGCCGAAGTCGAGCAGCCGCGCGACGGCAGGTGCCGCCACGATGAACGCCACCAACGCGGCGACGCCGATGATCCGTCCGACCACCCGACGACGGGACGTGGGCACGTGCTCAGCCGGTGCGCCGTCGTACGCAGTGCCGATCCCGGAGTCACGTCGCGCCGCCATGATCGACACGGTAGACCGCGGATCGCTTGGCCGCTACACCGAAAGTGGACTGATGACACCGCCCGGCCTGGCGCGTACCATCGTCCACACCGGGACTTCCCTCCCCGGTCGTGGCCCAGACCCCGCCGCCGCTTGAGCCGGCACCCGAATGTCTGGATCGCCGCGGCGGGGCTGGGACCATGCATCGGAGCTCTCATAGCCATCTTCCGAACAAGCCGCGCATTCCGTCGGGAGAGCGGGGTGAAGCGCGTAACATCGTCACTACCGGGCTCCCTCGCCCGGGTGTGGCCCAGACCCCGCCGCCGCTTGAGCCGGCACTCGGGTGCCTGGACCGCGGCGGCGGGGCTGGGTCTGCGGTCAAGCAGATGCAGCGGCAGCTTTCGAGCGCTCCGCCAAGCGGCCGTTCGCGGCCGTCGCAGCCGAGGTCATGCGCGTCAGGAAGGCGATGACGACTCTCGCCTCCTCAGGCGCGGTCTCATGCAGGGTGCGCGCGATCTCCGCGCCGGAGAACGCGAGGAACCGATCGCTCGCGCGACGCGCCCCCTCCGTCGGACGCAGACCGACCCGGCGCCGATCGACCGTGTCACGATGACGGGTCACATGCCCGGCGGCCTCCAACCTGTCGATCAGCACGGAAGTGGCCCCCGACGTGAGGCCGAGGTGGCGCGACAACAGCGCCGGTGACATCGGCTCCCCAGCCTGCTCCGCCCAGACGATCCGCCCGAGCGCGTTCGCATCCGACACAGGCAGATGCATCCACGTCGACAGATGGCGATTGAGCTCGTCGAAGGCGACGGCCCAATCCCGCAACCCCTGCATCATGGCCACCTCGCGGTCGGCCCACGCCCCGTCCACGGGGTCGATGTCATCCATACATTTACCTTTACTGTGTAGTATCTTGACTGTAAAGCAATCACGTCGACCGGTCGAACAGCGATCGGTCACACACGACAGAGAGATCAGCGATGACCGTACCGCATGCAATCATCTCGGGGGCCAGCATCGCGGGGCTCTCGGCCGCCTGGTGGCTCCACCGGACCGGCTGGGCCGTGACCGTCGTCGAGCGCGCGCCCTCCTTCCGCGACGGCGGGCAGAACGTGGATGTCCGCGGTGTCGCTCGGGACGTCCTGGACCGTATGGGCCTCATGGACGCGGTGAAGGCCGCCAACACCACCGAGACGGGAGCAGTGCTCGTCGACCGGAACGGGAAAGTCACCGCAGAGCTGCCCTCCGACGGGGTCGACGGCGCGACAGCCGAACTCGAGGTGCTGCGCGGCGACCTAGCGCGCACCATCCTCGACTCCTTGCCGACCGGAGTGGAGTTCTGCTTCGGCGAGTCCATCGAGCATCTGGACGGTGTCGACGCGGACACGGCGCAAGGCCGGCTCACGGCGACCACCACCACGGGACGAGTGCTGGACGCAGACCTGCTCGTCATCGCCGAAGGGGTCCGATCGCGCACTCGCGACCGTCTCTTCTCCAAGCCGGGGGAAGTGGACGCCCGGGACCTCGGCGTGACGATGGCATTCGGCACGATCCCGCGCACCCCTTCCGACGACGACCGATGGCGCTGGTACAACGCGATCGGCGGCCGTCAGGTGCACCTGCGACCCGACCCGTACGGCACGACTCGCGCAATCCTCGCGTACGCCGGCCGAGACGATCTGGCCGGCCTCGAGCGGGGCGCCGTGCAGGCGCGTCTCCGCGAGCGATACGCGGACGCAGGCTGGCAGTCCGAACGCGTCCTGGACGGGTTCGCCTCGTCCGAGGACGTCTACGTCGACGAGCTGACGCAGATCCGGATGCCCAGCTGGCACCGAGGTCGCGTCTGCGTCATCGGAGACGCCGCCTGGTGCGTCACTCCGATGGGCGGCGGTGGCGCCTCCCTGGCGGTGACGAGCGGATACGTCCTCGCGGCGTCGCTGTCGAAGGTCGGCGGGCCGACTGACCCGCTCGATCGCCGCGACCTGAACACGGCACTCGCCGCGTTCGACGAGTGGATGCGCCCCTTGGTCGACCAGATCCAGAACATCCCCAAAGGCATCGTCAACTTCGCCTACCCGCAGACCCGTCTGGGACTGACAGTGCGACGTGTCGCCGACCGTGTCCTGACGTCCGCCTTGCTGAGGCCACTCACGGCCAAGCTCACGCGCATCGCCGACAGCGACCGGGCGTTGCCGGCGATCGCCGAACGATGAGCGGCCGGAACGCGGGCCCCCGATGACGAGACGGGGTCAGCCGCGGTAGTGGGCCGCCAGGCGCTCGAGACCCTCGTCGATCGAGACCGCCGGCGTCCAGTGCAAAGCCGCGCGGGTCTGTCGCTGGTCGAACCAGTGCGCGGTCGACAGCTGCTCCGCGAGGAAGCGCGTCATCGGCGGCTCATCGGCGCCGGGGCGGATGCTCCACAGGCGCTCGACGAGCCCACCGGCAGCTCGCGCGACGCCGGCGGGGACACTGAAGGCGGGCGGCTTCACGCCGGCAGCACGGCAGATGCCCGCGAGCAGCTCGCCGACCGGACGCGGCTCCCCGTTCGTCACCACGAACGCCCGACCGTGTGCCGTCTCCGCGTGTTCGAGTGCCGCGGCGATGGCTGACGCCGCGTTCGCGACGTACGTGCTGTCGATGAGGGCGGTGCCGTCGTCGAGCAGGGGCAGGCGGCCTCGGCGCGCGCGATCCACGATGCGCTCGACGAGCTGCGGGTCACCCGGACCCCAGACGAGATGCGGCCGCACGACGACGACCGCGAAGCCGCGGCGGTCCCGCGCGAGGACGAGCAGCTCGCCCTGCGCCTTCGTGCGCGCGTACTCACCGCGAGCCGCGCCCGGATCGGCCGGTTCCGCACCCACACCCACGAGCGCCGAGCCACCGTGCGCGACGGACGGCGAGGAGATGTGGACGAACCGCGAGACGCCTGCGGTCTCGGCCGCGTCGAGGACGACCTCGGCCCCGGCGACGTTGACGCGTTCGAACTCCGCCGGGTCACCCGCCAACGAGACCTTCGCGGCCAGATGCACGACCGCGTCGACACCGTCCATCGCCGACTCGACGACGGCTGCGTCGGTGATGGATCCGCGCACCTCTTCGACGTCGGTGAGTGCCGACGGTCCACGCTGCAACACCCGGACGCGATGTCCGCCACGGAGCAGCTCGAGGGCGACCTCGCGGCCGAGCATGCCGCTCGCACCGGTGACGAGGACGGTCACGGGGTGCTCAGCCGTTCACCGGCCAGGATGCCTTCCGCCCACACCGACAGGCGGGTGCGGTCGATCTTGGAGTTGTGGCGGATGTCGGTCGGCAGCTCGGGGACCACGAAGACGGCGACGAGCGGCTGCGGCGAGGCGTCGCGCACCCGTGCTGCGAGCTGGGCCTCGGCGAGCTGGACCCGCTTCGTGCCCGTGGTCGTCTCGACGATCGCGACGCACTGGCGGAGGCCCTCGGGACCGACGCCCACGACAGCGGCGCGGCGGACGAGCGGCACCGTCTCGATCGCCTGCTCAGGTCCGACCGGAGCGATCGGTCCGTCCTGGGCCGCGATCACGTGCGGCAGACGGCCCTCGATCCACAGGCGGCCGTCGGCGTCGAGATGCCCGACGTCGCCGGTGCGGTGCCAGCGTCCGTCCTCGGCGACGTCGCGGACGGCGGCCCGGTCGGTCAGCCAGAGCCGGTCGTACTGCGACTTGAGGTGCTCGGCCGAGATGATGACCTCGCCGAGGCGGTCCGCGTCCTGCGTCGGCGCACCGGTCGCGCGTCCGGCCTCGTCGAGCGGGCTGATGCGCACGTCGACGCCGCCGATGGGCGTCCCGACGCACACCCCCGTGTGCTCGGTGTCCTCGTCGGGCAGCGTGTCGAGGGTGATGTCCGAGACGAGCAGACACTCGGTCATGCCGTACACCGCGTGTGCGGACGCATTGGGCAGGACACCCACGAGTGCCGTGAGGAGCTGGCGGCTGACGGGTGCGCCCGTCGAGAGCACGGTCCTGACACCCTGGAGCGCCTGTCGGTCCCCTGCGTCGAGCGCATCGGCGGTCGCGACCACGTTCAGGATGGCGGCCGGCGAGAGGAAGACGATGTCGGCGTCCGTCTCGGCCACGGCCGCAGCGACCGCTCGAGCGGTGAGTGTCCGGGGCGCCGAGATGTCCATCTCCGGCGTCGAGGAACGGGCTCCGAGCGCCGGGCCGAGCAGCGCGAACGGCGCGAACCCGGTGACGAGCCCCGAGTCGGCGGTGATCGAGAAGTGCTCCGAGAGGACGTCGCGCAACGACGACAGCTGAGCGTGGGTGTACTTCACGCCCTTCGCCGGACCGGTCGATCCCGAGGTGTAGAGGATCGCCGCGAGGTCGGTCGGGCCGGGTTCGCCGGGCAGCTCAGGCGTTGCACGGGCGTCGAGCAGATCCTTGAGGCTGTGCGAGACACCGAGAGCCGTCGCGGTCGCGCCGGGGAGGCGGGCCGCGGAGATCTTCACACCCGGCCAGCCGAGCGCACGAGCGGCGGCGAGGCCCTTGGTCTCGCCGATGACGTAGGCGGGCCACGCGCCTCGGACCGCACGGTGGAGGCCCTTGACGCCGAGACCGGCGTCGGCGACGACCACGACCGCGCCGATGCGCAGGCAGGCGTAGATCACGGCGGTGAGCGTCGCGCCGGGCGTGACGAGCAGGGACACGCGGTCGCCGCGCCGGACGCCGATGCGGTGCAAGCCGGCGGCCAATCGCGTCACGCGGTCGTCGAGCTGCTTCCAGCTGACGCGACGGGCCGCACCCGAACCGCGCTGTTCGACGATCGCATCGCTGTCGTCGGTGCGTCGCTCGTCCAACCGCCGCCAGAGCGGTTCGAAGTCGGGCTGCTCGGTCGCAGCGGCAGCGGACTCCACAGGCGTCGCTTCGACCGGCACGCCCTGCGGCAGGCTGTCGTCGAGCCACGTGAGCAACGACTCGGCGACCGGGGCGTCCTCGATGACGAGGTGACCCGCGCCGGCGAAGCGGTGGACCTCGGCGTGCGGGAGGCGGTCGGCGAGGTCGTCGAGGTAGCGGTCGCTGAAGATCGGGTCTCGCGGACCCCACAGCATGAGCGCAGGGACGCGGAGCTGGGCGACGTCGTCGGCGAGGCGCTCGAGGCGCGGGAAGCTGACATGCTCCGGAGTCGCCGGGATGTCGGCGACGAACGCGCCGATGCCGCGGCGTCGCGCAGGAGCGGAGTAGGGGCTGCGGTACGCGTCGCGGACGTCGCGATCGAGCGGCGGGGACGCGAGCGACAGCGTTGTGTCGAGGAAGGCGGTCGTCTGCACCGAACCTGCACCGAGCATGCCGCGAGCGCCGGCGAGCCGCAGTGGCGCGGGGATCGGGGTGCCCTCCGGGTGGTGCACGGCCGTGTTGAGCAGCATCGACCCGACGAGGAGCTCAGGATGCTCGGTGGCCCAGCCGAGGGAGATGACGCCGCCCCAGTCGTGACCGAGGGTGACGACGGGACCGGTGAGGCCGAGTGCGTCGGAGAAGGCTGCGAGGTCGGCGATCCGCTGTTCGAGGGTACGGGTGACCTCGGTCCGCTCTGACCAGCCCATCTCGAGCTGGTCGACGGCGACGACGCGCCAGGCGGTACCGCCGGCGTCGGCCTGCTCGACGGACCGGGTGACGAGCGAGCGCCAGAGGTACGACCAGGTCGGGTTGCCGTGGACGGCGAGGACGGTGCCGACCGGCTCGACACCGGCTTCGCTGAGCGCCTCGGCGGTGTCGAGGTAGTGCCAGTTCCTCGTCACGCCGTCGTCCGCCAGCCGACCGGGGACGTCGATGCGATGTGAGTACCGCGCGGGGAGGCCGGGCAGACCGGCGGCGCGCACACCCATGGTCCGCAGGCCGACGTTCGCGGCGACCGTACCCGCTACCACGCGAGTTCCATGAGGCCGGTGTTCAACCCCGAGCCGACGCCCATGAGGAGGACGCGGTCGCCCTTGTTCAGGGTCGACTGCTGGTCGGCGAGGGTGATCGGGATGGAGGCCGGTCCGACGTTGCCGAGGTAGGGATAGGTGACCGGTACGCGACTGCGGTCGAGCGAGGCGGCCTTCACCATGGAGTCCGTGTGGATGGACGACACCTGGTGGGTGATGTAGCGGTCCATCTTCGACCACCGCCACGAGTCGCCGGCGGCTTCCTTCCACGCGGAGACGACGAGGTCGAGCCCGCCCTTGAGGAGTGCTCGGGCATCGGTGAACATGCCGTCGACGCTGCCGACGCAGAGGTGGTTGAACTCCGTCGCCGCGCGGGTGACGCCGCCGAGGATGCGGTGCCCCTCGGGGTGGCGGTCGGCCGGCCCGATGACGGCGGCGGCGGCCCCGGAGCCGAGGGTGAGGGAGGCGAACTCGCTCATGAAGTCGTCGCGGTCGATGGTGCTGCCACTGAGGCGCTCGATGGTGTTGGCGTGCACCTCGCTCGCGTCCTCGCCGTTGACGATGAGTGCGTACTCGATCTGGCCGGACTCGATCATCGCGGCCGCCATGGTCATGCCGGTCACGAAGCCGAGACAGGCGTTGGCGATGTCGAAGTTGATGGCCGAGCTCGGCAGGCCGAGGCCGTCGTGGATGCGGACGGCGACGGAGGGCTCGAGGTGCTGCCTCGTCACCGAGGTGTTGATCATGAGCCCGATCTGGGAGGGCGAGATGCCGGCCTCGGCGAGCGCTCGGCGACCGGCCGACACCGTGGCGTCGTCCGAGTTCTCGCCGGGTCCCCAGTGGCGTCGCTCGACCACACCGGCGACGCGTCGCAGGATGCCCTTCGGGAGGCGGGCGCGTTTCATCGCACCCGCGAGACCTTCTTCGATCTCGACCGAGGTCACCACTGCGGACGGCAGCGTGCTCGCCACCGACAACATGGCCACATTGTCGAATCGGGTAGTTGCGTTTCCGGTCACGATTCCTCCGTGCCTCTGACCAGGCAGTCTTGACCGCCAGCGTCTGACGGTACTCCTCTACCCTGAACGTGGACGAATCGTGTCCCCGTTGTTGACAGCGGGTACCCAGCCCGACAGCGCCACCGCGAACTGTCCACAAGCATGTTCGCCACGGGATGGGCCTGTTACAATTGTCCTAACAGTTCCCCCCGGGGATCCTGCAGTGTCCTTCAGCGGATGCCGGGATCGGTCGGGGGGCCTTTTTGTATCGGTCGGGGGCCATTGTCGACGCGCGCGGCGGGCGGGGGTAAGCGCTCACTTTCGATCTCTGAGCAAGTCGGGTTGCTCGAAGCCCGGGGACTCGTCGACGAGGCGGGCCATCTCCCCCGCGCGCTCATGACACACGGCTACTTCCGGCTCTCTGGGTACTGGCGGTATTTCCAGATCGATCCGAGTGCAGGGAGGAACGCATTCCTTCATGGAACGGAGTTCTTGGAGGTCCTCGACATCTACCGCCTCGACGCTGAGCTTCGGAACCTCCTGCTCGAAGGCATCTCCGAGGTCGAAGTGGCGCTCCGGGCGTCCCTGATCGCAAATCTGTGTACACCGGGCGGCTTGGGGGCCGAGTATCTCCAGGAGACGACCTACTCGGACAGAGTCGATGCCAGAGGGAGAAGCCATCGAGCGAAACTGCTCTCAGACATTCGCGACGACATCGCGCGGTCGAAGGAGCGTCACGTCAGGCATCATCGCGCGACGGGAGACGGTTCGGTGCCGCTCTGGGTCGCGACCGAGGCGATGTCGTTCGGGACGCTGTCCCGGATGTTCGGGCTTCTCGCCGACCGGGAGACCCAGCGGCGGGTGGCGAAGCGCTTCGGTTACGACGACGGGCTCTTCTCTTCGGCCTCGTCCAACCTTCGTGCGGTCGCCGTATTCAGGAACGTGTGCGCGCACCACAGCCGCATCTGGAACCGGCCTGTCCAACAGGATCAGCCACGATTGTTCTCCGGAGCGTTTGCGCCTGGAGTCAGGCCTCGCGACTTCGTCGGCGCACCGTGGGGCGTCATCTCCGTCCTCGGGCACATGGTCATGCAGGTCCGCAACGACACCACGTTCGCGGACGCGGTTCACCGCTTGGTGACGAGCAACTCCTTGTACTGGCAGGGGGTCTCGGATCCCAGCGACGCGTGACCATCCCGTGCGAATGCCTCACAAGCCATGCGGTTGGCAGTGGCACTGCCACGCGCGCAGGTCACCGCAGTAGCCTGTGGGGATGACCACCCGCCGCACCCTCGACCAGTCCTCCAAGCTGAAAAGCGTCCTCTATGAGATCCGGGGGAAGGCCCTCGTCGAGGCCGTGCGTCTCGAGGCCGACGGGCACCGCATCCTCAAGCTCAACACCGGCAACCCCGCCATCTTCGACTTCGAGGCACCGCACCAGATCGTCCGCGACATGATCGCCGCGCTCCCCCACTCGCACGGGTACAGCGACAGCCGCGGCATCCTCTCCGCGCGCCAGGCCGTCTCCTACCGCTACGAGGAGATGGAGGGGTTCCCCCGCGTCGACCCGGAGTGGGTGTTCCTCGGCAACGGCGTCTCCGAGCTCATCACGATGACGATGCAGGCCCTGCTCGACGACGGCGACGAGGTCCTCATCCCCGCGCCCGACTACCCGCTGTGGACCGCGATGACGAGCCTCGCCGGTGGCACCCCGGTGCACTACCGCTGCGACGAAGAGGCGGACTGGGCACCGGACATCGAGGACATCCGCTCCAAGATCACGCCGAACACCAAGGCGATCGTCGTCATCAACCCGAACAACCCCACGGGTGCGGTGTACTCCCGCGAGGTGCTGGAGCAGATCGCCGGAGTCGCACGCGAGCACGGGCTGCTGTTGCTCGCCGACGAGATCTACGATCGCATCCTCTACGACGACGCCGTCCACATCCCGATGGCGACCGTCGCCCCCGACCTCCTCTGCCTCACGTTCAACGGCCTGTCGAAGACCTACCGGGTCGCCGGCTACCGGTCCGGCTGGCTCGTCATCACGGGGCCGCGTGACCACGCGCGCGGCTTCCTCGAGGGCATCACCCTCCTGGCGTCCACGCGTCTGTGCCCCAACGTGCCGGCACAGCACGCCGTGCAGGCGGCACTCTCCGGTGTGCAGTCGATCGACGCCCTCATCGCACCGAGCGGTCGCCTGCTCGAGCAGCGCGACGCCACCTGGGCCGGCCTCAACTCGATCCCGGGCGTCTCCTGCACCAAGCCCATGGGTGCGCTCTACGCCTTCCCGCGCCTCGACCCGGAGGTCCACGAGATCCACGACGACGAGCTGCTCGTCCACGATCTGCTCGTGGCGGAGCACATCCTGCTCGTCCAGGGCACGGGCTTCAACTGGCCGGACCCCGACCACCTGCGGGTCGTCACCCTGCCGGAGGAGCGCGTCCTCACCGATGCGATCGAGCGGCTCGGCAACTTCCTGTCGTCCTACAAGCAGTAGGCGCAGCGGGCACGCACTCGGCGTCCGGCCTGCTACACCCCCAGGTACCGGCCCGGCCGGTGGTTCAGCGCGAGGATGAGGTTCAGCAGGACCGCGCCGAGCGCCGACACGAGCACGTTGAGCGGCGGCACGGCCACGAGTGACACGAGCACCACCACGGTGTCGACGGCCATGAGGACGTAGCCCGCGCGGACACCGAACCGGTCCTGGAGGATCAGCGCGACGATGTTGAACCCACCGAGACTGGCTCGGTGTCGGAACAGGATGAGGATGCCGACGCCGCAGAGCACGTTGCCGACGACGGCCGCGTAGAACGGGTCGAGGTGCCCGACCGGCAGGAACAGCGGGTGCACCCCGGACAGGACGGACACGAGCACGATCGCACCGCCGCTCCGCAGCGTGAACACCCAGCCCTTGCCGCGGATCGCGAGCAGGAAGAACGGCAGGTTGATCGCGATGAACAGCACCGGGAACGGCACGGGTGCGAGGTAGCTGACGAGGAGCGACAGGCCGGCCGTCCCGCCGGTCACGGCCGAACCGGCCTTCAGGATGAACAGCCCGAACGACACCACGGTGACGCCGACGAGCAGCCCGAGGATGTCCTCGACCACCCCGTGTCGGACCGGAGACGGTGCCGGGGCAGGTGTGGAGGGAGCCTGCTGCGCGCTCGACGTCGCGGCGCTCGGCTGCTGGGTGCTCATTCCGCCAACGATGCGTCAGCTCATCGTGTTGCGCAACACGAGTAGAGTGCAGTGGTCATCGTGCTCGATTCCCAGCCTGAGAGTGAGCAACATGCCTCATCCCGCGACCATCGACCACCTCGACGCGCGCATCCTGACCGCGCTCGACGACGACCCGTCCATGACGGCGCTCGCCCTCTCACGCACCCTCGGCGTCGCGAGGAACACCGTCCACGCCCGCCTGCGCCGACTCGAGACGAGCGGCGCACTTGGCGCTCCGAGTCGCCGGGTGCGACTGTCGGCGCTGGGCTACCCGCTCACCGCGTTCATCGAGATCTCCATCCGGCAGGACCTCGCGAACGAGGCCTACGCGGCCCTCGAGTCGATCCCGGAGATCGTCGAAGTGCACGCGACCACCGGCGATGCCGACCTCTTCGCGAAGGTCGTCGCGCACGACACGGAGGACCTGCACCGCATCGCCGGCGTGCTGCTCGCGGCTCCGGGCGTGGTCCGGACGAACACGAAGGTCTCACTCATCGAGGTCATCCCCTACCGAGCGTCGACCCTCCTCGATCGCCTCGCCGAGGGTCCGTCAGCGCGCTGACGTCGTCAGCGGGCTCGAACCGTCAGCGCGCTGACCGGGCGCGCACCACAGCGGCCGTGCCCGCGGCGATCGCGACGACCGTGCCGTAACCGAGCACCGTGGCGTGGAGGCCGATCGCCGAGGCGAGCAGGCCGGCGATGACGGCCGGGACGCCGAAGGACAGGTACGCGACGATGTACAGCGCGGCGAACAGCTCAGCGCGTTCGTCCGCCGGCGCAAGCGGGACGAGCGAGGCGATCGTGCCCATGAACGCCGTGCCGAACCCGGTTCCGGCGATCACGACGGCGACCACCGCGATCGGGAGCGACCCGAGGATCAGGGCGACGAGCAGGAGCACGGTCCCGGCGGACAGTGCGGAGGCGCCGTAGACGGCCGCGACGACGGGTCGGCGACGGTGCAGCACCGCGGCGGCGACGGCCCCCGCGGCCGGCAGCAACCCGATGAGCAGTGCCCCGCCGAGCTGTCCGTCCACGCCGAGCTCCGTGTGCATGATGCTCGGCCCGAGAGAGAGGAACAGCCCGCCGGTCGCCCACCCGCCGAGGACGATCGGGATGCTCACGACGAACAACCGTCGGGCGTCGACGGGGACGGCTGCGCGTGGTCGGATGGCACGGGCCCATCCGGGAGCGCGGGCGGAGGTCTCCGGCACGATCCAGATGGACACCGCGATGAGCAGGTAGGCGATCGCCAGCGGCAGGAACGTCCAGCTCGACGGATCGGCGACCGTCTGCAGGAGGACGCCCGCGAGGATCGTGCCGGAGGCGAGACCGATCATCGGTGCGATGGCGTTCAGCAGGGTCGCCGCTCGTGGCCGCTCGGGCGGGGCCAGGTCGATGATGGTCGCCGACAGCGTGGAGAGCAGCGCCCCGCTGGCGAGGCCTTGGAGGACGCGCGCGAGGTACAGCAGCGCGCCGGAGTCGACGTGCCACAGCAGCAGCATGCTCGCGGCGAGCACGACGAACCCGGCGGCGACCACCGGGCGGCGTCCGAGGTGGTCCGAGATCGAGCCGATCGTGAGGAGCGCGACGAGCAGGGCGAGCGCGTAGGCCGAGAAGGCGATGGTGACGCCGATCGGTCCGATGCCGAGGCGCTCCTGGAGCTCCGGGTAGAACGGTGACGGAGCGCTGGCGCCGGCGAGCATGAGCGTGCTGCCGAGTCCCGCGAGGACGAAGCCGAAGCGGCGACGCGGAGTCGCCGGCACGGCGGCGGCCGCGGTGGGCATGGGTCGGGTCGAGGGTGACGGGGTCGTCGTCTGCACGGGGCGAGCATCCTTTGGTTCCAAAAATATCGAACGATTGGACGATACGCGCTTTCCACCGATTGTTCAACTATTATCGAACCATGCCTGCACCCGCCGATCTCACGCACCCCGACCGCGAGGCGATCGAGCTGCCGGCCGTGCTCTTCGCGCTCAGCGATCCCGACCGGCTCGAGATGGTGCGGCAGCTGCGGGACGGCCCGATGGACGCCGCGAACTGCACGGCCCTCGACCCCGCGATCCCGAAGTCGACGAAGTCCCACCTCATGAAGGTGCTCCGCGAGGCCGGCGTCATCAGGAACGAGCCGAACGGTCGCCACCGCACACTCACCCTGCGGCGCGACGACCTCGACACCCGGTTCCCGGGCCTCCTCGACGCCGTCCTCGACGCCGACTGACCGGCACTCCCACCCCTCGGGTTCGCAGCCCGTGGACGGGAACTGCCAGAATTGTCGGCGCGGTGATCCACCGCACACAGGGACAGGGGGCTGGGGAACATGGGAACGCTGCGATACGGGAACGAAGCACTCGAACTCGAGGACCGGACCCTCGCCCACGTGCAGATGGTCGTCGTCTCCAAGCTCCGCAAGGGTGAGGCGTTCCTCCTCTCGTGGACCATCGACCCCGCACACGGCTCGGGCCGCTACGCGATCTGGATCGAGACCGGCGTCCCCATCGTCTTCCGATTCACCGGTTCCCGCCCGGTCTTGCTCAACCGCGCCTGGTTGCAGGCCATGCTCGACCGCACCTACACGCCGGCGGGGCTCGAACTCATGCCGGAGACCGACTACCCGGAGCTTTCCGCCGACAACTGAGGCACAGCCACCGGTGCGGTCCCGAGTAGCACAAGCGATCCGACCGTTCAAGCATCGGCCGTCCGACACGTGCTCGATTACCATCGGATCATCGAAGGTCGGGGACTTCTGAGAGTCGGCTCGAGCGGTGCCTGGAGGGCCCGCAGCGCGCGGTCGAAATCGTCGAAGACATTCGGAGGCGGGTCACACGGATCAGACCGTGCGGCCCGCCTCGCTGTTTCACATGAGGCCAGGTGGAGCCGGCCGAGTGGCCTGCCGGCTCATCGACGGCTCGGCGCCACCGTTCAGTGCTGCGGCTGCCCCTCGGGCTCGGTGCGATCGATCGAGTCGACGGCCTCGCGCATGCGGTCGAGGAAGTCGACGATGCCGGCCGCCATCTCGGGGTCGATCCCGGTGGTGGCCTCCATCATGCGGTGGTGCATGTGACTGAGCGTCTTGCGGACCTCGGCGTCGGCGAAGTCAGTGGTCGAGACCGTGACGCGACGGCGGTCGGTCTCACTCGGCTGCCGGACGACGTGACCCGCCGCTTCCAGGCGGTCGAGCATGACCGTGACCGACGAGGTCTTGATGCCGAGGTAGGCACCCAGATCGGTCGGACTGACCAACCGGTGCTCCTGCTTGGCCCGCAACATGAAGCGCAGGGCCAGCAGATCGTTCTCGCCCATGTGCATCTCGTCGCGCGTGCGACGACGCATGGCGGCCTCCGCCGCGCGGTACAGCCGCATGGCTTCGAGGATGTGGCGGCCGCGCTCGTGCTCGTCCTGCTCGTACCAGTAATGCTGCGCTTCAACGGCTTGGGCGGTCATGAAGTTCAACAGTAGTGGTTCTCGTAACGAGTTTGTCTAGCGGAGTCTGAATCGCAATGTCAAGTGGGGTACATGCAGACGCATGAATCGCTAGATTCTCTAACAACACGACAGTTGAGCAAGGAGAAGTCATGAGCACGGTGTTGGAGCGAGGCACGACGACCACGGTCGCCTGGGCTGAGCCGGACGCGACCCTCTGGGTCGCCTCGATCGACGGCGAGTACGCCGGCATGGTCGAGTTCCGGGACGGCCGCTTCGTCGCCGCCTCGAGCACCGGTAAGGACCTCGGGGTCTTCGTCTCCCTGCTCCGCGCCAAGGAGGCGGTGGAGAACGGCCCGGCGAAGACGCTCCAGTTTCCGTACGTCGCCACGGTCGCCGCGTCCGCGATCGTGTCCGCGACCGCCGTCGCCTTCACCGCGTTCGCCGTCCTCTAGCCACACCGTGAAGCGCTCGCTCGAGGTCCTCTCGGACGGCATCCTCGCCGAGCGCGCGGCCGACGGAGACGCCACCGCCTTCGAAGTCCTCGTCTTCCGGCACGGTTCCCTCATGCGCGCCTACGCCGTCCGCGTGCTGGGCAACCAGTCGGAGGCGGAGGACGTCGTACAGGACGTCCTCATCCAGGCTTGGGGTCAGCTGGACCGACTGAACGACCCGAACGCGGTGAAGTCCTGGCTGATGCGCATGGTCTCGAACCGGGCGATCGACCGCATCAGGCGCCGCCGCGAACACAGCGAGATCGAGGATTGGAATGCACCCGCCCCGTCCCATCAATCCCCGGAACGGGTCGTCGAGGTGCGCATGCAGATGAGCGCACTCGCTTCGGTCCTGGACCGACTCCCCGCCATGCAGCGTGAGTGCTGGATGCTGAAGGAGACGGGCGGGCTGTCGTACGTCGAGATCGCCGAGTCGCTCGGGGTCCCGGCGTCGACGGTGCGCGGTCAGCTCGCGCGGGCCAGACAGACCGTCCTGCGGGAGATGGAGGTGTGGCGATGAACGACGACGACGAGTCCATGCTCGACGGCCTGGCCGGCGCCGACCTCGACGGGCACACCATCGACGAGCTCTCCGACTACCTCGACAGCGGCCGCGAGCCCCTCGACCCCGACATCGAAGCCTCCCCCGGCTGCCAACTCGCCCTCGACGCCCTCCTCCGGCTGCGCACCCAGACCTGGGCGCTGCTCAAGTCGGAGGCCGCGACGCACTCCGAGCAGGACCGCTCCTGGATGCACGCGGTGCTCCAGAACATCTCGCTCGAGGCGCACGCCGGTCGGGACATCCCGCTCAGGCATCCGGACCCCGAGGTGCACCTGCGCATCACGGAAGGTTCGGTCCGCACCCTGATCCGCGGGGTGGGTGACAGCGTCGGCGGGGTCATCGTCGGTCGCGTCCGCCTCGACGGCGATGTGACGACCCTGGACGCGCCCATCACGGTGGCGATCACCGCCTCGGCCGCGTTCGGCAACAACCTCGAACGACTGTCGCAGCTCATCCGGGATCGCGTCGTCGCGGAACTCTCCACGCACACCGAACTCAATGTTGTCGCCGTCGACGTCACGATCATCGACATCCACACGCAGCGCGTCGCCCGGCCGGAGGACTCCTGATGGACACCGATGCCGCACTCTCGCAGCAGCTCACCGCCGTCGTCGCCGCGACACCGGGGGTCACGACGGTCTACGCGACCGGGTCGCCGATCCGTGTGGTCCTGCGGACCGTCGCCGATGCGGTCGGTCCTGACGACGAGGAGCCCGCGAAGGTGGCCGTCGGTCGCGAAGCAGACGGTGCGCTGACGATCGGCGTGACCATCGGCGTGACCGACGGCGCTCCGGTGCCGGCGACCCTCCGCCTCGTCGGCGATGCGATCCGCGGGGTGCTCGCGACGTCGAGGGAGGGGACACCGATCCATGAGATCGACGTCCGCGCCTGCCGGATCGAGGACGCAGCACCGCTGGGAACGCCGTTCACCGGCTCGGCGACCACGCTGTAGACCCCGTCAGACGGGCGCCGGCTCCTGCTGCGCCGTGGGTGCCGTACCGGTCGTCCGCGCGCGGTGGCGACGTTCGATCGCCTGGCCGACATAGCTCGCCACGATGATCAGCGCCGCACCGAGCACACCGAGCGGGCCGATCACCTCCCCCGCGATGAGCACGCCGACGAGGAGCGCCCAGACGGGTTCCGTCCCCATGAGGATGCTCGCGCGCGAGGCCGAGGTCCGCCGCACCGCCCACAGCTGGACGACGAAGGCGAACACGGAGCACAGGAGGCCGAGGAACAGCACGTCCAGCCATCCGCGCACGTCGAGCCGGGTGACGGCCGCGGCGAGCCCGTCACCGGCGATGAGGCTGAACGCGCCGGCGCACACGAGCATCTGGACGAAGACCACGCCGAGCGTGCTGTCGGTGCGGCCTCGGGTCAGGTGCGCGCTCGACGTCACGTGCACCGCGCGGACGACGGCGGCGGCGATCACGAGCGCGTCGCCCGCGGTGGGTGCGCGGAGGCCGCCGTCCGACACGAGCAGCGCGACACCGACCACGGCTGCGACCGCGGCGACGAAGTAGGACCTCGGGAGCCAGGACCGCGAGGCGACACCGTCGAGCACCGGCGTCATGACGAGCGCGAGGCTGATGAGCAGCCCGGCGTTCGTCGCCGAGGTCAGGTGCACGCCCCACGTCTCGAGGCCGATGATCGCGGCCTGCGAGCAGCCGAGTGCCGCCGCGATCAGCAGGCCCCGTCCGCGCGGCAGGCGCTCCCGCCGCACGAGGCAGATGAGCCCGATGGCGATCACCGCCACCAGGAAGCGCAGGGCGACCGCGGCCGGCACACCGGTGACGGCCGCGAGGTCCTTCGCCGCGAGGAAGCTGGCGCCCCAGACCGCTGCGACCCCGACGAGCAACACGTCGACGATGCGTTCGGAGGGTGCGCGGCGAGCCATGCCGCTACTCTCCAGGAGACGGACACGATAGAACAACGGCCAGTGTCTGGATCGACGATGAAGGAATCACTTATGGATCCTGCCCGCCTCCGGCTCCTCCGCGAACTCGGCGACCGCGGGAGCGTCGCTGCGGTCGCCGCGGCCATGCACGTCAGCGCCTCGGCCGTGTCGCAACAGCTCGCCGCACTGCAGGCCACCATGCCGGTGCCCCTCACCGAGAAGCACGGGCGTCGCCTCGTCCTCACCGAGGCCGGTGAAGCCCTCGCCGTCGCCGCCGCGCGCGTGGAGGAGGCACTCGCCGAGGCCAGGGACGCCGTGGACTCCTTCCTCCAGCACGAGCAGCGCCCCGTGAGCGTCTCCGCGTTCCACAGCGCTGGGCTGGCGTTCTTCGGACCGCTGCTCGCGGGCGGTCCCGTCCCCGGAGTCGATGCGACCGGTCCGGTTCCGCGGCTCCTCCTCGCCGACGCCGACGTCGCGCAGGACCGCTTCGCCGGTCTCACCGCCGATTACGACCTCGTCGTCGCCCACCGCCTCCCGCACGAGCCGGCGTGGCCGCTCGACCGCCTCGTCGTGACGCCGCTGCTCGTCGAGCCCCTGGACATCGCGATGCACGAGACGCATCCGCTGGCCGCACAATCGGAGGTACGGCCGGAGGATCTGCGGGACGAACGCTGGATCTCGACGCACGAAGGGTTCCCGCTCGCCGGCGTCCTCCACCAGCTGGGCGCACTGAGCGGACGGGCGCCGCGGATCGACCACCGCATCAACGAGTTCTCGGTCGCCGCCCAGGTCGTCCGCACCGGAGCTGCGATCGCCGTCATGCCGCGCACCACGGCGGCGCCGTTGGCCGTCGACGGCATGATCCTCCGACCGGTCGCCGGCGCGGTCCTCGTCCGGCACGTCGACGTCCTGGCCAGACCGGAGGCGATGGCGCGGTCCGCGGTCCGGTCGGTGCTCGCCAGTCTCCAGCGCGTGGCCGCCGACGCGGCACGCTGAGCTCGTATCAGCCCTCCGACGAGACGTCCACCCCCAGTCGCCCGACGCCAGGGAGGCGCAGGGTGGACGGACAACGACGAAGGAGCATCCATGCGCGCACTCACGTACCAGGGTCGCCGGTCGGTGTCGGTCGAGACCGTCCCGGACCCCGCGATCACCGCCCCCACCGATGCGATCATCCGTGTCACCTCGGCAGCCATCTGCGGCTCCGACCTCCACCTCTACGAACTGTTCGGCCCGTTCCTCGACCGCGGTGACGTCCTCGGCCACGAGACGATGGGTGTCGTCGAGGCCGTCGGCTCCGAGGTCACCCGCGTCGCGGTCGGCGACCGGGTCGTCATCCCCTTCACCATCGCGTGCGGCGAGTGCTTCATGTGTCGCAACGGGCTGCAGTCGCAGTGCGAGACGACCCAGGTGAAGGAGCACGGCAGCGGCGCCTCCCTGTACGGCTACACGAAGCTCTACGGCCAGGTGCCGGGCGGACAGGCCGAGTTCCTGCAGGTCCGGCTCGCAGACGCGAACTGCATCGTCGTCGGTCGCGACCTGCCCGACGAGTCCTACCTCTACCTGAGTGACATCCTCCCGACCGCCTGGCAGGGCGTCGAATACGCCGGGGTGCCGGACGGCGGCTCGATCACCGTGCTCGGCCTGGGCCCGGTCGGCCAGCTCGCGGCTCGCATCGCCAAGCACCGCGGTCTCGAGGTCTTCGCCGTGGACCCGGTGCCGGAGCGCCGTGCCCTCGCCGAGCGCCACGGCATCCGTGCCCTCGACCTCTCGGACGACCTGGTCGCGGAGCTCCGCGACGCCACCGGTGGACGCGGCCCGGACGGGGTCGTCGACGCCGTCGGCATGGAGGCCCATGGGTCACCGATCGCGGCTGCGGCACAGACGGCCGTCGGCGTGCTGCCCGACGCGCTCGCGCGACCGGCCATGGAGCACGCCGGCATCGACCGGCTCGCCGCCCTGCACACCGCGCTCGAGCTCGTCCGCCGTGGCGGCGTCGTGTCCCTGAGCGGCGTCTACGCCGGTGAGGCCGACATCATGCCGATGAAGTCGATGTTCGACAAGCAGGTGTCGCTCCGGATGGGTCAGTGCAACGTCGCCCGCTGGATCCCGACGCTGCTCCCCCTCGTCGAGGACAGCACCGACCCGCTCGGCGTGCTCGACCTCGCGACCCACCGCGTGCCGCTCGCCGAGGCTCCGGCGATGTACGAGACCTTCCAGAAGAAGGAGGACGGCTGCATCAAGGTCGTCCTGAAGCCGTCGGCGTAACCGCCCACTGTACGAAACGACCCGCGCCGATCATTCGGCGCGGGTCGTCTCATGTCAGGCGGTCAGCAGTGCGTCAGAGCCCGGTCACCAGTCCGTCGGACCGGCGCTCCCCGCCTCGTACTCCTCGAGCGGCGTCTCGCCGGCGGCCCAGGCGGTGACGACCGGGGTGACGATGCGCCAGCACTGCTCGGCGATGTCGCCGCGCACCGACAGCAGCGTGTTCTCCTGCAGGAGGCCGGCGAGCACCTGCGCGTAGGCACTCAGGGTCGCGGCACCAGGGTCCGCCTCGAGCTCGACCCGGCGCAGGCCGTCGACGTCATCGGCCCCGGTCACGATGAGGTCGAGGTGCACCGCATCGCCCTTGAGTGACATCCGGAGGACGGTGTCGGCGTGTCCGTCGGGAGCGTCGAGCCCCGTCGGCGCGGCCGAGCGGCGGAAGTGGACGGCGACCTCGCGGCGCGGGTCGCCGATCCCCTTGCCGGAGCGCAGGACGAACGGCACCCCCTGCCAGCGCGGGGTGTCGACCTGGAGCAGGAGCTGTGCGAGCGTCTCCGTCTCACGGGAGGCGTCGACGTCGGGCTCGTCCACATAGGAGGGGAAGAGCCGGTCGCCGACCCGACCCTCGGTGTACCGGGCGCGACGGGCGGTCGACGGGTCGTCCTTCCACAACCGGACGGCGCCGAGGACCTCGGCGATGCGGTCGTGGACGTCGGTCGGCGTCACCGCGTCCGGCCGCTCCATCGCGGTGAGCGCGAGGACCATCAGCAGGTGGCTCTGCAGCATGTCGCGGAGCGCGCCGGTCTGGTCGTAGAACGCCGCACGACCCTCGAGCCCCAGCTCCTCGTCGTAGAGGATCTCCACCTTCTCGATCTGTTCCGCGTTCCAGCCCGCCTCGAGGAGTCGGTTGCCGAAGCGGAGGCCGAGCATCCCGAGGACGGTCGCGTTGCCGAGGAAGTGGTCGATGCGCCACAGACGCTCCTCCGGCACGACGTCGGCGAGCGCCGCGTTGAGCGCCTGGGCGTCGGCGAGGTCGTCGCCGAAGGGCTTCTCGATGGCGATGAGGAGGTCGTCGGGCAGGTCGATCTGCGCGAGCGCCTCGGCGACCTTGCGCCCGGCGGACGGCGGGAGCGCGATGTAGAGGATCGGTGAGCCGGTGCAGGCGTCGAGCAGTGCACGCAGTTCGTCGGGGTCGGAGGCGTCGGTCGGGATGAACTCCGTCGTCGACACCAGCGCGTCGACGGTCCGGGCCCCGATCCCGGCGTCCTCGAGGCTGGCGCGGACGGTCGCACGCCACTCCTCGTTCGGCTGCGGCGTGCGGGCGGCACCGATGATCTGTAGCGAGATGTCGCGTGCGGCGTCGACGACCTCGCCGAGGCCGGGGATCAGGAGCCGCTTGGCCAGGTCGCCGTTGGCACCCAGGATCGCGATGGTGCGCTTCGTCGGTTCCAGCGACTCCGCGTCCGGGATGCCGGGTACGGTGTCGGGATCGGGCTGGGTGGTGGTGTCGGACTGGTCGCTCATGCACTCAATCCTCATGGACGGAGCCGCGAGACGCTCGGGGTTGCGCAGGCGGGCGCCCCTCGACAAGCTCCCGGACAGATCCGCTCAGGCCGAGTCGCGGACCACGAGTTCCGTCGGGAGCGTGATCGCCGCGGGCCGCTCGCCCTCGATGACCTGGAGGAGCAGGCGCACCATCTCGGCGCTGATCCGCTCGAACGGCTGACGCATCGTCGTGAGGGCGGGATCGGTGCCGACCGCGATGCTCGAGTCGTCGAAGCCGCCGACGGCGACGTCCTCCGGCACGCGTCGGCCGGCGGTTCGCAGAGCGTCGATGGCGCCGGCGGCCATGCGGTCGTTGGCCACGAAGACGGCGTCGATCGTCGGGTCGGCCTCGAGCAGCTCGCGCATCGCCGCTTCACCACTCGCGCGGCCGTAGTCGCCGTGCCGGACGAGCCGGTCGTCGTACGCCTCGCCGAGTTCGAGCCGGTAGCCCTCGAGCCGCGTGACACCGCCCGGGGTGTCCTCGGGTCCGGCGATCGTCGCGATCCGCGTCCGGCCGAGCCCACGCAGGTGCGCCACCATCTCGCGGGCGCCCTCGAGGTCGTCCGCGGCCACGTACCCGAGGCGCTTCTGGAACCCGAGCGGGATGCCGCACGCGATGGCCGGGACCTTCGAGTCCACGATGTCGCTGATGAGCCGCTGTCCGCTGTGCGCCGAGACGAGCAGCACGCCGTCGACGTGACCCGCCTCGATGTAGGCGAGCGCGCGCTCCTGCTCGGCAGCGCTGCCCGCCATGATGAGCACGAGCGACAGCTGCCGTTCGGCGAGCGCCTGCGCGGCCCCCGTCAGCAGCATCGAGAAGTTCGGGTCCTCGAAGAGCAGCTGGTGGTCCTCGGTGAGGAGGAACGCGACCGATCCGGTGCGGTTCGTCGCGAGGCTCCGCGCGTGCGGGTTCACGCGGTAGCCGGTCTTCCGGATCGCCGCGTCCACCGCCGCCTTCGCGTCCTGGCTGACCCAACGCCCGCCGTTCAGCACCCGCGACACCGTGCCGCGGGAGACACCCGCGGCCTCCGCGACGTCGTCGATCGTCGGGCGCCGACGGGACGGGACGGTGGTCATCCCGTCAGCCTAGTGCTGAGGCTTCGCGCACGACGGCGGCACCTTCTGCTGCCACCGTGCGGGCCACGGCGGCTCATGCCTTCACGGCACCGGCCGCGAGGTCCACCCGCCAGAAGCGCTGCAGGATGAGGAAGATCAGGATGAGCGGCACGATGGCGAGCAGGGCACCCGTGATCACGAGGGTGTACAGCGCGGGGGCGGAGGCGCCCTGGTTGAGCAGCCCGTTGAGGCCGACGGTGATCGGGAACAGCGAGTCGTCGCCGAGCATGATGTACGGCAGCATGAAGTTGTTCCAGATGGCGACGAACTGGAACAGGAAGATCGTCACGAGTCCGGGCAGCATCATCGGCATCGCGATGCGTCCGAAGATGCGGAACTCGCCCGCGCCCTCCGTCCGGGCCGCCTCGATGACGTCGGTCGGCACCGCTGCGGCCGCGTAGATGCGGGCGAGGTAGATGCCGTACGGGCTGATGATCTGCGGCAGGAGCACACCCCAGAAGGTGTTCGTCAGCCCGACGTTCGCCAGCAGGAAGTACTGCGGGATCGCGAGGATGACGCCCGGCACGAGCACGCCCATGAGCAGGATGCTGAAGACGGTGCGCTTGCCAGGGAAGTCGAACTTGGCGAGCACGTAGCCCGAGATCGCGGAGACCCAGGTGGAGGCGATCGCACCGATGCCCGCGTAGAGCGCGGTGTTCACCATCCAGCGCCAGAAGAGTCCGTCGCGGTACTGGGTCAGCTCGACGATGTTGTCGAACAGATGGGTGCTCGGCACGAGCGTGAAGGTGGAGAACAGTTCGCCGCTGCTCTTCGTGGAGGCCATGAGCACCCAGAAGACGGGGAAGAGGCAGTAGATCGCGCCGAGGATGAGGATGCCCGTCGAGATGCCGCTGGGCCGGTCGGAGCGCATGGTCGTGCTGCCGGCGCGTTCGCGGCGTCGCGCACCGGCGGGTCGGTCGAGTCGAAGCGTGGTCATGGTGTCAGTCCTCCTGACCGAAGGCTCGCTTCTGCACGACCCGGAGGAAGAGGAAGGAGACGATGAAGGTGGCGACGGCGATGATGATCGAGGTCGCGGCGGCCGAGTAGATGTCGTCACGGGTGAACGCGTCGCGGTAGACGAGCATGAGCGGCGACCAGCTCGTGGAGAGGCTGTTCGTGAGCGGCCGCAACGTCGTCGGCTCGGCGAACACCTGCAGGGTGGCGACCATCGAGAACAGGGCCGTCATGACGAGCGCTGGGGCGACGATCGGGATCTTGATCCGCAGTGCGATCTGGATCTCGCTCGCACCGTCGATGCGGGCGGCCTCGTAGATCTCACTCGGCACGGCCTTCAGCGAGGTGTAGATGACGATCATGTTGAAGCCGACGCCACCCCAGAGGGCGATGTTCGCGATGCCGAAGATGATGGTCCCCGAGGACAGGATCTCCGGGGCGTCCCAGCCGAGGCTGTCGAAGATCGCGTAGAAGGGGCTCACGGCCGGGAGGTAGAGGAAGCCCCAGAGCAGCGAGCTGATCACCGCGGGCACCGCGTACGGCAGGAAGATCGAGATGCGCGAGAACGAGACCGCCCGGGTGCGACGGGAGTCGAGCAGCAGCGCGAAGAGCAGGGCGAGTCCGAGCATGCACGGGATGAGGATGAGGCCGTACAGCAGCACTCGTCCGACACTCGCCGCGAACTCCGGGTCGTTGAATGCACCGAGGTAGTTCTCGAAGCCCGCGAAGGCCGTCGTGCGAGCACCGGAGCCGAGGCCGAGCCCCGTGACCTGCTTCTTCTGGAAGCTCAGGAACAGCGTGTAGACGATGGGCGCCGCCATGAACACCAGGAACAGGATGATGCCGGGGGCGAGCATCGCGTACGGGATGAGCACCCGACTCTTCAGGTTCTTGCGCGATCGGGCCGGCGGACGCGAGCCCGTCGGCGGATCCTGGGTGGGCCGGATCGTGTCCAGCGCGGATGGTGCAGCCATGCCGATTCCTTGGGTCGAGGGCGGGAGCGGGGCCGGCTCGATGAGCCGGCCCCGTGGGACTACTTGACCGAGAAGCCGCTCTTCTTCAGGTCGTCGATGGTGATGGACTGCATCGCGGCGACGGCGTCGGAGAACGCCTGCGCGGTCTTCGCCTCGGCCGCCTTCGCGAACTCGTCGTTGTAGGCGCTGAAGGCGACGTTGACGTTCGGGCCGTAGGTGAACGGCGCGACGGTCTCGGAGGCCTTCGACGCGATGTCGTAGAAGTCGCTCTGCTGGCTGAAGAACTCGGGCGACGTCTTCAGGGCGTCGGCGGCGACCTTCGTCGCGGCCGGGTAGACCCCGGACACGTCGGCGAGCGCGGCGACGGCCTTCGGGTCGGTGTTCAACCAGGTGGCGAACTCGACGGCGGCTTCGGCGTGCTTCGACTGCGTGGTCACCGCGGTGGACGACCCACCCCAGTTGCCGTTGGAGGGCTTCGAGGCGTCCCACTGCGGCAGCTCGGCCGCGGTCCACTTGCCGGCAGTGTCGGGGGCGTTGCCGCCGAGGACGCCGGGTGCCCAGACGGAGGAGATCCAACCGACCTGCGAACCGTCGTTCAGCCCGGCGTTCCACTCGGGCGTGTACATCGGTTTGTTGTCGATCGCACCCTCCTCGACGAGTCCGCCCCAGTACGAGGCGACCTGCTCGGTCGGGCCGGCGTCGATGTCGACTCCCCAGCTGTCGCCGTCGATCGACCACCACGAAGCACCCGCCTGCTGCGCGAGTCCGGCGAACCAGCCGGCGTCGTTCGCGGAGAAGGTGCCGAGGTACTTCGTCGGGTCGGCCTGGTGAACGGCCCGGGCGACCTGTGCGTACTCGTCCCACGTCGTCGGCACGCTGAGGCCGAGGCTGTCGAGGATGTCGGTGCGGTAGTAGGCCATCATCGGGCCGGAGTCCTGCGGGACGGCGTAGACCGCATCGCCACCGAGCGTGACCGAGTTCCACACGCCGTCGGAGAAGTCGTCCTTGAGATCGGCTGCGCCCTGCTTCGAGATGTCGGCGAGCGCGTCGGACGCCACGAGCGTCGGGATCTTCTGGTACTCGGCCTGGATGAGGTCGGGAGCGCCACTGCCGGCCTTGATGGCCGTGAGCAGCTTGGTGATGGCGGGGTCGCCGCCGTCCTGCTTCTGCACGACCACCTGGATGTCGGGGTGGTCCTCGTTCCACAGCTCCACGACCTGCTCGAGGTTGGGCGCCCAGGCCCAGTAGGTGAGTTTGACGGGGCCGGACTCCGTGCCGCCCGAGGATGCCGAGCATCCGGAGAGCAGTAGGGCCGTCGTGGCGACCGTGGCGATGCCGATGTGGCGAAGCGTGCTGCGCATTCGTCCTCCTTGTCGAAAGCTGGGGCGCTCTGGTGCGGGGCAGCGACGTTTCGATGGAGAACGTCGTTGTACCTGTGAGCGGTTACAGTTATTCACAACCGTTTCACGTTGTCAACATCGAAAATCCTTCGAAATGTGTCGCACGAGTCTGTGATAAAACTGGGAGCGCACACAGCCAGGCGATCGAATGGATTCGCTCTCGGCCCACTGAGTCACAGGAGACGCAGCATGACCATCGAGCTCGACCCGCTCACCGCACGAGCCACCTGGATCCCCGGCACCACCGGCCTCCGCTACGGCGGCGACTACAACCCCGAGCAGTGGCCGCGGGAGACCTGGCTCGAGGACATCGCCCTCATGCAGGCGGCCGGTGTCGACCTCGTGAGCGTCGGGATCTTCTCCTGGGCGGTCCTCGAACCGCGCGAGGGCGAATACGACTTCAGCTTCCTCGACGACATCATCGGTCTGCTGCACGAGGCCGGCATCTCG
This sequence comes from uncultured Plantibacter sp., assembly GCF_963518075.1. Taxonomy (NCBI): domain Bacteria; kingdom Bacillati; phylum Actinomycetota; class Actinomycetes; order Micrococcales; family Microbacteriaceae; genus Plantibacter; species uncultured Plantibacter sp. Next base: position 323,646 of record NZ_CAUQHZ010000001.1, read on the forward strand.
GTCGACCTCGCGACGCCGACGACGGTGCCACCGGCCTGGTTCTGGAAGCGCCACCCCGAGGCTCACCCGGTCACCCGCGAGGGACTGCGACTCGGCCACGGCTCACGCGGCATCGCGAGCCCCAGCTCCCCCGCCTACCGTCGCGCTGCAGCCGCGATCACCGAGCAGCTCGCCGCCCGCTACGGATCGCACCCGGCCGTCGTCCTCTGGCACGTGCACAACGAGTACGGCGCACCGATCAGCGAGGACTACTCCGACGGCTCGGTGCTCGCCTTCCGGGCGTGGTTGCAGCGGCGCTACGGCTCGATCGAAGCACTCAACGCCGCCTGGGGCACCCGCTTCTGGGGCCAGGACTACGGCGAGTGGGACGAGATCGACGCACCGCGCGTCTCGGCCTCCGTCGTCAACCAGACGCAGCGACTCGACTTCGCCCGCTACACCTCGGACATCCTGCTCGAGTGCTACGTCGCCGAGCGCGACATCATCAAGCGGTACGCACCGGAGACCCCGGTGACGACGAACTTCATGGCCACGAACTGCCGCTCGATCGACTACTGGGCCTGGAGCCGCGAGGTCGACATCGTCGCCAACGACTACTACCTCGTCGCGGAGCGGGAGGACAACCACATCCTGCTCGCGCTCGACTCGGACCTCACCCGCTCGCTCGCCGGCGGCGACCCGTGGATCCTCATGGAGCACTCCACCTCGGCGGTGAACTGGCAGCCGCGCAACATCGCGAAGCGCGCAGGCGAACTCGCCCGCAACAGCGCCAGCCACCTGGCCCGCGGGGCCGACGCGATCCTCTACTTCCAGTTCCGCGCCTCGCGGTACGGCGCGGAGAAGTTCCACTCGGCGATGCTCCCCCATGCCGGCACGGAGAGTCGCATCTGGCGTGAGGTCATGGCGCTCGGTCATGACCTCGGCAAACTGGACGAGCTGGTGGGCTCCCGGGTGCGCAGCGAGGTCGCGATCCTCTGGGACGTGCAGTCGTTCTGGGCCCAGGACCTGGAGTGGCGCCCGTCGGTCGAGCTCGACCATCGCGAGCGCGTTGAGGCCTATTACGCCGCCCTCTGGCGGGCTGGCGTCACCGTCGACTTCGTGCACCCGCACGACGACCTGAGCGGCTACCGCCTCGTCCTCGCCCCGTCGCTGTATCTGGCGGACCGCGAGACCTCCGAGAACCTCACCGCGTATGTCGAGGGCGGCGGCGCCTTCGTCGTGTCGTACTTCTCGGGCGTCGTCGACGAGCACGACGCCGTCTGGGAGGGTGGCGCACCGGGAGCGTTCCGTCGCGTGCTGGGCCTCTCGGTCCCGGAGTTCCTGCCGTTGCACGAGGGCGAGACCGTCCAACTGGACGACGGACGGACCGGCTCGAGCTGGAGCGACGACATCGTGCTCGAGGGCGCCGAGGCCGTGTCGGGCTACGTCACCGGCCCCGCCGCCGGTCAGCCCGCAGTGACCCGCAACCGGTTCGGCGCCGGCACCGCCTGGTACGTCTCCACGAAGCTCGACGAGGCCGGACTGTCGGAGCTGCTGTCCGAAGCCTTGGAGCAGGCAGGCGTCGACGCGCCGCCGGTACCGCCGCTCGGGCTGGAGGTCGTGACCCGCTGGGGCGAGGAGGCGTCGTTCACGATCGCGATCAACCATGGCGACGAGGATGCGCAGCTCACGACGACCGGTGCGGTCGAGCTCTTGACGGGCGAGCCGGTGGTCTCGGATGCGGTGGACATCCCGGCGGGTGCGTTCCGCGTGATCCGGACCCCGCTCGGCGGCTGAGCGAGGAGCGGGCTCAGACGCCCGTCGACAGGCTCGGGGACCGCGTTCCCGTTCATCAATCGCGCCCGTCGACAAGCTCAGGGACCGGGGTCCCGCTCACTGAGCCACACACCCGGTCACTGAGCCTGTCGAAGTGCGACCCCGCTCCACATCCCGACCGCTCGTCGAATCCGTCGGGCCCTCGTCACTGATCATCTCGAATGCCAGTGGTCCGTGGTGGACTGGAGTCATGACCGAGACCTCCACCACCCTCCCGGTGCGCGCGGTGGACGTCTTCGAAGAGCGCCTCGCGCAATTGTCCGACGAGTTCGCCGGCATCGCGCGCGAGCGTGCAGCACTCGACGCCCGGGAGGCTCGTCTCCTCGCGAGGTCGGCAGCCCTGGCCGACGCCATGGCGGACAGCCTCGTGTCGCACGACGAGACGCCCGCACAGCGGAAGGCGCTCATCCGTCGTTCCACCTGTGCGACGCTCGCCATGGCGACGCGTGCCTCCGAGCAGACCCTGCACCGAGCCACGGGCGATGCCGAGCGGCTCGTCGCCGATGCCCCGGCCGTCCTCCGTGCGCTGGAGGACGGCCGCATCTCGAGCCGGCACGCGCGGACCATCACCGATCAGCTCCAAGACATCCCGGTGCACGGCCGAGCCGCGTTCCTCGAGACGGTCCTTCCCATCGCGGAACAGTCGACGGTCGCGCGGCTGCAGCACCAGGCCCGCACCCTCCGCGAGCGGCTGCACCCGGAGTCCATCACCGTGCGGGCGGCCCGGTCCGAGGCCGACCGTCGGGTGGAGATCGAGCCTGCAGCAGACGGCATGGCGTGGGTGCACCTGTTCACCACGGCACCCGTCGCCGTCGCGATCGGAGAACGCCTCGACGCGCTCGTCGGTGCAGCCCACCTGACGGACGACGACCGCACCTGTCAGCAGCTGCGCGCCGACGCGGTCGGCTCGCTCTGCATCAGCGGCACCACCTCGGCCGACCAGACCGACCCCGAGGGCCGGCGCTCACCGATCGCCCGGCCGGTGGAGGTGCTCGACGACATCCAGCCCACGGTGAACCTCACCGTGCCCGTGCTCAGCCTCCTGGGGGTGAGCGAGGCCCCGGCGACCCTCGACGGCTACGGCCCGATCGACCCCGAGACCGCGGCGCGGCTCGCGGTCAACGCCCCCTCGATGACGAGGGTGCTCACGCACCCGGAGACGAGTGCGGTCGTCTCGGTCGGGCGGCAGCAGTACCGCGTGCCGGCAGATCTGCAGCGAGCGGTCCGCCTGCGCGACGTCACCTGTCGCGCACCGGGTTGCGGGAGACGGGCTCGGGCGTGCGATCTCGACCACTCCGTCGCCTGGGCCGACGGCGGCACCACGAGCGTCGGCAATCTGGCGTGCGTCTGCCGACATCACCACCGACTGAAGCATCTACCCGGGTGGTCTCTCGACCATCGACCCGATGGCGTCCTCGAGTGGACCACACCCGACGGCAAGCGACACCGCACGGAACCTGAATCGATTCCGCCGTTCTGAGTGCCGGCCGCCGAACCGACCCCGGTCACTGAGCTTGTCGAAGTGCCCCCGAACACACGTCCACGGCCAGAACACGCATCCCCGCGGGCCCTTCGACACCTCGACAGGCTCAGTGCGGCGCAGCTCGGGGAACGGGCGCCCCGCTCACCGAGCCTGTCGAGGTGCGCGCCTACTTGTCGTTCTCGGCGAGCCAGGCGTAGGACTCGGCGACGCCGCCGAAGATCTCCTTGCTGTAGCCGTCGAACTCCACGACGCGGGTCGCGTGCGGTGCGGCAGCGAGGATCGCCGGGATGTCGACCTGGCCCTGACCCGCGGGCTGCTGGTTCGCGAACGCCTGAGCGAGCGCGTCGGGCACGACGAGCGCACTCTCGCTGCTCGGCAGTGCGGTGGCGATGTCACCGGAGATGATGCCGTCCTTGATGTGCAGGAACTGCACGCGGTCACCGAGCGAACGGAGGAACGCCGGGGTGTCGGCACCGCCGACCGTCGACCAGAAGGTGTCGATCTCGAGGACGACCTCGGGCGACAGCTGCTCGACGAACAGCTCGAAGATCGGGCGCCCGTCGACGTGGGTCGAGAACTCCCAGTTGTGGTTGTGGTAACCGAACTTCAGGCCGGACGCCGCTGCTTGGACGGCGAGCTCGTTGACGCGCTCGGCGAGACGTGCCGCGTCGTCGGCGGTCTGCCAGCGATCGGTGGGGATGAAGGGGTCGATGACCGTCCCGATCCCGAGCCGCGATGCCGCGTCGAACGCGACCGCCGGGTCGGCGGCGTCGATGACGGGCGCGTGGCCGGACGGGGCCGTGACACCAGCGGCGGCGAAAGCGGTCTCGAACTCGGCAGCGCGCTCGACGAACGCGTATGGCTCGACCTTCGTGAAGCCGATCTCGGCGATGCGGGCGACGGCGCCCTGCAGGTCCTCGGCGATGGCGTCGCGGACGGTGTACAGCTGCACGGACGGTGCGCTCATGGGTACTCCTTCGTAGCTTCGGGCGGGCACCGACGGGCGCTTCCGCGCGTGTCTCCCACAGCGCGGAACCGCTTCTGTCGACTCGTCGACAAAAGTACCCGAGGTGAGTCTAGCGACAGAGACTGGACGTGCGGGGCGCCGAGGCACTCATAGGCTGGAGAATCGACCGACCATCAGCGAGGGTGCACCATGTCAGAACCGAACCGGACGAAGCGGAGATCACCACTGCGCGCGATCGTCATCATCGGCGCCCGCACCCTGATCGCCGTGGTCGTCTACGCGCTGACCCTGAACCCGAACGTGTTCACCGTGCTCGTCATCTGCATCGTGATCGTGGTCTCGATCGAGGCGCTGACGAGCAGACCCGACCGGCCGTAGTCCGACCGGTGGCGGGACCGTTACTTCTCGGAGCGCTTGAGGGACTTCTTGACCGCGCGCTCGGCGAGGACGGTCACGTAATCCTGGACAGGACGCTCGGCGAGCGCGCTGACCTCTTCGCGCACGAGCTCGCCGATCCGAGCGGAATCAACCCCCGAGTACTTCTCGCTCAGCTTCGCAGTGAGCTGACGGATGATCTCTTCGTGGTCGATCTCAGTTGCCATGGACTCAGTATCAACCCACAGTTGTTGCCTGGGCTGTGAATCGCGACTTCCGTCCGCCGCTATTCTCCCGCCGGACACCTGGCCGCCGCGATCCGTTCACCCTCCCCATCGGGCACCCGCCGAGGATATTCTGACCGCGATGTCGATTTCCGTGTTCGCCGTTCGACGTCAGAGTGAGGCGGGCGATCAGCGCCCCTGACGACAGGAGAAGACGATGTCGAAATACATGCTCATCATGCGCAACAGCGGGTCCGTCGAGAAGCTCGAGGACATGGACTTCGAAGCGGTCATCAACGCGATGGGCGCCTACAACGAGTCGATGATCAACGCCGGCGTGATGGTCGGCGGTGACGGCCTCACCGACGCCGCACAGGGAGCCGTGGTCGAGTTCACGACCGAGGCCCCGATCGTCACCGACGGCCCTTACGGCGAACTCCACGAACTCTTCAACGGGTTCTGGACCATCGAGGTGGCCACCCGCGAGGAGGCCATCGAATGGGCCGGCCGTGCGCCGCTCGGCCCCGGCAACAAGATCGAGGTGCGCCGCGTGACCGACGAGACGGACTTCGCCGACCACGCCGACAACGAGTACCTCCAGAAGGAGAAGGAGTGGCGGGCGCAGGAAGGCGTGGCGAAGCCCGCGGCCGACCCGGCCTGAGCACGACCGACGCGAGACGGACATGACCGACGCCGACCTGACCGACACCGGCGCGGCGGACGGCGATGAGGCCGCCCGCCGCGTGGTCGACAGCGTCTAGCGGATCGAGAGCGCGCAGATCGTCGCCACCCTCACGAAGCTGACCGGCGACCTCGGTCTGGCGGAGGATCTCGCCCAGGAGGCGCTGCTGGAGGCCCTCGAGCAGTGGCCGCGCGACGGCGTGCCGCGCAACCCGGGTGCGTGGCTGACGATGGTGGCGAAACGTCGCGCGATCGACGGTTGGCGACGCCGGGCGGCATTGGACGAGCGGTACCGGTCGCTCGCCCGGGATCTTGAGCAGGCGAGCGACCTCGACTGGGAGCCGATCGGGGACGACGTCCTGCGTCTCGTCTTCACCGCCTGCCACCCGGTGCTGTCGCGGGAGTCGCAGGTGGCGCTGACGCTGCGGGTCGTCAGCGGGCTCACCACCCAGGAGATCGCCCGGATGCTCCTCGTCCCGGTGCCGACGGTGCAGGCGAGGATCACCCGCGCCAAGAAGACGCTCGCCGCGGCCAACGTCCACTTCGAGGCGCCGGACCCGGCCGAGTGGCCGCGGCGCCTGTCGGCCGTCCTCGGCGTCGTCTACCTGCTCTTCACCGAGGGGTACGCGGCGACGAGCGGACCGACCTGGATCCGCGCCGAGCTCGCGAACGAGGCGCTGCGGCTGGGCCGACGGTTGGTCGCGCTCGTCCCCCGCGAGCCGGAGGCGCACGCGCTCGTCGCGCTCATGGAGTTCCAGGCCTCACGCTTCGCCGCCCGCGTCGCACCCGACGGCTCCGCGACCCTGCTCGCCGACCAACACCGCGAGCGCTGGGACCGGGCGCAGATCGGCCGCGGAACGGCGGCGCTGGCCCGCGCCGACGCGCTCGGCCGCGGACGCGGCGCCTACGCACTGCAGGCGACCATCGCGCAGTGCCACTCGGTCGCCCCCAGCGTGGACGCGACGGACTGGGAGCAGATCGTGATCCTCTACGAGGCGCTCGAACGGATCGCCCCTAATCCGGTCGTCGAACTCAACCGCGCGATCGCGGTGTCGATGGCGACCGGCCCGGCGACGGCGCTCCGCATCGTCGACGGCCTCGCCGACGATGCGTCGCTGCGGGGGTCGCATCTCATCCCGAGCGTCCGCGGCGAACTGCTCGCACGGCTGGGGCGCACCGAGGAGGCCCGCTCGGAACTCCTGACCGCCGCGCACCTCGCAGCGAACGACCGTGAGCGCGACGTCCTGCTGCGGAAGGCCGCCGGACTGCCGCAGTGAACCGCGTCTCCTGCGACCTCAGCGTCCGGACGACACCTGCGAGGGGCGATCGAAGCGCTGCCCCTCGGGCTTCGACGGCAGCAGCATGAGGACGAGGACGATGATGCTCCCGACAGACGGCACGAGGGTGAGGAAATAGTACGGGCCGGGGAACCCTGCATCGTGCAGGCGCCGCCAGGCGATCGCCAGGCTCGGCACGATGAGCGCCACCCAGGCGACGAGCAACAGTACGACGCCGACGATGAGCAGGACGCGCACGCCGAACCCCATGGGTCCAGGGTCCGCGAGGTCGTATTCGCTCCCGGACAGCCCCTGCTCCTGCGCGGCAGCCGTCGCCGCGGAGACTGCGGTCATGATCGCGCCGATGGTGATCAGCAGCGTCGGGATGAGCATCAGAAGCGTCGTGAGCAGCGCACTCCACCAGTACTCGCTGAGCGACGCCCGACCCGAGAAGTTCGCGTACTGGTTGAAGAACCGCCTGGTGGCCTGGCGGAACGTCGCCCCGTAGAGCGGCAGGGACAGGTCCTCCGGCGAAGCGGCACCGCGCGGCGCCGGTGCGATGTACTGCGGCTGCCCGTACGGCGGTTGGCCGTACTGCGGCTGCCCGTACGGCAGCTGGGACTGCGGACCTGGAGGGTTCGGAGGATACGTCATGACTGCTTCCGGATCGCTGGTCGAGGTGCCTCCAGTATGCCCGGCATGGCGACCGGGGCATCGGGGCGGATCACTCCGACGCGGCCTCCCAGCGCAAGAGGTCGCCCGGCTGGCAGTCGAGTGCGACGCACAGCGCTTCGAGCGTCGTGAATCGGACCGCCTTCGCACGGCCGTTCTTCAGTACCGCGAGGTTGGCCGGTGTCACCCCCACGAGCTCCGACAGGGTACCGACCGACATCTTGCGGCGAGCCAACATGACGTCGATGTCCACGATGATCGGCATCAGATCACGTCGTCCAACTCGGAACGGAGCCCCTGCGCCTCGATCTCGCGGTCGACGGCCTGACGCAGCAGGGACCGCATGACCACGACCACGAGGGCGACACCGGCGGTCACGAGCGCGGCGCCGCAGAGGAGACCGATGACCCCCGGCGCGATCCCGCCCGGAGCGAAGAGGACGGCGAGCCCGAACGTGAGCAGCGCGGACACGGCGATCGCACCGATGATGACGTCGACGAACCGGAACGAGCGAGCCGAGAAGACCCGCCCCCGACGGACCAGGTCGAGGAGCGCCCAGACACACACGGCGCAGAGCTGGAAGGTGATGATCTCGGCGATCACGATGATCGCGAACAGGGTCCGCGGCACCTCGTCCACGCCGTCGAGGTCCGCCCAGAGCAACGGGACCATCACCACCTGCACCACCAGCGAACCCACCAGAGCGACCGCGAGGATCACCCGCAGCACCAGGACCGTCACTCCGCGCATCGCGCACCTCCATCGAAGAACAATGGAAAGCTATCGTTATTCGATAGATTGCGCAAGCCGACGCCATCCCGCTCCCTGAGCCATTCCGGTCCCTGAGCCCATCCGGTCCCAGAGCCCTTCCAGTCCCCGAGTCCGTCGGGTCCCAGGGCCATCCCGGTCCCAGAGCAATTCCGGTCCCTGAGCCTGTCGAAGGGCGCACTCAACCTCGGAACGCCTCCTGACGACGCCTCGCGACGAGCAGCACACCGGAGAGGAGGGCGAGTGCGGCGATGAGCAGCGCCGCGGCCGGCGCGGCGCCGGTCCTGGCGAGGTCGTCGCCACCACCGCCCCGGCCGGCTCCGGGCGCCGAGGCACCGGGGCTTCCGACAGACGTGCCCGGGAGGGCTCCACCGCCCGTCACCTGCAGCGAGGCCGTCGCCGCGCGATCGGTGGTGACACCTCGGAGCTCGACCGTGTGCACCCCGTTCGGCGTCGAGACCGGCACGGCGACGACACCCGAGACGGCACCCGAGCCGTCGGCGGTGAAGGTGGCGAGCCGCACCGGGTCGGAGAAGAGCGTGACCGTCACCTGCTCACCGGCGCCGAAACCCGAACCGGCGACCGCGAGGGAACCGCCCGCCGTCACCGATGAGGCACCGAGGACCACCCGGGCGCCGTCCCCCGGCTCCGGGTCGACGGGCGTCTCGACGACCGTGACGGTCACCGAACGCTCGGCGCCGACATTGCCGGCGACGTCGGTGGCGCGGTACCGCACGAGGTGCTCGCCCGGTTCGTCGAGCACGAGCCCGGCATCGGAGACCGGCGACCAGCCGGCATCGTCCTGGCCGGCACCACCCGAACCCGCGTCGCCCGACCTCACTGCCGCTTCGACCAGGGCGACCCCGGAACCCTTGTCCGTCGCGTCGAACCGCACGGTGACCGGTCCGGTCGCGGGGGCCTCCGGTGTGGTGACCGCCTCGACCTCCGGCGCGGTCGTGTCGATGTCCACGGACAGGGCCACCGGTTCGGAGACGTTCCCAGCAGCGTCGGTCGCGCGGGCCGCGACCACGTACACGCCATCGGCGCCGAGCATCAGCACCCGCGTCTCCGGGTCGAACGCGTCGACCTCCTCCGCCGGCGTCCACGCGCCGTCGCCGAGCCGGAGTTCGACCATCGGGGCGTCGTCGACGTCGTCGTCAGCGTCGACCGCGACCGACACGCCCTCGCGATACCAACCGGCCTCGCCCGTCGGCTCGGCCGGACTCGACGCGAGCGTCACGGTGGGCGCCGTCGTGTCCGGCTCCCCCGCCGGAGCGACCGCGTTCACCGTGATCTCCAGGATGCCGACGGATCCGCCCTGTTCCGCCGCACCCCAAGCCTGCATGCGCACCCGGAGGGCCGACGTCGCGACCGGTGTGAAGCCCACGGCGTTGGCGACGTCGCGGTCCCGGGTGTACGGGTCCGTGGTGTCGACCGGCACCCAGGAGCCGTCCGCGGCGAGCGTCTCGACCACCCAGCCGTGCGGCGGGATCACCCCCACGTTCGCCTCGTCTGCGGCGTCGGCGAAGAAGTGCACCGACGCGGCGTCGAGCGTGACCTCGCGGTCCCAGCTCAGCTGCACCCACTGCTCACCGACCATCGGCCAGGTGCCCCAGGACGCACCCGAGGCACTGCCGTCGTTGACGGCGTCGACCGTGGTCCACGGCGAGGAGTAGGAGGCGGTCGCCGTGGCGAACGACGCGATGTCGCCCTCGAGCGGGGCGTCCGCCGAGCGCTGCACGGTGATGGCGGTGACCGCCGACACGTTGCCGGCGGTGTCGCTCGCACGCAGGTAGACGTCGTGCGCCTCGAGGTCGAGCATGACCGGCGCGGTGTACGGCTCCCAGGCGTCCTGTCCGTCGACGGCGACCTCGAGGCCCGCGAGACCGGACGCGGTCTCCGGCGCGCCAGGATCGGCGGCCGACGCCGTGACCGCGCGGCTCTCCGCATCGAACGCCGCGTCGACGGTCGGTACACCGGAGTCGATCCGGAACGACGCGTTCCAGACCTCGGAGGTGTTCCCGGCGGCGTCCGTCGCCCGGATGGCCACGCTGTGCGGTCCGTCACCGGTGATCGTCTGCACGGCCGTCCGCTGCCCGGCGACGGCGGTCCAGTCGCCGCCGTCCCGCTGGAACTCGATGAGCGGCGTGGGGTCCGCCGCGTCGAGCGCCGTCGCCCGCAGCGTGACGTCACCGAGGAACCAGTCCCCCGCGCCGTCGACGCCGATCGTCTCGACGTCGAGCGTCGGCGCTTGGGTGTCCTCGGTGACCGTGCCGTCGATGACCGTCACGGTCGCCTCGACGCGGCCGGCCGCATAGCCTTCGGCGGTGCCGAGCACGGTGAAGGATCCGGGCGCGGCGAGCTGGTCCGCGGGGACGGGGTCCCAGTGCACGGTCGCGCGGACGGAGCCGCCCGTCGCGTCGTCGAGGAGCACGGTCTCCGGGAGGAGGGGCTGCGTCCCGGTGATCGTCGACACGACGACCGGCTGATACCCCGTCGTCTCGGCGGCCAGCACGCGCCACTCCTCGACGGCGAGCGCCGAATACGCCGGCGGGTTCGCCCCGTTGGACGAGGCGTTGAGCACCGCCCGGAGCCGGGTGGTGGTGACCGGTTCGAAGGTCACGGTGTGCTCCGCGGTCGTGGAGGTCGGGTAGCCGCTCGGGTTCACGACGTCGACCCAGGCTCCGGACTTCCAGGACTGCAGCCTCCAGCTCGACGGGTCGGACACCCCGTTGCCGGTGCCCGGTGCGACGTCGCGGAAGAACTTGATCGATGCGCTGTCGATGCGCACGGGGCGGTCCCAGTCGTACTGGATCCACTGCTGGGCGGGACGCTCCGCCGACCAGCTGCCCCACATGTCGGGCGGCAGCGGGTTCGGTCGGATCGTCTCGTCGTTGAGGGCGTCGATCCAGTACTGCGTCGGGACGGGCTCGTTCGAGGCCGAGGCGGTCGCCCAGGGTGCGACGTTGCGCCGTGGGCTGAGGTCGGGGCCGCGCTCCGGGGTCGTGACGACCTCGCGCATGGTCGGCGGCACGGTCGTGTCGTCCCACTCCACGCTGTCGATGGCGACCGAGCGACGGAAGTGGTTCCCGCCGACGGCGTCGGCAGTGTGGTACGCGATGTACCACTCGCCCTGGAACTCGGTGATGGCCGGGTGCGAGGTCGTGGACGACACGGGGGCGAGGACGCGGCCGCGCTGGGTCCACGGCCCGAAGGGCGAATCGGCCGAGGAGTACGCGATGCACGCGTGGTAGGTCGCCGGGGTGCAGGTGGAGTCGGGTCCGGCGTTGTTCGCCGCGTAGGCGAGGTAGTAGGTGGCGCCGCGCTTGAACAGCCACGCCGCTTCGAAGAAGCCGTCGACACCGGAGGAGATCGTGCGCACGTCACCCGTGAGCGTCACCATGTCGGCTTCGAGCTCGACCGCGCGGAGCTGACTGAAGCTGCCCCAGTAGAGGTAGACACGACCGTCGTCGTCGACGAAGACCGTGGGGTCGATGTTGTGGATCGTGTTGCCGAGGATGGCCTGGGAGATGATCGGGCCGCCGACCGCGTCCGTCCACGGGCCGAGCGGGTCGTCGGCGACCGCGACGCCGATGCCGAACTGGTCCTCCGACGTGCTCGCCGCCTCGTGGACCGGGACGTACCAGTAGAAGCGGCCGTCGGCACCCTCCACGACCTGCCCCGCGTAGGCGCGGCCGGAGGTCGCCCAGTCGAAGACGGTCTCAGGACGCATGAGCGACGGGTGGTGCTCCCAGGTGCCGGAGTCGGGATCGCCGGTGGAGAACGACTGCCACTCGTTCATGATGAAGTCGTTCGTGGTTGGGCCGGCCTCGTCCCGCCCCGCGTAGATGTAGAGCTCGTCGTCGACGACCAGGGTGGCGGGGTCCGCCGAGTACACGGAGCCGTCGCCGATGATGGGGTTCTGCGTGGCCGCCTCAGCCGGTGGTGAACCGACGACGACCGTGAGCAGTGAGGCGAGGACGGCGGTCGCGGCTCCGAGAGCGGCGAGGCGGAGGGGACGGGACACGAGGATCTCCAGTGATCGGTGTGGTGGTGCGGGTGGCCCTTCGACAAGCTCAGGGACCGGGGTAGGGGACCGGGGTAGGGGCTCACGGACCGGGGTGAACGGGCTCAGGGACCGGCGCAGGGGGCAGGGGCGGCAGCCGGGGCAGGCCCGGGGAGCGGGATGCGCTCCCCGTGCCTGCCGAGGCGATCAGACGAGCGGTCCGGTCGGTCCGCGCTCGAGCTGCGTGCGTCCGGCCCGCCGCTGGCGGGCGATCAGCACGGCGGCGGCTCCGAGGAGCACCGCGAGGGCGGCGAGGCGACCGAACGTGGCGGCCTCCTCGGGCACACCGGTCGACGCGATGGCGTCCGGCGTACTGGCACCCGGCGTGATGACGGTCACTTGGGCCGTCACCTCCCCGCCCGGAAGGACCAGGGCGAGCGTGTGGACGCCGGCCGTGATCGTGTACGGGACGGTGAACACCGCGTTCGCCGTGCCGTCGGCACCCACCGTGAGCGTCCCGAGCGTCACCGGCGTCGACCGCAGCTCGACGCGGAACACCGCGCCCGGCTGGGCTCCCGTCAGCGACACCGGCAGCGCTCCGCCGGGGGCCACGCTCGTGACACCGAGTCGCAGCACCTCGTCACCCGTCAGCGAACCGCTCGGTTCGCTCGGGCCGGGCGTCGGCGTCGGGTCGACCGGAGTCGGCGTCGGCTCCGGCGTGACCGGCTTCGCGGGGACGTCGACGGAGACGGACTCCGAGACGTTGCCCGCGACGTCGGTGGCGCGGACGGCCACCGTGGTCGCTGCATCACCCGTGGCGACGGGTGCGGTGTACGTGGTCCACGCCCCGTCCCCGATCCGGACCTCCGTGAACGCGACACCGGAGTGTTGGTCCTCGGCGGTCACGGTGACGGTGCGCGCGGTCCCATCGAATGTACCCGCGGGCGTCGGGACGGTCGCATCGCGCCGCACCTCCACGACCGACGGCTCCGACACGTTGCCGGCGGCGTCCGTTCCACGGAAGGACACCGTGGTGACCCCGTCCGCGGTGACGACCACCGGGCCGGTGTACGCCACCCACTCGCCGGTCCCGACCCGCGCCTCAAGGGTCGCGACGAGGTCGCGGTCGTCGAGGGCGGTCGCCGAGACGCTCACGTCCTCGCGGAACCATCCGGAGGCGGGCAGCTCGGGGGTGACCGTAGTGGTCACGACGGGAGCGGTGACGTCCGGGACCGGCTGGTCGGCCGCCTCGAACACCTGCCACTCCTTGATCCCGAGGCTACCCTTGCCGCTCTCGGCGCCCGAGGCTTCGAGGAGCAGACGCAGCTTCGTCGTCGTCACCGGGGTGAAGGCGACCGGGTTGAACGCGTCGACCTCGGTCCCATACGCGCCCAGCGCTTCGACATCGACCCAAGCGCCGGCGCCGTCTCCGGCTTCGGCATCCCAGTACTGCGCCTTCCAGGACGTCGGGACCTCGATGCCGAGGCCCGCGTCGTCGAGGTTCGAGACGAAGTACGCCCCGGTCTCGCCGACGGTGACCGCCTCGGCCCAGTCGTACTGGACCCACTGCTGACCGATCTCCGGCCACGCACCCCAGACGGTCGCGTTGTCGTTCGGCGTGACATCACCCGACGAGGTCGGAGCGACGTCGTCGTTGAGACCGTCGACCGTGTTCCAGGCGGCCGTGAACGAGGCCGTCGGGACGGCTCCGATCGCGACGTTCCGGCGGAGCTGACCGTCGCTCTTCGGCACGACGACCGTGGTGTCCGCGGACACGTTGCCCGCGGTGTCGGTGGCACGGAGGTGGACCGTGGTCTCCTCCAGGCCAACGAGGACCGCCTTGGCGTAGGGCGTCCACTCCGCTGCATCACCGATGCGGACCTCGATGGAGGCGAGACCCGAACCGGCGTCCGTCGCGGTCGCCTTGACCGTGCGGGCCGCGGCGTCGGCGACCGGGGTCACCGACGGCGCTGTCGCGTCGATCCGGACGGTGACGTCGGAGGAGGCCGAGCGGTTGCCGGTGGCGTCCGTCGCGCGGGCGGCGACGGTGTGGACACCGTCACCACTCACGGCGATCGGACCGGTGTACGGAGCCCAGGCGGCGTCGTCGACCGACACCTCGACGACAGGCGCCGAGTCGAGGTCGTCGGTCGCGGTGACCGAGACGGTCGCAGCTCCCGTGTGCCAGCCCGAGGCCGGAGCCGCCGGGTCGGCGGTGAGGGCGACCACCGGAGCGGTGTCGTCCTCCTCGCCGCCACCGGCACCGACCGTCACCGTGGCGGTCGCCGACTTCGCTCCCGGCAGGGCCGATTCGACCGTCCCCGCGACCTCGAAGACACCTTCAGCCGCGTAGGACGAGGGATCGACGGTGGCCCACATCACCGGCAGGTCCTCGCGGGACCCGTCGTTGTAGAGGACACCGAGCGAGGTCGGCAGTGCGGGTGCGACCCCGGCTGCGGTGGTGACCGCGACCGGGTCGACGGCGTTGATCTGCCCGGGAGCGGTCGCCCGCACCCAGACGGTCGCCTTCGCCGGCACCGCGGAGCCGGTCACGAGACCGACGACGGAGAAGCTGCCCTCATCCGCGACCTGCTCGGGTGTGATCGACGCCCACGAGACCGGGAGGTCGGCGTGGCTGCCGTCCGCGAACGTCGCGTCGACCGTCGACGGCAGTGTCGGCACGACACCGGTGGTGGTGCGCACATCGATGGGTTCGATCGCCGTCGGGGCGACCGCGAACACCTCCCACTCGCTGACCGCGACACCGGCGTACGGGTCGGCTCCGGTGCCGGGACCGGCCGCGCTCAGCACGAGGCGGAGCTTGGTGGTGGTCACGGCGTCGAAGTCGACGGCGTTCGGTGCGTCGCGCTCGACGCCGTAGGCGGAAGCGCCCGTGACGTCGGCCCAGGCGTCGCCGGTCCAGTACTGCGCCTTCCAGGACTTCGGCACGTTCACACCGGCGCCGGAGGAGGGGTCCGTCTGGTCGCCCCAGAACGACACCGTCGCGGCGTCGACCCGGACCGGAGTCGCCCAGTCGTACTGCAGCCAGCGGGTGGCCGGACGGCTCCCCGACCAGGTGCCCCAGACGTCGGCCTGAGATCCGCCGCTGTGGAGGACCGTGCCGTCGTTCACCGCGTTGACGCTGTTCCATCCCGCCGTGAACTCGCCAGTCGGCGTCGCCTCGCGGGCGACGTTCTGACCGCCCGCCGACGCCGCACCCTGGACCACGAGGTCCTTCGTGCTCGTGAGCTCGCCGTCGCTCGCCGTGAGGCGCAGCGTGTACGAACCCTCGGCGGTGAAGCTCGCCGTCGTGGACGCCGCGGTGGCGTCACCGAAGATGACGAGGCCGTCGTCCGGGGCGTCGACCACGGACCACGCCGAGGTCACGTCGCCGAGCGGCAGCCCGTCGTCCTTGACCTCGCCGACGAGCGCGAGCGTGCCGCCGGCCGAGTTCGCCTGGTCGACCCAGGCGTTCACCGACGGAGCCTGGTTGGTGGAGGCGGGTGCCGCAACGCCGGTCGCGAAGAGTTGGAGCTCCTTGACCCCCGTCTTGAACCCGGCGGCGTGGTTGACCGTCAGCCGCACGGCGTCGCCGGTGACCTCGGGGAACTGCACATGGTTGTAGTTGGCTCGGGGGTAGACCGGGCCACGCGCCTGGGCCGGGATCGCCGTCCAGGTGTCGCCGTTCCGGACCTCGAGCGAGTACGTCGCCGGCTCCGAGTACCCCTGCACGGTGGCGGTGGACGAGGAGTTGTAGAAGTACACCCTGGCGTCGTCGAAGGTCTTGGTGCCTCCGAGTTCGACCACGAGCGAGTCCTTCGCGTTGGGTGACCCCGCGGTTCCCCAGAAGGGCTCGTTGGCGGTCGTGCCGTCCACCGCCGCGGTGGCGGGACGGCTCGGCGCGGAGAAGCTCGCGCTGACCTCGGCACCCTCGGCGGCGTTCGCGGATCCGGCACTGGCCGGATCCACGTCGGCGCCCGCCTTGGCGAAGAGGTCCACGACCCGGTCGCCGGCGGCGAAGGAGACGTCCTGCGGCGCCTGCAGCGAGGCGGTCGTCGAGGACAGGACGGTGACGTCGTCCGCCACCTCGACCGTGCCCGTCGCGGGGTCGTAGACGACCTTGCTCAGGGAGTCGATGGTGAAGGCGAGCTTGCCGTCGAGGAACACCGAGTAGCCCTCCGGGATGCTGTCGCCGTAGTGGCGCTCACCGCCCGGAGCATCCCAGGTGATGGTGAGGTCCTGGTCGCGGAAGGCGATGTTGTTCGCCGTGAAGTGGTCCCAGTCGATGTCGATCGGGTCCAACTCGATCTTCGCGTCGCTCCGCGGACGGAGCCCCATGGTGTCCTCGATCATCGTGAAGTTCGTCGCGCCGAGGATCGTGTGGTGGATCCAGGAGCGGTAGCCGATGTCCTGCGGGTCGGCGTCGCCGTCGGACCAGAACTCGTTCTGGTCGGGCAGGCGGTTGTCGCCGCCGTTCTGGTAGTGCGACCACGCGTTCCAATACAGGAGCTTCTTGTACCACTCGGCGTCGATCGCCTTCGTCGGGTAGTCGCGGAGCACCTTCGCCAGCATGCGGAACGTCACGGTGGAGTTGATCACCGAGAAGTTGTTGCTGCCCGGTCCGCCGTAGTCCGCCTGGTCGGCCTGGTTCGCCGTGTAGAAGGGGAAGATCGGGTACTGGGCGTCGTCCGCGAAGAGGTCGAGCGCCTTGACGTAGTCGTCGGCGTAGTCCGCATCGCCCGGCTTCGGCATGAGACCGACGGTGAAGGGGTAGAAGTTGTTGATCTCCTTCCACTTCGCCAGCTTGCCGTCGGACGTGAACCGGTGCTTCAGGACCTTCGCGTCGGCGTCCCAGAGGAGCTCGACGACCTTGTCCTTGATGCCCTGCGCGAACTCGTCCATCTCGACGGCCTTCGCCTCGTTGCCGGCGGTCCGGTAGGCGGCGGCCGAGGCGAGCGCGTTGGAGTACAGGTACGCGTTCTCGGTGCGGTCCATGTACGCGTTCGGGCGCTCGTGGAACGACACCGCGTCGGCGTCGTTGCCCGTCATGGCACCCCAGTTGTAGTCGATGAGGCCGCTGTCGTCGGTGTCGTACGCGTCGAGCAGGCCCTTCACGTCGTCCTCGGCGTACTCCGCCAGGTTCTCGGCGATCGCCGTCGGTCCGCCGTGCAGCTGGTAGGAGCGCCACGCCGCCTCGGAGATGTACTGCGTGTAGCTGTTCGACCAGTTCGCCGGGTCACCGGGGTTGTCGACGAACTTGTAGCTCTTCGAGGTCTCCCCCGCCGACACCCAGGGGCCGTAGGAGTAGATCGGGTTGCGGAAGTACTTGAGGTCGTCGATGAACATGCCCGTGGTGAGCACGATGGCGTTGTTGTAGCCGAGCACGCCCTCCATCGAGGTGGGGAACTGGTAGTCGTTGCCGGGGATGTCGGCGTCGAGGAAGTTGAAGCGCATGAGCCACCAGCGGTAGTACAGCGTCTTGTCGATGTTGTCCTCGGGCGTGTCCAGGTAGGGCACGTTGTCGGCCCACCACTGGTTGTACGCGGTGACCTGCGCCGTGTACGAGGCGTCGGGCGCGAGTCCGCGGACGGCGTCGTACTGGGTGCGCGACTCCGCGATCTCGTCGGTGACGAACCCGAGCTGCACCTTGGTGGACACGGTGCCGCCGGCCGGGACGGCGAGGCTGGCCGTGATGCCGCCGCCGTCCGGCGTGAAGCCGTCGCCGGAGAGCCGCGGGAAGATCGTCGTGAGCTTGTTGGCCGCGGACACGACGCCGGTGAGCTCATCGCCCTCGACGGTCGTCGTGTAGGCCGAGCTGGCCGTAAGCTGCACGGTGTGCGCGCCGTTGGTACTGCGGACCTGCAGCCCGGTGACCGCGACGTTCCCGTCGGTGATGTACTTCGTCTGGACGACCTCGATCCCCGAGGCCGCGTGGCGGTGCACGCTGCGCCAGTAGCTCGGCGTCTGCACCCGGCTCGCCGTGTCCTCCGTGAGCGTCACGTCGGAGCCGTCGATCTTCGCCGCGACCGTGTACGCGGCCTTGCCGTCGATGGCCTCCCAGTAGGCGACCTGGCCGCCGAACCCGAGCTTCGACGGGTCGTGCTCCTTCATGAACACCGCACGGCCGCGGCTGAAGAGCCACTGGTTGTCGTCGCCGAAGCTGCCGGTCGTGCCGGTGCGCTGGAGCATCCGGTCCATCCAGAAGTCGGGCCCGCCGAGGGCTCCGGCTCCAGCGGCCACGTCCGCGTCGAAGATCGCCTGCAGCTGGTTGCCGGCCGTGTAGCCGGTGCCGGTGGCGGGGACCGGGGTGTCGCTGCCCGAGAACGTCGGGTAGCCGATGTCGGCGTTCGCGGCCTGCGCCGGCGCCGTGAGGAAGGTCGTGCCGATGACGGCGAGAGCGGCTGTCGCCGCGATCCCGCCACGCCATCCACGCGACCCCCGCTTGGGGGTGGATTGCTGTGTTCTGACCACGCTGTCTGATTCCCTCTCGTCAGTGAGTAGGACACTCCCGGGGAGGTTATCGGGAGATTCGCAGGATTCGCAAGGCTTTTCGGAAGTTTCGGCACACCGGGCGGAAATCGGATGACAGCACGACGAAAGCGCCCGACACCATACCGAAAGTCCAGCTGTTCCGGTGTGGTGTCGGGCGTTCAACGGCGCTCCGCGGGCGTCGGTCAGCTCCGCGTCGTGGGGATCCAGACGCGCATCGTCGACGGACCGCGCTCCGCCCAGGAGTGGTACGGGGCGATGCTCGCGGTGAACGGATCGGCGTCACCCGGGGCGTCGAACCCGTCCGCGTACGGCCAGGCGGCGTCCACGACCGGGCGGGTCCGGAGCACGACCGTCAGGCGCCCGTCGGACGCCTCCTCGATGTCCGCGTGCTCGTCGATCTCGACGCGGGCGAGCGACTCGTCGCCACCCGAAAGGTCGACCGACTCGACGCAGTAGACCTCGGGGCCGCGCTCGATCGCGACGGTGCCACGGATCGCGTCCACGCGCGGGTCGGGGTGCGTCACCCGAGGCCGGATGCTGAAGGACAGCTCGACGACGTCGCCGGCGGAGAACGCGCGGGTGACGTCCGCGTACCCGGTCGGGACCTCATGCTCGTCGCGGGAGCCCGAGGCCGTCTGCACCACGAGCCGGGCGTCGTCCGCCCAGGACGGGACGCGCAGCGACACCGTGAGTGCCTGGGTGGGAGCCTCGACGATCCGAAGCGAGACCACCCCGGTGCGCGGGTACTCCGTCACCAGCTCGGCCCGGAACCGGCCGCCGTGCTCACCGCCGACGACGGTGTCGATCGTGGCGGAGGCGAACTGATGGATCTGCACGCCGTGGTCGTCGGTCGTCGCGATGAAGGCCGCGAGGCTCGCGAGCGTGCGGGCGACGTTCGGCGGGCAGCAGGAGACGTCGAACCAGGGCGCGCGCTCCGACGACGACGCCCGGGGCGACACCTCGTCGTCCGGGCTCGACTCCCCGGGCGTCCGCTGGTGCAGCGTGTTGGCGTAGAAGAACGCGGTGCCGGCGGCTGACGGCGACGTCGCCACGACGTTGTACAGCACTCGCTCGATGTGGTCCGCGTACCGGACGTCGCGGTCCTCGAGGAGGAGCCGCCAGCTGAACATGATGGAGGCGATGCCGGCGCAGGTCTCGGAGTACGCGCGATCGGACGGCAACTCGAAGTCCTCACCGAAGGCCTCGTCCTGGTGGTGCGACCCCTGGCCACCGGTCAGGTAGGTGCGCCGGGCGATCGTGCGGTCCCACTGGCCGCGGAGCGCGTCGAGAAGCCCGGTGTCCCCGTGTTCGACCGCGATGTCGGTCGCACCGGCGGCGAGGTAGTTCGCCCGGACAGCGTGTCCCCGCAGCGCCTCGGCGTCGCGGATCGGGAGGTCGTCCTGGAAATAGGCGCGCCCCCACTCGATGTCCTGGAGGACCCCGTGGCCACGACGTTCCACGAACAGCGACGCAAGGTCGAGGTACCGCGACTCCCCCGTCACGCGGGAGAGCTCGGCCAGACCGACCTCGACCTCGGCGTGCCCGCACACGGACTGGATGCCGTCTGCGCCGAACACCTCGCAGATGAGGTCGGCGGCACGCGTCGCGATGCCGAGCAGGCCGTCGTCGGCACCGGGACTCGTGCGCGCTCGCGCCACCGCCGCCTGGAACAGGTGACCGAGGCAGTAGAGCTCGTGGCCCCACTCGAGGTCCGACCAGCGCGCGCCCTGGCCGGGCCGGCCGAAGCGGGTGTTGAGGTACCCGTCGGACTCCTGTGCGGCGGCGACGCGGTCCACGACGCTGCGGAACCGGGATTCGAGCGCGTCGTCACCGCCCCGTCGCCCGATCTCCCAGGCCACGGCCTCGAGGTACTTGTAGACCTCGGAGTCGGCGAACTCGCGACCCCGGCGACCCTCCGGCAGGGTGCCGGCGGCGGCCAGGTCGAAGTTGCGGATCCAGCCCTCCCGCTCCAGCCAGTGCTCGACGTGCGCGAGGGTCGCGGTGCCGTTCACGCGCTGGCGGTCCGCCCAGAACCCCTCGGTGATGCCGACCTCGTCGAGCCCGAGCGGGGTGAGCGCACCGGTGGTGGGGACGACCGGGGCCATGCTGGTCCCCGTGCCCGTTGCTGTGGTCCTGATGGTGGTGCTCATGGTTACCCCTTGAATGCGCCGGACATGAAGCCGCGCACGTAGTGACGTTGGAGGATGAGGAAGAGGAGGATGCACGGCAACGCGAGGACGACGACGCCGGCCTCGGTCGCGCCGTAGTCCACGACGCCCTGGACCTGGCCGCGCAGGTTGGAGACGGCGAGCGGCAGGGTCATCTTCGCGGAGTCGTTGATGAGGATCAGCGGCGCCATGAAGTCGTTCCAGGCGGCGAGGAACGCGAACAGTCCCACGGTGATGAGGCCGGGCTTGACCGCCGGGACGAGCACCTTCCAGAGCACGGTCCAGGAGTTGCAGCCGTCGACCATCGCCGCCTCGTCGAGCTCCTTCGGGATCGACTCGAAGGCGATCCGCATCATGAAGGTCGAGAACGGCAGCTGGAACATGGTGAGCACGAGCGCCACCCCGACGAGCGAGTTGGAGAGACCGACCAGGTTGAGGAGCACGTAGAGCGGGATGAGCAGCGTCGCGTACGGGACCATGAGGATCGCGATGGTCGCGAGGAACAGGGCGTTCTTGCCGCGGAACTGGAACCTCGCGAAGGCGTACCCGCCGAAGAGCGAGATGACGAGCGTGAGGATCACGGTCAGCAGCGAGACGAACACCGAGTTGCCGATGTATTGCAGGATGCCGTCCTGGTACCCGGCGAGGGTGATGTAGTTGCCGAGCCCCCACCCCTCGGTCTGGTTCGTACCGGCAAGCGGAGACACCGAGCGGACGGCGGTCCAGACGAGCGGGTAGAGGAAGATCACGGCGAGCGCCGCGGTGAAGATCCAGAACGGCATCCGGATGGCGATACCGAAGAAGTTCGTCGGCTTCCCGTCCCGTCCGCGGCCGCGAGTGCGTCCGTGACCACGGACGTCGGGCATCGTCGAGGTGACGGTGGCCGGTTCCTTTCGGGTGATGGTCATGCTCAGTCCTCGACCTTCTTGCTGAACGCGCGGATCTGCACGATGTTGATGACGATGAGCGCGGCGAGCACGATGACCGACAGCGCACCGGCGACGCCGAGGTTGTTGGGGCCCTGGAACGCCACGTTGTAGATGAGCTGGACGACGGTGATGGTGCTGTTGTCGGGACCGCCCTTGGTGAGGATGTAGAACTGCTCGAACGCGAGGAGCGAGCCGGTGACGCACATCACCGTGGTGAGGGCGAGGGTCGGCTTCAGCAGCGGGACGGTGATGTCGCGGAAGGTCTGCCAACGCGACGCGCCGTCGATGCGGGCGGCCTCGTAGACCTCCTCCGGGATGCCCTGCAGCCCGACGAGCATGAGCAGCATGTAGAAGCCGGCGAAACGCCAGACGATGAGGAAGACCGTCGACCAGAGCGCCGCGTCCGGGGTCCCGAGGAAGGTGAAGCCCATCGCCTTGGTGAGGTCCGCGAACGGGCCGGCGATCGGCGAGTACAGCACGTAGAACAGGAGCGACGCCGAGGCGAGGCCGAGCGCGCTCGGGATGAGGAAGGCGGTGCGGAGGAAGCCCTTCCATCGGCTGGACTCCTGGACGAGGAGCGCGAGGCCGAGTCCGAGTCCGATGAGCAGGACCGTCGCGATGGCCGTGTACTTCAGCGTGAAGACCACCGAGTCGAGGAAGAACCGGTTGTCGATCGCCTTGGGGAAGTTCTCGGGGAGGTTCCACCCCTGGTTGCCACCGAGGAGTGGCCAGTCGGAGGCTGCCATCTGGAACACGAGTCCCAGCGGGACGAGGAACAGGAGGATGACGAACACGGCCGTGGGGAGCGCAAACAGCCAGCCGGTACGGGCCTGCGCGGCGCGGCGCTTCCTGGCACCGACCGAGTCCGTCGGGCCTCGTCTGGCGAGGGTGGTACTCATGGGTGGGACCTTTCGAACGGGTGGGTGCCGATGCGCCGTCGCGATGGGGGGATCACGGCGGCGCACCGGCGGTCGGACTACTGCGAGAGCACGTCCGTGATGGCGTCGTTGTCGGCGTCGACGGAGTCGGTGCCCTCGAGTACCGCGTTGCGCACGAGCGTCAGCCAGGGGCTGGTCGGCGAGTTGAAGGCCTCCTGGAAGTTCAACGAGTACGGGGTGTCACCCTTCGATGCGACCTCGTTGATCGTGACCAGGCGCGGGTCCTTGCTCGAGTACTCGTTCTCCGCGAGGTCGGAGCGGGAGACCACGTCGTTGTCCTTTGCGAGAACACCGACCTGGGCGTCCTCGGACATCAGCCAGCTGAGGAAGTTCCACGACTGCGCGGCCTTCTTGCTGTCCTTGGAGACACCGATGCCGTCGCCACCGACGAAGGTCGAGTCGCCGCCCTTCGGCCCCGGGATGCCGGACACGCCGACGTCGAACGGGGTCGAGGAGAGGAGCGTCGCCGGGTAGGGCATGACGCCGACCTTGCCCTCGGTGAAGCCGGCGGTCCAGGTGGGTCCGGCCTCGTCCTTCGAGGAGGGGAGCACGGCGCCCGACTTCCACAGATCGGCCCACGTGCTGTAGACCTCCTTCGCGCCGTCCTCGGCGAGGAGCGACTCGGTGCCGTCCTCGTTCATGACCTGCTCACCGTCGGCCCACACACTAGGGAACCAGGTGAAGACGAGGCAGCCGCCGCAGTTGAGGCCCGTGGCGGTGCCGTAGGTGTCCGGCTTGTTGAGCGCCTGCACGGCTTTGGCGTCCTCGGCGAACTCGGCGAGGGTCGTCGGACCCTGCTCGGGGTCGAGGCCCGCCTCCTTGTAGAGTTCCTTGTTCCAGAAGAGCATCGAGAGGTCGAGGACGAAGGGGAGGACGTGTTCCTTACCGTCCGCGGTGCCGGCGGCGAGGTGGCCCTGGTTGATCTCGTCCTTGAAGTCGAGCCCGTCGATGTTCGCGGTGAGGTCCTGGAAGAGGCCCTGTTCAACCCAGTTCGGGACGTACACGATGTCGGCGGCGAACAGGTCGGGGAGGCTGTCGGAGCCGGCCGCCGCACCGACCTTCGCGACGTAGTCGTCGTTCGGGACGACGGTGAGCTTCACCTGGTTCTCGTGCGAGGCGTTGTAGGCCTCCACGAGGAGCTTCGCCTGCTTCTCGAGTGGGGCGCGGGTCCAGAGCGTGAGCTCCGAGCCGTCGTCGACGCCCTCGGGTCCGGCGCTGGCGAGCGGGGCGCTCCCACCGCCGCTGGACGAACAGGCGGCGAGGCCGAGGAGCAGGGCGCTGGCCGCCAACACCCCTCCGACCCGCTGCTTGCGTGTGATGTGCGTGCTGCGCATGTGTGACTCCTCTGACTCTTCGTTGAGCGGACCGGTCGGGTCCGGCGGTGCTTCGGGAGAGGTTTCGAAACTGTCGAAAGCCCTTTCGGTAAAGCTAGCCTGGCATCAGAGTAGCGTCAAGAGGAATATCCGGTAACGTTTCCGAAAGATGAAGAGGGGGCGTTTCATGCCAGACAACGATGTTTCGGCGACGACCGGGATCGCTGCCGGTCGGGCGGCGACCCTCGGTGACGTCGCGCGCATCGCGGGCGTCTCGATCGCCACGGCGTCGAAGGCGATCAACGGGCGGAGCGAGGTCGCGCCGAAGACCCGACAGCGCGTGCTCGATGCCGCGAAGTCCGTCTCGTTCACCCCGAACGAACTCGCCCGGAGCCTGATCAACGGGCGCACCGGCACCGTCGGTCTCCTCACGAGCGACCTCGAAGGCCGGTTCGTGATCCCCATCCTCATGGGCGCCGAGGACGCGTTCGGCGCAGGCCAGGTGAACGTGTTCCTCTGCGACGCCCGCGGCGACGCGATCCGCGAGCAGCACCACCTCAACGCGCTGCTCACACGGCGCGTCGACGGCATCATCGTCGTGGGTCGCAGCACCGACCCACGGCCCTCGCTCGGCCACAAGCTGCCCGTCCCCGTCGTCTACGCGTACGCACCGTCCGACGATCCGACGGACGTGTCCATCACCCCCGACAACCGCGACGGCGGGCGCCTCGCCGTCGAGCACCTGATCGCCTGCGGGCGCTCCCGCATCGCGATGATCACGGGTGAGCCGCAGTACGCGGCTGCCAGGGACCGCGTGACGGGCGTGCAGAACGCCCTCGCGGCGGCGGGACTGGAGCTCGTCGGCTCGCCGATGTTCTCGGAGTGGACCGAGCACTGGGGTCGCGATGCGGCGGCGATGCTGCTCGCACAGCACCCGGAGATCGACGGCATCGTCGCCGGTTCCGACCAGATCGCCCGCGGCGTGCTCGACACCGTCCGCGACCTCGGGCGCGACGTCCCGAGCGACGTCGCGGTCGTCAGCTTCGACAATTGGGAGATCCTGGCCACCAACTCGCGCCCGGAGCTGTCGTCGATCGACGCCAACCTGCAACAGCTCGGCCGGCTCGCCGCCACCCGCATCTTCGAAGCGATCGAGGGCACGGACGTCGCGCAGGGGGTCGAATACCTGCCGGGCCGCCTCGTCCTCCGCGGTTCCACGATCCCGAGGCGCTGAAGTCCGGTCGGACGCCGATACTCGCCGCGCGGGTAATGCGACAGCCGTCGGACATCGCTACGGTCGAGCCATGGACAGCTCAACCGTCATCATGATCGTGGTCCTCGCCGCCGTCGCGGTCATCGTCTTCACGATCACCGTGCAGGCCAGACGACGTAGCGGCGGGTCGAAGCATCGCGGTGGTACGACCTCGGACTCCGGCATGCCGTTCATCGTCGATGGCGACAGTCACCATGGAGGCGGCCACCACGGCGGAAGCGACTCCGGCGGTTGGGACGGTGGCGGTGGCGGCGACTCCGGCGGCGGCGGAGACGGGGGCGGTGGGGGCGGCGGCGACTGACCGGTCGACTCCGTGATCACCTCGGCTGATCAGCGGCGTCGCTGCTGCTTCGAGCGGCGCTTCGGCTTCGTGCGCGGCTTGCGCTTCGATGGCGGCACAACCGCGTCCCCCTCGCCCGAGCGCTTCCGGCGCGAGACGTCGACGCCGCCTGCCGGTCCACCGATCCACATCGGCACCCCACTCCCCCAGCCGGCGACGAAGAACAGCACCCCGCCGATGACCAGGCCGGCGACCCCGACGACCTGCCAGATCGCCTCGTCATAGATCACGGGCCCCACGGCCTGACCGTCGAAGAGCAGATGGAACCCGTTGTTCACGACGACGACGAGCAGCGTCAGCCACCCCACACCGAACACCGTGCCGGCCACCCACCCCCATGAGGCGATCGCCAACCCGCCCAAGACGCCGGCCGCGGCGACGGGTACGCCGAAGGCCACGAACAGGACGATCGCGACCCAGGACTCTGCACTGTCGCCGCCGATGGCGGCCAAGACGATCGCGACGACGACGAGCAGCACCATGGAGGCGATGAGCGCGCCAGTCCACATCGTGATGCGCCGTCGACTCATCCGGTACGGGTTGGTGGTGGACGACTCCCGGTTCGGCATGGCTCCATCCTCGACCATCAGAGGCCCCGCCGTCCGGCGGACGACGAGCGCGGCGTCGCGATAGCCTCCCTGCATGGGGGAATCACGAGGCACACGAGCGCGCCTGGTCACACGGCGGGCCGTCACCATCGGCATCGGCGCGGTCATGGCTGCGGCCCTGCTCACGGGCTGCGGCTCGAGCGCCGGCGCCGACGTGGCACGAGCGTCGATCATCGATGCCGTCGAGGGCCTGCCCGATGTGGTGGACGTCACCGGAACGGTCGAGGCCTCGAACGGCGGCGGGCTGGAGACGTATCACAACGCCAGGATCACCGGCCTGGCGTGACTGGTCGGCCGACACCCATCCGGCCGAGGTCGATGCGGTCCGGGTCGCATCCGTCAAGGTCGAGCTCATCGCGATCTCCGCCCGAGAGCACCGGCCAGCATCGTCCGAGCTCAAGGTGTTGTTCGTGTACGCCGACCCACTGATGCCGACGGATGCAGCGCGACTCGTGGGCGGATTCCAGGCAGAGCTCCCGAAACCGCTGGCCTCGGCGGAGATCTCGCTCGTGTTGACCAACCCCGACCCCGGATCCGCAGGCGTGCACCTTCTGGCATGGGGCCTGCCGGTGCCGGCATCCGTGCTGGAGACCATCGCGACGATCGAGGGGACGACCGCCGCCCTCGGGCCGCTCGGGGGCTCGGTGGCAGCCATCGACTGGTACGGGGAGCAGCATGATCGCGGCCTCGACCGGCCCGATGAGCTCCGCCTCGCGGTCGCGTCCCCCGAGGACGCGCGACTCGGAGGGGTGCCCCTCGCGGAGCTGCAGGCGAGTCCGCAGTGGGCGGCTTACCAGCAGGTGACGACGCTCGCGAACACCTCGGAGACGGCCATCTCGTTCACGATGAGCGCCGACAATCCGCGAATCGCCGGCTTCACGGCCCAGCCGTGCGGCACCGCCGACGACGAGCTGGACCCACCGCGCGACCCCAGCGAGGCCGATCGGGCGATCGCGGCCTGGTGGCTCGCCCAGGCGCCCGTTTGCGCGGGTGTCGGTCGGCGCGAGTGAGGAGGGTCACGTCGGCGTGAACCGGGCCGGGGCGCGCCGAACCTCGCTCGGTCGACGCCCTGGTGATCAGCGACCCGCGAGGTCGCCGAGTCGGGCGCGCATCGCGCGGAGCACGTCGACGAGGAGCGCGTCGTCCGGTCCGGCGAGCCACTGCTCGAGGGAGGCGTCGAAGAGTGCCGAACCGATGGACGCGGCGAGCGCCGCGTCGGCTGATGTGACACCACTCTCCATGAGGCCATCGCGCATCGCGTCGGTGAGGACCGCCGACTTCAGCCGTTCCCGCTCGCGCAGCTGCGGTTCGGACCGGATGACGGCGCGGCGGGCTGCGATGTCGTCCCGCCAGCGCTGCAGCTCACCGGCGGCCACGGTCTCGAGGCCGGACATCACGAGCGCGAGCGCGTCGAGTCCTGGTGGCGCCGCAGCGACCAGCCGTCCGACCACGGTCGGGAGCTCGCGCTCGCGGAGGAAGAGCACATCGCGCTTGTCGGCGAAGTGACGGAAGAACGTGCGGGTGGTGAGCCCGGCGGCTTCGGCGATCTCCGGGACGGTCGTCGCCGTGAAGCCCCGCTCGGCGAACAGCGCCATCGCAGCGCTCTCGAGTCGGAGAGCGGCGTCGGGTGCCCAGCGTGCCATGCGATCAGGATAGCCGATGACACGTCGTGTCGTCAGGTGTAGAGTGATGGCATACCGTGTCATCATCGCCACGCCAATCCTCAACACCCTTGGAGATCTCATGCCGACGAACACCGCAGCCTGGCTGCCAGCACCACGCGCGGACCTCGTCGTCGGTCCGGCCGCGATGCACGAACCCGGCCCGGGTGAACTCCTCATCCGGAACGGAGCGGTCGCGGTGAACCCGCTCGACGACGTCAAGCAGCAGACCGGGAACCTCATGTACCGGTGGCTGCCAGTGCCCGCCGTGCTCGGTGAGGACGTCGCAGGCGAGGTCGTGGCCGTCGGGTCGAACGTCCGTCGCTTCGCCGTGGGCGACCGCGTCGTGGCGTACGCGGTCGGCATGGAGCGCGGTCGACGCCATGACGCCGAGGGCGGGTTCCAGCAGTTCACCGTCGTGCGGGCGGATCTCGCCGCCCCGATCCCGGACGGTCTCCGAGACGAGGACGCCGTCGTCCTGCCGCTCGGGATCTCCACGGCCGCGACCGCCCTCTTCCAACGAGACCACCTCGCGCTCCCCCACCCCTCGGAGCACCCCACCCCCACCGGGACCACCGTCGTCGTCTGGGGCGGCGCGACGAGCGTGGGGAGCAACGCCATCCAGCTCGCGGTCGCCTCCGGCCACCGGGTCGCGACCACGGCCTCGCCGCACAACCACGACCGGATGCGCGAGCTCGGTGCCGACCTCGTGTTCGACTACCGCAGCCCGACCGTCGTGACGGATCTCGTCAGCGCCCTCCGTGGCTCCTCGGTCGTCGGCGTCCTCGCCGTCGGGACCGGCTCCGCAGAACCAGCCCTCGCCGTCGCCACCGCCACCGGGGCACGCCGCGTCGCGCTCGCGAGCCCATCGGTGTCGTTCGGGTCCCTGCCTCGTCGGGCCGGCCCGAGTCTGACGTTCATCCGCACCATGACCCGGCTCGTGGCGGCCAACGTCGCACTCCAGGTGCGTGCCCGACGGGCGGGGATCTCGGCGCGGTACGTGTGGGGTAGCTCGCTCATGACCAACGAGGTCGGGCCGATGCTGTGGGAGGACTACCTGCCTGGTGCGCTCGCCGCCGGACGACACCTCTGCGCGCCCGCTCCCGAGGTGGTCGGCGAAGGCCTCGAGGCGATGCAGCCGGCCCTCGACCGCCTCCACGGCGGCGTCTCAGCCCGCAAGCTCGTCGTGCGGTTGTGAGGCGCGGGACCGTGACGCTCGGCCCTCACACCTCCCAGACCGAGCGGTAGCTCCGCTCGGCGAGGAGCCCCGACAGCTCCGCGTGCACGGTCATCGTCTTGGCGAGCCGCTCGGCACGATCCGTTCTCAGCACGCCGGCCGCCTCCCAGTCCTGCTCCGACAGGTAGGCCGTGTACGGGTTGATGACGCACTTGAAGTCCAGCATGAGCGACTGCCCGAGCGTGGCGGTCGCCATGTAGCTGTGCGGCAGGCCGGCGGCGCAGACGAAAGTCACGACCTTGTCGAACCAGGCGGCGACCCTGCCGTCCTCGCCGGTCGCGCCGGTCGCCTCGATGAGCGATTTCACCGTCGCGGCCGGTGCCCAGTTGTAGACCGGGAAGGCGAGGACGACGCCGTCGGCAGCCGTGATCAATGCATGCAGTCGACGGAACGCAGGGCTCTCGAAGACCCGATCGTTGTCGAACGGCGGCAGTTCCATCTCGGCCAGATCGATGACGGACGAGTCATGACCTTGCTCGCGCAGGAGCTCGCTGCTCGCCGAAGCGAGGGTCCGGCTCCGACTCGCCGGATCGAGGCTGCAGGAGATCACAGGCAGGTTCAAGGAGGCCATCCCTCTACGCTAGCCCGGCAGCCCACACGGCGAACGTGGCGGGTGTGCGAGGGTGGAACATGCTCTCGCCGCAGTCACTCAGTGAAGCCGACCGCCGTCTCGTCGCCTCGTGGGCCGCCGATTGCGCCGAGCGGGTCCTGCCGCTGTTCGAAGCGGAGGCGCCGGACGACGATCGTCCACGTGACGCGATCGCCCGCGCCCGCGCGTTCGCCGCCGGCGACCTCGACACCGCCGGGGAGATCCGCCGACGCTTCGTCGCCAACCGGGCCTCGCAGGCGGTGTCCTCGCCCGCCGCCAAGGCCGCCGCGTGGTCGGCCGGGCAGGCTGCGGGTGTCGCGCACATGGGAGCCCATGCGCTCGGCGCCGCCGCCTATGCGGTGAAGGCCGCCGAGCTGCATCAGGCCGGAGCCGGCGCGGCCGAGATCGCCTGGCAGCTCGACCACGTGAGTGCCCTGGTCCGGTCCGCGCTCCGCCTCCTGCCGGCACTCGGCACGGGCTCCTCGGGTCCGCTCGGCACCGGGCTGCTGGCCTCGGGGGTGCTCGGCGACAACATCCGTGCCATCCAGAGCGGCTTGCGCCGACGCTCCCGCCGCCCGGACGTCACGACGCTCGAGCTGGTCGGAGGCCCCGAGCCGGTCCGGGTCGAGCTGCACGACGCCGACCCGGAGTGGCCCGAACGGTACCGGGAGCACCGGCAGCGGATCATCGACGCCCTCGGAACGAGCGCAGGCGAGTCCAGCACCGTCGATATCGAGCACATCGGCTCGACCTCGGTGCCCGGACTCGCGGCGAAGCCGATCGTCGACATCGTGGTCGCCGTGGAGGACATCACCGCGGAGGAGGACTACCTCGACCCTCTGCTGGCCGCCGGCTACGTGCTGCGCGTCCGTGAACCTCGTCACCGTATGGTCCGGACGCCGGAGCGCGACGTCCACGTGCACCTCTACGAGCAGGGCGCCCCGGAGATCGGCGAGTACCTCCTCCTCCGCGACCATCTGCGTTCCGACACCGACGATCGCGCGCTGTACGAGCGCACCAAGCGGGAGCTGCTCGGGAGGCCCTGGGACGACATGAACGACTACGCCGACGCGAAGACCGAGGTCATCCTCGCGATCAAGGCGCGGGCGCGGGCAGCCCTGAGTCGCTGAGTCGCCCGAATCTGCACGAATTCGGCTCGGTTTCGGACGATTCCGGGCGACTCAGGGACGGGCGGTCGCACGCACCGGCGGGATGACGACACCGGTGAGGACCGCAGCCGTCTTGACGCCGACACAGAGGCTGATGAAGACCGTCAGCGCTGCCGTGACCGCTGAGCCTTCGAGCGTCGCGAGGGAGACCAGGCCAACGGTGCCCGGCACGAGCATGAGCAGGGCCGGCTGGAACGTGACATTGGACGGCACCGCCGCCGAGTACCGCTCGACGATGCGAGCGACGACGAACACGAGCCCGGCGGTGAGCCCCGTCGCGACCGCGTTCCCCACAAGCGGGGCGAACAGGACGATGCCCGCATAGGTCAGCGCCATCACGCAGATGGTCAGCAGCGTCAGGGAGCGGCCCGAGCCGAACGCGATCCCGATCCCGGCCGCGAGCATCACGACGCCGATCCACGTGAACCACAGCGGCGGGACCGACTCCCACCCGACGAGGTCCGAACTTCCGCGCCCCACCTGACCGACGAGCGCCGTCGAGTCGGGGTCGATCGACAGGCCGGTGAGCAGCGCCCCGGCCGAGATCCCGGCCGCCATGAAGGCGAGCACGATGAGGCCGTACATCAGGCGTGCCGAGCCCGTCACGATGTCCGTCGCCGTCAGCTCCAGCAGGGCGTTGGTGATGAGCGCACCGGGCACGAGGATCGCGATCGGTGCGCAGACGGCGAACAGCGGCACGGGACCGAGATCCATCGCCGATGCGAGCGTCCCGACGAGCGTCGTCGACACGAACGCCGTCACGAACGGGGCGATCGCGACCGCTCCCCGCCACCGCGCCAGCAGGGTGATGACGAGGCCGACGAAGGCACCGACGAGCATGGATGCGAGGATCGCCCACCATGGGCAGCGGAACAGCAGCGCGAGCCCACCCGCGAGCAGCAGGTTCCCGACCACCCAGTGCATCGACGCGTGCGGACGCGGCGTCTCCCGGATCGACTGGATGCGGGCCGGCAGGTCACCGACCGGCCAGTGTCCGAGCTCGAGTTCGCGCATGAGCCGGTTCGCCCGGGCCGCGCCGCGGAACGACAGCTCGCCGTGCGCGTTGCCGGCCGCGAGCACGGCGCCGGTGCGCACGTCGTTCACGATGATGAGCTGCGGCAGAACCGAGAAGGCGAGGCCCTCGTCGCCTGATGCGACCGTGGCGCGCTCCAGGGAGTCGCGGACGTCGGTGACGGAGGTGCCGGCATCGAGGAGCAGGCAGCCGAGCGCACTGTAGGCGTGCGCAGCGGTCCTGCGATACTCCTCGGTAGCCGCGTCGTCACTCATC
The DNA here is from genome assembly GCF_963518075.1 of uncultured Plantibacter sp. NCBI lineage: Bacteria > Bacillati > Actinomycetota > Actinomycetes > Micrococcales > Microbacteriaceae > Plantibacter > uncultured Plantibacter sp. The sequence continues at coordinate 355,919 of NZ_CAUQHZ010000001.1, forward strand.
CCGCCAACGGTACGCGAGATCCAGGGACGCCTGCGGCCGCTGCGGGCCTCAGCGGCGGTTGCGGAGCCCGACGGCTCCGGCCACACCGAAGTACAGGCCGGCGAGGATCGGGACGATGACGATCCACCAGAAATGGAAGCCGTACTCGCCGTGGGCGTTCGCGATGGCGACGGGGATGAGCGCCACCCCGAGCACGACGGCCACGATGCCGATGCCGAGCGCGAGTCGGGGTCTTCCCGGAGTGAACGAGGCCATGGGGACACGCTAACGCCGAGGAGCCCGCGGACCTCGGGGGATATCCCCTGCGCTCACGTGGCGCAAGCGCTTGTCCGGCCGACGACACGCTGGCATCGTCGCTCACACGCCGCTCGCGCGCGGCGTGGAGCGCCGAGGAGGCAGCATGGCAGACGTACGAGTGGGCGACCGCGTGTCCTGGGGCACCTCGCAGGGACGGACGCAGGGGAAGGTCGTCGAGCGGAAGACCGCGGACTTCCAGTTCGACGGCCAGCACTTCACGGCCTCGACGGACGAGCCCGCGTTCATCGTGGAGTCGGAGAAGACCGGCGCGAAGGCCGCGCACAAGGGCTCGGCGCTGCGTGTCCTGAAGTCCTGACGCTCTCCCCCTGGTGGCGCGTTGCGCCGACGCCCGGACGTCCACGACGGACCCCGGCTGGGCGTAGCGTTGGCGCATGACCGTCGTGATCGCCTTCCTGGCCAACATCGTCGTCGCCATCGCCAAGTCCATCGTCGCCGCGCTCACCGGGTCGGCGTCGATGCTGGCCGAGGCCGCGCACTCGTGGGCCGACGCGGGGAACGAGATCTTCCTCCTCATCGCCGACAAACGGGCCGACAAGCAGCGCGATGCCGCCCATCCACTCGGCTACGGCCGTGACGCGTACATCTTCTCGCTGTTCGCCGCCTTCGGGATCTTCACCGTCGGCGCGGTCGTCTCGATCCAGCACGGCATCCAGAGCCTCACCGCACCGGAGGCGATGGAGGACTACGCCCTCAGCTACCTCGTCCTGGGCGTCGCCTTCCTCCTCGAGGGCTTCTCCTTCACCCAGTCGATCCTCGAGGGTCGGCGCACGGCGAAGAAGTACGGCCGTGGCTTCTTCGACTACATCGTGAACGGCTCCAACACGACGCTCCGCTCGGTGTTCTTCGAGGACTCCGCAGCACTGCTCGGCCTCATCATCGCGGGTACCGGCATCGGCCTCCACCAGGTGACCGGCGACCCGGTATGGGATGCGATCGGCTCGATCGCGATCGGCGTCCTGCTCGGCGGCGTCGCGCTGCTGCTCATCAACCGCAACCGGCGCTACCTCCTCGGTGCTTCGCCGAGCCCCGCGTACCGCGCGCAGACCATCACCGCGCTCCTGTCCCACCCGGAGATCGAGCGGGTCACGGCGCTGTACCTCGAGTTCAGCGGACCGGAACGCCTCTTCCTCGTCGCGTCGGTCGACCTCGTCGGCGACGACCGCGAGAACGACGTCGCGCGTCAACTCCGCCGACTCGAGGGCGACCTCGAGCAGGACGACCTCATCGGCAAGGCCGTGCTCACGCTCTCGGTGAGCGACGAGCCGTCGATCACCGCCTGAGCGCGGCGTCGAGCCGGGGCTTCAGGCTCCGAACAGCCGCTTCGACGCGATCGCAGCACCCTCGACGAGCGCACCGAGCTTCGCCCACGCGACGTCGGTCGCGACGAACTCGTAACTCGCGAAGGTCGAGAGCCCGCAGTCGGTGCCGGCGATGACGCGTGTCGGGTCGCCGACCGCCTCGGCGACCTCGACGATGCGGTTCGCGATGACCTGCGGGTGCTCCAGGTAGTTGGTGGTCACGTCGACGACCCCCGGGATGAGGAGCGCGCCCTCGGGGAGCGGGTGCTCGCGGAACGCCGGCGCCTCGTGCTGGTGCCGCGGGTTGCCGAGCGGGATGCTGAACGCACCGACCCGCGCCCGGTAGAGGTGCGGGAGGAGCACGTCGACCGGGACGTCGTCCTGGTGCGGCCCCTGCCAGTTGCCCCAGCAGACGTGCAGCCGGACCTGCTCACGGGGGATGTTCCGGATGGCGTGGTTGAGCGCGTCGACGTGCAGGTCCACAGCCGCCAGGAACTCCTCGAGCGTCGCGTCACCGAACTGGATGACCCGCTCCATGGCGAGGTCCGGGGCGTCGAGCTGCAGGACGTGCCCCCGGGCGACGATCGCCTCGTACTCGATCCGCAGTTGCTCGGCGAGCGCGAACACATAGGCGCGGTCGTCGCCGTAGAAGGGGTTCGCGGCGTCGAGCAGCAGCGTCGTCGACACGATCCCGGGCGTCGCCGCGGAGAAGAAGGTGCCGGCGGGTGTGCGCGCATGGCCCGCCTGCACAGCGAGTTCCCGTTCGAAGCCGTCGAGATCGGCGGTGATGCCGGACAGCGCGGGGTCGTACACGAGCCGCCCCTGGGCCATCGGCGGATCCCACACCCGTGCGACGTCCGCACCCTCGACGATCTGCTTCGCCTGGAAGGCCGCATAGTCCGGGAATCGCACGGAGTCGAGCGTCGGCTTGCGGTGTCCGGCTCCACCGAACCCCTCGATGCGTTCCAGCACATAGGTGGAGAAGCCAACGCGCGGGACCTCGCCGTCGTTGATGAGATCGAGACCGGTGGCGAGCTGCGCGGCGACCGTCGAGGCCACCGCATCCGCCGTGACCTCCTCCAGCTCGGCGACGTCGAACGACCGCCGCTGGTCGCGGGCCACGAGCAACCGGGTCAACTCGGGCGTGCGCGGCAGGCTCCCGGCGTGCGTGGTCAGGATGCGGTCGGTCATGCGTGGGCTCCTCGGTGCGTGGCGCGGGTGGATGTGGACCGCACGCTCACGCCATGCAGGGAGCCCACTCCTGGTTGGAGAGTTCCCGCTGCTCGTTCTCGGTCTGCAGGAGCCAACCGGTCTTCGTCGCGCCACGGTACTGTCCGCTCACGAGGTCGGCACACCAGGAGCGACCGTCGAAGGCCCACCGGACGAAACTCGCCTCGCTCCCCTTGCGCAGGAGCGGGCGTTCGCGTTCTACCTGACTCATGTGTTCCATCTCGACCGTGGCTGACATATCTTCCAACCGTATCGAGGAACGTCGTCGGTGAACAGACTGCTTGCGTTTCGCGGCCGGTTGCCCGAAAATGCCCGATCGCGCCCGGAAGCGGCGTCCTTCTCCACGCTCGGAGATCGGGTGCGGCGGTCGTTCAGCCCACGAACACGCGGAGCGCCTCGTCGCTGAGCACCCGGTCGGCGAACACGAGGCGCACGGCATCGGGATCCGGGTTGCCCGCGTCGGGGCCACGCCAGACGACCTCCAACCCCGCGCGTTCGGCAGCCCGTCGTGAACCATCGTTGTGCTCGAGGAGGAACGCCACCACGGGCAGGTCCGGTGCCGACGCCGATGCCGCGGCTCGCGCGGCCGCGATGAGCTCCTGCGCGTATCCGCGCCCCCAGGCCGCGGGCGCCAGGCGGTAGTAGAGGTTCCAGGCGACCCCGCCACGCAGGCTCGGGCCGCCGATGCCGACCAACGCACCCGTCGCGGTGTCACGCGCCACCCACACGTCGAGACCGTTCGCCTCCCAGCCGGCCTGGTACCGCTCGATCAACGCGCAGGTCTCGGAGAGCGCCGTGTGTCGGGCGGACGGCAGGTGCGTCCAGACCGCGGGGTCGGCATGGAGCTCGTGGAGCTCCGGCAGATCCCGATCGGTGGGGCGGGTGAGCGTCAGTCGTTCCGTCAGGGTCGGCGGAGTGGCGTCGGTCATGCCCTCCATTCTGCTCTCTGGAGCGACACGCTTCGCAGCGCGGCGTCGCCGCGTAGAGTCGTCCCCAGCACCGACGGAGGAGGGCCATGCGACTGCACGTCGAGGAACGCGGGCACGGCCCGGTCCGGATCGCCCTCATCCACGGATTCCTGGCCGACGGAGCCGCCTGGACCGACGTCGTCGCAGCGGCCGACCCGGAGCGGTACACGTTCCTGCTCGTCGACCTCCGCGGTCACGGCTCCAGCCCGCGAGCCGATCGACCCCGGGGTGAGCAGTACGACATCACCTCGCTCGCGGCCGACCTCGTCGAGACGTTGCCGAACGGCCTCGACGCGATCGTCGGCCACTCCCTCGGCGGGCGGCTCCTCATCGACATCGTGGCGCCGCTCCGCCCGGCGCACGCGATCTACCTCGATCCCGGGTTCGGCCTGAAACTGCCGGGCCGAGGCGTCGGCGCACGACTGTTCTGGAGCATCCCAGGGCTGCCGCGGCTCCTGGCCTGGTTCTACGACCGCACGGACCCAGCGACGGGTCCCGCGAACGTCGCGCTCGCCGAGGCCGCCCATGCCGCGTGGGACCGCTCGATGATCGCGGAGGTGCTGCAGGACGTCGCAGCGAACCCGGTGACGCCGTCGGCGCCGATCGTCCCCTCGACGCTGGTGCTGTCGGACGACGCGAAGCTCGTCGTTCCGCGAGCGGACGTCGAGCAGTACGAACGGCTCGGCTGGACCGTCACGCGGTTCCCGGGCATCCGCCACGACATGGCGGCACTCGACGGCGCACGCACCTTCGAGGTGATCCAAGCGTCGCTCTGAGCGCCAGCGGACCGGAGCGCCTATGCAGAGTGCTGATATCGCTCGCACATTCCTGCATCATGCACATTCTGCTGCGGGCGAGCCGTCAGTAACGTTGCCGCCACCCGCACCGCTCCCTCCCCCCCACTTCTGGAGACCAGCATGGCTCGCATGGCACACGCAGACGACTTCGCCCTGTCCCGCGTCCGTCCCGACGCACAGAAGCCCTGGTTCGGCATCGCCGTCCAGCGCTTCGGACAGGTGTCGGCCCTGTCCCAGTTCCTCCTCGGCGCCACCCTCGGCTACAGCATGACCTTCGGCGAGGCGTTCCTCGCCCTGCTCCTCGGCTCGATCATCCTCGAGGTGATCATGTGCATCGTCGGCATCATCGGCCAGAAGGAGGGCCTCAACACCGCCCTCCTCGCCCGCTGGACCGGCTTCGGCGAGATCGGCGCGTCACTCGTCGGACTCGCGATCGGCATCAGCCTCATCGGCTGGTTCGGCATCCAGAGCGCGATCTCCGCCGAGTCGCTCGATGCCCTCCTCCCCGGCTTCATGCCGGTCTGGGCCTGGAGCCTCATCTTCGGCCTCGCCGTCACCGCCATCGTCGCCTACGGGTTCAAGGGCATGCAGTGGCTCGCGAACATCACCGTCCCGCTGTTCCTCATCCTCGTCGGCTGGTCGATCATCAGCGAACTCACCCAGCACGACTTCATGGAACTCGTCACCGGCCCGGCACCCGGCCCCACCATGAGCGTCTGGGCCGGCACCGGCATCGTCGCTGGCGGCCTCATCGTCGGCGCCATCATCACCGCCGACATGACCCGGTTCAACCGGTCCCGCGCCGACGTCATCAAGCAGACCGTCGTCGGCGTCTCGCTCGGTGAGTTCGTCATCGGCCTCTCGGGCGTCCTGCTCGCCCACGCCGCCGCCTCTGGCAACGTCGTCGCGATCGTGACGTCCTCGGTCGGCCTCATCGGCCTCATCATCGTCATCACCGGGACGCTCAAGATCAACGACTGGAACCTGTACTCGTCGACGCTCGGCCTGGTCAACTTCATCTCGACCGCGTTCGGCAAGAACCTCAACCGCGTGACCACCACCATCGTGCTCGGTGTGGTCGGCTCCATCCTCGCGGCGGTCGGCATCCTCGGGCAGTTCTCCGGCTTCCTCATCATCCTCGGCGTCGCCTTCCCGCCCATCGCCGGCATCATGGTCGCCGAGTACTTCATCGTGAAGCGCTGGCGCGGCGAGCTCGACGAGACGCGCGCCTCGGGCCGCCTCCCCACGACCGCCCCGCGCATCGTCCCGGCGACCATCATCATCTGGGCCGTGTCCGCGATCACCGGCTACTTCGTCACCTGGGGCATCCCCGCCGTCCTGTCGCTCATCCTCTCGATGGTGCTGTACATCGCCGCCGGCAAGCTCGGCCTGGTCCGAGGTGTCGGCGTCGCCCACACCTCGCAGATCGAGGCGGATGTGACGACGGACAGCCCCGCCACCGCCTCGAGCTGACCCGGGGGACGTCCGTTCCACCCCGTCAGACCGTTCCACCGCACACCGCTCCACCGCACCAACAGAAAGCGAACCCCTCATATGCACATCGGTATCGATGTCGGCGGCACCAACACCGACGCCGTGCTCATGGACGGCACCACCACCCTGGCGGCCGTCAAGCACGCGACCACCCCGGACGTGACCGACGGGATCGTCCAGGCGATTGGCGAACTGCGGAGCGGCCACCACTTCGACGGTGATCAGATCACCGCGGTGATGATCGGCACGACGCACTTCATCAACGCCCTCGTGCAGGCCAAGCGGCTCGCACCCACCGCGGCACTGCGGCTCGGGCTCCCGGCGACCCGCGCGTTGCCGCCCCTCGTGGACTGGCCGGCCGAGCTCGTCGAGGCGATCAGTGCACGCAGCTACCTCGCGCACGGCGGCTACGAGTTCGACGGACGCCCCATCTCGCCGATCGACCCCGACGAGCTGCGGGCACACGCCGAGGACATGCGTGCGAACGGCATCCGCTCCGTCGCGATCTCCTCCGTCTTCAGCCCCGTCAACCACGACCTCGAGGTCGAGGCGGCGCGGATCGTCGGCGAGGTCCTCGGCCCGGACGTCGCCATCTCGCTCTCGCACGAGATCGGGCGCATCGGCCTCCTGGAACGCGAGAACGCGACGATCATCAACGCAGCCCTGCGCGAGCTCGCCTCGGAGATCGTCGATGGGCTCACCGCCGCCGTCCGGAAGCAGGGCATCGAGGCGCCCATCTTCCTCAGCCAGAACGACGGCACGCTCATGGACGAGGACTACGTGCGCCTCTACCCGGTCGCGACCTTCGCCTCAGGCCCCACCAACTCGATGCGCGGGGCGGCACTGACGAGCGGACTCGCGACCTGCGCGGTCGTCGACATCGGCGGCACCACGGCGGACATCGGGCTGCTGATCAACGGCTTCCCTCGCGAGACGGCGAACGAGGTCAAGGTCGCCGGCATCCGCACCAACTTCCGCATGCCCGACGTCCTGTCCATCGGGATCGGCGGCGGCAGCATCGTCGACGAGGAGACCGCCGAGGTCGGGCCGGCGTCCGTCGGGTACAAGCTCATGACCGAGGCCCTCGTCTTCGGCGGCAGCACCCTCACGGCGACGGACATCGCCGTGGCCGCCGGTCGCGCGTCGATCGGCGACGCGTCGAAGGTCGCGCACCTCGACCCGGTCTTCGTGGAGCGCGTCCTCGAGCGGATCGGCGAACGCATCGCCGAGGCCGTCGACCGCATGCGGACCTCCCCAGAGCCGATCCCCGTGGTGGCGGTCGGCGGCGGGTCGATCCTGCTCTCCGACGAACTCCCCATCTTCGGCGCCGTCCACCGGCCCGACAACTACGCCGTGGCCAATGCCATCGGTGCTTCCATCGCGCAGGTCGGGGGCGAGATCGACAAGGTCTACGCCATCGAACCCGGCCGGCGTGAGGAGGCGATCGCCGAGGTCCGTGCCGAGGCGATCGACAAGGCGATCGCGGCCGGCGCCTCCCCCGCGTCGGTCGCGATCGTCGACTTCGACGAGGTCCCGATCCCCTATCTCCCGGGGAACGCCACGCGCATCCGGGTGAAGGCCGTCGGCGACCTCGACATGGGAGGCCTCCGATGAGTTGGACCATCTCGGCCGAGCTCATCCCCGGCCTCGCCCGTGGCGCGGCCGTCCTCGGGACCGGCGGTGGCGGCGACCCGTACATCGGCGCGCTCCTCGCCGCGCAGGCGCTCCGCGAGCACGGCGACGTCACCGTCGTCACCCTCGACGAGGTCCCCGACGACGCGCTCGTCCTCACCGTCGCGATGATGGGCGCCCCGACCGTCATGGTCGAGAAGCTGCCGAGCCTCACCGAGGTCGTCGCACCGGTCCACGCCCTCAGCGCGTCCCTCGGTCGCCCGGTCACGCACATCGCGTGCGCCGAGGTCGGCGGCGTGAACTCGACCATCCCGATCGCTGCGGCCGCAGCGCTCGGACTCCCCCTCATCGACGCCGACGGGATGGGGCGGGCCTTCCCCGAGCTGCAGATGGTGCTCCCGACCCTGTACGGGATCGACGCCTCCCCGCTCGCGTTCAGCGACGAGAAGGGGAACACGGGCGTCCTCACGACCGTCGACAACAGCTGGACGGAACGCATCGCCCGCGTCGCCTGTGTCGAGATGGGCTGCTCGGTCATGATCTCCGGCTTCCCGATGTCCGGTGCGCAGGCGCGCGAGGCGCTCGTAGCCGATTCGCTGTCGCTGTGCCGCGAGATCGGCGACGGCATCGAAGCGGCCCGAGCCGAGAAGGCCGACCCTGTGGATCGGACCGTGCGGCTGCTCGGCGGTCGCGAGCTGTTCTCCGGCAAGGTCGTCGACGTCGAGCGCGCGACCACCACCGGGTTCGCCCGCGGTCGAGCCCGCATCGACGGCGTCGACGCGAGCCTGGAACTGTCGTTCCAGAACGAGCACCTCATGGCGGCACTCGACGGCGTCACCCTCGTGACGACGCCCGACCTCATCATGGTGCTCGAGCACGATTCCGGCGAGCCCATCACCACCGAGGGGCTCCGCTACGGGCAGCGCGTCCGCGTGATCTCGGCACCGAGTGACGACCGCTGGCACAGCCCCGAGGCGCTCGCGATGGTCGGGCCGGGGTACTTCGGGTACGAGGTGCCGTCGCACCGCTTCGACGGCACAGCCGAGACGCCTGCGCCTGACTCGCCGGAGGTCGCCGCATGAGCTGGACGCTGACCGCGGACGACCTGCCCGACCTCGCCCGAGGCGCCACCCTCCTCGGGACCGGCGGCGGAGGCGACCCGTACATCGGCATGATGCTCGTGAAACAGGTGCTCGGCGACCGCTCCATCACGATCCTCGACCCCGACGAGCTCGCCGACGACCTCTTCGTCATCCCAACCGCGCAGATGGGCGCTCCGACGGTCATGGTCGAGAAGATCCCGGCCGGCTTCGAACCGACCCTCGCCCTACGGACGCTCGAGGAGCACCTCGGGCGCACCGCCGACGCGACCATGCCGATCGAGTGCGGTGGCATCAACTCGATGATCCCGCTCATCGTGGCCGCCGAGACCGGGCTGCCGGTCGTCGACGCCGACGGCATGGGCCGGGCCTTCCCGGAGCTCTCCATGGAGACCTTCGCGGTCTACGGCGTGCACGGTTCGCCGCTCGCCATCGCCGGGGAACGCGGCGAGCGCGTGATCATCGACACCGGCGACGACGACCGGCAGATGGAGTGGTTGGCGCGCGGCATCGCGATCCGCCTCGGCGGCGTCGCCCACATCGCCGAGTACGCGATGAGCGGGGCGGACGTGCGCCGCACCGCGGTACCGCGGACGATCTCGATGGCGCTGGCCCTCGGCCGGGCGATCCGGATCGCCCGCGAGGAACACCGTTCGCCGTTCGCCGCCATCGCCGACACCCTGTCCACGACGCTCTACTCCCACGTCCGGGAGCTGTTCGTCGGGAAGGTGGCCGACGTCGAGCGCCGCACCACCGAGGGCTTCGCCAAGGGCACGGCCGTCATCTGGTCGGCCGACCCGTCGAGCTCCGAACGCCTCGAGATCTCGTTCCAGAACGAGAACCTCATCGCCCGATGGAACGGCGAGGTCGTCGCGATCGTGCCGGACCTCATCTGCATCGTCGACCACGAGACCGCCGAGCCGATCACCACGGAGGGCCTCCGCTACGGCCAACGCGTGCGGGTCCTCGGGATCTCGACGCCGGCACTCATGCGCACGCCGGACGCACTGCGCGCGTTCGGGCCGAGCGCGTTCGGGCTCACGGAGCCGTTCGTCCCGGTCGAGGGCGAGGCGGCGGCTGCGGAAGCCGCGGATACGTTCGCCGCGGGTCAGGCGGTCCGAGCCTAGGCTGAGGGCATGCCGACCCTTCTCGAGCGCGATCGCCTCCCCGCCCTGGCGACGGGGTTCGCGATCCTGGGCTCGGGAGGTGGCGGCGCGACGACGATGCTCGAGCTGGCGCTCCGCGACGAGCGCGCCTGGCCGTTCGACCTCCACAGCGTCGACGACCTCGACCCGGAGACCCCGTGTCTCGCCGTCGGCTTCGTCGGTTCCACGATGCTGCTCAGCGAGCGCCTCCCCGGCACGGATCCGTTCGGGCGGCTGATCGGAGCTGCGGAACGCTGGCTCGGACACCGTATCCCGGCCATCTGCTCGCTGGAGGGTGGCGGCGTCAACGGACTCACCCCCTTCGCGTTCGCCGCGGGGCGGACCATCGTCGACGCTGACCTGACCGGACGTGCCGTCCCCTCGCTCGACCAGATGTCGATCCTCGTGGACGAGGTCCCGGGCATCGTCGTCACCTGCGACACCGGTGCCGGCGGGGTCGCCCTCGTCGAGACCGAGCGGGCCCTCGACATCGAACGCGTCGTCCGCGCGGCGATCGTGCAGGCCGGTGGGAGCGGCGGCATGGTGTTCGCGGGCTTCACGGTCGGCGACCTCCGAGCGCACGCCATCGTCGGGAACGCCGCCCGGGCACTCGAGCTGGGCGGAGCGTTCCTCGCGCGGATCGACGGCCCGCTGACCGCACTGGCCGAGTCGCTGGGTGGACGGCTCCTCGCGGAGGGTCGGGTCAGCAGCATCGAGCCGGACTCACGGGACCCGCACGTCCTCACCTTCGGGATCGACGGGAGCAGTGGCGCGCTGCACCGCCTCGTCGCCCGCTCCGAGACGCTCGCGTTCATGACGGACGGACGACTCGAAGCCGCCGCGCCGGACCTCATCGTCGTGGTCGACGCGGTCTCCCGGGACATCCTCGAGGTCACGGCGGTCTCGATGGCGAGGCACGTCGCCGTCATCCGGGTCGACGGTCCGGACTGGTGGTCCGGCTCCCCGGAGCGACTCCGCCATGTGCTCCCGTCCGCCTACGGCCTGGACGAGCTCGACGAGGTCCGAACCGACGAGGTCCCGGCATGAGCGATCGCCTGCAGCTGGGCGCGCTCCTCGCCCACCCCGACAATGGTGGCGTGCGGCTCGTCGCCGGCCCGGCCGACGCCAATTGGGCCGGCGTGGTGGTCGAGACGAACGAGGCGGCCCTCCCCGAGGACGGCGCCGGTCGACTCGCCGTGGTGACCGGCGTCCCACCCACGAGGCCGTGGCAGCAGGATGCGCTCGTCCGTCGCACCCGGGATCGTGGCTTCCTCGCCCTGGCGATCCCGGAGGCCGACGGCTTCGGCGCGGGGACGCGCGCGCTCGCCGACCGACTCGGCTTCTCGCTCCTGCACGTCGACCGACCGATGCTGCTCGCGAAGGCGTGTTGGCAGCTCGTCGAGGCCCGCGACTCCCTGACCCTCGGGTACGTCCGCAAGGTCGCGCAGTCCATCGAGTACCACGCCGAGGGCCTCGCCGACCTGCTCCGCCACCTCTCGACGAGTATCGGCCACGGGATCGCCCTCATCGACGGTGAGGGGGTCCTGCTCGAGGCCGGCGGGCGGCTGCCGTCCGAGGTGCACGCGGCGATCGACTTCGGCCCCTGGGTCGACCTGACGAAGGCCGGGCGTAGCGCGGCGGCATCGGTCCGGGTGGACAGCCCGAGTCGGGAGGGCCTCCGGGTCGCGTTCTTCGGGGACGGACTCGACGACCGACAGCTGAGTGCGCTCGCGGTCGCCGCCGAGGTCGCCATGCCCGCCGTCGCGGCGCGGATCCTCATCGACGAGGTGGCCGAGGTCAGTGACGCGTCCGTGTCGTCCGGCGTCCTGCGGGACTTCGTGGACCTCCGAGGCCGCCCCGACCCCGACGTCGAACGTCGCATGCTCGAGCGGGGCTGGCGGACGACCGGCTACCACCTCGCGTTCCGCATCGTCGGCCGGAGCCGGGTGGACGCCCTGCAACTCCTCCGCTTCGTCACCGGCGCGCTCGGTCGGATCGCCGTGGACTCCCACGCGACGACGAGCGGGCGCGGGGTGAGCGGTTGGCTGACCTTCGCCGAACCGCCGGAGCCGCCGCAGATCGAGCGGTACATCGCCGCGCTCCGCGACCTGCACGTTGAGGCGCGGCGCTCGTTCAACGTCGCGACGGCCGTCGGGTCGCTGGCGAGCGGATCGGCGGGCTTGACGTCGTCACTCGGGGAGGCGTCCGACGCGGTGCGCATCGCCGCGAACCGGTCGACGACGGGCTGGTTCGTGCGGGTGGACGGCCTCGGCCTGGAACAGCTGCTGCTCGCGTGGACCGGCAACGACACCTTCGTCCCGGCGGCACGCTCGCTCCTCGCCCCGTTGCAGACCGGCAACGGCGAGCTGCTGACGACGCTGTCGGCCTACCTCGACCACGAGTCCGCGGTCGCGCCGACGGCGGCCGCACTCGGGCTGCACCGCAACACCGTCGCGACGCGGATCACTCGCGCGCAGGAGCTCCTCGGCGTCGACATGGCGGACCCGGAGGTGCGCCTCGCGCTCCATCTCGCCTGCCGCGCCGTGCGCTGAGCGTGGGTCGCTGAGTCGCCCAGAACTGCACGGAGATCGCCCGGCTCCGAACAGATCCGGGCGACTCACCGGCTCAGACCGCCGTCGCGGTGAACTGCATCCGCGGGTTCGCGTAGAACTCCTGTGCCTCGACGAGCTGCAACTCGCGCTGGCCCGAGCGGTACGTGAGCTCGACGAGGTCGAACACACTCGACGCCGTGCGCTCCAGGGCGAGCTTCGCGTCGCGGGTCTCGCCGTAGTGCGCGGCGAACAGCGCCGCCGTGACGTCACCGGAACCGTTCGCCTTGAACGGCAGCAGCGGCGTCTGGACGATCCACCGACCGGCGTCGTCCACGACGAGCATCTCGATCGTCTCGGGGTCGCGGTCGGGACGCTCGACGCTCGTCACCAGGACGACCGACGGGCCCATCGCGCGGGCCAACTCGACCGACGCCAACGTGGACTCGAGCGAAGCGGGCTCGGTGCCCGTGAGGAAACCCAGCTCGAACTGGTTCGGCGTGATGATGTCGGCGTTCGGCACGACGCGGTCGCGCAGCAGGTCGGGGATCTCCGGGGCGACGAAGCAGCCGGACTTCGCGTTGCCCATGACCGGGTCGCACGCGTACAGCGCGTCGGGGTTCGCCGCCTTGACGCGCTGCACCGCATCCACGATGACGTCGCCGATGCCGACGCCGCCCTGGTAGCCCGAGAGCACGACGTCGATCTGCGGGAACGCTCCGCGCTCCTCGACACCCGTGATGACCTCGCCGACCTGCTCGGGCGAGATGAGCGGGCCGCGCCACGCGCCGTACCCGGTGTGGTTCGAGAAGTTCACCGTGTTGACCGGGATCACCTCGACGCCGATGCGCTGGAGGGGGAACACGGCCGCGGAGTTGCCGACGTGCCCGTAGGCCACGGCTGACTGGATGGAGAGGATCTTCACGATGTCGCAATCACGATGGGGAGGCCGCCGCGGACACTGCGTTCGTGGCGGGCATGGACGGTGCCTGCAAGGACTCAACGATACTCTTCCGCCGCCTGCAGAACCCACGTGCCACGTCAACCCACGGACCGGATCCCCCTCGCGCCTGCCTCCGCTCCTATGCTGATCGGATGACGACACCTGAGAGCACGACCGCGCCGAGCGACACGACGGCGACCAAGATCGCCGCCGTCATCTACAACCCCGTGAAGGTCGACCTCGACGTGCTCCGCGAATCGGTCGAACGGTCCGCCGCCGATGCGGGCTGGGGCGAGTCGCTCTGGTTCGAGACGTCGGTGGAGGATGTGGGCCAGGGCGTCACCGCCGAGGCGATCGCCGCGAAGGTCGACCTCGTCATCGCGGCCGGCGGCGACGGCACGGTCCGCGCGGTCTCGGAGGCCCTGCGCGGGAGCGACATCCCCCTCGCGTTGCTGCCGTCCGGCACCGGCAACCTGCTCGCGCGCAACCTCGACCTCACCCTCAACGACCTGCCCGGCTCCGTCATCGCGGCGTTCACCGGCGAGGACAAGGCGATCGACCTCGGTGTCATCGACATCGAGCGCGCCGACCACTCACGCGACCGCCACGTGTTCGTCGTCATGGCCGGCATGGGCATCGACGCGAAGATGATCAAGAACACCGACGACGACCTCAAGGCGAAGGCCGGCTGGGCCGCCTACGTCGACGCGATCGTGAAGTCGCTGCGCGATCCGGACGAGCTGCACCTCCGGTTCCGGATCGACGACGAGCCGCAGGTGCGCGCCACCGTGCACACCGTCATCATCGGCAACTGCGGCTCGCTGCCCGCCAACATCCTGCTGCTGCCGGACGCGGTCGTCGACGACGGACTGTTCGACCTCATGTTCATGCGCCCCGGTGGGATCCTCGGCTGGATCCGCATCTGGGCGAAAGTCGCGTGGGTGAACGGTGTCCTGCGACGGACGAAGACCGGCCGGGCGTTGGCCGGCAAGAAGAAGGACGACGACGACCTCCAGTACGGCACGGCGAAGCGATTCGTCGCCCGGATGTCGAAGCCGGAGGAGATCGAACTCGACGGCGACGGCTTCGGCAAGGCCATCGCGATCAACACCTGGATCGAGCCGGGTGCCCTCACCGTGCGCGTTCCGGCCGCAGCGGAGTAGCTCGCGCGCCCTCAGCTCACCGCTGTGCGTGGGGTGACCCGCCGGGCCCAGAGCAGCACGGGGATGAGCAGGAGGGCCAGCACGCCTCCCGCGATCGACAGCGCGCCGTAGCCGACACCCGCCATCACGACGCCGGACATGACGCCGGCTCCGGCACCGGCGAGCGCGATGAGGACGTCGAGCGTGCCCTGGGTGCGTGCCCGGTTGACGGGCACCGTGTGGTCGACGACGAGCGCGGTGCCCGCGATGAGCCCGAAGTTCCAGCCGAGTCCGAGGAGGGCGAGCGCCAGGATGAGGAGGCCGAGCGAGTCCGCCGGCGCGAGTGCTCCCGTGACACCGGCGAGCAGGAGGGTCACGCCGGCGGCGATCGCCATCGGGGTGCGGCCGATCCGGTCGACGAGGACACCGGTCACGAGCGAGGGGAGGTACATCGCGGCGATGTGGATCCCGATCACGAGTCCGACCTCGCCGAGGCCGTGGTGGTGGGCGCGCATGTGCACCGGGGTCATGGTCATCACCGCCACCATGGCGATCTGCGTGACCACCATGACCGCGGCGCCGACGTAGGCACCGACGCCGGGACGCGGGCGTGCGGCGGTCGTCGGAGATGCCTGCTTCGACCCCGCCTGCTCCGCGGCGGTCTGCTCCACCTCCAGCTGCGCGAGCTCGGCGTCGAGACGGCGGGCGAGGAGGAACGGGTCGGGTCTGAGCAGCACGAGCAACGCCGTCCCGGCCGCGACGTAGGCGACCGCGGCGAGCAGGAACGGCCCGGCGAGCGACGGCAGTCCGAGGCCGGTCGCGAACGCCCCCAACGGCTCGACGAGGTTGGGTCCGGCGACGGCGCCGAGTGTCGTCGACACCATCGCGACGCTGATCGCCGAACCACGTCGGGCCGGGGTCGCGAGGTCGGTGCCGGCGTAGCGCGCCTGGAGGTTGGTGGCCGTGCCAGCGCCGTAGACGAAGAGCGACAGGAAGAGCAGCGGCACCAGTGCGGTGGTGGCGGCCACGACCACTCCGATCGCACCGACGCCGCCCGCCGCGAATCCGAGTCCGAGCCCGATGCGCCGGCCGAGCCGCTGGGTGACGCGCCCGACGAGGAAGGCGGTGAGCGCGGAGCCGAGGGTGAGGAGCGCGGCTGCGACGCCCGCGAGGCTCATGCTGCCGAGGACGTCCTGCACGAGGAGCGCCCCGACCGTCACCCCGGCGGCGAGACCGGCGCCGCCGAGGACCTGGCTGATGACGACGACCGTGAGTGTCCGCCGCTGGACGCGGGCTCGCTCGGCGGCGATGGCAGCTCTGGCGTCGGAATCCCGGGAATCGCTCTCTCCGCGCTCGCCCATGCTCCGACCGTCAGCGTCGCGTGGAGATGCGACCGTAGGCGTCGACCGTCACGATGAGCGACTCGACCTTGCGGTTCACGACGCGGATGATCACGACGATGAGCCAGAGCCCGCCGGTGAGGAGCGTCAGGATCAGGTTCCAGAACCAACCGATGCGCTTCTGTCGCTGCAGCACGGCCTGCTGGCCCTGCACCGACGACACCGTCCAACCGCGCGCGGCGTAGCGGGCGACTTCGGCGTTCAGGACGGCGGTGAGCTGCTCCATCGGGAGCGGTGTGGAGGAGGACATGCCTCGAATCTACCCGTCGCGGGCGCCAGGCCCCCGAGCCCGACACCGCCGGTCCCTGAGCTCGTCGAAGGGCACTCTACGATCGATGTATGCGCATCCGTCTCGCCGAACCCGCCGACCTGCCTGGCGTCCTCGCCATCCACACCGACGCCGTCGCGAACGGTGTCGCGATCTGGACCGAGGTCACGCCCGACCTCGCCGAGCGCGAGGCATGGCTCGCGCGCCACCAGGAGCCGGGCCGGGTCGCGCTCGTCGCCGTCGCCGACGGCCCCGACGACGCCCTCCCCAAGGGTGACGTCCTCGCCTACGGCAGTTACGGTCCGTACGCCGCGAAGGACGGGTACCGCCACACCGTCGAGAACTCCGTGTACGTGCACCCGGACGCACAGGGGCGCGGCCTCGGCAAGGCGCTCATGGTCGAGTTGCTGGAACGTGCCACGGCCGACGGCCATCACGTCATGCTCGCCCTCATCGAGGCCGAGAACACCGCATCGATCGCCCTGCACACGAAGCTCGGGTTCGAGCAGGTCGGCCTGCTGCCGGAAGTCGGGACGAAGTTCGGCCGCTGGCTCGACCTCGCCATCCTGCGCCGCACGCTCGTCTGAGCCCTCCCGCCGGTTCACAACTCCTGCTCGCGTCGGTCGTGCGTTCGCAGATCGGCTCAGCCCCGGCATGCTGCTGCGCTCCTGCGACGAACTGCAGGAGTTGTGAACCCGCGGGAAGCTCGGCGAGGCGTCCTGCCGACTGAGGCGCTGCGACCGGGATGCGCTGCGCACAACTCCTGCTGGTCGGTCAGAACACCGCCCAGGAGCAGCCCGGCCCCGGGTACGCGCCCGGGATGCAGGAGTTACGAACCGGGGACGGGAGCCGTGATGACGACCCGGGCGACCGCACCCGCAGCGAGGTCCACGGCGCGCGGCTCGGACGCGCCGGTCAGGATGACCCGCACTGGTGTCTCGCCGAGGTTGCCGAGGATCACGACGGTCTCGCCTGCGGCATCGACGGCGGCGATCGCGGTCACACCGGCCGACGAGACGGGTGGCCCGGCGACGGACGACCCGGCACCGAGCGACACCCCGCCGATCTCGACCGCGACGCGCTGCCGTCCGCTGAGCTCGGCGATCCACCCGAGCACCCGGCCGGCAGCCGTGAGCGTCCCGTCGGCCGCGACGAGCCCACGCGGTCCGGTCGCCTCGAAGTACGACAACGATTCGACCCCGGAGACGGCCAGCGCCGCGACACTGCCGACGACCCAGGCACCGAGCGCCTCCGCCGACTGCCGACAATCCGTCGCGCCGGGTACGTGCTCGGCACCGAAGCCCGCGCGGAGTTCCGAGTCGCGGGAGTCACCGGCGCTGGCCCGCGTGGTCGCGACCGCGTTGTAGCGGGCGCCGAGCGTGACCGGCCCGACGTGCAGCGGGCGGCCATCGGCGATCCTCACGGCGTCCGCCACGACGACCGCCTGCATGCCGAGCGATTCGACGAGCTGGTGCCCGCCACGGTCGTGCATGAACGGCGTGATGCTGAAGGCCACCGGGCCCACCCAGCGCTCGAGACGCGCGTGGTTGCGGTTGAGCTCCGTGAAGTGCGCGCGCGTGCCGCCGACGAGCTCGGGCTGCGGCGTCGGGACCTCGGCCCACAGGGTTCGCAGGACCTCGCCGAGCGCGGTCAACAGCGTGACCTCCGAGAGGTGGGTCCGGCGATGGAACGCCCCGACGCGCACGACGGGCACGGCCGCGTCACGCAGCCGCCGCAGCACCGGCTCGGCCTCCTCGCCCGTCCCGAGCACGAGTCGGAGGTCGAGGGGCCCGCCGCCGGCCTGGCGCACGGCGCGATCGAGGATGGCCGGCCAGTCCTGGTTCGTCGGGTCGATCTCCACGAGGATCCCGGTGATCGTGTCCGGGATCTCGGCGCCCGCGCGGCCGCCGTCGGCGTCACTCGACACCGAGGTCCAGATCGTGGGGATGGTGCCGTCGAGTGGTGCGCCGATCCGCCCTTCGACAGGCTCAGGGACCGGGTCCTCTCGTTGCCCCGCGAGCTCTGTCTCGGACACGACGGTGACGGCGAGCGGCGTCGCCAGTGGGGCGTCGGCTGGCTCGGCAGCGCCGACCCGTGCACAGCTGACCTCGACGGACTGCTCCACGACGTCACCGACCGCCAGTGCGACGGGGAACGGCAGCGAGAGGGGCGTCGAATAGGTCTTGAACGAGGCGTCGGTCCAGTTGCGCTGGTCCTCCAT
Organism: uncultured Plantibacter sp.; assembly: GCF_963518075.1. Classification (NCBI taxonomy): domain Bacteria; kingdom Bacillati; phylum Actinomycetota; class Actinomycetes; order Micrococcales; family Microbacteriaceae; genus Plantibacter; species uncultured Plantibacter sp. The sequence continues at coordinate 374,424 of NZ_CAUQHZ010000001.1, forward strand.
CTCGAAGACGTCACCGCTGAAGCGGACCGTGGTCGCGACGCGGTCGCCGGTCCAGGCGAGGGACCCGATGCGGATCGCCGGCTGATGCGGAGCGACGTGCTCCGGGAGGCGCACGGTCGTCGTGGACCCCTCCGGGTGGCCGACGACGAGCTCGGTGCCGGCGAGCGCCGGTGACTGCAGCACGATGAGACCGATGCGCGCGCGCCGGAACGCGGCGGTCACCTCGGCCCGGACGGCGACCCGCAGTGTCGACGCTCCGAGGTCGACCGACAGGGACCAGGCGACGGTCTCGCCATCGTCGCCGACCCGGCCGCGCAGGGCCAGGCCGCTCGTCGTGCGGTCGACCGCGTCGACGATGACGGGCAGTGTCTTCCAGTCCTGGTCGCGGACGACGAAGCGGATGCTGCGCAGCACGGGCTCGCCGTCGAAGGCGATGTCGTCGAGCTCCGAGCCGCGGAGCGAGGCCGACCAGGGCCCCCGGCCGACGGCGAGGGCGTCACGCTCGCGGTCGAGCAGGAGGTCGGATGCGACGCGGAAGGCGGTTCCCGAACGCGAGGTCATGATCGTCGGCTCAGAGGCTCGTCATGCCGCCGTCGACCCGGAAGGTCGCTCCGGTGGCGAAGCTCGACTCGTCGCTGGCGAGGTACACCATGATGCCCTCGACGTCCGAGGCCTGGCCGGGACGACCGAGCGGGATGCGCCCGACGATGGCGGCACGCGACTCCGGGTCGCCGGAGATCGCGGTGACGAGCGGGGTCTCCGTGTAGCCGGGGACGACGGTGTTCACGCGGATGCCCTGATCGGCGTAGGCCGCGGCGACGGTCCGGCCGAGGCCGTGGATCCCGGCCTTCGTGGAGCTGTATGCCGTGAAGTCGGCGCCCTCGCCGTTGAGCCCGGTCGGGCTGCCCGTGAGGATGATCGAGCCGCCGCGGCCGAGCATGGCGCGGACGGCGTGCTTGGTCGTGAGGAAGGTGCCGGTGAGGTTGATGTCGACCGTGCGCTGCCAGACCTCGAGGTCGAGGTCGGCGATCTTCGCGTCCTGGCCGAAGAGCTGTACGCCGGCGTTCGCGACGACGACGTCCGGGGTCTTGCCGGCGGCGTCCATGACCGCGAAGGCGGCCTCGACGCTCGCTTCGTCGGCGATGTCGAGTCGCACGGCGATAGCGGTCGGGAAGGGTGCCGCCGCATCACGGGCGGCCTGGATGTCGCGGTCGGAGAAGACGACGGCGGCATCCTCACGAGCGAACCGCTCGGCGACCGAACGTCCGATCCCCGATCCGGCACCCGTCACGAGCGCGGTCTTTCCTGCAAGTCGTCCAGTCATCGTCGCCTGTCTCTCGTGCGGTGTTGCGGGGGTGGTGTCGCGGGTGTCGTCTCGGGTGTCGCAATGGCTGTCGCGGGTGCGACATCGGGTCGTCTGCAGCCTATCCGGCACAACCGGTTGACCGCATGTGACGTTCGCAATTCAGGACGGCCGCGGCGCGCCGACCCGGATCGGGGGAGGGAGCGGGCCGACGCGCCGGGCACGTCCTGAATTGCGAACAGTTGGGGAAGCGGGCTACCGCTCGATCTTGTCGAGGTGGAGCATGGCGGCGAGGTTCTTGTCGAGCTCGTCGTCCTGGAAGACCTTCTTCCAGTCGTCCTTGATGATCGCGCTGCGGCCGTAGTCCATCGCGATGAGGCACGCGTCGGAGAACGGGTTGTCGCCCTTGAGCGAGTTCGCGAGGGCGACCTGCGTGTGGCCGAGGAGGATCGCGCGGGCGGCCGGCTCCGGCACGCCCATGGTGTTGACGGCCTCGTCGAGCGACTCCTTGAGGAGCGCGCCGATCATGCAGGCGATCGTCTCCACGAGGGTCGGTTCGAGCTGCGCGAGCTGCTTGACCGTGACCCAGTGGACCTCGCCGACGGGGGCGAAGATCGCCCGGACGACGGCCTCGACCTGCGCCTGCTTCTCGGCGTCGTCGGACTCGATCGCGGCGATGGCGTCCTGGAGGGCGGCGATGCCACCGAAGGTGTCCGCGTACTCCTCGGGCGTGTGGCGCTCGACGAAGACCGACGGGTGGCAGGGGTGCGTGACGGCCTGGATGACGTCGTCGCGACGCGTCAGCAGACCCGCGTACGCGGCGGCCGGGTCGAGCGTGAGGAGCACGGCGCCCGACTTCATGAGCGGGACGACGCCGGCGGACACGGCCTTCAGGGCGAGGTCCGGGACGGCGAGGATGACGACGTCGGCGTCGGTGACGGCCGCGTCGGTCTCGGTGAGCTCGCGGCCGGCCTCGGTCACACGCTCCTGGCCGGCGGGCGACACCTCGCTGTAGAAGACGGTGTGGTTGGTCTTCACGAGGTTGTTGGAGACGCGCATGCCCATCTTGCCGCCCGCGCCGATGACGGCGATGGTGAGCTGGTCCGCGACGGTGGTGGTGTCGGTCATGATCTTCCTTCTCTCAGGTACTGCAGGTTGTGTGCGGTCCACGTGCGCTCGAGCTCGATCGTCTCCGTGATGGAGTCCCCGAGCGGGAGCCAGTGTTCGATGATCTGGTTGACGCCGCGCTCGTCCGGTCGGACGACGGCGGTGAGGGCTGGGTAGTCGAGCAGGCCGGTGCCGAGCGGGGCACCCTCGAGGGTGAAGCCGACCCAGCCGCCCCGGCGGGTGAATGCGAAGTCCTTGACGTGGATGTTGCGGACGTACGGAGCGGTGCGCTCGATGACGTCACTCGGGTGTTCGAGCCGGGCGACGGTGTTGGCGGGGTCGAGGCAGATGCCGAGGTTCGGGTGGTCGACGGCGGTCACGAGGTCGACGAGCTCCTGCGACGACAGCTGCTCGTAGGTCTCGAGTGCGATCGTCACGCCGGCCGCCTCGAACGCCGGAAGCACCGTGCGGAGTCGATCGACGGCGTCGGTGTGTGACGGCCGGTCGTCGCCGGAGGTCGCCATGCTGCGCAGGAGCTTCGCGCCCAGCACGGTGGCGATGTGGAGGAAGCGTTCGAGGTGCGCGACCGCGATCCCCTTCGTCCCGAGTTCGAGGGCGACCCCGCGCTCGCGGGCGACCTCGGCGATCCGGCGCAGTTCCTCGTCGGACATCGACTCGATGCGGGCGTCGTCGCAGATCTGGAAGAGCTCGACGCCGGCGTCGGCCGTGCGCTCGATCATGCCGATGACGCTCAAGCGCTCGGGAGCGAGCTCGGAGCCCTCCCAGAAGAAGGTGTAGGTGCCGAAGCCGATCATGCTGTCCTCGGTCCCTGAGCCTGTCGGAGGGTGCCATCCTGAGCCTGTCGAAGGGCCTCGTCGAGCACGGCCTCGAGCGCCGCGACGTCGTGGGCGAAGCGCCCGAGGAACACACCGTCGACGTCGTCTCCGAGCGCGGTCAGCAGACCGGGACCCGCACTGCCGCCGTAGATGACGGAGCTGCCGACACGATCGGGTCGCGCGGTGATCGATTGCTTCAGGATCGCGCCGACGGCTCGCACGTACTCGGCAGACGCGGGTTCAGCCGCACCGATCGCCCAGACGGGCTCGTAGGCGACGATCACCGGTCCCGCCACGGCGTCGGCGAGCGCGGAGTCCAGCTGGCGCACGCACTCCGTCGCAGCCGCTTCGGGCGTCGTGCGCTCGACCTCGCCGATGCAGAGCACGGGCGAGATGCCGTTGCGCAGGGCGGCGGCGGTCTTCTCGGCGACGACCTCGTCGGTCTCGCCGAAGAGGGAGCGGCGTTCCGCGTGGCCGACCTCGACCACGGCGACGCCGACCTCGGCGAGCTCGGGGCCGCCGACCTCACCGGTGAACGCGCCACGGTCCGCGCTCGCGAGGTCCTGCGCTCCGACCAGCACGCCCGTCCCGGCGAGGGCCGCCACCGACGGCGCGACCGCGAGGTAGCCGGGGATGACGAACAGTCGCACGCGACCATCGACCACGGCCTCGTGCCGACGGGCCAAGGCGCCGACCTGCTCGATCCACTCGAGGGTCTGCGCGTGGCCGAAGTACATCTTCAGGCTCACGCCGACCACGCGGGGCGCGGTCGACCTGGGCGCGGTCGACGGGGAGGCGGTCATCAGCAGGAGCCCGTCGCCTCGTACTCACCGATGACGGCGACCTTCTCGGCACTCGCGCTGGTCTCGTCGAAGCGGTAGGTGAGCCACTCGCGGACGAGGCGGCGGGCGAGCTCGATGCCGATGACGCGCTGGCCCATCGTCAGGACCTGCGCGTTGTTGCTGAGGACACCGCGCTCGACCGAGAAGCTGTCGTGTGCCGTGACGGCGCGGATGCCGGCGACCTTGTTGGCGGCGATCGCGACGCCCAGACCGGTGCCGCAGAAGAGGAGCGCGCGGTCGGCCTGGCCGGACGCGACGAGTTCCGCTGCGGCGATCGCGACGCGCGGGTAGGCGGTGTGGCCGTCGGCGTCCACGCCCACGTCGACGAGCGAGGCGACGCCGTCGTGCTGCTCGAGGTCGCGCTTGACGATCTCCTTGTAGTCGAACCCGGCGTCATCCGAGCCGATGACGATGCGCAGCTGATCGGTCATGCGTGTACTCCTTCGTTGGTGGTGGTGCTGGTGGAGCCGTCCGGCGTAGTGGTGCCGGCGGCGCGCTCGAGGACGGGGACGATCGCCGTGACGATGAGGCCGAACGAGTAGGCACCGGCGTCGACCGTACCGAGGCTCTTCTCCGCGTGCGGACGGGCGCGGCCCATCTTCGGCAGGAGGTCCGCGGTCTCAGCGGCAGCGGTCGAGGCAGCCGCAGCGGCGGTCGTCCAAGCGGCGACGAGGTCGGAACCGTCGGCGACGGCTGCACGCAACGTGGTGGTGAACGGCACGAGCGCGTCGACCATCGTCTTCTGTCCGACCTCGGCCTTGCCGAACGACATGATGCCGTCGACCGCGGCCTGCACGCCGGTCGCGACGTCGGTGCGCCCTGGTGCGGCCTCGTCACCGAGGGCGGTTCCGACCGAGCGGAGCGCGAGGCCCCACAGGGCACCGGACGTGCCGCCGGCGCGGTCCGCCCAGGCGTCGCCGGCCAGGTGCAGGACGGTGTGGGCACCGGCCCCGGCATCGGCGGCGGCGTGTGCGGCGGTGACGGCGGCACGAGCACCGCGCTGCATGCCGATGCCGTGGTCACCGTCGCCCGCGACGGCGTCGATCCGGCCGAGCTCCTCGACGTTCGTGTCGATGACCTGGACGAGCGCGTCGAGGGCCTCGACCACGACCGCGGCGGCGGCCCGGGACGCGTCGGAGGCGGCGGGGATCTCGGCAGCCGTCTCGGCGACGATCTCCGACGGGTCGAGCTGTTCGGCCGCTGCGACGACGCCCTTGCGGTAGGCGGGGGTGTCGGCACCGGCAGCCCAGAAGCCCTCGAGCTCCTCGTCCAACCAGAAGAGCGTGAGCGAGACGCCGGCCATGTCGAAGCTCGTGACGAGCTCGCCGACCTCGGGGTCGACGATCTCCACCCCTGCGGCCTCGAGCTGCGCGGCGACCGCACGGTAGACGACGAACAGTTCCTCGTACTTCACCGAGCCGAGGCCGTTGAGGATGACGCCGACGCGAGCGCCGGTGGCCTCGGAGACACCCTCGGGCAGTTCCGCGAGCAGCGAGGAGACGAGCAGCGTGGCGAGTTCATCGGCCGTCGGCACGTCGGTCTCGTCGATGCCGGGCTCGCCGTGGATGCCCATGCCGACCGCCATGCGCCCCTCGGGCACGGTGAACAGCGGCTCGGTCGCGCCCGGCAGGGTGCAGCCGCTGAACGCGACGCCGAAGGACCGGGTGCGCTCGTTCGCGTGGGTGGCGACGCGGACGACCTCGTCGAGGTCGTAGCCCGCCTCGGCCGCGGCGGCGGCCGACTTGAAGACGGTGAGGTCGCCCGCGATACCGCGACGCTTGTGTTTCTCGGCGAGGGGCGCGCTCGAGATGTCGTCGGTGACGGCGACGCTGCGGGTGGGGATGCCCGCCGCATTCAGCGCGTCCTGCGCCTGGGTGAAGTGGAGCACGTCGCCCGCGTAGTTGCCGTAGCTGAGGAGGACGCCGCCCCCGCGCTGCGCCGCCTTCGCGACCGACTCGACCTGATGGGCGGACGGCGACGCGAACAGGTTGCCCATCGCCGCACCGTGCGCGAGGCCCTGGCCGACGATGCCGCCGAACGCCGGGTAGTGGCCGGAGCCACCGCCGATGACGAGCGCGACCGTGCCCTCGGGCGTCCGGGTGCTCCGGACGACACCACCGGTCACGCGCCGGACCTGGTCACGGTTCGCGGCGACGAAGCCGTCGATCATCTCATCGGCGAAGTCCGCCGGGTCGTTGAAGAGGCGCGTCATCGGGTCTTACCCGTGAGGTCGTCGTGCGAGACGCGCAGCTCGCGAGAGCTCCGCTGCTTCGAGAGGATCACCATGAGCGTGGCGGAGATCATCATGAAGCCACCGACGATGAACATCGGGACGACGTACTGCGGGGTGTCGCCGACCTTGGTGAGGTCCGCGACGGCACCGGTGATGTACGGCGCCGAGAACCCGGCGAGGTTGCCGACCGTGTTGATGAGCGCGATACCAGCGGCCGCTGCCGCACCGGTGAGGAACTGCGTGGGCAGCGTCCAGAAGTTCGGCAGCGCGGCGAAGATCGCCATGGCGGTGACCGCGATGATCGCGATGGTGAGGGCGGGCGAGTTGGCGAAGAGCGCGAGCGGGATGCTCACGGCACCGACGATCGCGGGGATCACGATGTGCCAGGTCTTCAGGCCACGGCGCGTCGCGTCACGAGACCAGAAGTACAGGGCGATGGCGGCCGGCACGTACGGGATCGCCGTGATGAGGCCCTTCTGCATGACGTTGAACTCGGTTCCGAACGTCTCCTGGAAGCCCTCGATGATCGTGGGGAGGAAGAAGCCGAGCGCGTAGAGGCCGTAGATGAAGCCGAAGTAGATGAACGCGAGCATCCAGACGCGACCGCTCGTGAACGCGTGCTTGAGGCTGACGTGGCCCTGCTTCTGCTCGGTGGTGGCCTTCTCGTGTGCGAGAGCCGCGGTGAGCCAGGTCTGCTCCTCGGGGGTGAGCCACTTGGCCTCGGACGGACGGTCCTTCAGGTAGAACCAGGCGATGACACCGATGAGGATGGCCGGGAGCCCGACGCCGAGGAACATGAAGCGCCAGCCCTCGAGACCGAAGAACACGCCGTGCTGACCGATGAGCCACCCGGCGAGGGGTGCGCCGATGACGGTGGTGAGCGGCTGCGCCAGGTAGAAGAGGGCGAGGATCTTACTGCGGTGCTTGGCCGGGACCCAGAGGCTCAGGAAGAGGATCGCTCCGGGGAAGAAACCGGCTTCGGCGACACCGAGCACGAAGCGGAGGATCGCGAGCTGCTCGAAGTTGGCGACCCAGGTGAACAGGACCGCGACGATACCCCAGGTGACCATGATGCGGGCGAGCCAGCGGCGGGCACCGAACTTGTTGAGCGCGAGGTTGCTGGGCACCTCGAGCAGGATGTAGCCGATGAAGAAGACGCCGGACGCGAAGCCGAACTGGGCGGCGGAGAGCGCGAGGTCCTCGTTCATGCCGTTGGGGGCGGCGAAGCCGATCGCGGTGCGGTCCAGGTAGTTGATGAAGAACATCAGCGCCACGAACGGCACGAGACGGATCGAGACCTTCCGGATGGCTGATCGCTCGACAGCCGGGTTGGCCGCGGGGGCGGTGGTGTCCACTATGACTCCTCGGGTGGGCGGCATCGATGCCGCGGGCAGGGCGTGGTCCGGGCCGGACCGGAATGAACGATACATCAACCGGTTGACCAATTCAAGCAGTGGGCTCCGGGCATGCCGACCCGCCGCGATACAGTGAACCCATGCCTGCGTTCCCGGATCGGCCGACCGACGACATCTCGTCCAGCCTCGGACCGGTCGCCGTGGGATCCGCCGTCTCCGCCGTCGCGAAGCGCCTGCTCGACCACTTCACGAGCGGTGAGATCGCCCCGGGGACCCGCCTCCCACCGGAGCGTCAGCTCGCCGCGTCCCTCGGCATCGGGCGGTCCGCCGTCCGTGAGGCCCTGGCGGCGCTCGAGATCCTGGGCGTCGTCGACGTCCGCCCGGGCAGCGGCACCTACCTCCGCGGCAGCGTCTCCGAGCTCCTCCCCGAGACGCTCAGCTGGGGCCTCATGCTCGGCGAGCCGCGGACCCGCGAACTCATCGAGGTGCGCGGTCAGCTGGAGGTCTTCGCTGCTGGCCTCGCCGCGACGCGCATGGACGACATGGCACGCAACCGGCTGCGCAACCACCTCACCGCCATGAGCGAGGCGGGCGCCAATCGCACCAAGTTCATCGAGGCCGACCTGAAGTTCCACCTGGAGCTCGCCTCGGCCACCGGGAACCGCGTGCTCTCCGACCTCCTGCAGAGCATCCGCTCGCTCCTCCGCATCTGGGTGGAGCGCGGCATCCACGATGACGTCGACGCCCAGCGCGCCTTCGAGGAGCACGAGGCCGTCTACGAGGCGATCATGTCGGGCGACCCCGCGGCGGCCACGGCTGCGATGCAGCACCACATGGACACCGCGACCGAGCGCCTCAACCGCACCCTCACGGCGTAGCACTTCGACAGGCTCAGTGACCGGGCCTGGTCTCTGAGCCGTCCAAGGGCGGTCAGGCGCGGATCGCCTCGACGACCGTGCCCACCGCGGCCTCGACCGCGCGCGTTCGCGCGTCGGCGTCCTCGCCCTCCGAGTCATGGAGGAAGGTCGTCACGCCGCGGCGAGCGCCACAGAAGTCGACGATGCCGTGCTCGAGCTGCGTCCGCATCGCCTGCTCGTAGCCGTGGCGGTCGTAGACCCCGGCGTCGTCGCCCGCGATCGGCACGAGGTGCACACGCAGGCGGTCGAGCTTCCGGACGATCCCGCCGTCCGCGTCGAGGCCGAACGCCCAGCCGTTGACGAAGACGCGGTCGAACCAGCCCTTGAGGAGCGCGGGCGTCGACCACCAGTACACCGGGAACACGAGCACGAGGTCGGTGGCCCGGTCGAGCCGCTCCTGCTCGGCGGCCACGTCCGGGGTGAAGTCCCCGCCGACGCGGTAGGTGTGGCGGTCCGCGAGCGTGTACCGCGGGTCGAAGCCCTCCGCAGCCAGGTCCGCGACCTCGACGCCGGCCGGGTCCGAGGTCGAGCGCAGCTCCTGCGCGAGCCGGTGGGCGAGGTGATGGGTGAGGGAGTCGGGGTCGGGATGGGTGGTCACGATGAGCGTCGGCACACTCCATCATCGCCTGCATCGAGCGCGGGATCCGCCGTTCGGCACCCTCTGCAGGATGACCGGGGTCCGTCCGCCGACTGATGCCGACGGCGCGGCGAGCGCCCTACAGTTGTCGGAATGAGCGGGTGGACATGGCAGGCGTGGGTCGGACTCGTCGGCGGCACGGTGATCTTCTTCGCCGTCCTCGGTCCTCTTCTGCTCGTGCAGCTCCGTCGCTACGGCCAGATGTCGCTCCCTCGGGTGATCGGTGCTGCGGCGGTCAGTGTCTACGCGGTGGCCCTCGTCGCCTACACGCTGCTGCCACTGCCCGATGAGCGCGCGAACTGCAGCACGGCCCACGGGGCGCTCGAGCTGATCCCCGGTCACTCGATCGGTGACATCGCACGGGAGACCGCCGGGCTCTCGGTCCTGAGCACGCTGACGAGCCACGCGTTCCTGCAGGTCGTCCTGAACGTGATCCTGTTCATCCCGTTCGGCGCCATCGCGCGGCGGTACTGGAACCGTGGGCTCGGTGTCTCCATCCTGCTCGGGGCGCTCGTCTCCCTGCTGATCGAGTCGACGCAGTACACGGGCATCTGGGGCTTGTACGAATGCGCCTACCGGGTGGCGGACGTCGACGACGTGATCACGAACACGGCGGGCGCCGCGATCGGAGCGCTCATCGCCCCGATCGTCCTCGGGTGGATGCCGAGCGCGCGAGCCCTTCGCGCCACCCGCGACCGGGCGCGACCGATCACCGTCTGGCGACGCTGGTTCGGTATGGTCCTCGACGCGTTCGCCGTGAACCTGTCGATCACGGTGCTGTCGCTCGTGTTCGTCGTCCCACGCGTCCTGCTCACGGGTGCGACCGGGACCGCCAACGACCCGACGCTGCCCGAGGTGCTCAGCATCGGCGCTGGCACGGTCGTCCTCGTGATCGTGCTGCCGGCGCTCATCGGGAGCGGTGCGTCGCTCGGGCAACGCCTCGTCTGGCTCGCTCCGCAGTGGCCGGACGGACGCGGATCGGCGGCTCGCCGCCTCTACCGCGGGTCCGTCGTTGCCCTGCCGTACATCGCCACGACGACCGCCGCGCAGATACCCGACGCCGCGAGCGGCCTCACGCAGACGATCGTCGGGATCATCGGGATCCTCAGCTTCGTCATCGTCGCCACGGCCGTCGTCTCCGTACCGTTCACCCGGCACCGCCGCGGCGTCTCGTACGTCTCCGTCGGCGCGGACCTGCGCGACGCACGGGCGACGACGCCGTAGCGCGACAGCAGGAGATCAGCGCCGCAGCAGGACCCACTCGCTCGAAGGCTCCTGCCCAGGGGCGGACCTCCTGGTGCCGCGCCGGCCGCTCGGCGCCTAGAGCTCGGTACCGAGGAGCCCCGACAGGAAGGCGTGGAGCTCGTCCGCCATGTCGACCGACTCCGGCGCGAGCAGCCACTGCACCTGCAGGCCGTCCATGAGCGCGAGGGTCATGAAGGCCGCGCTGGTGGTGGGGAAGCCGGCCCGCACGCGTCCTGCGGAGACGAGCAACCCGAAGGTGCGCTCGAGCCGCGCGCGCGTGCCCTCGTAGCGCTCGACGAAGTAGTCGTGCGCCGGGTGGTCGGGCGAGGTCGCCTCCGCCGAGAGCGTGCAGTAGAGCGCGACCACGCCGGGCACGGAAGCGTTGTACCGGGCGAGTGCGACCAGCCCCCGGAGCGTCTCGATCGGGTCGTCGCCGTCCATCGGGACGAGCGTCGCCGAGAGGTCGTCGCGGTGGGACAGCACGGCGGCGAGCAGCGCGCTCTTGTTCGGGAAGTGGTGCAGGAGTCCTGCCTCGCTCATCCCCACCTGCGCGGCCACCTCCCGAAGCGAACCCGCGCGATATCCCCCGTTGGCGAAGACGGCGAGCGCGGCGTCGAGGATCGCGACGCGCTTCATACCGGTTTTCGCATATGCACCGCGGGGCTTCCCCTGCGGCTTGTTCCCGGTCTTGACCGATGTCATCGGACGACCTCCCCCTTCGGACGGCTTCACGATAGCGCGTTCCCCGTCGAACGCCGCGGCCTGGTCGTGATCCAACTGTGACATGGTCGAAAACAAAAAGCTAGTGACCACTCGGCTTTCGTGCTAGCGTCCTCAATCACCAGCGATCCGATGAGGGATTGCTCACAGCGAATGGACAAAGATGTTCCGATGGAAGACGACCGCAGCCGTCGCGGTCACCGCTGCTGCACTCGTGCTCACCGGATGCTCCGGTAGCACCTCCGGCTCTGACAGCGGCTCCGGTGGCACCCTGATCCTGGGTGCGATCACTCCCCCCACCACGTTCGACCCGGCCGGCTCCGAATGGGGCAACCGCTCGCCCTTCTACCAGGCCGTCTTCGACACCCTGCTCGTCGCCACAGCCGACGGCGAGATCGTGCCGTCGCTCGCGACCTCCTACGAGTACAACGACGACAACACCGTCCTGACCCTCAAGATCCGCGACGACGTCACCTTCACCGACAAGTCGAAGCTCACCGCCGACGTCGTCAAGCAGAACCTCGAGCGCTTCAAGACCGGCACCTCCCCCGACGCCGGCTACTTCGCGGGTGTCGCCTCCGTCGAGGCGCCCGACGACACCACCGTGGTCATCACCCTGAGCGCGCCGGACCCGGCCATGCTCAACTACCTCACCCGCGACCCCGGCCTGATCGCCAGCGCGGAGTCGTTCGACAGCCCCGACCTCGCCACCAACCCGGTCGGCTCCGGACCGTACGTGCTCGACACGGCCGCGACCGTCACCGGCACGAGCTACAGCTACACCGCGAACCCCGACTACTGGAACAAGGACTGGCAGCACTACGACAAGCTGACCATCAACGTCCTCCAAGACGCGACCGCCGGCCTGAACGCCGTCAAGTCGGGCGAGGTCAACGGCATCAAGCTCGCGAACAACGACAACCTCGCCGAGGTCGAGGGCGCCGGCTGGACCGTCAACGCCAACGAGCTCGACTTCCAGGGCATGCTGCTCCTCGACCGCGCCGGCACGATGAACCCGGCGATCGCCGACGTCCGCGTCCGTCAGGCCATCAACTACGCGTTCGACCGCCCGGCTCTGCTCAAGGCGCTGCAGAACGACAACGGCACGGTCACGGGTCAGGTCTTCCCGGAGAACTCCCCCGCCTTCGACAAGTCGCTCGACGACCGCTACGGCTACGACCCCGAGAAGGCCAAGGAGCTGCTCGCCGAGGCGGGTTACGCCGACGGTCTGACGCTCTCGATGCCGTCCTCCACGGTGCTCGGCGCCACCACCTACACGCTGATCTCTCAGCAGCTGGCCGACGTCGGGATCACCGCCGAGTACACGGACCCGGGCAACAACTTCATCGCCGACCTCCTGGCCCCGAAGTTCCCGGTCTCCTTCATGGCGCTGGAGCAGAACCCGGACTGGCAGCTCATCCAGTTCATGATCGCCCCGAACGCCGTCTTCAACCCCTTCAAGTACGACGACCCGAAGGTCGACGAGTACATCAAGCAGATCCAGTACGGCGATGAGGCGACGCAGGGCAAGGTCGCGAAGGAACTGAACCAGTACATCGTCGAGCAGGCGTGGTTCGCCCCGTTCTACCGGGTGCAGGGCAGCTTCGCGACGGACGCCAACACGACCGTCAAGATGATCCCGACGAACGCGTACCCGTCCATCTACGACATCCAGCCGAAGTAGTCCGCTGGTCCTGAGCCTGTCGCGGGTCCGCCCTTCGACAGGCTCAGGGACCGGAACCGGAACCCGTCGCAGGCCCGGCCGTCGACAGGCTCCGGGACCGGGACCGACCGGTCGCACGTGTCGTATCGACCCCGGCCCGCCAGAGTGTCCAGCGCTCGGGCGGGCCGGCCCCAACACCCCTCACTCACCCACTTCCTGGAGTGACCCATGCTCGGATTCATCCTCAGACGCCTGGTGTCCGGCGTCGTCCTCATCTTCGTGATCTCCGTGATCGCGTACTCCCTCCTCTACCTCGGCGGCGGCGACATCGCCCGCCGGATCCTCGGCCAGAGCGCCACCACCGAGACCGTCGCGAAGAAGGCCGCCGAACTCGGCCTCGACCGCCCGTTGCCGGTGCAGTACCTCGACTGGATTGCCTCCGCCTTCCAGGGCGACCTCGGCCGCTCGTGGTTCACCGGCCAGCTCGTGTCCTCGGGCGTCACCGGCCGCCTCGCCGTCACCCTCTCGATCGTGCTCGGCGCGACCATCATCGCCGCGATCGTGTCCGTCATCCTCGGTGTCCTCGCCGCCCGTCGCGGTGGATGGATCGACAACGTCGTCCAGTTCATCTCCGTCATCGGCTTCGCGATCCCCAGCTTCCTCATCGCGCTCGTGCTCGTCATCACCTTCGCGATCAACCTCCGCCTGTTCAAAGCCACCGGGTACATCCCGATCACCACGTCCTTCTCCGGCTGGGTCGCCTCGGTGACATTGCCGATCATCGCCCTCGCGATCGGCGCCATCGCGACGGTCTCGCAGCAGGTGCGCGGTTCCGTCGTCGACGCGATGTCGAAGGACTACGTCCGGACGCTCCGCAGCCGCGGGCTCGGTACGGGCCGCGTCATCTACAAGCACGTGCTGCGGAACGCCGGCGGCCCCGCCCTCGCCGTCCTCGCCGTGCAGTTCATCGGCCTCCTCGGCGGCGCCGTCATCATCGAGCAGATCTTCGCCCTCCCGGGCATCGGTCAACTCGCCGTGCAGGCCACGACCCAGGGCGACATCCCCATCGTCATGGGGGTCGTCATCGCGACGGCCATCATCGTCGTCGTCGTCAACCTGCTCATCGACCTCGCGCAGGCTGCGCTCAACCCGAAGGTGCGACTGTCATGACCGCCATCGAAACCCCGCTCACCGTCCCGACCCCGCAGGTCCGCGTCAACCTCCTGCGCCGGCTCCTCAAGCGCCCGATCGGCGCCGCGTCCCTCGTGTTCCTCGTGCTCATCGGGGTCGTCGCGATCTTCGGACCGCTCATCGCCCCGCAGGACCCGAACCTCGCGTCCCTGCAGCAGGTCCTTGCGCCACCGAGTGCCGACCACCTCCTCGGAGCGGACAGTGCCGGGCGCGACGTGTTCTCCCGCCTGCTCGCCGCCACCCAGATCAGCGTCGCCGCAGCACTCCTCGCCCTCGTCGTCGCGATCGTCATCGGGGTTGTCGCCGGACTGATCGCCGGGTACTACCAGGGGTGGTTCGACTCCGTGTCCTCGTGGTTCACGGGCCTCATCATGGCGCTGCCCGGCATCGTCGTCCTGCTGGCCGCCCGCGCCGTCCTCGGCCCGTCGGTCTGGATCTCGATGGCGATCTTCGGCATCCTGCTCTCGCCCTCCTACTTCCGCCTCGTCTACGCGGCGGTCACGGCCGTCCGCTCGGAGCTCTACGTCGACGCCGCCCGGGTCTCGGGACTCAGCGACCCGCGCATCATCGGCAGGCACATCCTCTCCGTCGTCCGCGCACCGATCATCATCCAGTCGGCGATCATCGCGGGCATCGCCATCGCGATCCAGTCCGGCCTCGAGTTCCTCGGTCTCGGCGACCTGTCGGTGCCGACCTGGGGCTCGATGCTCAACGACGGCTTCACGAACATCTACAAGGCACCGATCCTCATGGTCTGGCCGTCGCTCGCGATCGCGCTCACCTGCATCGCGCTCACCCTGCTCGCCAACGCGATGCGCGACGAGCTCGAGCGCACCGTGTCCGTCCGTCGGCGCCGTCGCAAGATCGTGACGACGTCGAAGACGGGCTCGAACACGATCGTCACGCAGTCGATCAGCACCTCCGGGATCAGTGAGGACGAGATCGTCGGTGTCCCGCCCATCCGCCACGACGACGACGCCCGCGCCGCCGTCCGCGCCGAGGAGCTCGTCCTCAGCGTCCGCGACCTCCGCGTCGGCTACGACCAGGAGGGCGGGCGCGTGACCGAGGTCGTCCACGGCGTCGACCTCGACATCCGCAAGGGCGAGGTCCACGGCCTCATCGGTGAGTCCGGCTCGGGCAAGACCCAGACCGCGTGGGGTGTCCTCGGGCTCCTGCCGCGCGGCGGTCGGGTCACCGACGGGACGATCCGATACGAGGGCACCCGGCTCGACACCCTCGGGGAGCGCGAGTACACGGCCATCCGCGGCAAGCGCATCGGCTACATCCCGCAGGAGCCGATGTCGAACCTCGACCCGGCGTTCACGATCGGCAGCCAGCTCGTCGAACCCCTGCGCGTCACCCTCGGCCTCAGCAGGAAGGAGGCGACGGACAAGGCACTCGCCCTGCTCGAGCGGGTCGGCATCCCGAACCCCAA
Source organism: uncultured Plantibacter sp. (assembly GCF_963518075.1). Lineage (NCBI taxonomy): Bacteria > Bacillati > Actinomycetota > Actinomycetes > Micrococcales > Microbacteriaceae > Plantibacter > uncultured Plantibacter sp. The sequence goes on from NZ_CAUQHZ010000001.1 coordinate 389,908, forward strand.
GCGCACCTTCGCCGCATTCCCGCACGAGGTCTCGGGCGGTATGGCGCAGCGTGTGCTCATCGCCGGCGCCGTCTCGACGGACCCGGACATCATCATCGCCGACGAGCCCACCACCGCGCTCGATGTGACCGTGCAAGCCGAGGTCCTCGACCTGCTGCGCGACCTCCAGGCGGAACGCCACATGGCGATGCTCCTCGTGACGCACAACTTCGGTGTGGTCGCCGACCTCTGCGACCGCGTCTCGGTCATGCAGAACGGCCTCATCGTGGAGACCGGGCCGGTGCGCTCGATCTTCAACCACGCGCAGCACCCGTACACGCAGTCGCTGCTCGGCGCGATCCTCGACGAGGGTCCCGCCCGACCGACACTCGCGACGAACCTGACAGGAGAGACCCGATGACGTCGTCACTGCTCGAGGTGAAGGACCTCGAAGTCGAGTACCCGGGCAAGGGGTTCCGCGCCCAGTCCTTCAAGGCGCTCAAGGGCGTGTCGATCGACATCAAGCCCGGTGAGACGGTCGGCCTCGTCGGCGAGTCCGGCTCCGGCAAGACCACGCTCGGTCGCGCCGTGCTGGGCCTCGCCCCGGTCACCGGCGGCAGCATCCGCTACCGCGACCAGGAGATCGGGCACCTGAAGCGCAAGGAGCGCCGGGCGCTGAGCTCGGAGATCCAGGTCGTGTTCCAGGACCCGTACTCCTCGCTCAACCCCTCGCTCACGATCGAGCAGATCCTCACCGAGCCGCTCACCGTCCGCGGCGTCTCCGGTGCCGACGCCCGCAGGCGCGTCGGATCCCTGCTCGACCAGGTGCAGCTGCCTACCGGCGCGGCCTCACGGCTCCCCCGCGAGTTCTCGGGCGGGCAGCGGCAGCGCATCGCGATCGCCCGGGCGCTCGCCCTCGATCCGAAGCTCATCGTGTGCGACGAGCCCGTGTCGGCCCTCGACCTGTCGACGCAGGCGCGGGTCCTGGACCTCTTCATCGACATCCAGGAACAGACGGGCGTCGCCTACCTGTTCATCTCGCACGACCTCGCGGTCGTCCGGCACATCAGCCACCGCGTGGCGGTCATGTACCACGGGGAGATCGTCGAGTCCGGCGACGGCGACCAGGTGACGGCGCACCCGGCCCACCCCTACACGCAGCGCCTGTTCATGGCGGCACCGATCCCCGACCCGGACCGCCAGGAGGACCGCCGGGTGGAGCGCCGCCGCCTCATCGACGAGCAGCGTGCGGCGGAGTCCGCCGCCTGACCGTCGCTTCGACCGCCCGGTCGGCCGGGGCCAGGAACCTGGCCGGCCGGGCGCACCATTCGGTTCCCGAGACCCACCCACCATCGGTCCCCGAGACCCCACAACCGGTCCCCGAGCTTGTCGAAGGGCCACCCCAGAACGGACCCACATCGCATGACCATCACCACTCCCCGGCACGCCGCCGCCACGAAGCCCGTCGACACCGCGGCGATCGACGCCCTCGTCGCCCGGCTCGACCTCGAGGAGAAGGTCGCACTCGTCTCCGGCGCCGACTTCTGGACCACGGTCCCGCTCGAGAAGATCGGCCTGCGCGCCATGGTGCTGTCCGACGGCCCGGCCGGCGTCCGCGGTCCGCTGTGGGACGAGCGCTCGCCGTCGATCAACCTCCCGTCGGCGACCGCGCTGGCGTCCTCCTGGGACCCGTCGCTCGCCTACCGATACGGCGCCGTCGCGGCGGCCGAGGCCCGCCGCAAGGGCGTCGACGTCGTCCTCGGCCCGACCATCAACCTCCACCGCTCACCGCTCGGCGGGCGGCACTTCGAGGCGTTCAGCGAGGACCCGGAACTGACCGGCTCGCTCGCGGCCGCCTACGTCAGCGGCCTGCAGGACAACGGCGTCGCCGCGACCCCGAAGCACTACGTCGCCAACGACTCCGAGACCGACCGCTTCACGGTCGACGTGCGCGCGAGCGAGCGCGCCCTCCGCGAGCTCTACCTCGCGCCGTTCGAGCGCACGGTGACCGAGGCCGGCACTTGGGCGATCATGAGCGCCTACAACTCCGTCGACGGCGTCACGATGAGCGAGAACGACCTGCTGGAGACGCCGCTCAACTCGGAGTGGGGCTTCGACGGCGTCGTCGTCAGCGACTGGACCGGTGTCCGCAGCCTCGGCTCGGCGCCGGCGTCGCAGGACCTCGCCATGCCCGGTCCCGCTCCCGCATGGAGCGCGGCACTCGTCGAGGCCGTCCGCGACGGACGCGTCGCCGAATCCGACGTCGACCGCAAGGTCGCCCGACTCCTCGCCCTCGCGGTCCGCGTCGGCGCACTCGGTGACGAGGCGCTGGCACCGGCCCCGGTCGACGGGGTCGCCTTCTCCCGCGAGGCCGAGACCGAGGGCGTCGTGCTCCTCGACAACGACGGCACCCTGCCCCTCGACGCGGCCACGCTCACCCGCGTCGCCGTCATCGGGCACAATGCCCGCGACTCCCGCACCCAGGGCGGTGGCAGTGCGACGGTCCTCCCCGAACACACCGTCAGCCCGCTCGAGGGGCTCCGACTCGCGCTCCCCGAGGCGACGATCGACTACGCCGTCGGCGCGATCGTGCAGGAGGGCGTCGCAGAACTGCCGCTCGAGCGCCTCACCAACCCTCGCACGGGTGACCCCGGTCTCGTCGCCACCTTCCTCGACGCCGACGGTGCGGAACTCTTCACCGAGGACCGCCGTTCCACCGCGCTCGTCTGGTTCGGCGGCGACGCCCCGGTCACCACGGCGTCGCAGCTCGTGCTCACCACCACGTACACACCGGAGGCCACCGAGCAGCTGCGGCTCGGCTTCGCCACGGGGCTCCACGGCCGGCTCTTCGTCGACGGCGTCCTCCTCGTCGACGAGCAACCCGTGGTCGTCGGGAACGACCTCGGCGCGGCGCTGCTCGCCCCGCCGTCGGCGACGGGGGCGTTCGCCGCCCAGGCCGACGTCGCCGTCGAACTCCGCGCGGAGTTCGACCTCTCCCCGAGCGAGAACGGTCTCGGCGCGATCAGCGTCACCGTCGGTCGCGCTCCCGACGACTCCGACCCCGACGCCCTCATCGCCCAGGCGGTCGATGCGGCCCGCGCGGCCGATGTCGCCGTCGTGGTCGTCGGCACGAACGCGAAGGTCGAGTCGGAGGGCTGGGACCGCAGCGACCTCACACTCCCCGGCCGTCAGGACGAGCTCGTCCGGGCCGTCGCCGCCGTGAACCCACGCACCGTCGTGATCGTCAACTCCGGCGCCCCGGTCCTGCTCCCCTGGAGCGACGAGGTCGCCGCCGTGCTCCTCGGTTGGTTCGGCGGACAGGAGATGGGCAACGCCCTGGCCGACGTGCTCCTCGGTGTCGCCGAACCCGGTGGTCGCCTGAGCACCACCTGGGCTGCAGCGCTCGACGACGTCCCGGTGCTCGACGTCACCCCGGTGGACGGCGTGCTCCGCTACGAGGAGGGCATCCACATCGGCTACCGCGCATGGCTCCGCTCGGGTGCCACGCCCGCCTACTGGTTCGGGCACGGGCTCGGGTACACGAGCTGGTCCATCGACGGTGGCGAGGTCTCGGGTGACGTCGCCTCCGGTGACGCCCGCGTCTCCGGGACCGCGACGAACACCGGTGACCGCGCCGGCAAGCACGTCGTGCAGGTGTACGCGGAGCGACCGGACTCCTCGGTCGACCGCCCCGTACGCTGGCTCGTCGGATCGGCCGTCGTCCGCGCGGGCGCCGGCGAATCGGTCGCCTGGGAGGTCGCCCTGCCTGCGCGGATCTTCGCCCACTGGGCGGACGGCTGGCAGGTCGAGCCAGGTGACGTCACCCTCCGGATCGGATCGTCCGTCGTCGACCTCGTGGACGAGCACGTCGTCACCATTGCGGCAGGGACCTCCCGATGACCGCGCACGTCGCGCAGATCGGCCGTCTGCGGGCGGAGACCCGTGACGACAGTCCCGCGGTCGCGACACCGACGCCTCGATTGAGCTGGACCGTCGAGACATCGGGCGCCGACTGGGTGCAAGCCTGGGCCGAGCTCCGGGACGGCAGTGGTGCCACGGCGCGCGTCGAGGGCCGCGACTCCGTCCTCGTCTCCTGGCCGTTCCCGCCGCTCGCGCCGGACGAGGTGCGCGCCGTCGAGGTCCGTGCCGCGTCGACCGCCGGTGAGGAGACACCTTGGAGCGAGCCGATCGACGTCGAAGCCGCGTTCCTCGCCGACGGAGCCTGGGCCGCCCGCTTCATCGGTCTCGCGGCGCCCGGGCGTCCGGCGCAACCGATCCGGGTGCGCCGCACGTTCACCGTCGAGCAGCCCGTCCGTCGCGCCCGGCTGTTCTGGACCGCGCTCGGTGCCGCCGAACCGCAGCTCAACGGGGTTCCCACCTCGGAGGACGTCCTCTCTCCCGGCTGGACCGCCTACGGCGACCGCCTCGTGCACGAGACCGTCGACGTCACCGCGCTCGTCGAGCCGGGCGAGAACGTCCTCGCCGCGACCGTCGCCGGTGCCTGGTACACCGAGCGCTACGGGTTCTTCCAGTTCGCCGAGCGGATCTACGGCGACCAGCCACGCTTCGCCGCCCAGCTGCAGCTCGACTACCTCGACGGGACGACGGAGACGCTCGTCACGGATGCGAGCTGGTCGGCGGCCGACGGTGCCGAGCTCGTCGACAGCGGCATCTACGCCGGCGAGGCGATCGACACCACCCTGGCCGAACCCGGCTGGTCGACGACGGCGTTCGACGCGTCCGCCTGGGCCCCGGCCCTCGTCGACGACGCCGCGCACCCGGTGCCGGAGGCCCGCATCGCAGCGCCCGTCCGCCGCATCGAGGAGCGCGCGGTGGCGGAGGTGCTCACCTCGCCGTCGGGCGCGACCATCCTCGACTTCGGCCAGAACCTCGTCGGCCGCCTCCGGCTCACCGTCGCCGGCCCGCGGGGCACGACGCTCACGCTCCGGCACGCGGAGGTCCTCGACGAGGGCGAACTCGCCCTGCGTCCCCTCCGCAACGCCGCGGCCACCGACCACGTCACGCTCTCAGGCGACGGCGAGCAGACGATCGAGCCGCGCTTCACCTTCCACGGCTTCCGCTACGCGCAGATCGACGGTTGGCCGGGCACGTTCGACCCGGCGTCGGTCACCGCCGTCGTCCTCCACAGCGACCTCACGCGGACGGGTTGGTTCTCCTCCTCGCACGAGCTGCTCGACCGCCTCCACGAGAACGTCGTCTGGGGCATGCGCGGCAACTTCCTGAGCATCCCGACCGACTGCCCGCAGCGCGACGAACGACTCGGCTGGACGGGTGACCTGCAGGTCTTCGCCCCGACCGCGAGCTTCCTCTATGACAGCTCCGCCTTCCTCGACTCCTGGCTGCGCGACCTCGCGCTCGAACAGGGACACCAGGACGGTGTCGTCCCGATGGTGGTCCCGGCCGCGCTGTCCGGCTTCGCCGGTGGCGGTCCGACCGCGGCCTGGGGCGACGCGGCGACCGTCGTGCCGTGGGTGCTCCACGAGCGCTACGGCGACCTCGGGATCCTGCGCGAGCAGTACCCGTCGATGCGCTCCTGGGTGGAGGCCGTCCTCCGGGTGAGCACCGACGGTCTCTGGTCGAACACCTTCCAGCTCGGCGACTGGCTCGATCCGAGCGCGCCGCCGGACCAGCCGGCGAAGGCCAGGGTCGACTCGGACATCGTCGCGAGCGCCTATCACGCGCGGTCCCTCCGGATCCTCGCCGACACCGCCGGGCTCCTCGGGGAGACGGCGGACGCCGAGCGGTACGGCGACCTGGCAGAGCGGAGTCGGGCGGCCTTCGCCGCCGAGTACGTGACGCCCGGCGGCAGGATGATGTCCGACGCGCCGACCGCGTACGCCCTCGCCCTGCGGTTCGACCTCGTCGACGATCCCACCGTCCGACAACGCCTCGCGGACCGCCTGGCCGACCTCGTCCGCGCAGACGGCTACCGCATCGGCACCGGTTTCGTGGGGACGCCGCTCATCACCGACGCGCTCGCCGACGGCGGACACCTCCGCGCGGCCGGCCGCCTCATGCTCCAGACCGAGAACCCGTCCTGGCTCTCGCCCGTCACCAAGGGTGCGACCACGATCTGGGAGCGCTGGGACAGCCTGCTCGAGGACGGCTCGGTCAACCCTGGCGAGATGACCTCGTTCAACCACTACGCGCTCGGCGCCGTCGCCGACTGGCTGCACCGCACCGTGGCCGGCCTCGCGCCCGCGGCTCCCGGCTACCGCGAGCTCCGGATCGCACCGCGGCCGATCGACGGGCTCGACCACGCCGAGGCCCGACATGTCACACCCTACGGCGAGGCGTCGGTGGCGTGGCGACGCGACGGGTCCTCACTCCGGGTGTCGGCGGTCGTGCCGCCGAACACGACGGCGACGGTCGCGTTGCCGGGTGCCCCGGAGGAGATGGTCGGGTCCGGTCGTCACGACTGGACGGTCGAGGTCACGGACGCCGGCTCGAGTGCCGATGACGACATCACGCTCGGCCTCGACTCGCCGCTCTCCGAGATCATCGACCGACCGGCCGCGTACGACGCCCTCCTCAACTCGGTGGGAGCCCACGATCAGGCCAAGGCCGACGACATCCGCCGCGGCACCCAGTGGAGTCGTGGTCGGACCGTCCGTCAGCTCCTCATGTTCACGCCGCCGTCGATGCTCGACGAGGTGGACGCGGCGCTGGCTGCAGCCACTCAGGCACCAGGAGTTGCGCGATAACCCCCGCTCGACCGTTCCACGTGCAACACTCGCACCGCCCGCACCAGTAGCACCCCGCCGCCGACCCGCTCGGCCGATCACAGGAGATCCATGTTCGACCGCAGTTCCGCCTTCGGAGACGTCATCGAGAGCCCGGCGGGTCGCACCGTCCTCGAGCAGTTCCTGCCCGGCATCGCCGCGTCGCCGATGGCCAAACAGTTCCGCAGCATCCGTCTCGGGCAGCTGTCGGCGATCGTGCCGGAACTGCAGGACGACGCGGCGAAGGATCGTCTCTGGGCGGCGCTCGCACAGGTCGACGACGGTCCCGAGGCCCGCGCACCCTACGGTGCCGCGATCGAGCCCGCTCCCGACTACGAGGGCCAGGACGTCCCGCGCGGCTCGGCGACCCTGACGGTCCCCGGCGACGTCCCGCAGTACGGCGTCGTGGAGATCCGGCTGGACGGGCCGTCGCACGGCAACCCGTTCGTCGACGTGGAACTCGGCGCGACGTTCACGAACGGTGCACGCGAGCTCACCGTCGGCGGGTTCTACGACGGCGACGGACGGTACCTGGTGCGACTGCTCGCCGAGGAGCAGGGCGAGTGGTCGTTCACCACGAGCTCGACCGCCCGCTCGCTCGACGGCGTCGCCGGCATGTTCACCGTGTCGGCCGCGGCGACGGACAGCCACGGACCGGTGCGCGTCGACGGCTTCCACTTCGCTCATGCGGACGGCACCCGCCACCGCCCGCTCGGCACGACCGCCTACGCCTGGACGCACCAGCCCGAGGAACTGCAGGAGCAGACGCTGCGCGCCCTGGAGGCCGCGCCGTTCACGAAGATCCGCATGTGCGTGTTCCCGAAGTCGTACCTCTACAACGCGAACGAGCCGGAGACGTTCCCCTTCGTCGGCTCGCTCGCCGACGGGTTCGACCACGAGCGGTTCGACCCGGCGTACTGGGCGAACCTCGAGCGGCGCATCACCCAGCTCGGCGCGCTCGGCATCGAAGCGGACCTCATCCTCTTCCACGCCTACGACCGCTGGGGCTTCGCGGACCTCGGTCCGGCCGTCGACGAACGGTACCTCCGCTACGCCGTCCGCCGGCTCGCCGCGTTCGCGAACGTGTGGTGGTCGATGGCGAACGAGTACGACCTGCTCTGGGCGAAGACGAACGACGACTGGGAGCGGCTCGCGGCGGTCGTCGGCGCGGAGGACCCGCACGGCCACCTCAACTCCATCCACAACTGCCAGGGGTTCTACGACTACACCAAGCCGTGGATCACGCACTGCAGCGTGCAGCGCGTCGACGTCTACCGGACCGCGGAGAACACCGACGCCTGGCGCGAGCAGTGGGGCAAGCCGATCGTCATCGACGAGTGCGCCTACGAGGGCGACATCGACCAGGGCTGGGGCAACATCACCGGCGAGGAGATGGTGCGACGGTTCTGGGAGGGTGCGATCCGCGGCGGCTACGTCGGCCACGGCGAGACCTACCTCAACGACCGGGAGGAGCTGTTCTGGTCGAAGGGCGGGCCGCTCATCGGTTCGAGTCCCGACCGCGTCGCGTTCCTGGAACGCATCTCGGCGGAGTCCCCGACGGGCGTCCTCGACCCGCTGCCCGGCGACTGGGACGTGCCGTGGGGCGGGGTGGCCGGCCGCTACGTCATCGGCTACTTCGGCTTCAACCGGCCGCGGTTCCGCAACGTCTTCCTCCCCGAGGGCGAGTTCCACGTCGATGTGCTCGACACCTGGAACATGACGGTCGAGACCCTCCCCGGCACCCACACCGGTACCGTCCGGGTCGACCTGCCCGGTCGCCAGTTCATGGCGGTCCGCCTCCGCCTCGTGGAGTAGGCGCCCCGACCGCGGAGCCGAGGCCCTGCCCCGGTCACCAAGCTACTTCCCCCGGTCAGTGAGCCCCCTCCCCGGTCACTGAGCCGCCATCCCCGGTCACTGAGCCGCCATCCCGGGTCACTGAGCCTGTCGAAGTGCCGAGCAACCCGCCCCGCCACACCGTCTCCACACCGTTGACACGTTTGTTCGGACCCTTTACAGTTGTCGGGCATTGACGCAACCCCCGTTGCAACATGCGCAATCGCCCGACGACTGGAAAGCGGCCCATGGATCACGGCACCGGCACCATCCTGCTCGACGGCGTCCTCCGCGGCACCGCCCTCACCGCCCTGCTGCCCACCTGGGTGACCGGCGGTGGCGGCGACGCCGTCATCGACCGCCTCCGTGACGACGCCGTCGTCGACGAACTCGAACGGGCCTTCGCCGAGCCGCCGTTCGACGAGCGCGTCGACTGGTCCGCTGTGCGCATCGCGCAGGTGTCGCACCCCGACCTCCGCGAGCTCGTCGGCCGCAGCATCGCCGAGCTCGCCGCCGAGGCCGGTCAGTCGCCGCTCACCGTCGTCTCGGATACGCTGATCGCCGACCGCCTCACCACCCTCGTCGACCGCCCGTCCTGACCTCCACCATCCGGAACCGTTCTCAGGAGTCCTCCGGCGTGTCACCGGGTTCCCGCCCAGCCGCGCCGAAGATGTCCTGAGAACGGCCCATCAGCACTCGAGGAGAGAACCACCGATGCTTCCACTGCCCGTGTCCATCCAGCAGCACGACGGCGCCTTCACGCTGAGCGAGACGACCGGGCTCGGCGGTGACCGCCGCTTCACGGCCGCGACCCGCTGGTTGCGCGGGGTGCTGCAGACGTCGACCGGGTTCGACCTCGACGCACGGATCGACATGCGGACCGACAGCATCGCGTTCATCCACGACGACACCGTCGCGGCCGGCGGCTACCGGCTCGTGGTCGACGCGGACGGTGTGCGCATCGTCGCCGCCGACGCCTCCGGTGCGTTCTCGGGTGCGGTGACCCTGACCCAGCTCTTCCCCCCGGCGGTCAACCGCCGTGCGCTCGTCCCCGGCGTCGACTGGACCGTCCCGGCGACGACCATCGACGACGCCCCGCGCTTCGGCTGGCGCGGCGTCATGCTCGACGTGGCACGGCACTTCCTCCCCACGTCCGACGTGCTGCGGTTCATCGACCTCGCCGCACGCCACAAGCTCAACGTCCTCCACTTCCACCTCACCGACGACCAGGGCTGGCGCATCCAGATCGACGCCTTCCCGAAACTGACCGAGGTCGGCGGGTGGCGGACCGAGAGCCAGCACGGTGCAGCGCGGCACGCTCCCGGCGACGGCCGACCGCACGGCGGCTTCTACACGAAGGACGACCTGCGCGAGATCGTCGCCTACGCCGCTGAGCGGTCCATCACGGTCGTCCCCGAGATCGACCTGCCCGGCCATGCGCGAGCGATCATCGCCGCCTACCCCGAGCTGGGTGTGCCGGACGTCGCGCAGGACGCGGACGAGTCGTCGGTGTGGACACGGTGGGGCATCAACGAGGCGATCCTCGACATGGGCGAGGAGACGGTCGCGTTCTTCCGCACCGTGTTCGACGAGGTCATGGAGCTGTTCCCGTCGACCTTCATCGGCGTCGGCGGCGACGAGGCGAAGAAGACCCGCTGGGCGGCGAGCGCTCGAACGCAGGCCCTCATGGCCGAGCGTGGGCTGGACACCGTCGAAGCGCTGCAGGCGTGGTTCATCCGCCAGCTCGAGGCGCACCTGTCCGCCGCGGGCCGGCGCCTGTACGGCTGGGACGAGATCCTCGAGGGCGGCGGACTGCCGAAGGACGCGACCGTCGCCTCATGGCGCGGCGAGTTCGGTGCGGTCGCCGCCGCACGACAGGGCTACGACGTCATCGCCTGCCCGGACGACCGCGTCTACCTCGACTACCGCGAGTCGGAGCTGCCGGGTGAACCGATCCCGGTCGGGCCGCCACTGACGGTCTCGGAGGTGTACACCTTCGAGCCCGTGCCGGCGGAGCTGACGGAGGCGCAGGCCGAGCACATCATCGGGGTGCAGGCGAACATCTGGACCGAGCACATGGACTCCGCCCGCGTCATCGACTACCAGGCGTATCCGCGACTGTGCGCCCTCGCGGAGGTCGCCTGGGTCGGCCGCGAGCGCGACCTCGCGGGCTTCGAGGCACGGCTGCTGCAGCACCTCGCCCGCCTCGACGCCCTAGGGGTCGAGTATCGCCGCGCCACTGGACCGTTCCCGTGGCAGGAGCGTCCCGACGCCGAAGGTCGGCCGTCCACCCGCGAGCAGCGGGCAGCCCTCGTGGAGGAGCTCACGAAGGACATCCGCGCCTGACGCAGTCGGTCCCGGGCACTGAGCCTCACCCCGGTCCCTGAGCCTCACCCCGGTCCCTGAGCCTGTCGAAGGGCGGCTGACTCAGGTGACGAGCGCGTACTCGGTCCCCGAGCGCGTGCGCTCGACGAGCTGTGCGTCCACGAGGTACCGCCGAAGTACCGCGACGTCGTCGTGGAACGCGGACAACCGCTCGTTGATCTCGGCTTCGTCGACCACCTCGTCCGGCTGGAGCGCTGATGCCGCGACCCGCTGTAACAGCGCCTGCCGCTCGTCGGGATTCGACGGGTACTGCACGATCCGACCGTCGACCAGGAAGCGGTCGATCCCTTCGCGCTTCGGCGGTGCGGCGGCTGCGAGAAGGTCTCGGAACACCTCGCCCGAGGCGCGCCCGCCGTCGTCCAGCAGGCCCGCCCGAGACAACGCCTGGACGCCCTGCTCGGCCCGTCGCACAGCACGCTGGGTGGCGCCGAGGTCGGGCTCCTGCCCGAGGACGAGTTGTGCGTACACCGTCCGGGCGTCGTCGTTCGCGAGAGCTGCGGCAAGCGCGCGCCAGTCCGTCGTCGTCCGGTCCTCGTTCGGCATGGCCCCTCCTCCTGCGGTCTCCGACATCGTCCTCAACGGTACGCGCGTCGACCGGATCAGCCGATCCCCGTCCTGTCGCCGCGAGACCGCAACGATGACGACGCTGCAGAGATGGGCGCCCACCACCGACCATCGGCCGGCGAAGGTGCGCGGCGTCGGCGGGCCGGCCGGCGCGACGACCCGTGCTTCGAACGACCCACGATCCGGGTGGATCACGACCTCACATGCCGTGTAGTCGACCCATCGCCCGGTGAGCGGGTACCACGCCTTGAAGACGCTCTCCTTGACGCTCCACAACACGGCGCTCCACGCGACGGTCGGATGGCTCGAGGCGAGTCGCGCGAGCATGGACGCCTCACTCCCACAGACGATCGTCGCCGCGACGGCGGGACGGATGGGCCGGTGCACCTCGACGTCGATCCCGATGGCGCTCGCGACACCGACGCGACCGACGGCTGCGATCGTGAAACCGGGGCAGTGCGAGAGACTCCCGACGAAGCCGGTCGGCCAGACCGGTTGTCCACCCTCCCCCGTCGGGATGTCCGTGGAGCGCTGGCCGAGCATCGCGAGTGCCGCCCGGGCGCAGTCGCGCGCCGAGCGGGATTCGGCGCTGCGACCAGCCGAGGTCGGACGGGCCCGGAACGGCCCGGATGCGGTGCCGACGGACGCCGACACGACGACGCCCGGCGGCACCTGCATCCGGAGAGCGTCGACCACCGCGGCTGCGGATTCAGCCATCCGAGCGACGCGGGGACGCCGCGCGCGCCGTGGGATCGGAGGCGGGGATGCCGACCCGGAACCAGGCGATGAGCTGCTCGTCCCGGGCGACATTCCAGCGTCCGTCGAGCATGGCCCGGGTCTCCGGACAGTCGAGCGGCGCGCTCTGCGGGTGCACGTACAGGCCGTGGCGCTGGAAGCCGAGCCAGAGCCGGGTGAGCAGTCGCCCCGCGGCCAGTTCATGCCGGGCCCCGGTGGGTCCGACGACACCGAGGACGGTGCCGGAGCCCTGGGTCGCGGAGGCCGACATCCTCGCCAACAACCCGGGCAGCCCGACGCCGCGAAGCGCGCGGAACACCCGCGGGCTGATCAGCGTCCGCAGGCCGGCTCGTTCGACCTTCGACAGCACGAGCATCGCGTCGTTGAGGCCGTCCTCGTCGTACCGCGGATGTCCTGGTGAGAGCCTGGTCCACTGATCGAGCTCGGCGACGATCGCCCGCTCGCCGAAGAACCATTGGTTGGCTCGCACGAGGATCGGGCGCGCGTCCCGGGTCGGCATGGAGACGAGCCGGAAACCCCTGCGCTCCACCTCCACCGCGGCCTCCTGGAGGAGGTCCGGTCCCGGAGCGCCGTCCCGCCATCGCCCTCGCCAGACGCGTCGTCCACGGACGTCCGCCGAGGAGAACCTCGTCCGGTAGCCCTCCGGGTGGCGCGAGAACCGGCCGACCTCATCGGTCTCCGCGTCACCGCCGGTTGCAGCCTCGAAGCGCAGTCCGACACCGGCGGAGGCCGCACAGATGAGGAGTGACTCGACGAACGCCCCGAACGACAACATCGTGTCGCGTCCTCGCGGATCGCTCGCGCCGAGGGTGCGAGCGCGATCCCGGCGGAGGACGAGTTCGTCGCCCTGAGGGTCCACGACCCACGGCTGCGTGTTGTGGGCGTTCGCCGCGCGAGCCGCCTCGGACACGAGCGCCGAGAGGTCGTCATCTGCCGACAGGCCACTGAACCGCGAGTCCATTCAGTCCTCCGTGATCCCGATGCGGCGATGAATCGCCGCGAGCCACCGCGGCGCCCACCAGTTGTACCGCCCGGCGACGCGCATGAAGACCGGGACGAGCACGCCGCGGATCAGGATGGCGTCGATGAGGATCGCGATACCGGTTCCGATGCCGAGCATCTTGATGATCGACACTCCGGAGGTCGCCATGGCGAAGAACGACACCGCGAGGATCGCCGCAGCGGCCGTGATGATCGGACCGCTCGCGCCGAGTCCGCTCCGCACCGCCTCAGCGAGATCACCCGTGGCACGGAACCGTTCCTGGATCCGAGCGAGGAGGAACACCTCGTAGTCCATCGAGAGCCCGAAGGCGATGCAGAACAGCAGGATCGGGATCGAGATGGCGATGGGCGACGGGGTGAAGCCGAGCACGTCCGACAGGTTGCCGTCCTGGAAGAGGAACACGATGACGCCCAGGATGCCGGCCAGACCGACCACGTTCAGCACCAGCGCCTTGATCGGGAGCAGCACGCTCCCCGTGAACAGGAAGAGGATGATCAGCGTCATGAGTGCGATGGCCGCGGCGGCGAACGGCAGACGCGCCGAGATGGAGTCACCGATGTCGATCATCTGCGCCGCGAGGCCACCGACCAGGACGGTCGAGGCGGCTCCCGGTTCCACCGCGCGGACGTCGCGGACGAGCTCCGAGCCCTCGGGCGAGTACGGGACGACGTCGGTCGCGACCTGGAGCCAGAGCGCCGAACCGTCGCGGAAGTGCTGCTCCGTCCGCGCGTCGGCCGGGGCCACGAGGCGTCCGTCGACGAAGCTGCCGAGGGACGTCGTGACGGCCTCGACGCCCCTGATCGAGGAGAGTTCGGCGGCGTACTCGTCGAGCTCGCGGTCCGTCCCCGCCCAGTCCTCGGTGACGACGGAGACGGCGTCCGCCTCGGCGACGTCGAAGTCGGACCGCATGATGTCCGCCACGACACGACTCTCGGCGTCGGCGGGGAGCACTCGTTCGTCGGGCACCCCGAACTCGGCGTGCGCAAATGGCGCGGCCATGGCGATGAGCAGCGCGATCACGGGCACCGCCGACCACGGACGGCGATACGCGTGGTCGCCCACCCGGTACCAGAACCGGCCCTCGGCCCCGGCCGGGCGGCGGGAGCGCAGTCGGCCCCAGTCGATCCTGCGACCCAGGAGGGTGAGGGCTGCGGGCAGCAGGACGACCGCGCCCACCACGGAGCAGGCCACGATGACGAGTCCCGCGATGGCGAACGAGCGCAGGAAGTACTGGTCGAACAGCATCAGCGTGGCGAGCGCCGCGGCGACGACGACGCCGCTGAACACGATGGTCCGGCCGGTCGTCCGCCGAGCGATCCGCAACGCCTCCTCGTCGGTGGCTCCACCCGCGCGTTCGTCCCGATAGCGGGTGAGGAACAGCAGGCAGTAGTCGATGGCGAGTCCGAGGCCCAATGCGGTGACGAGGTTGACCGCGAACAGGGAGACCGAGGTGAGCTGTGCAACCACGTTCAGCAGGCCGAGGGATCCGAGGATCGTGACGCCCGCGACGCCGACGGGCAGCAGAGCAGCCACCACTCCGCGGAACGCGAAGAACAGCAGCACGAGGGTGATCGGGATGGCGATCGTCTCCGCCACGATGATGTCCGTCTTGACCTGCGCGTTGAGGTCGTCGTTGATCCCCGCGATGCCACCGAACCGGACCGTGGCCGACGTCACCTCGTCGGTGATCGTCCCGCGGAGCGCGGTGGTCGCGCGCTGCACGGTGTCCTCGTCTCCGGCGAGCGCCACGAGCACGACGCCGCGGTCGGTGCCGCTCCGCAGCTGCTCCGAGTCGGCGTAGGAGCCGGTGACGCTGGCGCCGTCCACGTCGTCCACAGCACCGACGATGTCGTCGAGCGCCTCCCTGCCGGCGGCGCTGTCGAGTCCGTCGGAGACGTCCACGACGAGGAGGAGTTTCGGGTCGCTGCCCGGGAACCGGTCGGCGAGCACGTCCGCTGCGGCCACGGAGTCGGACTGCGGGTCGTCGAACCCGCCCGTCTTGAGGTTGTCGAGGACGTCGGCCCCCGCGATGCCCGCCACGATCGCGAACACCAGGCCGATCAGGAGCGTGATCACCGCCCGTCGTCTGGGTGTCGTTCTGGAGTGGTTCGTCATGCGGATACCTTCATGTCGTGGGTGATGCGGTTGAGTTCGGATGCCGTGAGGTCCACGACCCGCTGGATCTGCTCGGTGGTGTGCTCCGCGGTGATGAAGAAGCGGAGCCGCGCCTGGTCGTCCGGCACGGCCGGGTACAGGATCGGGTTGACGCTGAAGCCGTGGTCGAAGAGCGCCGTCGCCAGGGCGAGTGCCCGTTCCGAGCTGCCGACGATGCACGGCACGACGGGCGAGTCGGCGCTGTCGCCGATGTCGATGCCGGCGGCCCGGGCCGTCTCGCGGAAGCGGTCGGCGTTCTGCCGCAGGCGGCTCAGGCGCTCGGGCTCGTCGCGCATGAGCCGGAGGGCGGCGAGTGACGCGGCCGCGTTCGCCGGGGTGATGCCGACGCTGTACACGAACCCGGGCACGGAGTACTTGAGGTAGTCGATCGCGGCGGCGGTGCCACCGACGTAGCCGCCGCATCCGGCGAGCGACTTCGACATCGTGCCGCACCAGAGGTCGATGTCCGAGCGGTCGACACCGAAGTGTTCGCCGACCCCGCCGCCGTTGGCGCCCACCGTTCCGATGCTGTGCGCCTCATCGACGAGCACCAGTGCGCCGTGCCGCCGCTTCAGCTCGATGAGCTGCGGGAGCGGCACGAGGTCGCCGTCCATGCTGTAGACGCCCTCCACGACGATGAGGACTCGGCGGAACCCGCCGCGGATCGCGCTGAGGAGCTCGTCGAGCGCGTTCACGTCGTTGTGGGGAAAGGACCGCCGGGTGGCTCCGGAGAGCTTCGCCCCCTGGATGATGCTGTCGTGCGCGAGGCTGTCGTGGACGATGAGGTCGCCCGGTTCCACCAGGTGCCCGATGACGCTCACGTTCGTCGCGTGGCCGCTCACCAGGGTGAGCGCCGACTCCACCTGGAGGAGGTCGGCGAGCTCTTGCTCGAGCTCGGCATGGATCGGGCGCTCACCGGACAGGAACCGGCTGGCGGACACCGAGCTGCCGTATCGGGCCACGGCGTCGGCGATCGTCTCGGCGACCACGGGGTGGCCGGTGACACCGAGGTAGTTGTAACTGGAGAAGCTCACGAGCTGGGCGTCGCCGATCGTCGTCGTGGCGTCGATGATCCCCTCATGCAGCAGGAAGTAGGGGTTGCGGTCCGTCTGCTGCCGGCGTTCCCGCATGGCGACCGCCTCCGGGAAGCGCTCGATGCGGGCGTCGGCCTCGGTCCATCGGGTCGGGCGGTCGGCCGGCGCCGGAGAAGCGGCAGCCACCGGGTTCGTCTCGACCCGGGGGAGCCGGTGCTGCGGCTCCTCGGCGAACGGGTGCAGCAGGGAGCCGACGCCGTCCAGCACCTGCTCCACGGTGGGCCGTCCGGCGAAGCGCTCGCCGAGCTGCGCCGGGGTCGGCAACGATGGCCACTCCGTGTGCAGCTGGGTGATCAGCTCACGCATCATCAGCGAATCGAATCCCAGCTGTTCGACGAGGTGCATGTCGGGCCGGATCAGGTCCAGCGGGAACCCGCTGATGCGCGACACCATGCCGAGGATGACCGCGTCGGATTCGGCACGATGCGACCGGGAGGCTGCGAGGCCCATCCGGGCGACCACCTCCGACTGCGGCGAGCCGGGTTCCGTCGACCAACGGAACGTATTCGTCGACGCGGGCGCATGTCCGGCCTGCCCGGAACCCTCGATGAGGCTCAGCTGACGGTTCATGAGGGCGAGCAGTCCGGGCAGGTGGTCGGCCTGGGCGTCGGCGGCTCGCGGCTGGATCGGCGGTCCTGCCGACGGTCGTCCGGCGAGGGGGGAGGACGGCAGGTCGTGAGGGTTGTGGTGCATGGAGTGGGGATCCTGTTCGACGGGGGAGGGTGGTCGGTGCGGCTCGGATGTGGGTTCTCGGGGCGTGGTCGTCGGGGCGGCGGCGTCCGGGCCGACGACCCAGTACGGCTCAGTCGGCAGCGGCGCGATCGGCAGCGCCACACCCGCGGTGTCTGGTGGGACGAGCGATGCCAGGTCGAGGTCGGCGCCCAGCACCGTCAGCCGACCGATGAGTCGGAGGAAGGTCGCCGCGTCGTCCGGCGCCGACGCGCTGCTTGAGATGACGCGTACGTCGGGCGCGTCACCCAGGGAGCGTCGGATGGACCCGAGCAGCGCCGACCCCCCACCGATCTGGACGTAGACGCCGACGTCGGATGCGGACGCCGACTCGATCGCCTCGCGGAACCGCACCGTGGAGAAGACGTTCTCCTCGAGCTGACGACCCAGCTCCTCGCCCGTCTCGACCGTGCGGCCCGTCACGGTCGACACGAGCTGCACCTGCGGCGCGCGAGGCCGGAACCGCGACAGGTCCGCCACGAGGGCCGGCCGGATCGGCTCGAGCAGAGGCGAGTGGAACCCGGTGGCGACGCGCAGGGGTTGAGTCGACACCCCGTGCTCGACGCACCGTTCCGCGACGGCTCGCAAGGCCTCGCCGGTTCCACTCACCACCGTCTGCCGGGGATCGTTGGCGGCCGCGATCCACGCGTCGTCGATGCCGCTGAGGAGCGCTGTGACCTGCTCGGCGTCGCAGCCGAGGGCCGTCATGCCGTCGCCGGGTCGCGTCGCAGCCGATCGCATGTGGTGTCCGCGGACCGCGGCGAGCCGCACGGCGTCGGGCGCATCGAGCGCGCCCGCCGTCGCCAGGGCGGGAAGCTCGCCGACGCTGTGCCCGAGGACGAGGTCGGGCTCCACGCCGATCTCGCGCAACAGCGCCACGGTTGCGAGCGCCGTCACCGCGAGCGCGGGTTGGCAGACCTCGGTGGACGTCAGACGGTCGATTCCGGAGGGGGTGTCGGCGTCGGCCGCGGAGAGCGCCGCGAGCACATCGACCCCGGTCTCCTCGAGCACCTGCTCGTTCAAGGTCTCGGCCGCTGCACGGAAGGCGGGGAATCGATCGAGGAGGTCCGACTGCATCCGCGGGGTCTGGCTGCCCTGCCCGGGGAAGACGAAGGCGATCCGCCGAGCGGCCTCGTCGACATGGACCCCGGTGCAGACGTCCGCGGAGATCACCCCGGTGGTTCCGTGGGCGAGCTGCTCCAAGGCGGCCGACAGCCCGGAGATCAGCTCGGCGGCGGTGCGGCACACGATCGCCAGCCGGGTGCTCGCGAGCGCCCGAGAGCTCAGGGTCCGTGCGAGGCCGGCGATGGACGGTGCGTCGGCGGCCTCGAGGACGGCGAGGACCGCACGAAGGTGCTCGCCGAGCAGCGTGAGGTCGGCGGCCGAGAACACGAGGAGGTGCGGGAGCGTTTCGTCGGCCGGTCCCCCAGCGGCATGCCGACGGACTCGACCTGCTCGCGTCGGCGGTGATTCGAGCACCACGTGCGCGTTGGTGCCGCCGAACCCGAACGAGCTGACGCCGATGAGGCCCAGACCGTCGTCGCCCGGGTCGATGGTGCGGGAGGCGAGCGCCAGGCGGCCGTCTTGGAGGACCTCGGTGTGCGCCTCCGAACGCAGGCGGGGCTGCCCGGGGACGACCCGATGCCTCGCCAAGAGTGCCGCTTTGACGATGCTTGCGATCCCGGCCGCCGCCATCGTGTGCCCCACGAGCGCCTTCACGGCCGTGACCGTGGCGGTCCGGTGCGGCGATGCCCCGAGACGACGCAGCGCCGCCAGCGATTCCAGCTCGGTGCGGTCGCCCACCGGGGTGGCCGTGCCGTGCGCCTCGACGACGCCCAGGTCGGCGGGGTCGGCCGCGGCGTCCTCGTAGGCCCGGCGGAGCGCCGCCAGCTGTCCATCCGTCGTCGGCGTCATCGGCCCTTCGGCCCGGCCGTCGTTGGACGCCCCGGAGCCGCGGATGACCGCGTAGACGTCGTCGTGGTCGTCGATGGCGGCCTCGAGCGGTTTGACGACGATCATGCCGACGCCCTCGCCGAGGAGGAATCCGTCGGCATCGCCGTCGAACGGTCGGCACACCCCGTTCCGTGACAGTGCACCGATCCGCGAGAAGGCGACCATCGCATCCGGGACGAGGCTCAGGTTGACGCCGCCGACGAGCGCCGCCGAGCACTGCCCGGATCGGATGGCGGCGACCGCCTGGTGCAGCGCGACGAGGCTGCTGGAACACGCGGCGTCGACGGCGAAGCTCGGGCCGCCGAGGTCGAGCGTGCTGCTCACCAGCGCCGGCCCCATGTTCGGCAGGCACCCGGGCATCGAGAACGCGTGGAACGGACGCACGCCGGCGACGCGCGCCGCCAGCGCCGCCCCGAGGTCCGCTGCGGCGGGCTCGGGATGGATGGAGTCGTCGCCGAGGAGCTTCGCCCGGATGCGGAGGGAGGTGAGTTCTCGATAGTCGTTCGCGGCCATCCCGACGAACACGCCGACCGACGACCGGTCGACACGACGACGTTCGAACCCGGCGTCGATCCAGGCGGCTCGTGCAGCCTCGAGGAGCAGGCGATGTTGCGGGTCCATCGCGTGCGCCCGGCTGGGCGGGATGCGGAAGTGCCGCGCCGCGAACTGCTCGACGTCGTCGATGAAGGAACCCTGGTCGGAGTAGGCGTGATGCACCGCTCTGGGGTCGTGCGGCGCGAAGAAGGTGGCGTGATCCCATCTCGAGCGGGGGACGACGGAGCCGCTGCGTCGGGCCGCCAGGATGTTGTGCCAGTACTGGTGGGCGTCTGCCGCGCCACCGAAGCGGGCGGACAGGCCGACGATGGCGAGTGGTCGAACGGGCACGACGAGAGAACCTCCGAGGGTGTTGATCGCGGATGGAACGAGGGGGCAGGTCGGCATGTCGACGACTCCGGACGGAGTGGGTCGAGGTCCCGGGGCCGCCTCGCGGTGAGGAGAGCCGGCCCGTGGGCACGCCACAGCCCGACTGTAGTCATCTGAAACATCAGTTTGGATACTCGTCCAGAATCTGTGGATAACTCGCGAGGCAGCGCAACCCCCAGCCGGAGCGGAGGGTCGGCTGGAACACTGGCGATATGACGACCATCACGCTGACCAAGGGCCTCACCGCCTACCGCGCCGACCCGCCGAAGGGCGTCGAACTCCGCGGCGGGCTCGTGCTCATCCACGAGATCTGGGGCCTCGTCCCGCACATCACCGACGTCGCCGACCGCTTCGCCGCGGAGGGGTACCTCGTCATCGCGCCCGACATCCTGAGTGGTGCCGGCGTCACGCCCGAGATCGGTGCGGAGCTGGAGAGCCTCGTCTTCAACAGCGACGAGGCGACGAGGACCGCGGCACAGCCGAAGCTGCGCGAGAAGCTCTCGGCCTCGAAGTCGCCCGAGTACGCCGAGGAGGCGCTCGGGTATCTGGGGAAGGCCGTCGACGCCCTGTTCGACGAGGAGGGGATCGACGGCCGCGTCGCCGTCGTCGGCTTCTGCTTCGGCGGCGGCTACAGCTTCGCGCTCGCCGCGGCCGACCGCCGCATCCGCGCCGCCGTCCCGTTCTACGGCTACCCGCCCGAGCCCGAGGCCGTGACGAGCATCGCCTGCCCCGTCCTCGCGTTCTACGGTGACCAGGACGAGGGCCTCATGAAGAGCCTGCCCGAGCTGACCACGACGATGGAGGACGCGCGGGTCGAGTTCACCGCGACCGTCTACCCCGAGGCCGGTCACGCCTTCTTCAACGACACCAACACGATCACCTACCGTGAGGACGCGGCCGCCGACGCCTGGGTGAAGACGCTCGCGTTCCTCGACACCTCACTCGGCAACGCCTAACCCGAGCGATCCGCATCCGTTCGCCCATTCTCGGGCGAAGAAACGCCCGCTCGCCCAGACATGGGCGAGCGGGCGTTCAGGTGTGCGGCGGAGGCCTACGCGCCCTTGAGGC
Organism: uncultured Plantibacter sp.; assembly: GCF_963518075.1. Taxonomy (NCBI): domain Bacteria; kingdom Bacillati; phylum Actinomycetota; class Actinomycetes; order Micrococcales; family Microbacteriaceae; genus Plantibacter; species uncultured Plantibacter sp. The sequence goes on from NZ_CAUQHZ010000001.1 coordinate 411,093, forward strand.
GGGTGGCGAGGTAGGCGTACAGCTCGTCGATGGCGACACGCTCCTGCTGCATGCTGTCGCGGTCGCGGACCGTCACGGCGTTGTCCTCGAGCGAGTCGAAGTCGACGGTCACGCAGTACGGGGTGCCGATCTCGTCCTGACGACGGTAGCGGCGGCCGATCGCACCCGAGTCGTCGAAGTCGATGTTCCACGAGCCGCGCAGCTCGTCGCCGATCTGGCGGGCGAGCGGCGACAGCGCCTCGTTGCGGGACAGCGGCAGCACGGCGACCTTGACGGGCGCGAGACGCGGGTCGAGGTGCAGCACGGTGCGCTTCTCGATCTTGCCCTTGGCGTTCGGCGGCAGCTCCTGCTCCTCGTACGCGTCGACGAGGAAGGCCATGAGCGCACGGGTCAGACCGAACGACGGCTCGATGACGTACGGCATGTACCGCTCGTTCTTGGCCTGGTCGAAGTAGCTGAGGTCCTTGCCGGACTGCTCGGCGTGCACCTTGAGGTCGTAGTCGGTGCGGTTCGCGACGCCCATGAGCTCGCCCCACTCGCTGCCGGTGAAGCCGAACTTGTACTCGATGTCGACGGTGCGCTTCGAGTAGTGCGCCAGCTTCTCCTGCGGGTGCTCGAACCAACGGATGTTGTCGGGCGTCATGCCGAGGTCGATGAACCAGGCCCAGCAGAGGTCCATCCAGGTCTGCTGCCATTCGTCGTCCGTGCCAGGCTCGACGAAGAACTCGATCTCCATCTGCTCGAACTCGCGGGTGCGGAAGATGAAGTTGCCGGGCGTGATCTCGTTGCGGAACGCCTTGCCGATCTGGCCGATGCCGAACGGCGGCTTCTTGCGGGCCGTCTGCAGCACGTTCGCGAAGTTCGTGAAGATGCCCTGCGCGGTCTCGGGACGCAGGTAGTGGAGACCAGACTCGTCGTCGACGACGCCGAGGAAGGTCTTCAGCAGGCCGGACATCTGGCGGATCTCGGTCCACTGGCCGACCTTCGAGGGGTGCTCGGGGTCGGGGATGTCGGCGAGGCCGTTCTCCGGCGGGTGGCCGTGCTCGGCCTCGTACGCCTCGAACAGGTGGTCGGCCCGGTACCGCTTGTGGGTGATGAGTGATTCGGTCAGCGGGTCGCTGAAGACCTTGACGTGACCGGACGCCTCCCAGACCGGGGTGGGCAGGATGACGGCGGAGTCGAGACCGACCATGTCGCCGCGGCCACGCACGAACGCGTTCCACCACTGGCGCTTGATGTTCTCCTTGAGCTCGACGCCCAGGGGCCCGTAATCCCACGCAGACCGCGTACCGCCGTAGATGTCTCCCGACGGGAAGACGAAGCCGCGGTGCTGGGCCAGGGTGATGACGGACTCGAGATGGGACTGCTCTGCCATGGGTGTGGATCCTCCGTGCCGCTTGCCACGCGGCGGTACCTTCCGGTGCTGACGCCTGGCTGGCGCCCGCTCCCGGAACCCCTCAATCCTATGGGCGAGCCCGTGAGGACGCCCAACGGCCCTTGTCCCGCTCAGGGTGGCCGCTTAGCCTGACAACCATCGCGGTACGCAGGACGGAGCATCGATGGACTGGCTGTGGAACCTCGACGTCATCGACGGTCCACTCGTCTGGGTGCTCGACGCGCTCAGCATCGCCGGCCTGCTGTACCTCGTCATCCGTCGGTCCGGGCTGCTGTGGTACCTGAGCGCCGCCATCGCCCTCCTGGCCGGTGCGCTCCTCGCGCTGGGGACGGTCTGGCTGCTCTTCGACGTGCTCAACCTCTTCGGCGGGCCGTTGATCCGTGCCGCGGAGCCCTGGTTGATCGGCGTCTTCGCCGGCATCGCGCTCGCCGTCCTCACCATCTGCTGGCGCGTCTCGTGGCAGCGGCGCGTCATCGCCGTCGCCTGCATCCTCGTCTTCGGCGCGACCGCGGCGCTGGGCGTCAACGGCGCGTACGGCGTCCAGACCACCCTCGGGTCGATGTTCCACGTCCAGAACCGCAAGCCGATCAGCCTCGTGACACCGACGAGCACGCCCACCGGCGATCCGGCCCGTCCGCTGTACGAGACGTGGAAGCCGCCGGCCGACCTGCCGAAGACGGGCAGGTTCGGCCCGCTCCCCACGGGCGACCGGATCCCGAACACGAACTCCGGGTTCGACGCCCGCCCGGCGCAGGTCTACTACCCACCCGCCGCGCTCGTGAAAGATCCCCCGGCGCTCCCCTTCGTCCTCATGATGATGGGACAACCGGGAGACCCCGACGCGAAGTGGATCGGCGAGGCGCTCGACGCGATCGCCGCCGACCATCAGGGGCTCGCCCCCATCGCGCTCGTCGTGGACCAGCTCGGCGACCCTTCCGTGGATCCGCTGTGCATCGACGGGCGGTACGGGAAGGTGGAGACCTACGTCACGCAGGACGTCCTCCCCTGGGCGAAGGCGAACCTGCACATCCTCGAATCGCCGAAGGACTGGACGGTCGCCGGATACTCGGCCGGCGGCAGCTGTGCGATCTACTACGGAGCCAAGTACCCGCAGACCTTCGGCAACGTCGTCAGTGTCTCGGGTGAGGAGTATCCGGGCGCCAGCGTCCCTGCGGACAGCCTGCGCACGATGTTCGACGGCGACCAGAACGCGTACGACGCGATCAAACCGGCGACCATCATGGCGAAGACGAGATACGCCGACACGGAGGCGTTCTTCTCCGCCGGGACCGCGGACGCGGTGTACACCGACATGATGGGGCGCGCCGCAGCCACCGCGACGGCCGCCGGCTGGAAGGTCCAGACCTTCGCGATACCGGGCGGTGACCACGGGGTCAGCTCACTCACGGGCGGGCTGGACCAGACGCTCCGCGCGCTCTACCCGCGGATCGGCCTCCAACGACCGTGACCGGGACGGGGACAGGGCTCCTCGACCCGGCCTCCGCTCCATCGAGGGCTGTGGAGAACTCCGGCGGCGGTCTGAACCGATTGGTTATGGTCGATGCCCATGACCACCCAGCTCCCGCCGATGCCGCAGCCCCTCCTCGTCCAGATCGGCAACATCAGGGTCACTGACGACGTGATCATGACACCCGCCGGCACGTGGCCACTCGCGGACGTCAATGTGACGTCGAGCGATCAGACCTCGACGACCACCCACACCCCGGCGTGGGCCATCGTGCTGGTCATCGTGTTGATCTGGTTCTTCTTCCTCAGCCTGCTGTTCCTCTTCGCGAAGGAGAGGCGTGTCTCGGGGTTCGTCTCCGTGAACGTCCAGGCCGGCCCGTACACCTACACCGAGCAGGTCCCGATCTCGACCGACTTCGCCCGACACGACACCATGAACCGCGTCGGCTACACCCAATCGCTGATCGGGCAGGCACGGCACCGGGCGATCGCGAACCGAGCGGCGGAGTCCTCCCGGCGCCCTGAGGTGCGGTGACCGGTCGCTCGAGGGCCGCTCACGCGACGAGACGACTCAATCGGGCGGCGGCGCGAGGGACGCGCCCTCGAGGAAGGCGCCCATGACGAGTTCGTGACGCAGTTCACCGAGGGTGCCGTCGAGCCGGCCGACGAGGGTCTCGACGCCCATCCGGCCGAGCTGGGCGGCGGGCAGCAACGTGACGGCGAGCGCCGGGTCGGCCGCTTCCGACACCTCTCGGGTGGAGGCGACGAGGACGACGGACACGTCGTCGGGGACCGAGACGCCGCGCCTGCCGAGCTCGCTCACGAAACCGAGGGCCGCCCGATCGTTGAGTACGAGGACGGCGGTCACCTCGGGCGCCTCCGCCTGGAGGGTCGCCGCGATCTCGCGACCACCGGCGGGATCGGGAGTGCACTGGAGCGTCCGAGCGCGGAGTCCACGGGCCGCGCACACGGCGCGGAACGTCTCCTGCACGCGGACCACCGGGCCGTAGCCGTCGAGGTCGGCCCGCTCGACCTCCTCGAGCAGGGCGAACTCCCGATGACCGAGGGCCTGCAGCCGATCGATGGACAACTCGACCATCCCCTCGAAGTCGACGTCGACGTAGTCGAGACCGGAGGGGTCGCGGGTCCGGCCGATGAGCGTCAGTGGCGTCCCGGCCGCGAGCAGACGGTCGACCCGATGGTCGTCGAGCCGCACCTCCATGAGGATGACGCCGTCGATGAGGCCATCGGAGGTGAACTCGCGAAGCGCGTCGGGTTCGCTCGGCTCCGGCCAGAGGACGACGGTGTACCCGAGCTCGGCAGCAGCCTCCGCAGCACCGGTGAAGAAGCGGGCCGCGTTGTCGGACAGTCGATGCTGCAACACCGGGAACAGCAGTGCGATGATGCGGGTCCGACGGCTCGCGAGAGCGCGGGCGACCGCGTTCCGGCGGAAGTCCAACTCGACCATCGCCGACTCCACCCGCAGTCGAGTGGCCGGGGACACCGGCTTCGAATCGTTGACGACGAACGACACCGTGGCGACCGAGACCCCTGCGAGTCGCGCGACGTCACGCATCGTTGCCATGGATCCCCGTTCAGGTGCGGTGCTGTCCGGTCAGTCTCTCACGGATCACGATTCGGTAAACCGGTTAAATTGCTTCTTGACGACTCCGACGGCACGGTGCATGCTGGTTCCCGAAGCGCGCAGTAAACCGGTTAACTTTCCGGTCTGCGCGATCCGACCTCGACCGGCGAAGGAGCCGTGCTGATGCCTGTACCGACGACCACGGACGACAACCGGTCCGAGCAGCCACTGCGCGTCGCGATCGTCGGGTACAGCTTCATGGGCACCATCCACGCGCAGGCCTGGACCACCGCTCCCCGCTTCTTCGACCTCGGCCGCGGGGTCGAGCTCGTCGCCGTCAGCGGTCGCGATGCCGACGCCGCCCGCGCGTTCGCCGACCGGTTCGGGATCGCCGACGTCGAGACCGAGTGGCGAGCGCTCCTCACCCGTGGCGACATCGACGTGATCGACATCTGCACCCCGGGCCACCTCCACGCTGAGATCGCGATCGCCGCACTCGACGCCGGTATCCACGTCCTCTGCGAGAAGCCGCTCGCGAACACGCTGGAGGAGGCCGAGCGGATGAACGCCGCGGCCGAACGGGCGGCGGCGCGCGGCGTGCGCGCGATGGTCGGCTTCAGCTACCGACGCACCCCCGCGCTCGCCTATGCACGACGGCTCGTCACCGACGGTCGCCTCGGGACGATCCGTCACATCCGGGCCCAGTACCTGCAGGACTGGATCGCGGATCCCACCTTTCCGCTCGTCTGGCGACTCGACGCCGACCAGGCCGGCTCCGGTGCGCTCGGTGACCTCGGCGCCCACATCATCGATCTCGCACGGTTCGTCACCGGGCAGGAACTGACCGGCGTGAGCGCCCTGACCTCGACCTTCGTCACCGAGCGGCCGCTCCCCACCTCGTCGAGCGGCCTCAGCGCCACCACGGAGGGCGATCCTGAGGATGGCGAGGTGTCGGAACCCCTCACCGGGCGGGTGACCGTCGACGACGCGGTCGTGTTCATCGCCCGCACCGACGGCGGCGCCCTGGCGACCTTCGAGGCCACCCGCTTCGCCACCGGCCGCAAGAACGCGATGCGGATCGAGGTCGACGGCTCCGACGGATCGCTCGTCTTCGACTTCGAGCGCATGAACGAGCTGCAGTTCCACGACCACACCCTCCCGGCCGAGGAGGCGGGCTTCCGGCGCATCCTCGTCACCGAACCCGGTCACCCGTATGCGGACGCCTGGTGGCCGGCCGGCCACGGCCTCGGCTACGAGCACACCTTCGTCCACGAGGTCGCCGACCTCGCCCGCGACCTCGCCGCCGGCCGGGCGCCCGAACCGGGCTTCGCCGACGGCCTCCGGGTGCAGCGCGTGCTCGCCGCGGTCTCGGCGAGCGCCGACGCAGGTGCCACCTGGATCCCACTCGACCACTGACCGAACCACCCACCGCACCACGATCACCACCGCATCACGATCACCACTCACCAGGCAAAGGAGCCATGACATGAGATCCACGACCACCCGCGACACCCGGCCACGCATCGTCCGTCGGCCGCACGTGCTCGGATCGCTCGCGATCCTCGCGATCACCCCGTTCGCCCTCACCGCGTGCAGCGGTGGCGGTGGCGCGGCGGCTGGAGGCGACGCCGACACCCTCACGATCCTCGACTACTACAACAACGAACCCGACAAGACCCTCGTGGGCGAAGCCCTCGACCGGTGCGCGGACGACGTCGGCGTGAAGATCAAGCGCGAAACCGTCCCCGGCAAGGACCTCATCCAGAAGGTGCTCCAGCAGTCGTCGTCCAAGACGCTGCCCGACGTCCTCATGCTCGACAACCCGGACGTCCAGGAGATCGCCGCGACCGGCGGACTCTCGCCACTCAGCGACTACGGCATCGACACCTCGGGCTTCGCGAAGGGCATCCTCGACGCCGCGAGCTACGAGGGGGAGGTCTACGGCCTGGCGCCGACGGTCAACACCCTCGGCCTCTTCTACAACGAGGACCTCCTCGCGGCGAAGGGCATCACCCCGCCGACCACGTGGGACGAACTCAAGACGGCCGCGGCGGCACTGACCGAGGGCGACACCTACGGGCTGGCCTTCAGCTCCATCGCCACCTACGAGGGCAGCTGGCAGTTCCTGCCGTTCATGTGGACCAACGGCGGCGACGAGGCCGACCTCACGACGCCCGCCGTCGCCGAGGCGCTCCAGCTGCAGGTCGACCTCGTGAACTCGGGTTCGGCGTCGAAGAGCGTCATCAACTGGTCGCAGGCCGACGTGAACGACCAGTTCATGGCCGGTAAGGCCGCGATGATGATCAACGGTCCGTGGCAGATCCCGGCCCTCAGCGCCGACACGAACCTCAAGTACGGCAGCGTGCAGGTTCCGGTCAACAAGGCCGGCCAGACGCCCGTCGCCCCGCTCGGCGGCGAGGTCTGGACCGTCCCCGTGACCGGCGACAAGGACAAGCAGGCGAAGGCGGCGAAGTTCGTCGAGTGCATCTCGAGCGACGAGAACCAGCTCGCCCTCGCGGAGGCCCGCTTCACCGTCCCGACGAAGACGGCCCTGGCCGAGCAGTACGTCGCGAAGGTCCCCGAGATGGCCGCGTTCACCGAGCAGGTCGCCAACGCCCGCTCGCGCACCGGCGAGCTCGGCGAGGAGTGGCCCGAGGCCGCGACCGAGATCTACACCGCCATCCAGCTCGCCCTGACCGGGCAGGCGACGCCTGAAGAGGCGTTCAAGCAGGCGGCCGCGGGCTGATCCTGATGAGCAGTGGCATCGCCGGAGCATCGCTCCAGGACCGGAAGACCGACCAGCGGTCCAGCGGCACCGACGGGGGCGCGCCGACCAAGCGCACCCCCGCCGGGGCCGGCCGCCGGAGCCGACGCTTCCGCCGGGAAGACCTGATCAAGCTCGGCTTCGTCCTTCCCGCAGCGCTCTACATCGTCCTCTTCTTCGGCTATCCGGTCGTCAAGAACGTCACGATGAGCTTCCAGGAGTACACGACGAAGACGTTCTTCACGGGCGAGGCGCCGTGGGTCGGGTTCGCGAACTACGTGACCGTGTTCAGTTCCCAACTGTTCACACCGGCGCTGCTCAACACGGCGTTGTTCACGGTGGGGTCGATCGCCGGGCAGTTCGTGATCGGGCTCGCGCTCGCCGTCTTCTTCAAGCGACGCTTCCCCCTGAGCTCGTTCCTCCGCGCGATGCTGCTGCTCCCCTGGCTCCTCCCCCTGATCGTGTCGAGCGCCACCTGGCGGTCGATCCTCGACCAGGACAGCGGCGTGCTAAACGCCGCCCTCGGCTCCATCGGCCTGTCGGGCGTCCCCTGGCTGACGAGCCCGTCGGTGGCCCTGTTCGCGGTCGTCCTCGTCAACATCTGGATCGGCATCCCGTTCAACGTCACGATCCTCTACGGCGGCCTCCAGGACATCCCCGACGAGCTCTACGAGGCGGGAGCGCTCGATGGCGCGACCGGTTGGAAGGCGTTCCGCCACATCACCTGGCCGAACCTCCGCCCCGTGGTCAGCGTCGTGCTCGTGCTCGGCGTCGTCTACACGATCAAGGTGCTCGACATCATCCTCGGCCTCACGAACGGCGGGCCGGCGAACGCCACCCAGACCCTCGCGGTGCGGTCGTATCAGGAGTCGTTCGTGAACTTCGAGTTCGGTGTCGGTGCGGCCTTCAGCAACATCCTCATCGTCATCTCGCTCCTCTTCGCCATCGTCTACCTGCGCGTGAACCGACGCGCGGTCGACGAGTAAGGACACGGACCCTCATGACCACGACCAGCATCGTGACCGGCGGCCGGCAGACGCGCCGCTTCGCCCCGGTCGGCCCGCGTCGCCACCGCGGCGACCGGCGCCACCTCGGTTACACCGTCCTCGGCATCCTCATCCTCGCGATCATGCTCTTCCCCGTCTACTGGATGGTGAACGCGTCCCTGCAACCCTCCGGCAACACGCTCACCGGGGACTTCTTCCCGGTCAACCCGAGCTTCGCCGGGTACGAGAAGGCGATCGCCGACCAGGGCGGGCACCTCGTCACGAGCCTCGTCATCTCGCTCGGAACCGTCGTCCTCAGCCTGGTGATCGCGGCCCCGGCGGCCTACGCCCTCGCGCAGTTCCGGTTCCGGTGGATCAGCATCGCCCTCCTCGTGATCCTGATCGCCCAGATGATCCCGGGCATCGTGATCGCGAACGCCCTCTACTCGGCGTACAACGACCTCGGCCTGCTCAATTCGATCCCCGGGCTGATCCTCGCCGACGCCTCGCACGCCATCCCGTTCGCGATCCTCATCCTGCGGGCGTCGATGCAGACCATCCCGCCGTCGATCGTGGAGGCGGCACGGGTCGACGGCGCCGGGCACGTGCGGGCCTTCGTCTCGATCGTCCTCCCGGTGAGCCGCAACGTGCTCATCACCGCCGGTCTGTTCGCCTTCCTCTTCTCCTGGAGCGACTTCCTGTTCGCCCTGACGCTGACGACGACGGAGGACGTCCGGCCAGTGACGCTCGGCATCTACCAGTACCTCGGCTCGCAGGTCTCGAACTGGAGCGCGGTGATGGCGACCGCCGTCCTCTCGTCCCTGCCCGCGATCCTGCTGCTCGTCATCGCCCAGCGGTTCATCGCCGCGGGCGCCACGGGCGGTGCCGTGAAATGACCGACGACCACTCCGACACCCTCTCCGACCACGCAACGCATCCTTGAAGGAGCACCACCATGTCCGACAGCAGCACCCCCATCCGCGTCCTCGTCTGGGGCGAGAACCGCCACGAGCAGATCGAGGAGAAGGTCCGCGCCATCTACCCGGACGGCATGCACACGACCATCAAGGAGGGCATCGAAGAGCACCTCGGCGCCGACGCCGTGGTCACCACGACCACGCTCGACGAACCGGAGCACGGGCTCACCGAGGAGGTGCTCGCCGCGACCGACGTGCTCGTCTGGTGGGGCCATGCGGCTCACGGCGAGGTCGCCGACGAGGTCGTCGAGCGCGTGCACCAGCACGTACTCGCCGGTATGGGTCTGCTCGTGCTGCACTCCGGCCACTGGTCGAAGATCTTCGGCAAGCTCATGGGCACCTCGTGCACGCTCCGGTGGCGGTCGGAGGAGGACCGCGAGATCGTCTGGACCGTCGACCCCACCCACCCGATCGCCCAGGGGATCCCGCACCCGTTCATCATCCCGGCGCAGGAGATGTACGGCGAGTTCTTCGACGTCCCCGCGCCCGACGAGCTCGTCTTCCTCTCGACCTTCACCGGTGGCGAGGTCTTCCGTTCCGGCATGACCTACAAGCGCGGCTTCGGCAAGATCTTCTTCTTCTCCCCCGGCGACCAGGACTACCCCGTCTACCACCACGAGCACGTCCGTCGCGTCCTCGCGAACGGCGTCCGGTGGGCGCAGACGCTGCGTCCGGAACGCGCGGTGCCGGTCCTGCTGCGGTACGAGACCGAGGACTTCTACAACGGCCGCGGATACGAAGGGGCGCTCGCGCGATGAGTGCTCCTGTCGACGGTGGCTTCGCGACGCTCGCGGACGCCATCAGGCCGGTCCGGCTCGTGCTCGTCGGTGCGGGCGGGATGGGACGGGCGTGGTTGCGGACGATCCTCGCGAACCCGGACACGGAACTCGTCGGCGTCGTCGACCTCGACACGGCCCTCGCGGAGTCGGCGGTGACCGAGGCCGGGCTCGTCGTGGGCCCCGGGGGTGTCGTCGTCGGCACCAGCGTGTCCGTCGTCGCCGAGGCGACGGGGGCGGACGCGGTCGTCAACGTCACCGTGCCCGCCGCGCACCACCCGGTCAACACCGAGGCGCTCTTCGCCGGGTTGCCGGTGCTCTGCGAGAAGCCGATCGCACCGACCGTCGCGCAGGCGCTTTCCCTGGCGGCGACGGCCGAGGCAAGCGGGCAACTGCTCATGACCAGCCAGTCGCGTCGCTACTACGCGTCGATCGCCGCCTTACGGGAGCAGGTCGCCACGCTCGGTCGGCTCGGGTCCGCGACGACGGAGTTCTTCAAGGCGCCGCACTTCGGCGGCTTCCGCGAGGAGATGCCGCACGTGCTGCTCGTCGACATGGCGATCCATGCCTTCGACGCCGCCCGCTACGTCCTCGGCAGCGACCCGATCGCCGTGTACTGCGAGGAGTACAACCCGGGGTGGAGCTGGTTCTCCGCCGACGCCGCCGCGACCGCGATCTTCGAGTTCGCCGGAGGAGTCCGCTACACCTACAGCGGCAGCTGGTGCGCGGACGGCGTGGAGACCTCGTGGAACGGCAGTTGGCGAGTGAACGGCGAGTACGGCACGGCCGTCTGGGACGGCGACTCCGCTCCGCAGCGGCAGCTCGCACCGCAGGGCGGAGCTCCGTCGGCGGTCGAGACCGCCGAGCTCGAGCCGGACGTGCCGGAGGAGATCGCGGGCTCGCTCGTCGAGTTCGTCGACGCCCTGCGCACGGGGCGTGTCCCCTCGGGCGAGGTGCACGCCAACGTGCTGAGCCTCGCGATGGTGGAGGCCGCCGTGCGGTCCGCCGAGTCCGGCGAGCGCGTGGTCATCGCGGACGTGCTCGCCCAGGCGCACGCGCAGGCGATCGAGGTCGAGCCGCGCGCCGACGTCCGGGGCGCGCTCGTCGCCTCCCGCTGAGGTGAGGCGGATCGTCGCCCGCGCACCCCGCGAGCGACGATCCGCCTCAGCTCACCAGGTCCCGTCGAGGAGGTCGCGGGTCACGACCAGGTTGAGCACCCGCCAGAGGCCGGAGTGACCAGGGGTCCGGCCCGGCCGGTTCGGCCACCCCTCGAGGCGTGCGACACGGACGAAGCCGACCTCGTGCCACACCGGGTCCGTCTTGCGGAACCGATCCGGCCGCCAGACGACCGGACGCTCCGGCAGATTGCCCGAGGCCGGCTCGCGCTTCGCTCGCAGCGTCGCCAGGGTCTCCGGCCCGGGGACCTGCTCGCCCACCCAGTCGAGCACGTCGAGCTCGGGTGAGTCACCGTATCGGGACCGATGGATGCCTGCGACCCGGAACAGGGCCGTCCGTCCGTTCGGCGCCGTGAACGCGAGGACGTCGCCCGGCGTCAGGTCGTCCTCCACATGGCGCCACGATCGGCGGAGGCGCTTCGGTGCGGGCTGCGGGCCGAGGAGCTGCTCGCGGAGACGATCGAGGGCCGCGGTCCGCCTGGCGACCTCCCCCGGGCCTGCTTCGGCCCACAGCTCGAGGTCGGCACCGCGATCGATCGCCGCGAGCGCCCGCGTCCGTACGTCGGGATCGAGCCGGCCCACCTCACTCTGCGCGGCCGCGAGCGGGATCCACAGCTCGCCGTCCTCGCGCTCCATCAGATGGGCGAACGACGCGATGGTCCGTCGCGTCGCCTCGTCGTCCGGCACCCGGTCCTGCACGTACTCGCGGTACTCGGTGCGGATGTCCGACGCCGTGTCGTTCGAGAAGATCGCCGTTCCCCATGCACCCATCCCGGCATCCTGCCAGACCCCTCGCGTCAGCGGCCAGGTGAGGCCCATACGATGGATCCAGCCCGATTCCGAGACGAAGGACGCTGAATGCCATCCCGCCCCACCAAGCTGATCCCGCCGACCTTCTCCCGCACCCCCTCACTCGACGCCGAGGCGGTCGAGCTGAGCGTCGCGATCGAACTCCCCGAGGGCGTCGAGGCGATCGGCCTGGCCGTCGCCCCCGCAGCCGACGGCGCCGGCGACGACATCCCCGCCGCGCTCGGACTCGACCGCGCGGCACTGTCCCGCGCCGGCTTCACCGGCGAGATCGGCCAGACGCTCGTCATCCCCAGCCAGGACGCCCCGACGTACATCGCGGTCGGCGTCGGTGCACCCGAGAAGCGCACCCCGGCAGCCCTCCGCGACATCGCTGCGGCCTTCGCCCGTGCGGCATCCTCCTTCGCGAGCATCGGCCTCGACGTGGCGCGGTCGTTCGACCTCGACCCGGCCTCCGCCGGGCAGCTCGTCGTCGAGGGCGCGCTCCTCGCCCGGTACCGCTACACCGAGTTGAAGCGGGAGACGAAGCGCACCCCGCTCGTCGCGCTCCACCTCGTCGCCGGTGCTGAAGACCTGCCCGAGACCGCGACGGGCGCACACCGTGGCGAGGTTCTCGCCCGTTCGGCGAACCTCGCGCGCGATCTCGCGAACACGCCTCCCGGACACCTCACGGCGACCGATCTCGCCGAGGTGGCCGAGACGCTCGGTGCCGCCAACGGGCTCGACGTCGAGGTCTTCGACAAGGACGCGCTCATCGAGCTCGGTCTCGGGGGCCTGCTCGGCGTCAACGCCGGTAGCGTCGAGGAACCGCGCATGATCAAGCTGCGGTACACGCCGAAGGACGACGACGGCTCGCCGATCGAGGCCGCAGGACACCTCGCGCTCGTCGGCAAGGGCATCATGTACGACTCGGGCGGCATCTCGCTCAAGCCGTCCGACCCGTCCCACGCGGCGATGAAGATGGACATGGCGGGCGCCGGAGCGATCCTGTCCGCCATGACGGCGCTGGAGGAATTGCACTGCACGAGCAGCGTCACGGCGTTCCTCATGTGCACGGACAACATGCCCTCGGGCTCGGCCACGATGCTCGGCGACGTGCTGACGTTCCGCAACGGCACCACCGTGGAGATCAAGAACACCGACGCGGAGGGTCGTCTCGTCCTCGCCGACGGCCTGAGCCTCGCCGTCGAAGAGGAGCCGGACGCGATCGTCGACATCGCGACGCTGACCGGTGCCGCGATCATGGCGCTCGGCACGAAGACGGCGGCCGTGCACGGCACCGACCAGGGCATCGTCGACCAGACGCTCGCCTCATCGAAGGCCACCGACGAGCAGCTGTGGCAGCTGCCGCTCGAACGCAGCTACCGCAAGCAGCTCGACTCGGACGTCGCGGACCTCGCCAACATCGGCGGCCGGTTCGCCGGTTCGACGCTCGCCGCACTGTTCCTCGCGGAGTTCGTCGGCGACATCCCGTGGGCGCACCTCGACATCGCCGGCACCATGCTCGTGGAGTCGGACGAGTCGTGGCGGTCGAAGGGTGCGACCGGGTACGGCACGCGCCTCCTGATCGACCTGGCGCTCAACTTCCGCGCCTGACGCAGGACGCGGCGTCGATGCCCGGTCCCCTGAGCCTGTCGAAGGGCGGCGACCGGACCGTCTTTCCCCGCGAGCACTTCGACAGGCTCAGTGACCGGATCAGCTCATCCGCAGCCCGGTCACTGAGCCGCAACCCGGTCCCCGAGCCGCAACCCGGTCCCTGAGCCGCAACCCGGTCCCTGAGCCGCAACCCGGTCCCTGAGCCGCAACCCGGTCCCTGAGCCTGTCGAAGGGTGGAAGGCCACCGGGCACAACCTCCGTTGCCGTTCCGGCAAGAAACGGCCGTTCGCGGTCGGTGTCACGGCAGGCTGATGCCATGACCTCCGAGCACGAGCCCGCCATCACCGATCCCGCCGCCTTCTGGGAGCACCGCTACAGCAGCCGCGGCCAGGTGTGGAGCGGCAAGCCGAACGCCGCGCTCGAGCGCGAGGTGGACGCGTTGGCGCCCGGCACCGCGCTCGAACTCGGCAGTGGAGAGGGCGCGGACGCCGTCTGGCTCGCCCGGCATGGCTGGTCCGTGACCGCCGTCGACATCTCTCCGAGCGCGCTCGCCCTCGGAGCGTCGACCGCGAGCGAGGCGGGGGTCGTCGACCGCATCACCTGGGTGCAGGCCGACCTCGTCGAGTGGGAACCGTCGGCGACGTTCGATCTCGTCACCGCGACGTTCCTGCACTCCCCCGTCGAGTTCCCCCGCGAGGCGGTCCTCCGTCGCGCGGCATCGGCGGTCGCTCCCGGCGGCACCCTCCTCGTCGTCGGCCACGCCGGTCCGCCGCCCTGGGCGACCGAGCACATCGCGCACGCGCACTTCCCGACGCCCGACGAGGTCCACGCCTCGCTGGAGCTGGAGGCGACCGACTGGGAGGTCGTCACCGCTGGCCTCGTCGCGCGCGCTGCGATCGGGCCCGATGGCGAGCCCGCCGAGCTCGACGACAGCGTCCTCGTCCTCCGTCGCCGTCCCTGACTCAGGAGCGTCTCGGCGTGTCGCCTCGCCCGGCCGGCGTGTCGCCCCGACACGCCACCCTTCTCCTGAGTAGGGCACAACGCAACACCCGGTCGACACTCGGAGTCACCCGTCCCCGCGTAGGCCTGGCCGGTTCACAACTCAGGACGGCCCCGGCGGGTCACATCGGCCACCCGGCGTGTCCGGCGGGACGCGCCGCACCGGTCCTGAGTTGTGAACCCCCGCCGTACCCAACTCAGGAGTCGGCCGGTGTGTCGCAAGCACTCCCGCTCGACACGCCGCAGGACTCCTGAGAACGGAACGGGAGGGACAACGCAGAACGCCCGCCGCACTCCTGGAGTGCGGCGGGCGTTCGGCGTTACGTGGTGCGACTAGTCGGTGCCGGAGTCGAACGCGGCGCCCTCGGAAGCGAGGTCGGTCGCGCGCTCGAGGGCGTCCGCGGTCGGGTCGAGGAGTTCGCCGCCGAGGATCTCCTGCGCCTCACCCTGCTCGAGCTTGCCGACGAGGTCCGCGGTCGCGCCGCCGACGATGCCGGCCGCTGCGTACTGCTCGAGACGCGAGCGCGAGTCCGCGATGTCGAGGTTGCGCATGGTGAGCTGACCGATGCGGTCGTCGGGACCGAACGCTGCGTCGCCGACGCGCTCCATCGAGAGCTTGTCGGGGTGGTAGCTGAGGCCCGGGCCCGAGGTGTCGAGGATCGTGTAGTCGTCGCCGCGGCGCAGACGGATCGAGACCTCGCCGGAGACGGCGGAGCCGACCCAGCGCTGGATGGACTCACGGAGCATGAGCGACTGCGGGTCGAGCCAGCGGCCCTCGTACATGAGGCGGCCGAGCCGGCGACCCTCGTTGTGGTAGTTGGCGACCGTGTCCTCGTTGTGGATCGCGTTGAGCAGACGCTCGTAAGCGATGTGGAGGAGCGCCATACCGGGGGCCTCGTAGATGCCGCGGCTCTTCGCCTCGATGATGCGGTTCTCGATCTGGTCGCTCATGCCGAGGCCGTGACGACCGCCGATGGCGTTGGCCTCGAGGACCAGCGCGACCGCGTCGGCGTACTCGACGCCGTTGAGCGCGACCGGGCGACCGGCCTCGAAGGTGACGGTGACGACCTCGGAGGCGATCGCGACGTCTTCACGCCAGAACGGCACGCCCATGATCGGCTCGACGAGTTCCATGCCGGAGCTGAGCTCCTCGAGGCGCTTGGCCTCGTGGGTGGCGCCCCAGATGTTGGCGTCGGTGCTGTACGCCTTCTCGGTGGAGTCGCGGTACGGGAAGTCGCGGGCGACGAGCCACTCGCTCATCTCCTTGCGGCCACCGAGCTCGCCCACGAAGTCGACGTCGAGCCACGGCTTGTAGATGCGCAGGCGGGGGTTGGCGAGGAGACCGTAGCGGTAGAACCGCTCGATGTCGTTGCCCTTGTAGGTGGAGCCGTCGCCCCAGATGTCGACGCCGTCCTCCTTCATCGCGCGGACGAGCATGGTGCCCGTCACGGCGCGACCGAGCGGCGTCGTGTTGAAGTACGTCTTGCCGGCGTTGCGGATGTGGAACGCACCGCACTGGAGGGCGACGAGGCCCTCCTCGACGAGCGCCGACTTCGCGTCGACGAGGCGCGCGATCTCGGCGCCGTACTCCTTGGCGCGGTCGGGGACGGCGCCGATGTTCGGTTCGTCCGCCTGGCCGATGTCGGCGGTGTAGGTGCACGGGACGGCACCCTTCTCGCGCATCCAGGCGACGGCGACGGAGGTGTCGAGACCTCCGGAGAAGGCGATGCCGACGCGCTCGCCGACGGGGAGGCTGCTCAAGACTTTAGACACGCCTGCGATTCTACGGGTTCGCGCGCCACGGTGTTCATTCGCCCATTCTTGGGCGACGGAAGGCCCACTCGCCCAGGAATGGGCGAATGAACCGGAGCGGAGCACGTCGCCGCCGGTACCGCCTCGCCCGGGCCGGGGGACGGCGGGGGCTGCGGCGATATCGACGGCGACGCTGCTGTGAACCGGACGGATCGGACCAGGTCCACTCAGGCGCTGTTCGGGTCTCGCGCCATGAGCTTCTCGAGTGCATCGGGATGACGATTCGTCGACTCCAGAGTGATTCTCGCAGCGTCGACCGCCCTCCCACATGTCCCACTACTGGGGTCATCGGCAGGGGGCGACAGGCTCCGCGAGACGCGGCACTACCAGATGGTGACGCGCTCCTCGGGGGCGAGCCATGCGGCGTCGGACTCGGTGACGCCGAACGCCTCGTAGAAGGCGTCGATGTTCCGGACGATCTGGTTGCAGCGGAACTCGTTCGGCGAGTGCGGGTCGATCGACAGCAGTCGGATGACCTCCGCGTCGCGCCCCTTCTGCTGCCAGGCCTGCGCCCAGGAGAGGAAGAACCGCTCCGCGCCGGTGAGGCCGTCGATGACCGGCGGCTCGGCGCCTTCGAGCGACAGCAGGTACGCCTTCCAGGCGATGCCGAGCCCGCCGAGGTCGCCGATGTTCTCGCCGATCGTCAGGGCGCCGTTCACGTGGTGGTCGGGCACCTGGGCCGGAGCCAGCGCGTTGTACTGCTCGATGAGCGACGCGGTGCGCTCCTCGAACGCCGCGCGGTCGGCCTCGGTCCACCAGTCGGTGAGTCGGCCGTCGCCGTCGAACTTCGACCCCTGGTCGTCGAAGCCGTGCCCGATCTCGTGGCCGATGACCGCGCCGATGGCCCCGTAGTTCGCGGCGGCGTCGCGGCCGGCGTCGAAGAACGGGTACTGGAGGATGGCGGCCGGGAACACGATCTCGTTGAAACCGGGGTTGTAGTAGGCGTTGATCGTCTGCGGCGTCATGAACCACTCGTCGCGGTCCAGTGGCTTACCGATCTTGCCGAGCTCGCGGTCCATCTCGAACCGGCTGGCGCGACGGACGTTGCCGAGCAGGTCGTCGGCTTCGAGCTCCAGCGCCGAGTAGTCGCGCCACTTCACGGGGAAACCGATCTTGGGCGTGAACTTGTCGAGCTTCTCCAGCGCGCGCGTGCGGGTCTCGGGGCTCATCCACTCGAGGTTCTCGATGCTGTCGCGGTACGCCTCGACGAGGAAGCCGACGAGGACGTCCATCTCGTCCTTCGACGTGGCGCCGAAGTGTCGGTCGACGTAGATCCGCCCGACGGCCTCGCCGAGCATGCCCTCGACGAGCGAGACGCCGCGCTTCCAGCGCTCGCGCTGCTGCGGCGTGCCGGTGAGGGTCTTGCCGTAGAAGTCGAAGTTGGCGCGACCGAACTCCTCGGAGAGGTACGGAGCGGCACCGTGGACGACCTTCCAGGCCAGCCAGTCCTTCCAGGACTCGAGCTGCTCCGCGACGAGGAGCTCGCCGAGGCCCTCGAGGAAGCTCGGCTCGCGGACGACGATCTCGGCGAACACCGCGTCGGCGGCGCCGATCGCGTCGCGCCAGACGGCGAGGTCCGGGCCGTCGAGGTCGGCACCCGCGGCGAGCGCCGCCGCTTCGTCCCACGAGTACAGGTTGTACGTCTTCTCGCTGTCGCGGGTGGCGACGTTGTCCCAGTGCTTGGACGCGATCGCCGTCTCGAGGGCGAACACGCGGTCGGCGCGTGCGGCAGCGTCGTCGATGCCGGCGAGCTCGAACATCGTCTGGAGGTGTGCGCGGTAGGCGTCGCGGATCTCGGCGAAGGTGTCTTCACGGAAGTAGGACTCGTCGGGCAGCGTGATGCCGCCCTGTTCGGCGAAGACGAGGTAGCGCTCGGGGTTGCCGGGGTCGTTGTCGACGAAGAGCTGCAGGAAGCCGCCGACCCCTTCCGCCTCGAACTCGCCGGACAGACGGAGGAAGGACTCGATGGAGTCGACCGCTCCGACGCGGGCGAGCTGGTCGGCGAGCGGGGTCGCTCCGAGGGCGTTGGCGCGGTCGACGTCCATGAAGCTCGCGTACAGGGCGCCGATCTTCACGCCCTCCTCGCCGTCGGGGTTCGTCTGCGACTCCTCGATGATGTCGCGGACGGCGTTCTCGGCGTCTTCGGCCAGCTGGTGGAACGATCCCCAGCGAGCTTTGTCGTCGGGGATCTCGGTGCGGTCCATCCACTTGCCGTTCACGTGGCGGAAGAGGTCGTCCTGCGGCCGCACGGCCGGGTCGAGTTCGGAGCGGTCGATGCCGGAGGCGAGCTGCGCGTCAGTCATGCGGATCAGCCTAGCGACGGCACCTGACCACGGCTCGGGTGTTCTCTCAGAGCGGGCGTACCGCTCTGGACGGAGTCCTGTGGAGGAGCGTCCCGAGCGCTTCGGAGAACGAGGGACTACCGTTGACCCACCCGGCCGGAAGGAGCCCGCGTGGACTGGTTGGCCGACTTCCCGCCCGGCGTCCTGCTCCTCGTCGTCTTCCTGGTCGTCGCGGTCGAAAGCCTCGGCGTGCCGTTGCCGGGAGAGACCGTGCTCATCGGGGCGACCCTCCTCGCCGCGTCGAGCGGCCTGAATCCGGTGTTCGTCGCCGCTGCGGCCGCCGGTGGTGCGATCCTCGGCGACTCGATCGGGTACTGGATCGGCAAGCGATACGGTCGGCGGCTCCTGTCGGTGCTGAACCGCAGGTTCCCGAAGCACGTGGGGCCGAAGCGGCTGGGCGCCGCGGCGCACCTCATGCGGCGGTGGGGGCCGTGGGCGGTGTTCGTCGGACGGTTCATCGCGGTCCTCCGCATCTTCTCCGGGCCGCTGGCCGGTATGTTCCGCATGACGTACCCGCACTTCCTCGTCGCCAATGCGGCGGGTGGCATCGCCTGGGCCTCACTCGTGGTGACCGTCGTCACCATCCTGGGGAGCGCTGCGACCGAGTTCCTGCACCGCTTCTCCTGGGCGGCACTCGCGTTGGCCGGCGCCGCGGCCGTCGTGATCGCGGTGGTCGTCGTGTTCCGGATCCGTCGTCGGGCCGCCCAGCCGGCCGCCGATCGCGCGCCCGTGTCGATGACCGAGGCGGAGCTCGACGAACTGCTGTCGCCATCCGGCCCGGCCTCGGCCACGACCGACGCCGAAGACCGCGTGGACACGCCGCCCACCCGGGCCGCCGGCTCGGCCCCCGCCCGCACCGATCTGCGCGCCGCGATCGCCGTCGTCCTGACGCCGCTGCGCTGGGCCCTGCGGACGACCCCCGCGACCACCGCCTTCGTCACCGTCTTCGTCGCCCTCGGCGTCGTGACCGGTGGCCTGTGGCGCCCGATCGACCAGGCCGCCTGGTACCCGGCGTTCGCGTACGGGGTGCCGAGCCTCGAAGCCGGGCGCTGGTGGACGGTCCTGACGGGCATGTTCATGACCGCCGACCCGCTCGCCTACCTCATCGCGATCGTCGGCGCGGCCGTCTTCGGCGGGTGGGTGGAGGTCCGATTCGGCACGCTGCGGGCGTCGGCGATCTTCGTGGCCGGCCATCTCGTCGGTATCCTCGGGGCCCTCGGCGCGGCCCTGGCGCTGGCTCGGCTCGACTGGCCGTGGGCGCAGTCCCTCGTGACGACGCTCGACGTCGGTCCGAGCTGCGGCGTCCTGGCCTGCGTCGCCACCGCGACCGCGTTCATGCGTTCCCCCTACCGGCTGCGCTGGCGGCTGCTGCTCCTGTCGTGGGTGTCGATAGCGCTCCTCTACATCGGGAAGATCGACGACCTCGAGCACTTCATCACGACCGTCGTCTTCGTGATCGTGGCCCGCCTCCTCCTCGGCGAGCACCGGTCGACCCCGCGACCCACCATGCGCGACTGGCGACTCTTCGCGGTCGCCGGGTTGCTCGTGATCGGTGCGGTGCAGCTGCTCGTCACGCTGGTGCCGCTCGACGGGCCGCTCGGCTCGACCACCCTGACGCAGGGCTCCATTTTGGACGTCGGATTCGACACCGTCGCGATCCTGGTGATCGCGAACTGGCTCCGCCGTGGTCATCGCTGGGCCTGGTGGGCGGCGATGGTGCTCACCGTCGGCAACCTGCTGGTCACCCTCGCCCTCATCGCCCTCGCCTGGCTGGCCCAGGTGCCGGTCGTGGCGTCGACCATCTGGATCTCCGCGAGCGTCCTGTGGGTGGGACAGGCGGTGGTCCTCGGACTGTCGCGCCACGCGTTCCGGGTCGCGGCGAACCAGACCAGGCGACGCCTGCCGGGGGCGATCGGTCCTGGTGCGCGGCGAGCACGCGCCCGGGCGGCGCAGCTGCTGCGCGAACACGGCGGCGGACCGCTGGCGGCCTCGGCGCTCCGCCCCGAGAACCGGGTGTTCGTCACGGCCGACAGCGGACACGCGGTCGCCTACCAGCAGCACGCCGGCGTCGCGCTGGCCCTCGGCGAGCCGATCGGCGACCCCGGCGGTGCAGCAGCAGCGGTGTCGGCGTTCGCGACGGCGGCCGAGCAGGAGGGGCTCACCCCGGCGGTCTTCGCCACTCGCGACGCGTGCATCGTGCCCGAGGGGTGGCGGGTGTCGCCGCTCGGTCGAGACCTCGTGCTCGACCTCGGCGAGGCGGATGCATCAGAACCCGCTGGTCCGGACGATGCGACGGAAGCCATCGTCGCGGATTCGACGACCTCGATCCTGCTGCCCGCGCGCGAACTGCCGTGGGAGCTCCGCAGCCAGATCCGCGCGCTGTCCTCGGTGTGGGTGTCCGACCGGCACGTGCCCGAGCTCGGTCTCACCGTGGGTTCGAGCATCGACGCCCCCGATGGCGACGACCAGGAGTCGGCTGCCGCGGTCCGGGTCTCCGTCGTGACCGACGCCGCAGGCACCGTGCTCGCGGCGGTGTCCTGGTTGCCGATCCCCGGGGCCGGAGGCATCGTGCACGGGTGGGCGCTCGACGCGGTCCGTCGTGCTCTGCCGGACGACGACGTCGACACGGCTACGCGTGCGGGTACAGCCTCACGGGAACACACCGGCCGAGCCGTCGAGCGGGCCCTGACCGACGCCTGCCGACGATTCTCGTCCGAAGGTGCGTCCATGGTCTCGTTCGCTGCTTCCGGGCTGGCACAGGACGGCACCGAGCCCGACGGCGTCGCCGTGCGCACGATGGCCGGCATCGCCCACCGGGTCGACCCACTCGTCGGCTTCACCGAGATCGCCGACGTCGCCGAGCGCCTGGGCGCCACCGCCGTGCCGCTGCTCCTCGCCTGTCGCGAGGACGCCGATCAACCGCGGGTCGCCTACGCCGCTGCCGCGGGATTCCTCACCGGCATCCGCCTCCGCGACCTCCCTGGCCTGAGCGGATCGCTGCTCGCGCGGTAGGCCGTCGACTCGTCCCGTCTCGGACGGCGAAGCGGCGTGTCACCACCCGCAGCTAGGCTCGGCGGGTGAGCACGGGACAGGACAGGCGGCGGCTGCGGCCCGTCGACCGCGACATCCTGCGGCTCGCGGTCCCGGCGCTCGGGGCACTGATGGCGGAGCCGCTGTTCCTGCTCGCCGACTCCGCGATGATCGGTCACCTCGGCGTCGTACCGCTCGCCGGCCTCGGGGTCGCGAGCGCGGTCCTGCAGACGGTCATCGGGCTCATGGTGTTCCTCGCCTATGCGACGACACCGGCGGTCGCCCGTCGGCTCGGGCACGGCGACGAGCGCGGCGCGGTGTCGCTCGGGGTGGACGGCCTCTGGTTGTCGCTCGGGCTCGGCGTCGTGATCGGTGCGGCCGGCTGGTTCCTCTCCCCCACGCTCGTCGGGCTGTTCGGCGCGACGGACGACGTCGCCCAGCAAGCCGACACCTACCTCGGCATCTCGATGCTCGGCATCCCCGCCATGCTGCTCGTCTTCGGAGCGACCGGGCTCCTCCGCGGCCTGCAGGACACCACCACGCCCCTCGTGGTCGCCGGCGCCGGGTTCGCCGCGAACATCGGCCTCAACTTCCTCTTCATCTACGGCCTCGGACTCGGCATCGCGGGATCCGCCATCGGCACCGTCATCGCGCAGTGGGGCATGGTCGTCGCCTACCTCGTCGTCGTCCTGCGTCACGTGCGCCGGACGGGAGCGCGCCTCCGCCCGCACCGCGCCGGCCTCGGTGGAGCGGCCCGTTCCGGCGGGTGGTTGTTCCTCCGCACCGTCAGCCTCCGCGCCGCGATGCTCATCGCCGTGTTCGTCGCGACCGACCTCGGCACCGACGAACTCGCCGGGTTCCAGCTCGTCATGACCCTCTTCGCCACCCTCGCGTTCGCGCTCGACGCCCTCGCGATCGCCGCGCAAGCGCTCGTCGGCAAGGGACTCGGGGCCGGCGACGTGGCAGGGGTGCGCGCCGTCCTCATCCGCTGTCTGCAGTGGGGCGTCGGCTCGGGGATCGTGCTCGGCTTGGTCATCGCCCTCGCGAGCCCGGTCATCGGCCTGCTCTTCACGAGCGACCCCGACCTCGCGGCGCTCATCGTGCCCGCGATCATCGTGCTCGCCGTCACCACCCCGCTCGGCGGCGTCGTCTTCGTCCTCGACGGCGTCCTCATCGGCGCCGGAGACGCGAGGTACCTCGCGATCACCGGGCTGCTTAACACGCTCGTCTTCCTGCCGTTCGCGCTCGCGGTCCTCGCCTGGGCACCCGGCGGGCAGGCGGGACTCACCTGCTTGGCGCTCGCCTTCTTCGTCGGCTATCTCGGTGCGCGGGCGACGACGCTCGGCCTCCGTGCCCGGACGACCACCTGGATGCGCACCGGCGCCTGAACGACGATTGGGGAGTTGTCCCCATTGAGGCCGCAACGCCGGCACGCCAGTCTGGAAGCGACATCGATCCGCACCGTTCAGGGGGAACCACCATGCCACTCCACTTCGCTCACCACCGCCTCCGCGTGTCCGCCGTGACCGCGGTCGCCGTCCTCGGACTGTTCGGGCTCTCCGCCTGCAGCGGTGGGGAACCGGCCGACTCCAAGCCCGCATCGACCTCCTCGGCGAGCAGTGAGCCGGAGACGGAGGCCACCGAGGAGGCGCCCGCTGCGAGCGGCGCGAAGTGCACGGAGGAGCAGGTCAACACCCTCAGCGCGGCGAGCGGCGTGTCCGTCCCGGCAGCCGGTATCGCTGCTGCGAAGGCCTCCTTCACACCCGCCACCGTCGTGGGCGATCTGCCGGTCGTGTGCATGTTGAGCTTCGAAGCCGGCGCGGCTTCCGGCAGCTACGCCGTCCTCTCCGGCGGTGCCGCATCACTCACCGCGGCCGCTGCCAACGCCACCGCCGCGGGCGGCGAGGTCACCGAAGCCGGCGGTACCTTCACCACCTCGATCGACGGGCAGACCGTCGTCGGCGTGCCGTTCACGACGCTCACGAAGGAGACCGCGGGCTTCGAGAACGTGGAGGATCTGGTCGTCATCGCTGCGACCGCGCTGGCCGGATAGCGATTCCGCCCTGCCAGGCCGACGCCCGCCCACCCGCGCAAGGGTGGGCGGGCGTTCCCGTCGGCGCGGCTCAACTGGGCCAGGAAGAACAGCACTCGACCCGGGTACCGCGGTGCGGCCACGCCGGCGCCCGTCCATGCCCGTATCAACCGATCGGTGGATACGAGGATCAGCCCCTCCACCGCTACCGGCGCGCGTCGCAGCGGACGAGCATGGTCACCATGAGCACACGACCGATCATCGAGGTCCGCGAGCTGCGCAAGCAGTACGGCGATTTCACCGCCGTCGACGGGGTCTCCTTCGACATCCACCCGGGCGAGACCTTCGCCCTGCTCGGCCCGAACGGTGCCGGGAAGAGCACCACGATCGAGATCCTCGAGGGCTACCGGCACCGGACGGGCGGCGAGGCGAGCGTCCTCGGTGTCGACCCGGCGAAGGGCGGTCTCGACTGGAAGGCCCGCCTCGGCATCGTCCTCCAGTCGAGCGCCGAGGCCGCCAACGTCACGGTGCGGGAGCAGCTCACACAGTTCGCCCGGTACTACGCGGACCCGCGGGACGTGGACGAGGTCATCGAGGCGGTCGGGCTCACGAGCAAGGCGGGCACGCGCATCGGCAAGCTCTCGGGCGGTCAGCGTCGCCGGGTCGACGTGGCCCTCGGGGTGGTCGGCCGCCCGGCCCTCCTCTTCCTCGACGAGCCGACGACCGGGTTCGACCCCGAGGCGCGTCGGCAGTTCTGGGACCTCATCCGCTCGCTCAAACGCGACGGCACGACCATCCTCCTCACCACCCACTACCTCGACGAAGCCGCCCAGCTCGCCGACCGCGTCGCCGTCATCGCGGCGGGTCGACTCGTGGAGATCGGCGCGGTCGACGAGATCGGCGGCGCCGAGGCCCGGATCCCAGTGGTGCGCTGGCGCGACGAGCACGGCCTCCGCGAGGAACGGACCGAGACTCCGGCTGCCCGCGTCGCCGCCCTCACCGCTGCCGCAGGTGGAGAACCGCGTGACCTGGAGGTCATCCGTCCGAGCCTCGAGGACATCTACCTCGGGCTCGTCCACGCGGCCGACGGCGCTGCGTCGTCGACCACCCCATCAGCAGCACCGTCACCGGCCACGCAGGTCACCACGACAGGAGTCGGCGCATGACCACCATCGACCGCACCACCGACGTACTCGTCCCGGCACTCCCCCGCGGACGCACCCTCCGGCTCGGAGCGAGCCGGATCGGCTACGAGACCCGCATCTACTTCCGCTCCGGCGACCAGGTGTTCTTCACCTTCCTCTTCCCCGTCGTGATGCTCGCGATCTTCTCGACCGCCTTCAGCGCGATGGGGAACGTGGGCGAGGCACCCGACGGCACCGGCGGGGTCAGCCAGGCCGCCTTCTACCTGCCCGGCATGATCGCCGCCGGCATCCTCCTCTCGGGCGTCCAGAACCTCGCGACCGACATCGCGACGGAGAAGAGCGACGGCACGCTCAAGCGTCTCGGCGGCAGCCCGCTCCCGGTGATCTCCTACTTCCTCGGGAAGATGGGGCAGGTCCTCGTCACCTCGGTGCTCCAGATCGCGCTGCTGCTCCTCGTCGCGCGGTTCCTGTTCGACGTCACCCTGCCGACCGAGCCCGAGCGGTGGCTCACCTTCGCCTGGGTCTACCTGCTCGGCATCGCCACGTCGGCGGTCCTCGGTATCGCCCTGTCGGCGCTCCCCCGCACGGGCAAGAGCGCGACGGCCGTCATCATCCCGATCGTGCTCGTGCTGCAGTTCATCTCTGGCGTCTACCTCTCGTTCACGATGCTCCCCGAGTGGCTGCAGAACGTCGCGAGTGTCTTCCCGCTCAAGTGGATCGCGCAGGGCATGCGCTGTGTCTTCCTGCCGGAGGGGTTCGCCTCGCAGGAGCCGTCCGGTGGCTGGGACCTCCCGACGGTCGCGCTCGTCCTCGTCGTCTGGGCGATCGTCGGCCTCGTCCTCACCCGACTCACCTTCCGCTGGGTCCGTCGCTCCTAGCCCGCGAACTGTCAGTTCCGGTGGGTGTACGCCACCGGAACCAGCAGGAAGTGACAGTTCGCGAGCAGGGATGGGAGGGTTGGGACATGGACGGACGACGGTGGTGGGATGTCGCGTTCGGCGCGGGGTGCGTGATCGTCGGCGCGCTCGTGAGCGTCAGCGCGGCCGGGGCATCGGAACGGGTCGTCGGCGTCTGGATCGTGCTGGCGGCACTCTGCCTTGTGTACTACACGGTCGGGCGACGCACCCTGGAGCGACCGCAGGGCGGACTCTGGTTCGCGATC
This sequence comes from uncultured Plantibacter sp., assembly GCF_963518075.1. Classification (NCBI taxonomy): domain Bacteria; kingdom Bacillati; phylum Actinomycetota; class Actinomycetes; order Micrococcales; family Microbacteriaceae; genus Plantibacter; species uncultured Plantibacter sp. The sequence continues at coordinate 437,144 of NZ_CAUQHZ010000001.1, forward strand.
ACCCTCATCGCGCTCACCGCCGTCGGGACGGCGTTCTCCCCGAACGTCCTGACCCTGCAGTGCCTCGTGTTCCCGCTGCTGTGGGTGCTGACACCGAACACCCGGAACGCGATCACCCTCAACATCGCGAGCGCCGCGACCCTCGCCGTCGGCTTCATCGTCGGGCTGGGCGCCACCCCCGACGTGATCCTGCAGGGGCTCGCGATCCAGAGCGTCTCACTCGTCTTCGCGCTGTCCCTCGGTCTCTGGATCACCCGGATCGCCGAGCTCGGCGACGAGAAGGCACGACTCCTGGTCACTCTGCAGGCGGCCCAGGCCGAAACGGAACTGGCGAGCCGGGAAGCCGGAGCGGCCGCCGAACGGGAACGCATGGCGCGCGACATCCACGACACGATCGCGCAGAGCCTCACGAGCGTGGTGCTGCTCGCTCAACAGGCCCGCTCCGAGGTCGGCGCGACCGTCGCAGGCACGCCGGACGCCTCCCCGCTGGACGGTCGCCCGGTCGCCGCCCTCGACAGCATCGACCTCATCGAGAGCACAGCGCGCGACGCCCTCCGCGAGGCGAGGTCCCTCGTGGCCACGACGGCGGCGATGCCCGCTGCCGACACGACCCTCGGCGACAGCCTCCGACGCTTGGGCGAGCGGTTCGCCCGCGAGACCGGCGTGGCCGTCGACATCGACGCCCCGTCCGAACGGTTCGAGCGGGCACCCGAGGTCGTGCTGCTCCGGAGCGCCCAGGAGGGGCTCGCGAACATCCGGAAGCACGCCGCCGCCAACCGCGTCGAGCTGGTGCTCAGCGTCCACGACGGCTGGGCCGAACTGCGGATCACCGACGACGGCGTCGGGATCGCGGACCCGGACGGCGCGCTCCTCGGGACCAGCCCGGGCGCGGGCTTCGGGCTGCACGGCATGCACGACCGGGTGACGCTGCTCGGTGGGACGGTGGAACTCACGAGTGCCGCCGGAGCGGGGACGACGGTTCGGGTGCGAGTGCCGGTGACGATCGAAGCGGGCCCTTCGACGAGCTCAGCGACCGGGATTTCGACAAGCTCAGGGACCAGACAGGACACACGATGACACGGATCAGGATCGTCGTCGCGGACGACCACCCCATCGTGCGATCGGGCATCGTCGCACTGCTCGGGCGCGCGGACGACCTCGAGGTCGTGGCCGAGGTGGCGGACGGCGCGGCGGCGGTCGCGGCGGCTGAGGAGCACCGGCCGGACCTCGTGCTCATGGACCTGCGCATGCCGGTCCTCGGCGGCGCGGAGGCGACAGCTCGCATCGTGCAGCGCGTGCCAGGCGTCCGGGTGCTCGTCCTCACGACCTACGAGACCGACGACGACATCCTCGGCGCGATCGAGGCCGGAGCCGGCGGCTACCTGTTGAAGGCGGCGCCCGAGCAGGAGATCCTGGCCGGCATCCGTTCAGTGGTCGCCGGTCAGACGGTGCTCGCACCCACGATCGCGGCGACGCTCGTCGGCCGCATGCAGGGTGGGGCACCGACCCGCCCGCAGCTCAGCGCTCGCGAGCTCGAGGTCCTCGCGCTCGTCGCCGCCGGAAACAGCAACCGCGCGATCGCGGCAGCGCTCTTCATCTCGGAGTCGACGGTGAAGACGCACCTGCTGCACGTCTTCGAGAAGCTCGAGGTGGCCGACCGCACCCGGGCCGTCACCCGTGCCCAGGAGCTCCGCCTACTCTGAGCCGCACCGCACCGGCGCGAGCCACGGGGCGGGTCGGACGACTTCGACCTCGACCAGCTCGCGCTGCAAGGCCGACCGACGAAGGCCTCCGGCTCCGCGGCTCAGCTCGGCCAGTAGTAGGAGAACGCCCACTGCTTGTCGTAGGAACGCTGGTGGCATCCCGTGTAAATGCGAGCTCCGAGGCCCCGGTACTTGGCGGACATGGCCGAGCAGTCGGCCTTCACCGACCCGGTGATCTGGTACCAGACCTGCGGCGCGGCGCTCGCCGGCGTCGTTGCACCACCCACCACCAGTGCCGCGCCGAGGCCTACCGCGGCCAGGAACCTCGCCATTCGTCTGCGCATCAGATCCCCCGATCCTCCTTGCGGTGACCCCCTGTCGCCGCAGTGCAGCCACGCTAGCGCGCGGACACCACAGCCATCAACCACCGATTTCGCGAGCGGCGGGTGCGATCGATTCGCACCCGTCGTTCGCGACCGATCGTCGGACTAGACCTGACCCCGGGGCTTCGGGGCGTCGGGTTGTGCCGCCGCGTAGGCGGACTGGCCGGTCGCTCCGGGTTCGCCCGCGGGGATCGGGACGAGATAAGCCGCGGTGCCGTACGCCGTCAGCTGCGTCCACGCCCCGCCGATGTCGGTGGTCTCGAGGCGCATGGCGAGGACCGCGTTGGCGCCGCGCTGTTCGGCGTCGGCGACCAAGCGCCGCATGACCTCCTGACGGGACTCGAACAGCAGCGCGGTCATCCCCGGGACTTCTCCGCCGCCGAGCGCGGAGAAGCCGATCGACATGGAGGAGCCCCAGTCGCGAGCGCGCACCGTGAGGCCGATGACCTCGCCGAGGACGGCGTCGATGCGGTGACCGGCGACGGTGTCCGTCGTCACGACGATCACGCGGTCGCCACCGTTCCGGAGAGCCGCGACAGGGCGGCGAGCGAGAGGGCGGCGATGCCGGTGTCGAGCGTCGGGTGGATGAGCGGGGCGAACTTCGAGGAGTGATTGCCCGGGAGGTCTTGCTCCATGCGCCCCGACGCGTAGGCTGCGGCGAAGGCCTGCGGGTCGGCGCCGCCGAGGATCCAGTAGACGATTGGCGCGTCTGCGGCCGTCGCCAGCATGCCGACGTCCTCGCTGCCCGTGACCAGACCGGGGTCGACGACGCGGTTGGCGCCGAACGCGTCGGCGAACACCGCCGTCACCGCACCGGTCGCCGCGGGATCGTTCACGAGCACCGGGAAGGCCTCGGTGTGTTCGATCACCGGTTCCCGCTCGGCGCCCGACGCCGCGGCCTCGGCCCGGATGATGCGCTCCATGGAGCCGACGACGCGGTCACGCACGTGCGGCTCGTAGCTGCGGATGTTCACGCCGATCTGTGCCGTGTCGGGGATGATGTTGTTCTTGGTGCCGGCGTGCATGGTGCCGACGGTGAGCACCGCGGTGTCGGTCCCGGCGACCTCGCGGGACACGATGCTCTGCAGGCGGACGACCGCCGACGCCGCCATCACGATCGGGTCGATCGTCGACTGCGGGCGGGATCCATGCCCGCCGCGGCCGTGGAAGGTGACGCGGTAGGCGTCGGTCGCGGCGAACGACGGCCCGCCGTGCGTGCCGACGACACCGGCCGGCAGCGGACCGACGTGCTGGCCGAACACGATGTCGGGCTTCGGGACGCGTGCGTAGAGGTCGTCGTCGACCATCGCCTGCGCACCGCCACCGGCCTCCTCGGCCGGCTGGAACAGGACGACGAGCGTCCCGGACCAGGTGTCGCGCCGTGCGGCGAGCAGTTCGGCGGCGCCCAGCAGGCAGGTGACGTGGACGTCGTGGCCGCAGGCGTGCATGACCGCGACGTCGTTACCCTCCGGGTCGACCCCGCGTGCGACGCTCGCGTAATCGAGGCCCGTCTCCTCCAGGACGGGCAGGCCGTCCATGTCGGCCCGCAGCAGGACCGTCGGACCTTCGCCGTTCTCCAGGACGCCGACGACGCCGGTGCCGCCGATCCCCGTCGCGACCCCGTACCCGAGGCCGGTGATGCGATCCGCGACGAGGGCGGCGGTCCGGTGCTCCGCGAAGGAGAGCTCCGGATTGGCGTGGAGATCCTTGTAGACCGGGGCGAGAGACGCGGCGAGCGCCGCCGCCTCCTGCTGGACGAGTGCTGCGGTGGCGATGGGCTGGTCGGTCATGGGTCTCCTTCGAGCGTCGCCTCCACCCTACGGGGCGGGTCCGCCGCACGGCAGGATCTGTCGAAACCCCGGCGAGGCCTCAGCGCTGTGGAGCGGGGACCCGTGCCGTCGTCGCTCCGCGGTGGAACCGGACGCTGAACTGCTCGCACTCCGGATCGCGGCCGTCGAGCATGGCGATGATCGCACGGCCCGCGGCCGAACCCTTCTCGCGGGAGGGCTGCCACACCGTCGTGAGGTCGTAGTCGAGCCCCTCGACCCGGATGCCGTCGAACCCGACCACGCTGAGCTCCGCGGGGACGGAGATGCCGAGCTCCTCGGCTGCCCGGATGACACCGGCGGCCAGGAGGTCGCTCTGCGCGGCGATCGCCGTCGGGCGTTCATCCGCGGGCACGTCGAGGATCGAGTGTCCTGCGACGCGTCCCTCTTCGAGCGATGACCCCGTGGTGACGAACCCCTGCGCGTCGGGGAAGACGTCGCGGAGGCCCTGCAGGCGCTCGATCGCCGGGACCGTCGTGGCGGACCGCTCCCACTCGGGCGTGAGCGGGCCGCGGCGTTCGGTCGGATCGAGGTTGAGGGTGACGACGGCGACGCGCTCGTGGCCGAGGTCGGCGAGGTGCTGGGCCTCCGCACGCACGCCGCCGCGGTTGTCGACGGCGATGTCGGGCACGCCGAGGGCTGCGAGGCCCTCGATCGACACGATCGGCATCCCCCGTCGACTGAGGATCGCGACCGAGCTGTCGAGGTTGGGGCTGCAGCCGATGAGGACGACGCCGTCCATCGGCGCGTTGCTCAACTGCAGGGTGCCCTCCTGCGCGTCGTTCAGCAGGAGGAGTCCCGCGCCGACCGCACCGAGCTCGTCGGCGAGTCCGTCGAGGGTCTGGACCATCACGGGGTCGCGGAAGGAGTGCCCGATCCGGCCGGCGACGACGGCTCCCACGATGCCGCTGCGTCCCTGACGGAGGGAGCGGGCCCGGGGGTCGGGTCCGGCGTAGTCGAGGTCGGCGGCAGCCTGCAGCACGCGCTGCTTGGTCGCTTCGGACACGGGTCCGGCGCCGCTGAACGCGAGCGAGGCGGTCGACGGCGACACCCCCGCGCGCTCGGCGACATCGGCGAGCGTCGGTCGCGAGGGGCGTGTTTCCTGGTCCACGGTCTGCTAGCTTAGTCGACGGAATCGAATCGATTCGATAGCCTCCCGAGCCACGGGCTTCACCACCCGTTCCACACGGCGCCCAGGCGCACCAGCACCGAACCCGAGGACCACGTGTCAGAGCCGACCAACCCGCACACCGCCCCCGTCGCCCTGCGACCACGCCGCGAACTGCTCGCCTGGCGGAACGCGATCTTCGTGGTCTTCGCCCTCAGCGGCCTCAGCATCGCGACGTGGGTGGCCCGCATCCCCGCCATCCGCGACAACCTCGGACTCACCACCGGCACCGTCGGGCTGCTCATCCTCGGGATGTCGATCGGATCGGTCGTCGGCCTCGTCGCCTCCCAGCACCTCCTCGCGCGACTCGGACCGCGGCGAGGCATGCAGCTGGTGCTCGGGCTCGTCGCGACCGGACTGCTCCTCATCGGCGTCGGCGCGAGCCTCGTACCGCTCGCTGGGATCGTGCTGGTCGGGCTCATCGTCTTCGGCTTCGGAAACGGAGCCCTCGACGTGATGATGAACGTCGAGGGAGCCGCAGCCGAACAGGAACTCGGCAAGACGGTGATGCCGCTGATGCACGCGTGCTTCAGCTTCGGCACGGTCGCCGGAGCGGGGCTCGGCGCTCTGGCCTCGGCGATCGGCCTCGAGGTGTTCTGGCACGCGCTCATCATGGCGGTCGCCATCACCGTCGCGACCGTCGTCGCCGTACGCTTCGTCCCGGTCCAGCAGGACGTGGCCGCCGAGGCCGACGACGCACCGAAGACGCCGTGGCAGGAGCGTCTCCGCGAGAGCCTCTCGGTCTGGGCGGACGGCCGGCTCATCCTCATCGGCGTCATCATCCTCGGTATGGCGTTCGCCGAGGGCAGTGCCAACGACTGGCTCGCATTGGCCGTCGTCGACGGCCACGGGCAGAGCAACACGACCGGCGCGCTCGTCTACGGGGTCTTCGTCACCGCGATGACCGTCGGTCGCATCGTCGGCGGGCCCCTCATCGACCGGTTCGGACGGGTGCCGGTGCTCCGGGTGTCGGCTGGAGCCGCGATCGCCGGGCTCGTCCTGTTCATCCTGACGCCGGTGACCGGACTGATGATCCTCGGCACCGTGCTCTGGGGACTCGGCGCCTCGCTCGGGTTCCCGGTGGGCATGTCAGCCGCGGCCGACGACTCCAAGCGCGCCGCGGCACGGGTGAGTGCCGTCGCGATGATCGGCTACTGCGCGTTCCTCGTCGGTCCGCCGCTCATCGGCATCCTCGGCGACGCCATCGGTCTCCTGAACGCCCTGTTCGTCGTGCTCGTGCTCATCGTGTTCGCCGGCCTTGCCTCTCCGGCCGCCCGCGAGAGCAGCCGCCGCAAGCGCTGAGCCCGTTCGTTCGCCCATATTCGGGCGATTCGGGGTTCCGTCGCCCGAACATGGGCGAATGGACGTGCTGCGGTGTCGCGGTAGGCTCGTCGTCGTGCGTTTGGTGATTGCGGAGTGCTCGGTCGACTATGCCGGACGGTTGTCGGCTCACTTGCCGCTCGCCAAACGGCTCCTCATGGTGAAGAACGACGGCAGCCTGCTCGTCCACTCCGACGGCGGCTCCTACAAGCCGCTGAACTGGATGAGCCCGCCCTGCGTGCTCACGACGGTCGAGCCCGACGAGACGCAGGCCGCGGCCGGGATCACCGAGCTGTGGAAGGTCACGCACAAGAAGACCGGCGACGCCCTCATCGTGTCGATCCACGAGGTCCACCACGACAGCGCGCACGAACTCGGCCTTGATCCGGGCCTCCAGAAGGACGGCGTCGAAGCACACCTGCAGAAGCTCCTCGCCGAGCAGATCGAGCTCCTCGGCGACGGCTACCGACTCATCCGCCGCGAGTACATGACCGCGATCGGCCCGGTCGACATCCTCGCCACCGACGCGACCGGGGCGTCCGTCGCGGTCGAACTGAAGCGCCGCGGCGACATCGACGGCGTCGAGCAGCTCACCCGCTACCTCGAACTCATGAACCGCGACCCGCTCCTCGCTCCCGTGCAGGGCGTGTTCGCCGCACAGGAGATCAAGCCGCAGGCGCGCACCCTCGCCCAGGACCGCGGCATCCGCTGCGTCGTCCTCGACTACGACGCGATGCGCGGCCTCGACGACAGCGACTCCCGCCTCTTCTGACGTCGACTGAGTCCCTTTCTCAGAAGTCCTCCGGCGCGCCGGCTTCACCAGGCATCGACACGCCCGGACACTCCTGAGAAAGGCACCACCTACCGCTCAGCGACCTTTCTCAGGAGTCCTCCGGCGCGCCGGCTTCACCCGGCACCGACACGCCCGGACTCTCCTGAGAAAGGCACTGGACCGACGGTCACGACTCGGGCTAGACGAACAGCCAGATGAGGGCGACCATCCCGAAGCCGACGACCGAGAGGATCGTCTCGAGCACGGTCCAGGTCGCGAGCGTCTGCTTCACCGACATGTTGAAGTACTTCGCGATGATCCAGAACCCGCCGTCGTTGACGTGCGAGAGCGTGATCGAACCCGCGGCGATCGCGATGCCGATGAGCGCCAGCTGCGGCTGCGAGTAGTCACCCGCGAGCACGACCGGCTGCAGGATCCCCGCCGTGATCACGATGGCCGCGGTCGCCGAGCCCTGCGCGATGCGGAGGCCGGAACTGATGAGGTACGCGGACACGATGATCGGCAGGCCGAGCGAACCGAGCACCTCGGCCAACGCCGCGCCCACCCCCGTCGCCGAGATGACGGCGCCGAAGAACGCACCCGCACCGACGACGAGCAGGATCATGCCGATCGGTCGGAGCGACTGGCCGGAGAGCTCGCCCAGTTCGGCGAGCGTCATGCCGCGCCGCACCCCGAGCACGTAGTACGCGAGGCAGACGGCGATCGTGAGCGCGACCGCCGGGTTGCCGATGAGCGTCAACGCTTCGAGGACGGGTCCGTTCGGCAGGGCGAGGGCGCCGAAGGTGGCGGCGAGGATCAGCAGGATCGGCGTGATGATGATGAGACCGACGCTCCAGAGCGAGACGTCCTTGCGCTCGGGGGCGTCGTCCTCGGGCTCCAGGACGTACTCCTCGGGAACCGAGACCATGACGCGCTTCCCGATCCAGAGCGGCCAGGCGATGCCCGACGCGATGAAGGCGGGGATGCCGCAGAGGAAGCCCATGAGGATGAGCCAGCCGAGCCCGACCTCGAAGGTACCGGCGAGCGCCGTCGGGCCCGGGTGCGGCGGGAGGAACGCGTGCGTCATCGAGAGGCCGGCGAGCATCGGGAGCGCGTAGAGCACGAGCGACTTCCCGCCGCGACGCGCGGTGATGTAGACGAGGGGCGCGAGGACGAAGATGCCGACGTCGAAGAACACGGGGATACCGAAGATGAGACCGGTGAGCCCCATCGCGATCGGAGCACCGCGTTCCCCGAAGCGACCGAGCAGCTTCCGGATGAGGACGTCAGCACCACCGGAGCGCTCCAGGATCGCGCCGAGCACGGTGCCGAGACCGATGATGATCGTGATGTGCCCGAGGATCCCACCGAAGCCGGTCTCGAGGAGCGACGCCCCCGGCTTGATCTGCTCGTCGTCGAAGGGATCCGGCACGGCCACGCCGACGATCTGGTAGATGCTCGTCCCGGTCGCGAGAGCAAGGCCGATGCCGACGATGAAGAGCGAGATGAACGGTTCGAGCTTCACCCGGATGATGAGGAACAGCAGCACCGCGATGGCGACGGCACACAGGATGAGCAGGCCGGGCGTGGTCTGCTGCAACCAGCCGATGGGGTCGCTCGGTGCTGGAGCGGCGGCCGCGACGCTGCGCGCGAGGGCGTTGATGGGCATGGGAGACCTTCTGGATCGTTGGGAGGCTGGGGAAGCGGTCAGGCCGGGCGGCGGATCGAGCGGCCGGGGACGGCGTCGGTGCGCCGACCGTCGGCGATGACGGCGGCACCGTTCACGAACACCCACGGGATGCCGGCGGCCTGCTGCCGGGGCTCGGCGAACGTCGCGCGGTCGGCGATGGTCGTGAGGTCGAACAGGACGAGGTCGGCCACGGCTCCGACGCGGAGCACGCCGCGGTCGCTGAGGCCGAGGCGCGCAGCCGGCCGCGAGGTGAGGTGGGCGACGGCGTCTTCCAGCCCGAGCACCCCCTCTTCGCGGACGTAGTGGCCAAGGTAGCGCGGGAAGGTGCCCCAGGCACGCGGGTGTGGCTTCGCGCCGATCAGGATCCCGTCGCTCCCGCCCGTGTGGGCCGGGTGCACCATCATCGTGCGCACGTTGGCCTCGTCGCCGACGTGCTGGAGGATGCCGGTCGCGAGCCGGTCGGCTTCGAGCAGCGCGAAGAACAGGGCCGTCGGGTCGCCCGACCATGCGTGTCCCGCATCCTCGGCGGCGATGTCGGCGACGGTCCGCCCGACGAAGCCGGCGAGCTCGGGGTTCGCGACGCCGGAGATCTCGATCGTGGCCCAGTCGGTGACGACACCGTGACAGCCGTCGGTGCCGAGCACCTCGAGCTCGTATCGGATCCGCGCCCGGACCTCCTCGTCGCCCAGACGCTCGATCGTCGCGTCCGGCCCGCCGACCGCCGCCCAGCTCGGCAGCAACGCCGACAGGGTCGTCGAACCCGGCAGGTACGGATAGGTGTCGAGCGTGATGTCGACGCCGTCCGCGATGGCGGCGTCGATGAGGGCCACAAGTTCGGCGGCCCGGCCGGCGTTGACGCCGAAGTTCATCGTCGCGTGCGTGAGGTGCAGTGCGCAGCCGGAACGACGACTGATGTCGATCATCTCCGCGTATGCCTCGAGTGCACCCTTGCCGTACGAGCGCTGGTGCGGTGCGTAGAAGCCGCCGTGCTCCGCGACGGTTCGGCACAGCGCGACGAGTTCCTCGGTGTCGGCGAACATGCCGGGCACGTAGGTGAGGCCGGAGGACATCCCGACCGCGCCCTCCCGCATGCCGGCGGCGACGAGCTCCTGCATCCGAGCGATCTCGTCGGCGGTCGCAGCCCGGTTCTCGGTACCGACCACGAGCATCCGGACGGAGCCCTGCGGCACCAGGTAGGCGACGTTCAGCGCGGTCCCGCGGTCGACCCGGTCGAGGTACTCGCCGACGGTCCGCCAGGCGAAGTCGACGTCGTCGGGTTGCCCGTTCCAACCGGCGATCTGCTGCCGGACGATCGACATCGTGCGGTCGTCCGTCGGGGCGTAGGAGAGCCCGTCCTGTCCGAGGACCTCCGTGGTGACGCCCTGCGAGACCTTGGCGAGGTGCTCGTGGTCGCGGAGGACCGCGAGGTCGGAGTGTGCGTGCATGTCGATGAAGCCGGGCGATGCGACGAGACCGTCGGCGTCGATGATCAGGGCGTCAGCAGGTGCGTCGGCCTCGGCGGACGCCCCGATCGCGACGATGCGGCCCCCGTCGATGCGGAGCGACCCATGCACGCTCGGTCCGCCGGTGCCGTCGACGATGCGAGCGCCGCGGATGACCACCGCGCGCGCTCCGTCCGTCGGTCGCGACGTCACGGCAGGAGGGCCGCCGCGGTGAAGGCGGTCGCACGCTCGGTGACGCCGGCCCAATCGGCCGCGGCGACGTCGGCCGCACCGACCACACTCGAACCCGCGGTCACGGCGGCTGCGCCGGCCTGGATGTACTCGCGGGCGTTGCCGGCGTGCAGTCCGCCCGACGGCACGAGCCGGAGACCCGGGAACGGACCCTTGAGGTCTTTGAGGAAGCCGGACCCCATGGCGGCGGCCGGGAAGATCTTCACCGCGTGGGAACCGAGGGACGCGGCGCGCATGACCTCGCTCGGCGTCATCGCACCGAGCAGGAACGGGATGCCGGCGGCGGTGGCGACCTCGGCCACCTCCTCGCTCAGCCCGGGCGTGACCAGGAACTGCGCTCCGCTGTCGATGGCGCGCTGTGCGGTGTCGCGGTCCACGACCGTCCCCGCGCCGATCACGGCCCCGTGGTCGCCGATCGCGTCGGCCGCGGCACGGATCAGGGCTTCGACGCCCGGCGTCGTGAAGGTGAACTCCACACTGCGGATCCCGCCCGCGGCGAGCGCCCGGCAGAGTTCGACCGGGTCGGGGATGACGGGCACGCGGACGACGGCGATGGCGCGGTCGGCGTACAGGGCGTCGAGGGCGTGCGGCGTGGTGGGAGGGGTCTCGAGCGTCATGCGGGGCTCCTGTTCGGTTCGGCTCAGCCGAAGGTGGTGGTGACGGCGTCGACGGCGCTCGGTTCGGCGAGACGGACGTCGTCGATGACCACGAGGGCACGCCACTTGTCGAAGGTGGTGCACGGGTGGGAGAGGCCCAGGCGGATGACGTCACCGACCTCGACGTCGCTGCCGGGCGGCAGGGAGACGAAGGTGTGCTGGTCGTTCATGGCCGTGGTCGTCGCGCCCGGGAGCGGTTCGACGGTGGCGGATCCGGCGCGGCGGACGCCCTGCACCTCGGGGAGCCCTTCGTCGAAGGGGAAGTCACGCTTCCCGCCGTCGACGAGCGCCAGGCCGGGCTCGGGGCGGGAGACGATCGTCGCCCAGCCGTGGATCGCGGAGCGGAAGTCGCCAGTACCCTCGTGGCGGCCCAGCGGCGTGATCCCCCGGTAGAAGCCGTCGTCGTGGGTCACGTAGGCGCCGGAGCGCATCAGCACGTCGACGGCGCGTCCGCGAGCACCGTCGAGGTCGCGCAGTTCCGCGAGGACCTCGGCGACCACGTCGAAGTAGGCACTGCCCCCGGCGGTCACGATGAGGGTCTCGACGCGATCGTCGTAGCGGCCGTCGGCGAGGAGCCCGGTGTGCAGCTCGGCGAGGGAGGTCAGGTAATCACGCACGATCTGCAGCGAGCCGTCGTCGCCGTGGTGCGCGAGGGCCCCCTCGTAGCCGCTGACGCCGGCGAGCGCGAGCTCGGGCGAGGCGACGACGGCCTCGGCGATCTCGAGCGCGGTGGCGTGGTCCCGGGCTCCGGTGCGGCCACCCGGCGCACCGAGTTCCACGAGCACGTGGAGCGGGCGACGCAGTGGCTGCTCGGCGAGCACGCGCGACATGATCTGCACGGCGCGGACGGAGTCGGCCCACACGACGATCTCGGCGTCGCCGCGGTCGAGGGCCCGTCCGACGGCGCGCAGGTGTTCGGGCTGTACGAGGGCGTTGGCCAGCATGATGTGGGGAATCGACCAGTCGAGCGCGACGGAGAGCTGCCACGGGGTCGCGACGGTGATGCCCCAGGCACCCGCGTCGAGCTGACGCTGCCACAGGGCCCGGTTCATCGTCGTCTTGCCGTGCGGCGCGAGGCCCACCCCGGCGCGGTCGCACCACTGTCGCATGGTCTCGACGTTGTCGGTGACCGCCGAGCGGTCGAGCGTGACGAGCGGCGTGGTGAAGTCGGCGAGCGCCGGTCGACCGGCGAGGAACGTGGCGGCGTCGGTCCCGACGGACGCCGGTGGGAAGCCCTTGAGGCTGCCGTCGAGCACGCCCAGAGCACTGGCATCGAAGTCGTCCGTCATGGTCTCCTCGTTTCGCGATCCAGCGCTGCACCCACCGACACCGTGAGCGTCAAGCGTTGCGCATCTTGCAACGTACATTGCATCCGGCGCTACGTCTGTTCTAGCATTGCATCCACAGGCCGTCAACCGGACCCGGCCGAGACGCGAGGGGAACCGTGATGACGACGTCACCGTCCACCGTGAGCACGATCGGCGAAGCGATGGTCGTCCTCCTGCCCGAGGGCCAGCTCCCGGTCGCCGAAGCCCGCGAATACCGGACGGGCGTCGGCGGTGCCGAGTTCAACGTCGCCTCCAGCCTCGCGCGCCTGGGCATCCCGACCCACTGGATCTCGCGCCTCGGCGACGACGGGTTCGGCGACTACATCCTCGAGACGGCCCGGCTCGACGGTGTCCTCACCGACGCCGTCGAGCGTGACGACCACCGGCCCACCGGCCTCTACGTCAAGGAGACGGTCGTGAGCGCCGACGGCGACCGTCGGCCGCGGATGCACTACTACCGCAGCGAGTCCGCCGCGTCGCAGCTCAGCGCCGACACCCTTGGGCACGAAGCGACCCGGGCGGCCATCACCGCCTCGGCCATCGTGCACACCTCCGGCATCACCCCGGCGCTGTCCGACTCGACCGCGCTGCTCGTGGGCGAGCTGGGCGACGCGCTCCCCCGAGACACCGTCCTGAGCGTCGACCTCAACTTCCGGCCGCGACTCTGGGAGCGTCGCTCGACCGCCCCGCTGCATCGCCTGCTCGACCAGGCGTCCGTCCTGTTCCTCGGCGTCGACGAAGCGGAGCTGTTCTTCGGCCACACGGACGCCACCCGCCTCTTCGCCGAGCTGCCGACCCTGCAGCGCATCGTGCTCAAGGACGAGGAGAACGCCGCGACCACCCTCCACCGCGGGTCCGAGGCGGGCATCGAGGTGCGGTCGTTGTCGGTCGACGTCGTCGAGACCGTCGGTGCGGGCGACGCGTTCGCCGCCGGCTACCTCGCCGGGCTGGCCTCGGGTCGCTCCGACACCGCCTGCACGCGGCTCGGCCACGCGGTCGCGGCGTCGACGCTCGTCTGCCACGGCGACCGCCCCGAGCTCGTGCCGGACGCCCAGGGTGTCAGCACCATCGTCGAGGCGACCGATGAGGAATGGGCGTCGTGGCGCATCACCGCGGAGCGCCCACTGCCGTGGACCACCGTCGGCGCAGACGGGATGATCGACGCATGAGCCAGTCCCTGTCCCGCGCGCTCGACCTCCTCCGCGAGATCGTCTCGGGCACCAATTCCCTCGACGCGCTCGCGGCTACGGCCGGTGTGCACAAGACCACGGTGCTGCGCCTGCTCAACACGCTCGAGGAGCACGGCTTCGTCACGCGCGACGCGTCGTTCCGGTACCACCTCGGGCGGGCGATGTTCGAGCTGACCCAGACCGCGCTCGACGAGCAGGACGTCCGCGGGGTCGCCGCTCCGCACATCCGGGCGCTGGGGGCGGCCACGGGACAGACGGTGCACCTCGCCGCCTACGAGGGTGGCTCCGTCTTCTACATCGACAAGGTCGAGTCCCGTCAGCCCCTCCGCATGTACTCGCGCGTCGGCCTGCCGGCCTCCCTGTACGCGACCGGCGTCGCGAAGGTCCTCCTCGGCGGACTCGACGAGGCGGAGCGGCGACGCGTCGTCACGGGCATCGTGTTCGAGCGGTACACCGACAAGACCATCACCGACGCCGACGCCCTGCTCGCCGAGATCGAGCGTTCGACCGAACGCGGATGGGCCGAGGACCACGAGGAGCACGAGAGCTTCATGAACTGCGTGGCCGCTCCGGTCTTCGGGCCCGACGGCCGGGTCACCGCGGCGGTGTCGATCTCAGTCCCCACCATGGTGCTCCCCCACAGCGGCGTCCGCGCCCTCCTGCCGCAGCTCCTTGCCACCACAACCGCGATCTCCACCGAACTCGGCTACGCGCCGCCGGCGCCCGCGGAGGCACCCGTCACCTCCTGACCTCCCACCCGTCCCGTCCCTGATCACCTACCCCGGTCCCTGAGCTTGTCGAAGGGCCACCAACCGAAGGACACACCCCATGACCGAACGCACCGCCATCTCCACCACCGACGCCCCGGCTCCCGCGCACACCTTCTCCCAGGGCGTCCGCAAGGGCAACTTCGTCCAGGTCTCCGGCCAGGGCCCCGTCGACCCCGCGACGAACGAGTACCTGTTTCCGGGCGACGTCGCCGCGCAGACCACCCGCACCCTGCAGAACGTCGAGGCCATCCTCGCGGCCGGCGGCGCGACCTTCGACGACGTCATGATGCTGCGCGTCTACCTCACCAAGCGTGAGGACTTCGCGATCATGAACGACGCCTACGGCGAGTTCGTCGGCTCGCGCGTCAAGGGTGGCGTCCTGCCCTCCCGCACCACGGTCTTCACGGGCCTCCCCCGCGAGGAGATGCTCGTCGAGATCGACGCCATCGCGATCGTCGACTGACGCACGTCCATTCGCCCGAGTTCGGGCGAACGAGCGTTCGTTCGCCCATCTTCGGGCGAACGAACACGTCTCGCCGGAGGCTGGTAGCGTGGTGCGCGATAGCGCCTAGGGTTCCGGAGCGACAGCTCGACTGGTCCGAGCGGCGCCACGGTCGGCGGCCAGCCGAAGACCGTCATCTGACAGGACAAAAGCCCGGAGGACCCTGATCGTCGCGCCCGCGAGGATCGGAAGGGTCCCACGTGTCTCTGCTCGCCGTCACCATCGTCCTCGCCGCCGCGGTCTGCCACGCGGCGTGGAACATCGTCGCCCACGGCGTCAGCCGGATCGGCATGCCCTTCCTCTGGTGGGGGGCCGTGTCGAGCACCGTGCTGTGGGCGATCGTCGTCCCCTTCACCGGCGGGCTCGGTACGGACGCCCTCACCGGCTTCGCCATCGGCGTCATGATCTCCGCCGTGCTGCACTACGTCTACATGCTCGTGCTGCAGCGCGGCTACGCCAGCGGACGCCTCTCCACCGTCTACGCCACGGCGCGCGGCACCGGCCCGACGATCAGCGTGATCATCGCCGTCCTCATCCTCGGTGAACGCCCGTCACTGCTCGCGCTTCTCGGTGTCGCGGCGATCGTCGTCGGCGTCGTCGCGATCGGGTTCGTCGATCGCGGGAGCGACCCGTCACCGGTCGCCGTCGACGTACGCGCCACGCGACGACGCATCGACCCTGCAGTCGCCTTCGGACTCCTCACCGGGGTCGCGATCGCGGCCTACACGATCTGGGACGCGCACGCCGTCCGCACGTGGGGCGCCTCGCCCGTCGCGTACATGGTCGGCTGCACCGCGGTCGAGGTCGTGCTGTTCTCCGGTTCGCTCGGTCGCCGGGCGCGCGAGCTTCCGGCGGTCCTGCGCGCCCACTGGCCACGCATCCTCGCCTTCGGGGTGCTCTCGCCGATGTCGTACATCCTCGTGCTCGTCGCCATCACCATGGCACCGGTCGCCCTCGTCGCGCCGATGCGCGAGGTGAGCGTCATCCTCGTCAGCCTGTTCGGTGCACTCGTGCTCCGCGAGGGCCGACCCGTGCGCCGGATCGCCGCGGCGACCGTCGTCGTGATCGGCGTCGCCCTCCTCGCGGGCTGACCTGGCTCCGGGGCGTTCGCGAGCGCGCCCCTGCGACGTGAGCGCGGGCCTCCGGAGGGGCGCACTCACGCCACAGGCGCGCGATCGGGTCAGCGCACCGCGCTGGCCGCAGGGATCACCAGTCGTGGACGGTGCCGTCGGCGAGACGGTTGTAGGGCAGGTAGGCGCGCTGGTACGGGTACTTGCCCGCCTCGTCCACGTTCAGCTCGACACCGAGACCCGGTGCTTCTCCCGGGTGGAGCATGCCGTTCTCCCAGGTGTAGGACTGCTGGAACACGGCGTCGGTCTTCTCGCCGTGCTTCATGTACTCCTGGATGCCGAAGTTGTGGATCGCCAACCCCAGGTGCATCGCGGCGGCCATGCCGACCGGGGAGATGTCCGTCGGGCCGTGCATGCCCGACTTGATCTGGTACTGCGCCGCATAGTCCAACGTCTTCTTCAGATGCGAGATCCCACCCATGTGCGTCACCGCACCACGCACGTAGTCGATGAGCTGCTCGCGGATGATCTGCTGGTAGTCCCACACCGTGTTGAAGATCTCCCCGATCGCGAGCGGCGTCGTGGTGTGCTGCCGCACCAGCCGCAACGCCTCCGGATTCTCCGCCGGCGTGCAGTCCTCCAACCAGAACAGGTCGTAGGGTTCGAGGCTCTTGCCGAGCTTCGCGGCCTGGATCGGCGTCATCCGGTGGTGCCCGTCGTGCAACAACGGCAGCTCCGGACCGAACTCGTTCCGCACCGCCTCGAACACCGTCGGCAGATGCCGCAGATACGACCTCGTGTCCCAGTCCTCCTCGTTCGGCAGGCCGCCACGCTGCGCCGGCTCGTGGTCGTACCGGACACCCGTGTTGCCCTCGAACGTCGCGTTCGACGCGATGCCGTAGATCGACTGCAACCCCGGCACCGCCGTCTGGATCCGGATCGCCTGGTAGCCCTGCGCCTGATGCTCGCGCACACTGTCGAACAACTCCTCGTTGCTCTTCCCCGACGCATGCCCGTAGGCGAGCAGCCCCGTCCGGGACGCACCGCCCAGCAACTGATACACCGGCATGCCCGCGGCCTTGCCCTTGATGTCCCACAACGCCATGTCGACCGCCGCGATCGCCGCCATCGTCACCGGACCCCGACGCCAATACGCCGACCGATACAGGAACTGCCACGTGTCCTCGATCCGCGACGCATCACGCCCCAGCAGCAACGGCACCACGTGCTCGGACAGATACGCCACCACCGCCAACTCGCGCCCGTTCAACGTCGCGTCCCCCAGGCCGGTCAGACCGTCATCCGTCGTGAGCTTCAACGTCACGAAGTTCCGATCGGGACTCGTGACGATGACCTCAGCCTTGTCGATGTTCATGGGTACTACTCCTTCGTGCGTTGCGGCCGATGTGGCCGGGGTGGTTCCGACGGACTGCGGGTCGGCTGCAGTGGTGGGTGTCAGGGGTTCCGTGGGCGTCCGGTCAGCTCGTCGACCAGGTGCTCCAGCTCGGTGACGAGCGTGGAACCGCCATCCGGCTCCGAGTCGAGGAGGCGGGGATCGATCAGGCGCACGAGCGCCGCGGTCCGCTCCCGACCCTGGAACCTGAGCACCTCGGCGACGGCGGCACCGCTCGCGTCACCCGGCCGGTCGTCGCCCTGGACGGCCGCGACCCACGCGGCGATCACGCGCAGGGACCCGGTTCCCGGCCGACCGGCGGCCCGTTCCGCGAGGAGGGTCGACACGATCCGCACCCGCAGCTTGGTGACCCCCTCGAGGGCGATCTGCTGCAGCCGGTGCTCGATGCGCGCGTTGTCGAAGCGCTCCAGGAGCGCGGTGCGATACGCCGTCAGCCCGAGGTCGTCCGGCAGGTGGCGCTCCGTCTCGTCCCAGTACTCGTCGACCCAGGCCCGGCACTGCTCGTCGCCGACCGCCTCGGCGACCGTCGCATGACCGCGCAGCGGGCCCGCGTAGGCGAGGAGGCTGTGGGCGCCGTTGAGCAGCCGCAGTTTGCGTTGCTCGTAAGGTTCGAGGTCGTCGACGAACCGGGCGCCCGCGGACTCCCACGCCGGCCGCCCGGCGGGGAAGTCGCCGCTCAGCACCCAGTCGGTGAAGGGCTCGGTGACGACGGGAGCGGCGTCGGCGAATCCGGTGAGCGTCGCGGCCGTCGCTTCGTCGGCGGCCGTGGGACGCGGCGTGATGCGATCGACCGAGGACGAGACGAACGAGACCTCATCGGTGATCCACCGAGCGGTCTCCGGGTGGACCCGGTCAGCAAGGGCGAGCATCGCGCGACGGACGAGCGCACCGCCGTCGGCGATGTTGTCGCACGGCAGGATCGCGATCGGACCGGCCCCGGCACGACGACGGGCTTCGAGGCCGAGGAGCAGTCTGCCGAGCGTCGTCGTCGGTCGGGCGTCGCGGAGGTCCGCCGGCTCGACGAAGGCCTCGGACAGCAGGGCGACGTCGTGCTCGACCGCCGGATCCGACGTGTCCGGCCTCCCCTCGGCATCGAGCCGGTACCCGGACTCGGTGACCGTGAGCGTGACGATGGCGGTGGTTTCGGCGGCGAGGAGGTCGTGGAGCCGTGCGACGTCGCCACCGTCCCGCGCCTCGACGATCGAACCGACGATCGTCGCCGAGTCGCCGTCCGCCGAGCGCTCGACGACCGTGTAGAGGCAGTCCTGAGCGTCCAGGTCGACTGCGGCCTGCGGACTCCGGCCGGTGAAGGCGGCGATGCCCCACTGGTGATCGGGGTCGGCGAGCTGGGTGTACCAGGCCTGATGGGCACGGTGGAAGGCGCCGAGTCCGAGGTGGACGATCCGGACCGGTGCCGACGGGAACTCGGGCAGCCGCGCGCGGGACAGACGCGGGACCGCCTGCTCCCCCTGGGCTCCGGCAGCACTGTCCGCGGTCGTCACGGTGCTCACAGTTTGAACACCCGTCGCGGCTGGTCGACGACGAGGTCGAGGATGATGCGTTCGGCCGTCGCCTCGTCGATGCGCCCCTCCCGCACGAGTCGCGCGAGGAACGACGCGTCGAGGCGCCTGGACATGTCGTGTCGGGCGGGGATCGAGAGGAACGCCCGCGTGTCGTCGATGAACCCCGATCCGCGTGAGAACCCGGCCGTCTCCGTCACGGCGGACCGGAAGCGCAGGACGGCGTCGGGCGCGTCGAGGAACCACCACGGTGCGCCGACGAAGACACTCGGGTAGAACCCGGCGAGCGGTGCGATCTCCCGCGAGTAGCTCGTCTCGTCGACACTGAAGAGGACGAGGTGGAACCCCGGAGCCGTGCCGAACCGCTCCAGCAGCGGACGCAGGGGACGGACGTAGTCGGTGCGGACCGGGAGGTCGTGGCCGGTGTCCGGCCCGAAGCGGGCGAGCGTCGGCGAGTGATGATTGCGGTGGACACCGGGGTGCACGGTCATGACGAGGCCGTCCTCGACGCTCATCCGGGCGCTCTCGAACAGCATGTGCGCAGCGAACCGCTCGAGGTCCGCGGCGTCGGCGGTCCCCGACAGCGCGCGGTCGAACAGCGTCGCGGCGTCCGCCTCCTCGAGTTCGATCGTGAGCGGCTGCGGGACACCGTGGTCGGCCGACACCGCCCCGTGCTCGATGAAGTGGCTACGGCGCCCGACGAGCGCCTCGAGATACCCGCGGTAGCTGGACTCCGGTGTCCCGTTCCAGGCGGCGAGTGCCGCGACCCGCTCCACCCACCCGGCCTTCGTCGGATCGAGGTACGCGTCGGGCCGGAAGGTCGGCAGGACGCGCCCGCTGAAGGCGGGGTCCGCCGCGAGGGCGGCATGTGCGGCGAGGTCGTCCATCGGGTCGTCGGTGGTCGCGAGCACCTCGATACGGAAGCGTTCGAACAGCGCACGCGGACGGAACGCCGGCGCTTCGAGCGCCTCCTGGATCGTGTCGAAGAGCCGGTCGGCGTTCGCTTCGTCCGGCTGCTCGGTGACGCCGAACTGCTCACCGAGGATCGAGCTCAGCCAGTACCCGGAGGCGGTGCCGGCGTACAGGTGCCAGTGCTCGCAGAAGCGTCGCCAGGCGTCCCGCGGCGCGGCGACGGCACCACCCTCCGCGAGGTCGGGCACGCCGACGTCCGAGAGGGAGAACCCGGCGGCGTGCAGCAGGCGGGTGACGTAGTGGTCGTGCCGGAGGAACAGCTCGGTGGCGTTCGCGAACGGGGTGTCCTCGACGAGGATCACCGGATCCACGTGTCCGTGCGGCGAGACGATCGGCAGGGCCTCGACCGAGCGGTAGAGCGCCCTGGCGACGTCGCGGGTCCCCGGGTCGGCGGGGAGGAGGCGGTCTGGATCGTTCTGCAGCGTCGTTGGCACGCCTCCATTGAAACCGGGAGAACCCCGCCTGTCAACCGATTGCCATGTCCTTCTGGCAATCGCTTGCCAGATCGACGACCGTCTGCGAGACTGATCCCGCTTCCGCCCGGAACCGTCGTGGTCCAGCACCACTGAAACGCTTCAGCGACGCGAGGAGCAGACCCCGCTATCAAAGGAGATTGCAGTGGCAAACAGCGTTCGTATCGGAATCGCGACCGCGGGAATCCTCGCCCTCGCGTTGACCGCGTGCTCGGGACCGGGCGGCGACGACTCGGCCGACGGCCCGGTGACGCTCGAGTTCTGGGCCTGGGGCTCGAACATCGACAAGCGCGTCGAGGTGTGGAACCAGGCCAACCCCGACATCCAGGTCAACATCTCGCAACCCGCGAGCGGAGCGGACATGCCCGTCCGCGTCCTGAGCGCGGTGCGAGCCGGCGACGGCCCCGACATCGCGCAGGCGGAGTACACGCAGCTGCCGACCTACGTGTCGGCCGGCGTCCTCGCCCCACTCGACAGCGCGAAGCAGGACCTCGAGGAGGCCTACTCCCCCACGGTGCTCGAGAGCGTGTCCTTCGACGACACGGTCTACGGCGTCCCGCAGGATCTCGGGCCGGCGCTCTTCGTCTACCGGAACGACCTCTTCGCGCAGTACGGCCTCACCCCGGCCGCGAGCTGGGAGGACTTCCGCGCCCTTGCCGAGCAGGTCCGCACCCTCGACGGTGACCGCTACCTCTTCAATTTCAGCTCGATCGACGCCGACCAGTTCATGGGGCTCGCCCTGCAGAACGGCGCCCAGTGGTGGGACTACGCCGACGAGCAATGGGGTGTCGACATCGACAGCGCCGAGACGCGGGAGGTCCTGGACTTCTGGCAGGGCATGGTCGAGGACGACCTCGTGAGCACCTACCAGACCGGCAGCCCCGAGCAGATCGAGGCGACCGCGAGTGGCCGGGTGCTCGGCACGATCGCCGGCGCCTGGGCTCCCGGTCCACTGCTCAACCAGTACCCCGACACCGTCGGGCTCTGGTCGGCCGCACAGATCCCGCAGTGGGACCCCGCCGATCCGCGGGTCTTCGCCCGTGGCGGTTCGGCCAACGTCATCCTCAAGGAGAGCCCGCACTACGACCAGGCGCTCGAGTTCATCACCTGGCTGAACGCGTCCGATGAGGGCGCCGAGGGGCTCGTCGAGGTCAACAAGTTCACCGGCGCTCTCCACGGCCAGGAGATCGACCGCACGCCGCCGGAGCTCATGCCCGAGGACACCACCTATTGGCCGAGCGCCACGGAAGCCGCGTCGAAGCTCGTCACCGTGCAGTGGGGACCGAACACGCAGGTGGCCTTCACCGCCATCACCGACGAGCTCGGCAACGCCATCGAGGGGACGAGCCCGTGGGCCGATGTGCTCCCGAAGGTGCAGGACATCGTCGAGAAGGACCTGGCGGGCTGATGACCGCGCCGACCATCGAGCGGGGCCGCGGTCGGACGGAGGACGATCCGACCGCGGTCCCCACCAGACGGCGCGTCTCGCTGACCCGCCCGCACCACCTGTTCGCGTGGGTGCTCATCGCCCCCGCGGTCGTCCTGTTCGTCTTCGTGTTCGTCATCCCGATCGTGTACTCCGGCGGCCTCAGTCTCATGGGCACCGCGGCGGGTGCGAGCGCCTACGGCGTGCGCGAGGAGGTCTTCGTCGGCCTCGGCAACTACACGAAGGTGCTCCAGGACCCCACATTCTGGACGAGCCTCGGCAACCTCGCCGTGTACGCGCTCTTCCTCGTGCCGATCATGATGCTCACGGCGATGCTGTTCGCGCTGCTGCTCGACCTCCCGAGAGCCCGCCTCCGCGCGTTCAGCCGCATGGCGATCTTCCTGCCGTACGGCGTGCCGAGCGTCATCGCGGCGCTCATGTGGGGCTTCCTGTACGTGCCCGAGATCAGCCCGATCTACCAGCTCGCCGAGACCTTCGGCCTGCAGTTCCCGACGCTGCTGCGCGGCGACCTCGTCATGACGGCGATCATCAACGTCGTGCTGTGGGGCGGGATCGGCTTCAACACGATCATCCTGTACACCTCGCTGCAGTCGCTGCCGAAGGAGCAGATCGACGCCGCCCGTATCGACGGCTGCAACGAACCGCGCATCGCCTGGTACATCAAGCTGCCGCACATCGTGCCGGCCACGATCCTCACCGGGCTCTTCTCGATCATCGGCGCCCTCCAGGTGTACAGCGAGCCGCAGATGCTCTCGAGCCTCACCCCGGCCATCAGCTCGACCTACTTCCCACTGATGCGGGTGTACCGGGACGCCTTCGCCCACGACGACCTCAACTCGGCGTCGGCGGCATCCATCATCCTCGCCCTCGCCACGGTGCTGCTGTCGCTCCTGGTGCTCGGCGGGCAACGCCTCGCAGCTCGGAGGAACGCATGACCACCACCGCACGCACCGCGGAACGCGCGGAGGAGGACCGTCGCGCTCGCGAGACCGTCGTCCGCGCCGATCGCGGCCGCATCCGCAAGCCGAAGGAATCCGTCAGCCTCGTCCACAAGCTCGGCGGAATCCTCCCGACGGTCGTGCTCCTGATCGCCGTCCTCTACTTCCTGCTCCCGATGGTGTGGGTCGTGTTCGCCGCCACGAAGAGCACCGGCGAGCTGTTCTCCACGAGCGCGTTCACCCTCGGCTCGAGCCTCATCGACAACATGACCGACCTGTTCGCGTACGAGAACGGCTCCTTCGCGCGCTGGTTGGGCAACAGCTTCATCTACTCGATCGGCGGCGCACTCCTGTCGACCGCCGTCTCGGCCGCCGCCGGCTACGCGCTCGCGCTCTACCGGTTCCCGGGTAAGAAGGCCGTGATGGTCGGACTGCTCGCGGGTGTGCTGCTCCCGACGATCACGCTGGCGATCCCGCAGTACATGCTCTTCGCACAGCTGAACCTCACGAACACCTACTGGGCGGTGCTCATCCCGATCTCGATCACCCCGTTCGGGATCTACCTCTCCTACGTGTTCGCGCGGGGCTCGGTGCCGCAGGAACTCCTCGAGGCGGCTCGGGTGGACGGGTCGAACGAGGGGCGCACCTTCGTCTCGATCGGCCTGCCGCTCTTGTTCCCCGGTCTCGTGACCGTGTTCCTGTTGCAGTTCATCGGTGCCTGGAACAACTTCCTGCTGCCGTACATCATGCAGTCGAAGTCGGAGCTGTCGCCCATCACGGTCGCCATGTTCCTCATGCTCAACCGTGGCGGTAGCGAACCGGTGCTCTACTCGGTCGCCATCGCCGGGGCGCTCGTCGCCGTCATCCCCGTGGTGATCTTCGTGCTCGTCCTGCAGCGGTTCTGGCGCCTCGACCTCATCTCGGGGAGCCTGAAGTAGCGATGACCATCCCACCGACGACGGAACGGAACCACATGTCCGACTCGAACCCGACCGCCCAGCGGTACCCGCTCACCGGGTACGGCGTGATCGTCCCCTCCGAACGCATCCCCGGTGCGTTCGCGTCCGGAGCCGACTACGCCGAACCGACCATCGTCGGCAACCTCGTCGTCGCCGACGGAGACGCGTGGACGCGCCATCCCGACTACGACGCGAGCGTCCGACGCGGGTCGTTCGCCATCCTGTTCCCCGGCGACCTGTCGCTCGCCGACCCCGACTTCCCGGCGGAACGCGTCACGGCGTACCTCGACGTCGTCATGCCGATCATCGGTTCGGTCTCGGAGCCCGGCGCGAAGATCGTGTTCGGGAGCGGGACGGCGCGCACCATCCCCGCCGGAGTGGACGTCACGGCCGCCCGCGCGAGGTTCGCAGAAGTCGTCGTCGAGACGCGCGACACGGCGGAGCGGAACGGACTGCAGATCGTCCTCGAACCATTGAACCGGGACGAGACGAACCTGCTCAACTCGCTCGAGGAGACGGTCGCCTTCCTCGACGAGTTCGGGATCGACCGCGTGCCCGTCGTCGCCGACCTCTTCCACATCATGCTGGAGGAGGAGCCGCTCGCCGTCGTCAAGGCCCTCGGCGCCCGCATCGGACACGCCCACATCGCCGATGCCGGACGACGGCCGCCCGGCCAGGGCGACTGGCCGCTCACCGAGTTCATCACGGCCTTGCGCGACGGCGGCTACGACGGCCCCGTCACCGTCGAGTGCCTCTTCGAGGACTTCGAACCGGAGCTCGAAGCCGCCCTCGCGCACCTCCGCCAGCTCGCCTGAGCCGGCACGGACACCGACCCACCCCACGCACAGAACTGGAGCGAACCCCAGCATGTCCCGACCGCACCGCATCGCCATCGCCGGCGCCGGCATCATCTCGAAGCAGCACGGCATCGTCATCGACCAGCTTCGCGACGAATTGGAACTCGTCGCCGTCGCCGACCCGGAGCTCGCGAAGGCGGAGGCCCTCGTCGCCGAGCGCGGCGGACGGGCGTTCACGACCCTCGCGGAGGCGCTGGCGCAGACCGACCCCGACATCGTCGTCGTCTGCACCCCCACCGGCCTGCACGCCGACCTCGCCATCGAGGCGCTCGAGGCCGGCAAGCACGTCATCATCGAGAAGCCGGCCGACGTCACCGTCTCGCGGACGGACGACATCATCGCCGCGCAGGAGCGCGCCGGTACCGTCGTGACCGTCATCTCCCAGCACCGCTTCGACCCCTCGACGGAGATCGTCCTCGCCGCCGCCGAACGCGGAGACCTCGGGCGCATCACCTCGGGCATCGCCTCGGTCGACTGGTGGCGCGGGCAGAGCTACTACGACTCCGGCGACTGGCGCGGCACCTGGGCGCTCGACGGCGGCGGCGCGCTCATGAACCAGGGCGTGCACACGGTCGACCTGCTGGTCGCCCTCCTCGGACGTCCCGTCGAGGTCTTCGGGTACACCGCGCTCCTCGCCCACGAGCGCATCGAGACCGAGGACGTCGCGGTCGGCGTCGTCCGCTTCGCATCCGGTGCGCTCGGTGTCATCCACGGCTCGACGGCCGTCTACCCGGGCCTCGTCGCGCGGCTGCAGGTCCACGGCGACCGCGGCTCCGCGGTCATCGAGAACGACCAGCTGACCTACTTCCACTCCACTCCCGCGGGAACGGAGCGCGCCGAGGCCTTCTTCGGCTCGCAGGGCAAGGACACGAACCAGGCGGCGCAGTTCGCAGACGAGACGCAGGCGGGCTCGAGCGTCGCCGGACAGATGTCGGACGCGCACCTGCACCAGTACCGGAACGTCCTCGCCGCGATCCGCGGAGAGGAGCAGCTCCGCGTGACGCTGGCCGAGAACCGCCAGGCGATCTCGATCATCACCGGTCTCTACGAGTCCGCACGCACGGGCCAACCGGTCCGCCTCGACGCCGTTGCGGCGGTGGCCCGATGAGCGCGCAGCGGGCGAACCGGGTGGCGGCGAACCCCATCCCGTACTGGAGTGCGCGAGGCAAGACCCGCGAGGTGTTCGAGGAGGCCTTCGCCGACTTCCAGCGCATCGGGTTCACCGCGGTGAAGGCCGACATCCCCGAGGGCATGACCGCGGACGAGTACCGCACGTGGATCGGCGGCTACGGCCTCGCACCGTCGCTCAGCCTGTTCAGCAGCGCGTTCGACGAGACGATCGTCCTCGCCGAGGTCCTCGAGGCGGCGAAGGCGTTCGGGGCGGCCCAGGCCTCCCTCGGACTCGACCGGACGATGATCTCCTCGATGGCGATCCCGGCGCGCATGGCCACGCCGGCGATCGGCGCCGACTTCTCCCAGGCGCGGCTCGACCTGGCCATCGAGAACGCCGGCCGGACCTGCGAGGTCCTGCTCGCCGAGGGGATCCGCCCCCTGCACCACTCGCACGTCGGTGGCGTCTTCGAGACCGAGCACGAGATCCGCAGTCTGCTCGACACCCTCGGACCGGACCTCATCGGGTTCGGGCCTGACACCGGACACCTCCGCTGGGCGGGAGCGGACCCGGTCGCGATGATCACCGATTACCGCGACCGCCTCGGCGGCATCCACATCAAGGACGTCTACGCCGATCACCTCGACGGCGCGGCGGACGGTGCGCTGAGCTACCACGAGACGTCGCAGACAAAGCGGCTGTGGGCGGAACCCGGGCTCGGTGTGCTCGACTTCGACGCGATCGTCGCGGCGATGCCCGCGGACTACGACGGCGACTACATGATCGAGGTCGACTTCCCGAGCGTCGAGAGCGTCTACGAGTCCCACCGCTTGTCGTACGAATGGGCCGGCCACGCACTCGATGTCGCGACCCGCTGACCAGGCAGGCCTGAGCCCGCACGCCGAGGCCGCGGCAGTACGATGGCTCAGGTCGCCGAGGGCGGCGATCGAGAGGAGCGGGCCCCATGAGCACCTCTGACGCATCCGCGGAGACGATCGCTCCCGAGCCCGGAACGCCCGAACCCACGGCGGGGGCCGCGAAGACGAAACGTGCCGCGACGATCTACGACATCGCGCAGCTCGCCGGCGTCAACCCGTCGACCGTGTCGCGGGCGCTGAGCCGCCCTGGCCGCATCAACGAGAAGACGGCGCAGAAGATCCACGACGCCGCCAAACAGCTCAACTACGTGGCGAACCCCGCCGCCCGGGCGCTCCCCACCGGGCGCACCGGCACGCTCGGCCTCATCGTCGCCGACATCACGAACCCGATGTTCTTCGACGTCGTCCGCGGTGCGGAGCGTGAGGCCGCCGAGCGCAACTACACGCTCGTGCTCGCGGAGTTCAAGGAGTCGGCGGAGATGGAGCTGCTGACCGCCAGGCGGCTCATGCCGTCGGTCGACGGTCTCATCCTCGCGACCTCGAGGCTCCTGCCCGACGACGTGCGCGCGCTGGGCCAGGAGAAGCCGGTCGTCGTGATCAACCGTCAGGTCGACGACGTCGACAGCATCGTCGCCGACGTCGACCCGGGCCTCACCGCGGCGATCGACCACCTCGCGGAGCTCGGTCACCGGAGGCTCGCGTTCGTCTCCGGCCCCGGCCGGTCCTGGATGTCGCGGCATCGGTGGAGCCGGACGAGGGAGCTGTGCGCCGAACGCGGCATCGAGACGGTGCGGGTGCCGTCGACGCAGCCGGACATGGCCGCGGGCAGGGCGGCGGCCACAGCGGTGCTCGAGACGGGTGCCACCGCGGTCCTCGCGTACAACGACCTCCTGGCCATCGGCATCATGCTGGAGCTGCGGTCACGTGGCGTCGAGATGCCCGCCCAGCTGAGCCTCATCGGCTTCGACGACATCTTCGGTTCGGACTTCACGACACCGGCGCTCACCTCGATCCGGAGCCCGCACATCGCCTCCGGCTCCTACGCCGTGCAGACCCTCTTCGCGCACCTCGGGGGCACCGACGTCCCGACCATCACCGACCTCGCGACCACGCTCATCATGCGCGAGTCGACCGCCCCGCCGCCCACGGACTGATCCCCGCCGCCGCCCAGCCCTTCGACAGGCTCAGGGGCAGGATGGCCCGTCGCCCAGGGACCGGGATGAGCTCTGGAGCCGCTCTCGCCCAGGGACGCACCGCCTCAGGCGACGAGTTCGATCTCGACGCGCGCGCCGAGCGGCAGCCCGACGACCGCGACCGTGGTGCGCGCAGGGTAGGGCGCCGAGAAGACCGACTCGTAGACGCTGTTCATCGACGCGAAGTCGGCCATGTCGACGAGGTAGACGTTCACCTTGACCACGTCGGCGAACCCACGACCGGCGGCCGTCAGCACCGACTCGAGGTTGGCGAACACCCGGCGGGTCTGCTCGGCGACATCACCGTCGACGAGGGCTCCGGTCACCGGATCGATGGGCGTCTGCCCGGACAGGTACAGCGCTCCGGTCGGGGCGACCGCGGCATGCGAATACGGCCCGACGGGCTTCGGAGCGTGCGGGTCGTTCACCGTGGATCGCGTCATGGCCTCAGCCTAGGTGGCGACGAAGGCACGGATCGCCGAGGCGATCGCTCGTGGTGCCGTGTGCTGCACGACGTGCCGGTGGCCGGGCACGACCGCCATCGAACCGTGTGACGCCCGATCACGAAGCAACCGACTCCATCCCGTACCGGCGATCGGGTCGTTCCCGCCGCGGACGACGAGCACGGGAGCGGTGACCTCGATGATGCGGTCCTCGATGGGGAAGTCGACCATCCGTCGCACCTGCCGCAGGAACCACGACGGCCCTGCGCGGAGGTAGTCGACGAAGACCCGTCGGTTCACGCTCATGGTCTCACCGACCGTGTCCCACGCGAGTGCCAGCGCCTGCGCCACCATCGACCGATGATCGCGGTCCGTCACCGGACCGATGATGACGACGGCACGCGCCAGATCGGGGCGCTGAGCGGCCAGTTCGACGACCCACTGCGCGCCCATGGAATGACCGACGAGGACGAACGGCGCGGTCCCGAGCGTGTCCAGCGCGTGCCCGAGTGCCGTCGCCATCTCTCCGACCTCGACCGTGCGGACGGGCCTCGCCTGACCACCGAACCCGGGGAGGTCGACGGAGACGGTGTCACTGTCGCGGGCGAGGTCGTCGTGCAGCCGGGCGAAGTACCGGTGCGAGGTGCCGACACCGTGGACGAGGACGAAGCGGGCCGCGCCGGGGTCGCGATCGGCGGTCGTGGAGATGATCCGGAAGGAGAGGTCGTCGAGCACGAGCTGCGCGTCGCGTCGCGTCGCCCCTACTCCCATGGGGAACCGCAGTATCGTCCAGTCGTCATCCGGACACCGTACCGGGTGCCCGCGCCGGACAGGCATCGTTGGTGGGAGCACTCAGCTTCGGGGTGCCGCCCTTCGACAGGCTCAGGGACCGGGGATGCCGCTCAGGGACCTGGTATGGCGCTCAGCGGGCGCTCGACGCGAGGGTGACACTCGGGTACTCGCCGAAGCGGGTCGTGTAGGAGGCCGCGAACCGACCGAGGTGAGTGAACCCCCACCGTCTGGCGACCTCGGCGACCGTGGCCAGGCCCGGTTCCGCATCCCGCAACTCCTGCCGCACGCGATCGAGGCGGATCGAGCGCAGGTAGTCCGTGGCGGTGACGTCGTACTCACGGCGGAACGCCGCCTGCAGGCTGCGCAGGCTGAGCCCGGCGGCCTCCGCGATCTCCGCGGTCGCGATGGGTCGGTGGGCGTTCGCGACCATGAACTCGACGGCGGCGCGGGCCTTGCTGCTCGGAGGAACCGCCAGATCGGTCCGTGGCTGCAGAGCGAGATGTGGGAAGACCTCGAGCAACGTGACGGCGGCCGCTCGGTTCGCCTCGGCGCGCAGCACCGCGGAACTCCCGTCGTCGTAGATCACGCGCGCGACGGTCGCCACCGTCTCGGTCCAACGCCGCAGGGCGCCGCCCGACGGGCGGAACGTCGTGTCGAACCGGATCGGACCCACCGACCCCTCGGTGTCCGCCGCGACGCCTTCCAAGTACGCACCGCCGAAGTGCATCATGTTGAGCCGATAGTCGATGAGATCGAACTGCGCGGGCCGGTCATTCGCGAACATCGAGGGCACGCCAGGGTGGAGCTTCATCGGCGAGCCGAGCAGGTCCATCACGCCCTCGCCACGCGTGAGCCAGGTCACCACGTACTCGTCCTGGGTGAAGGAAGCGCCCGTGATCCGGCCCTCGACCTGCGACGCGCGCAGCGCGAGGTCGGCGTCGCCGATGGACGTGAAGCGGTATCCGAAGTCGGTGGCCGTCGGCTCGACGGTGATCCCGCCGATCTGGTACGCCTCGCGGTACAGCTCGCGCGCGTCGTCGACGTCGCCGCCCGCGGCTTCGAACCGCTCCGCGGGCCCAGCATTCACGCTCATCCTGCCCAGAATCTCACGAGTCCGTGGTAGCTCCATCTTTGGAGGATCGGCGTTCGTTTATCGGATAGGGCCGGGTCTCCGGCGAGCGCCAAGCATCACCCGATGTACGAGGTGTCGGACCGGGCCTCCCCTGCCACGACGGCCGTCAGGTCGACCTCGCGGCCGTCGAGCCGGAAGGTGAACCGCCCGGTCTGCTCGACCGTGGGGGTCTCCGTGAGGTACTGCCGGAGTTCGGCTCGCTCGCTCTCGTGCAGCCACACCACCGGATCGGAGGTCGACTTGAACTCGAGGATGGCCGCCACGTCCTGGAGCATGCGTCGCTCGTCCGGGTCGAGGAGGTTGCGGGCGCTGCGGAAGTAGACGGCGTCGGGGTCGACCTCGTAGACGTCCTTCAGCCAGACGCGGTTGACGGAGTCGACGATCGAGTTCCATGCGCCGACGCCCGACGGGTCGCCGACCCGTTCGGCGTTGTCCCAGAACGGACCGACATCCGGCCCCACGCGCGCGCCGTCGAACACCCCGATGGACGGGATCATCGGGACGCCGCAGCCGAGCAGGTACACGTCGTCGCCGGCGGTCTCCCTGATGAACGAGATCGCGTCCCGGTAGGCGGTCTCGCGGTGGACGTCCTGATGCCGCCGACCGGCGACGGCCCCCGCGTACATGAAGTCGAGCTTGAGGTAGCTGAAACCCCACCCGGTGACGCGCTCGAAGACCTCGCGGAGGTGGTCCTGCACCTCCCGCTGCGTGGTGTCGAGCGAGTAGTAGTGGGAGTTCCAGTTGTAGCCGGTCGCCAGCGGGCGGCCGGCGTCGTCCTGCACGAGGAGATCGGGGCGCTCCCGCGCGATCGTGGAATCGGGAAGCGCGATCATGGGGGCGAGCCAGAGCCCCGGGCGGAACCCGGCCTCGGCGATGCGACCGGCGGTCGCCTGCATGCCGGACGGGAAGTCCGGACCGGCCGTCCAGTCGCCCACGATCGGCTCCCAGCCGTCGTCGAGCTGGAACACGTCGAAGGGGTACCCGGTGAGGTCGGCCACGGTGCGGGCGACCAGCTCCTCGTCGATGCCCTCGTAGTAGGAGTACCAACTGCTCCAGACGCGACCGGCGCGCTGCGAGCGCCGCCCGAGTCGTTCTGACAGGATCGCCGCATAGTCGGCGAAGGCCTGCTGCTCCGGCCCGAACGTGACGAACCACTCGGCTTCGTCGGTCTCGCTCCGCGCCCAGATCGTGTTGCGGTCGGCACCGACCCTGGGGTTGCCGAGCCCGAGGGTCCCGATGAGCAGCACGGTGCCGTCCGGTCCCGCGATGGCTCCGACACCGCTGCCGGAGTGGAGGTGCGGGGTCTCGTTGACCGCATCGTCGGCGGTGAGCAGCCGGTCGGGGTTGTTCTTGATGCCGATGGTCTCGCCGTCCGTGGTGGTCCAGCCGCTCGGGCTCCACGAGTTCCAGCCGTGCCGGTAGAACCCGGTGTCGCCGAAGGGGTGGAGGATCGCGACCGGACCGGCGGGCACGACGAAGCCGGTGCTCGTGGCGGTCGGTTCGCCGGCGAGGTTCGCGGGGACGCGGAGGTCACCGAAGGTGAAGGTGTGCAGCATGGCCGGCTTTCTGTCTGGATGGGCGCTCTCGGGATCGACGCGGGATTCACGCCTGCCGCCGCGGGGCTGCCGCGGGTAGAGTCGAGGAGGCGGAGTTAATACTGCAACGTGCCGTGAAAAGTCGCAAGGGGGGAATGGCGGATGCCTCGAGAGGCGATGGTGGAGCCCTCCGGCGGATCGATGGGCAGTCGATCGTTGCTCCGGAGGATGAACTCGCTCGGTGTGCTGCGCGCCCTGCTCCCGGAGCCACTCACCCTGCGGGAGTTGGCGAACGCGTCCGGGCTGTCTCGGACGGCCATCGACGCGATCGTGACGGACCTCGTCGAGATGGGCTGGCTCGAATCCGTCCAACGCGCCTCGGCGTCCCGGATCGGCCGACCGGCCACCGCCTTCAGCGTGCGGGCCGGACTCGGCCACCTCCTGTCACTCGACATCGGCGCGAACCACATCCACGCCGTCGTGACGGACCTCGCCGGTGCCGTCCTGGGCCAGCGCACGGCTCGCCTGCCCGAGGACACGGGCGCGACCGAGCGCATCACCCTGGCGCTGGCGACCGGCGATGCGGTGCTCAGCGCCCTCGGCCTCACCCGCGGGTCGGTGTGGATCGTCGCCGTGGGCTCCCCGGGTGCGATCGGCCGAGACGGCGAGGTGCTGCACTTCGGCGGAACGGGGCTGCCGGACTGGGTCGGGCTGAACCTGCGCGAGCGGTTCGAGCAGGAGTTCGACGGAGCCGTCCTGGTGGAGGGCGACGTCGCGCTCGGCGCCCGCGCGGAACTGACCGTCGGCGCAGCACAGGGCCACCGCGACGTCGTCTACCTCCTCTGCGGCGTGCGCACCAGCGCGGCCTCCATCGTCGACGGGAAGGTGCATCGCGGCGTGCACGGTGCGGCAGGGATCGTCGGCGAGATGCCCGAACTCCGGTGGTCCCGCCTGAACGAGCGGTACGGCGAGTCGGTCCTCGGTTCACCACGGCCGTCCCGCGAGGAGATCTTCGAGGCGGCTCGCGCCGGTGATCGGATCGCCCTGACGGCGATGGACGAGTTCGCGGACGACCTGGCCACCGGCGCGGCTGCCATGGTCCTCGCACTCGATCCGGAACTCCTCGTGGTCGGAGGCGGCAGCGCTCCGGGCGCGGACGTCTTCCTGCCGCGCTTCATCCGCACCCTCGGCGGGATCTGCCCGCTGCCACCGGACGTGGTCGTCTCCTCGCTCGGTTCGGAGGCGGTGGCGATGGGTGGCGTCAGCCTGGCGTCCCAGCACCTCGACACCGTCCTGCAGACGGCCGTCCGAGATGTGGAGCGGTTCCCCGACCCGGCGGGAGCGCTGCTGCTCGTCAAGCGGGACGCAGCGTCCTGAGCCGTCGCTGACCCACGACCGATCGTGGCTCAGCGACCGCCGGGCTGCGCGGCGAGGACCGGCGACCGTCGCTCGGGGATCGCCGCGTCGTAGACGTCCTGGATCACATCGAACGCCTTCCGCGCTTCTGCGGGGTGGAGCCAGAAGGCGCCCGGCTCGTCGAGCCCCGCGTAGAAGTCCTGGATCAGCCGTTCATGGGAGACGCCCCAGTAGGCACGCGCTCCGCTGGCCGTCACGCGCTCGACCGTGGTCTCGACGCGCCCGTCGGCGAAGCGGGCAGTGAGTTCGGCGCCGAGGCTCAGCGTGCCCCGCTCGCAGACGACGTCGATCGTCACGGGCAGGTTCGCGACCCCGGCGACCGTCGCGTAGACCGTGCTCGTCGCGCCTCCCGCGTGCACGATGCGGAGCTCGGCCGTGTCCTCGACCTCGATCACCTCGGCGAGCGCGCGGGTGGCGATCGATCCCGTAGCCTCGACCGGGTCGCCGACCAACCACTGCACGAGGTCGATCGTGTGGATCGCCTGATTCATGAGGAGACCGCCGCCGCCGGTCGCCCAGCGACCACGCCAAGGGCGATCCTCGTAGTAGGCCGCCGTCCGATGCCACGGCACGACCGCCGAGGCGCCGAGCACTGCGCCGAGCTCACCCGAGTCGAGGAGTTCCTTGGCGCGTTCCGCCGGCTGGTTGTAGCGGTTCTGGAAGCACACCGCGATCTTCGCGCGACTGTGCTCCGCCGCCGCCAGGAGCCGTTCGGCCTCCTCGCGCGTGTGGGCGAGGGGCTTCTCGAGGATGACGCTGATTCCGCGCTCGAGCGCCCGGATCGCCTGGTCGGCGTGCAAGTGGTGCGGGGTGCAGATGTGCACGACGTCGGGTCGCGCCTCGTCGAACAGCCGATCGAGGTCGGTGAAGCCCGGGACACCCGTCGTAGCCATCGCCGCATCGAGCCGGCCGGTGTCGACGTCGCACACCGCCACGAGCTGCGCGCCGGCGACCGTTCCGATCGCCGCGAGGTGGAGGGCAGCGATGTCACCGCACCCGATCACGGCGACGCGGCGGAGGACGGGGGCTGGCCCGCGGCTCATCGCAGCTCGATCCCCAGCTCGTCGGTGAGCCTCCGGAAGGCCCGGGCGGCGACGCCGAACGAGGCGGGACCGGAGAAGCCGCCGAGCGCGTGGGTGGCGGCGAGGTGCGGCTCGAGCGAGGCGAACCCGGTGTAGCCGTCGTCGCGCAACGCCGTGAGCGTCTCACGCAGTTGGCCGTCACCATCGCCGGACGGCACGACCTGGCCGCTCGCGGCGACCGCGTCCTTGACCTGGAGGTAGTCGAGGTAGGGGCGCAGCATCGCGTAGCCGTCGTCGAACGGAGCGACGCCCACCTGGACGAAGTTCGCGTTGTCCCAGGCGAGACGGAGTGCCGGTGATCCGACCGACTCGACGAGGTCGAGGATGCGCTCCGGGACGTCGCCGTAGATGTCCTTCTCGTTCTCGTGCAGGAGCACGACCCCCTCACGCTCGGCCAGGTTGGCGAGCAGGCGCATGCGGACCAGGACGTCGTCGCGGGTGGCCTCCACCGGGACGCCCTCGCCGCGGAAGAACGAGAAGATGCGGATGTTCGGGGTCCCGAGGGCGTGTGCAGCGGCGATCGCTCGCGCGAGGCGGGCGACCTCCAGCTCGGCGTCGAGGGCCACGTCGACCTTGCCGATCGGTGATCCGATGGCGGACACGCCCATGCCCGACCGCTCCAGCTGCGCACCGAGTCGGGCGAGCTGGTCGGCGTCGAGGTCGATGATGTTGACGCCCCACGCGCTCCGGACCTCGATGTGCGATGCACCGAGCGCTTCGAGCACGGCGATCTGCGTCGTCGGGTCGGCGTCGATCTCGTCGCCGAAGCCCGACAGGGTCCAGCTCACCGGGTGTTGTGCATTCACGTGCGCTTCCGCCTTCGCGTTCGTTCTCGTCATCGGGAACCAGGCAGTCGGGCTGCCGGTCCTGTCAGCCTACGACTCTGGCAACCGGTTGACAACCCTGCCTGACGGGAGGGGTCGCCCTAGGATGGGGCGTGTGACCGATCTCTACCTCGCCAGTACGACCGTGTCCTTCCACCGCAGCTGGTCCTGCGTGCTGTTCGACCTCGACGGCACGATCGTGGACTCGGCTCCCGGCATCATCTCCCGCATGAAGGCGACGCTGGCGAACGTCGGCGCCCCCGTCCCGTCCGACGAATCCCTGCTGCGCTGGGTCGGGCCGCCGCTGCTCGACTCCTTCCGCGACTTCGCGGGCATGGACCCGCTGCAGTCGCAGCTCGCCCTCACCGAGTACCGCCGCCAGGTCGCCATCGAGGGCGCCGAAGTCGGCACCGCGGTGTTCCCAGGCGTCGCCGGGTTGCTCGCGCGCATCTCCGAGGCCGGGATCCCGATCGGGCTCGCGACCTCGAAGCCCGAGTCACAGGCGAACACGATCCTCGACCACTTCGGTCTGAGCCAGTACTTCACCGTCGTCACCGGCGCCTCGGAGGACGAGGTGCGCAGCAGCAAGGCCGACGTCGTCGGCGAGGCCCTCCGGCGCCTCACCGCCGCCGGCGTCGACACGTCCCGCACCGTGCTCGTCGGCGACCGCCTCCACGACATCGAGGGCGCAGCGGCGCACGGAATTCCGACGATCCTCGTCGAGTGGGGCTACGGCTCGCCGGCGGAGGCCACCGGTGCCCTCGCCGTCGTCCACTCGATCGACGCGCTGTCGAACCTCATCACCGGCTGAGCGGGCGGACGGCGACTGACACGGTCACGGGCGGATCGCTCGGGAGGCGCGTTCGAGCCCGTCCGCGATGACCCGGAAGTACGCCCATCGGCCACGCTGTTCGCGGGTGGCGAGTCCGGCATCGACGAGGATCCGCATGTGGTGCGAGACCGTGGGCTGCGAGAGCCCGACCGGCTCGGTGAGATCGCAGATGCACGCCTCTCCGCTCTCGCTCGCAGCGATCAGCGACAGCAGACGCACGCGAGTCGGGTCGCCGAGCGCTTTGAAGGTGCGGGCGATCCGTTCAGCCTCGTCGAGCGCGAGCACTCCGCCGGTGACGGGAGTGCAGCATGCGGCTACGTCGGCTTCCAGGAGCGGCGGTTCGATCGGCATGGACTCATCCTGACACGTCGTATTGACATTCGTCGATGTATCGATCAGTCTCGGCGTATTGATGTTTGTCGATTGGAGTTGGCGATGGTGAACGAGCTGCCCGTGATCGTGATCGGCGCGGGCCCGCAGGGCTTGGCAGCCGCAGCGCACCTGGTGGAGCGCGACGTTCCGGTGCGGGTGCTCGAGGCCGGCCCCTCGGCTGCCGCCGCGGTATCGGAGTGGGGCCACGTGCGGCTGTTCTCCGACTGGTCCGAGTTGGTCGACGCGGCATCCGCACGGCTGCTCGCCCCGACCGGTTGGACGGCCCCGACGAACGGCTTCCCGACCGGAGCCCAGTGGATCAACACCTATCTCGCTCCACTCGCCGAGGCCCTGGGCGAGCGCGTGCGGTTCGACGCCCGTGTGGTCGGAGTGTCCCGGCGCGGTCGCGACCGACTCGTGGACGCTGGGCGCGCGGAACAACCGTTCACCGTGCATGTCGAATCGGCGGACGGGGCGGAGTATCGCTTGGATGCCCGAGCGGTCATCGACGCTTCCGGCACCTGGTCGTCACCGAACCCTGCCGGCGCCGACGGCCTGCCGGCGCTGGGAGAGCGGGCGGCGTCCGACCTGCTCAGCTACCGGATCCCCGACTTCCGGAACCAGACCGGGTTCGAGGGCGGGCACACCGTCGTGGTCGGCTCCGGACACTCAGCCGTCACGGCCGTCATCGCATTGGCCCGAGTCGCTCGCCGGCATCCGGACACCACGATCACCTGGGTGTTGCGCCGGGGCACGGTCGGGAACACCTTCGGCGGCGGCGACGCCGACGAGCTGCCCGCCCGCGGTGCCCTCGGCGTGACGGCGAGCGAACTCGTCGACAGCGGTCTGGTCAACCTGGTCACGGGGTTCCGGGTCGAGCGCGTGGCTCGCGACGGAGACCGGACCGTGCTGGTGTCGGAGGACGGCCGCGAGCTGCCCGCCGCTGATCGGGTGATCGTACTGACCGGATTCCGACCCGATCTGTCGTTCCTGTCAGAACTGCGGATCGAGCTGGACCCGTCGCTCCAGGCTCCGGCACGGATCGCGGCCGAGGTCGACCCGAACCTGCACTCGTGTGGCTCGGTCGCCGCGACCGGCGCACGGGATCTCGCGCAGCCGGAGCCGGACTTCTACATCGTGGGCGCGAAGTCCTACGGGCGCGCGCCGACCTTCCTCGCAATGACCGGCTACGAGCAGGTGCGCTCCGTCGTCGCCGCCCTGGCAGGGGACCACGCTGCGGCCAAACGGGTGGAACTCGTCCTCCCGGACACGGGTGTGTGTGGCGGGACCGGCCTGTTCGATGCGTCCGGTGCATCGCCCGGTGGTTCCTGTTGCGCCGTACCGGAGCAGGTGCTGCAGATCGGCCGCGCGCCCGCGTCCGTCTGACCGCACTGCGGGCACTACCGGGTGAGCAGGCTCGTGCGAATCCGCTCGGCGACGGCTTCCCGCAGCGGGCGCACAGCGTCGACGTCCCAGGCATCGGGGTTCGGGAACGACCACTCCAAGACCTCTCCTCGCGGGCTGGCGGGAAGGGCCAGGCCGGGCTTCATGAGCACCACGATGTCGGCCTGATCCAAGTCGGTGGGGGTGACGGCGCGCGGCACACGGTCGGAGATGTCGAGTCCGAGTTCGGCGACGGTTGCGGCGACGGCGGGGTTCACAGCGTGTGACGGAGCGAGGCCGGCTGAGATCGCGGTGAAACGCTCGCTCGCAACGTGTTCGAGCAGCGCTGCACCGAGTTGGGAGCGGCCCGCATTGTGCTGGCAGACGAACAGGACGACGGGCTTGGTCGTTTCCATGGGGTGCTGGTGCTTTCGGGTCAGGCGGCGAGCAGGCGGGGAGCGAAGTCCGCGATGCGGCGCTCCAATTCGGTGTAGGCGGCGTCGAACGCGGCGTCGGTGCCGACGCGCACCGGGTCGGGGATCGACCAGTGCAGATCTCCGGCGACGCCGATCTCCTCGTGTGCGTTGTCGCACACCGTGA
This sequence comes from uncultured Plantibacter sp., assembly GCF_963518075.1. Lineage (NCBI taxonomy): Bacteria > Bacillati > Actinomycetota > Actinomycetes > Micrococcales > Microbacteriaceae > Plantibacter > uncultured Plantibacter sp. The sequence continues at coordinate 475,389 of NZ_CAUQHZ010000001.1, forward strand.
TGACGAAATCGTCCGCGCCCAGCACGGCGTCGAGTGCGCTCGGCGCGCTCGACGGGAGCGCGAGCTGATGCCGTTCGGCGGCGGCGATCGCGCCGGGCGCGATCCGCTCGGCGGGGTGAGTGCCACCGGAGGCGACAGGGATGCTGCTCTGCCGCGCCCAGAGGGCGGCAGCGAGCTGCGAGCGTGCGGAGTTCGCGGAGCACACGAAGACGACACGGCTGGCCGAGCCTGCAGCGCCGGGCACCAGACCGTCGAACCAGCCAGGGGCGAGGTGGACGTAGCTGCGGCGCTTATCGCCTTCGGACGTCGTGCGAGTGATCATGCCGACGTGTTCCAGCACGTTCAGGTGGTGGGTCAGCAGATTGCCCGGCGTTCCGAGCGCGACCCGGATCTCGGTCGGGGACAGGTCGCCCAAGGTCAGCAGGTCGATCATCTGCAGGCGCGTGGGATCGCTCAGCGCGGCATGCTTCGCCGCCCGCGCTTCGACCACGTCAGTTCGTTCGATGTTCATTGGTTCAATATTGACTGAAGTATCTTGGTGAGTCAAGATGATGTCGCCATGAAGCCACCGAACCCCGCCCCCACCCCGATCCGACCGCATCTGTCGCGTCGGATGCTGGCCGAGTTCATCGGCACCGGACTCCTGGTGACGATCGTCGTCGGCTCCGGGATCATGGCGCAGCGGCTCTCCCCGGATGACGCCGGGCTGCAGCTGCTGCAGAACAGCCTGACGACCGCGCTCGGGCTCGCCGTGCTCATCCTCATCCTCGGCCAGGTCTCCGGCGCTCACTTCAACCCGGTCGTCTCGCTCGCGGACTGGTGGGTGAATCGCGGCATGGCGCACGGTCTGCCGACGCTGGACCTGCTGCCGTACCTGGTCGCGCAGATCGTCGGCGGGGCCGCTGGCACGGTGCTGGCTGGGGCGATGTTCGACACCGCACCAGCGCTCTCCACGACAGACCGGGCGAGCGCTGGGACGTTGCTCGGTGAGGTTGTCGCGACCGCGGGGCTCATTCTGGTGATCTTCGCCCTATCCCGCTCCGGGAAGGGTGCGGTGACGGCGGCCGCGGTGGGTGCGTACATCGGGGCCGCTTACTGGTTCACCAGCTCGACGTCGTTCGCGAACCCCGCGGTGACGATCGCACGCATGTTCACCGACACCTTCGCCGGCATCGCCCCGGCCTCGGTCGGCCCATTCATCCTCGCGCAGGTCCTCGGCGCGGCCATCGGGCTCGGCCTGGTCCTCGTGCTCTACCCGACTCCCGCGCGCAGCACCGTCGGCGTCCCGGCTCCGCTCCCTCGTGCAACCCAGTCCTGAAAGGCACCCTCATGCATCTCGCAATCGTCGGCGGCAGTGACGCCGGTATCTCCACCGCTCTCCGCGCCCGCGAACTCGACCCCTCCGTCGACGTGACCGTCGTCGTCGCGGACGCTTACCCGAACTTCTCCATCTGCGGCATCCCCTACTACTTCTCGCGCGAAGTGGATCCGTGGCAGTCACTCGCGCACCGCACCCATGCCGACCTCGAAGCCACCGGCATGCAGCTGCGTCTGAACACGCTCGCCACCGGCATCGACGTCGACCATCAGCGCCTCACGGTGCGCGACGAGCGGGGCTCGCAGTCGACGATCCCCTACGACGAACTCATGGTCGGTACCGGGGCATCACCCTCCACCGCGGGCATCGCCGGCCTCGATCGACTCGGACCGGCGGACGGTGTGCACCTGTTGCACTCGATGGGCGACACCTTCGCGCTCGAGCGGTACCTCGATACACATCAGCCGGACACCGCGATCATCGTCGGCGCCGGCTACGTAGGCCTGGAGATGGCCGAAGCGCTCACCGTCCGAGGCCTCCAGGTCACCCAGTTGCAGCGCGGTCCCGAGGTGCTCTCCACCCTCGACACGGACCTCGGCTCACTCGTCCACGACGAACTCACGCGGCACGGCGTCGACGTCGTGACCGGCACCCGCGTGGAGCACATCAGCACGACGAGCGGCGGAATCACGGTGACTGGCCAGCAGGACGGGCGGGCATTCGAGCGCAGCGCGGACCTCGTACTCGTCGTCGTCGGTGTTCAGCCGAACACGGGGCTGCTCACCGAGGCCGGTGCGACCACCGGCGCCGCAGGTGCGGTCGTCGTCGACGAGCGGATGCGCACCGGCCTGCCACACGTCTGGGCGGCAGGCGACGGCGTCATCACCCACCACCGAATGCTGGGCGTCACATATCTACCGCTCGGCACGACAGCGCACAAGCAGGGCCGGGTCGCGGGTGAGAACGCGATCGGCGGCGACACCCGATTCGCGGGAAGCCTCGGTACCCAGGTCGTGAAGGTGTTCGACCTCGTCGCCGCACGCACCGGCCTGCGCGACCACGAAGCGACCACGGCCGGATACACACCGCACAGCTCCACAGCGATCGCGGACGACCACAAGGCCTACTATCCCGGGGCCACACCGATCAGCATCCGGATCACCGGCGCGACCGACTCCGGCCTGCTGCTGGGCGCCCAGCTCGTCGGCACGCGCGGCGCGGAGATCGCGAAACGTGTCGACACCTATGCCACCGCACTCCATCACGGGATGACGGTCGGCGCGATGAGCGACCTCGACCTCTCCTACACGCCGCCGCTCGGCTCGCCGTGGGATGCGGTGCAGCTGGCCACGCAGGCCTGGAGCCGCGACCGCCCCGGGTGGCCCCAGGAGGGTCTGGTTTCACCGACACCTGCTCACTAGGGTGATGACCATCCTGAGGAGGTCGACATGGCGGTGTTCACACGCGGTTTCGGAGGACGGGCACGGGAGCAGGACGATCGACTCCCGCCCGGGCAGTTCCTCACCGAGGACTTCCCCGTCCTGTCCGCCGGGCCCACGCCGCGGATCGACACCGATGCGTGGGAGTTCCAGATCCGCACGGAGACGGGCGAGATCCACCACTGGGACTGGACGGCCATGCAGGCGCTCCAGCAGGACGACATCACCCGCGACATCCACTGCGTGACGCGCTGGACGAAGCTCGGCACGAGCTGGCAGGGCGTCTCCCTCGACACGCTCTTCGCCGAGGTCGAGAGCGGCTACGACTTCGTGATGGCCCACTCCTACGGCGGCTACACGACCAACGTCCCACTCGACGACCTCCTGGGCGGCAAGGCCTGGATCGCCACCGGCTTCGACGGCGAGCCGCTCGCCGCGGAGCACGGCGGGCCGGCGAGGCTCCTCATCCCGCACCTCTACTTCTGGAAGAGCGCGAAGTGGATCCGCGGCCTCGTCATGCAACAGGACGACGAACCGGGGTTCTGGGAGCAGAACGGCTATCACGCCTACGGTGACCCCTGGCTCGAACAGCGGTACTCGTGAGGCGCACGGGCCATGTCGACGTCTGGAAGGCGGCAACCGTGGTCGCGGCGACGCAGCTGACCCCGTCGGGGCGGAGCCTCATCCTCGACGCCCCCGGCTGGGGCGGGAACCTCGCCGGGCAGCACGCCGACGTCCGCCTCACCGCACCCGACGGCTACCAGGCGGTCCGCTCCTATTCGATCGCCTCGGCGGACGCCGGTGACCGCATCGAGATCGCCGTCGACCGGGTCCCCGACGGCGAGGTCTCACCGTTCCTCGTCGACGCGATCGAGGTCGGCGACCAGGTCGAGGTGCGGGGGCCGTTGGGCGGCTGGTTCGTCTGGCGACCCGAGGACACGGAGCCGGTCCTCCTGATCGGCGGAGGTTCGGGCATCGTGCCGCTCATGGCGATGGTGCGAGCGCACGAGGCGGCCGGGAGCACGACGCCGTTCCGACTCGTCTACTCGGTCCGCTCACCGCAGGACGCCTTCTTCGCCGACGAGCTCGCCACTGCGACCGGGGTCGAGGTCACCTGGATCTACACCCGGCGAGCGCCCGACGGCTGGGCTCGTCCCGCCGGCCGCCTCGTCGCGGCCGACCTCCAGGCACTCGAGGCCGCCGGCGACGAGGCCCCGTCGGTGTTCGTCTGCGGACCGACCGGCTTCGTCGAGGCGGTCGCCGACACCCTGGTCGCGATCGGCCATGATCCCGCCCGCATCAAGACCGAGCGGTTCGGAGGCGCGTGATGACCTCGCATCTGGACGGGAACGTCCTCGCCGGCACCCTGTCGGGACTGACCGGCACCGACCCGAGCGACACGATGTCACAGTGCCTCGGGTGCCGCGACGTCTCGCCCCTCGCCGCGGAGCTGGTGTTCGGCACCCCGGACTCGTGGGTGGTGCGCTGTCGACACTGCGACGACGTCCTGCTCGTCGTCCTCCATCACGAGGAGACCACGCGCGTCACCCTCGACGGCGTCCGCTGGTGGACAGACCTCGCCTGACGACGTCCCGCCCGGTACCGATTCGTGTTACAGTACCGGCATGGAACCAGATAGCAAGCTCGCGGCACTCCGCCGAGGCATGCTCGAACCCCTCGTGCTCGCTTCGGTCGAGCATCAGCGACGCTATGCGGGCGAGATAGCGACGGCGCTCCGCGGAGCCGGCTTCCCCGTCCAGGAAGCCACGCTGTATCCGCTCCTGAACAAGCTCCGACGCGAAGAGCTCCTGGCGCACGACTGGCAGGAGTCCACGTCCGGCCCGCCTCGCAAGTACCTCTCCCTGACCGAAGCCGGACGAGTACAGCTCCGGAACTTCCGCACCTATTGGTCCTCCCTCACCGACATGATCACGACGATCGGACACTGACATGGAACAGATCCACCACATGAGCCTGAGTGGGCATGCGGAGACGATCCCGCTGACGGCCGCCGCACACGCCCACCTGGTCCGCTACCTGTCGAACACCCGCGCCGCACTCGGCACCGACCCCGATGCGGACGAGACCGTACGCGACCTCGAGACGGCGCTCGGAGACCACCTGCGATCGATGGCGACGACCCCTGGCGCCGCGATCGACGACGAACAGCTCGCGAGGATCCTCGCGGAGACGGGCTCCGTCGAGCAGGAAGCACCGCCGACCCGAATCCTCGCCTATCCCGCTCGCGGTCGATTCTTCTGTCGCATCGGGGAAGGGAGCTGGTTCGGCGGCCTGTGCGCCGGCATCGCCGCGTACGGCGACTTCCGCGTGGACTGGGTCCGCACCGTCGCCCTCTTCCTCCTCCTCTTCACAGGCGGGACCGCCGGTCTCGTCTACCTGGCACTCCTCCTCATCCTGCCGAAGGTCGACACGGTCGCCGAGTATCGGTGCAAGTGTTCGGAGCCGGTGCCGAGTCGATGAGGCTGCTCCGACAGGCGGTCCGTAAAAGCTATTGACATTAGCTAAAAGGCAATGCACACTAGCTTCATGAACACGAACCCGGCATCGACAGGGCCCGCCACCCGCCACCTCGACCGCCCCGAGGGCAAGATCGCCTACGAGCTCCAGGGCGACGGCCCGCTCGTCGTCCTCGTCCCGGGAATGGGCGAGCTCCGCTCCTCCTACCGCTTCCTCGCCCCCGCACTCGTCCAGGCCGGCTACCGCGTCGCCTCCACCGACCTCCGTGGTCACGGCGACAGCGACACGACGTTCTCGTCCTACGGCGACGTCGCGACCGCCTCGGACATCCACGCCCTCATCCGCGAACTGGGCACCCCGGCCGTCATCGTCGGCAACTCCCTCGCTGCCGGCGCGGGCGTGATCGTCGCCGCCGAGCACCCCGACGATGTGTCCGGTCTCGTGCTCGTCGGGCCCTTCGTCCGCAACCCGAAGGCGAGCGGGTTCATGCTCGCCTTGTTCCGCGCCATGATGGCTCCGCTGTGGGTCGCACGGGTCTGGAAGGCCTACCTCCCCACGTTGAACGCGGGCCGGAAGCCGGTCGACTTCGACGACCACCTCGCCGCCGTCTTCGCGAGCCTGCGTCGCCCCGCCTACGGCAAGGCCTTCTCGCAGACGACGAGACAGACCGACCACGCCCCGGCCGAGGCTGCGCTCCCCGGCGTGAGCGCTCCGACGCTCGTGATCATGGGCACCGAGGACCCCGACTTCCCCGACCCCGCGGCAGAGGCCCGTTGGATCGGCGACACCCTGCAGGCGGAGGTCGTCCTCGTCGAGGACGCCGGCCACTACCCGCAGGCCCAACAGCCCGAGGTCACCTCGCAGGCCGTCCTCGGCTTCCTCCAGTCGGCGCTGCACCGTGCCTAGGGCGGGACTCAGCCGCACGCGCGTGGTGGACGAAGCGGCTGAACTCGCCGACGAAGTGGGGCTCGAGGGGCTGACCCTCGCCGCCCTCGCCGAACGGCTCGGCGTCCGGCAGCCCTCGCTCTACAAACACCTCGACTCGCTCGCCGGACTCCGCCGGGGCATCTCCCTCCAGGCGAAGGGCGAACTCGGCGATGTCCTGCGGCGCGCGGCCGTCGGCCGTTCGGGCGCGGACGCGATCACGGTGATGGCCGGGGCCTACCGGGAGTGGGCCCTGAAGCACCCGGCACGCTATACGGCCGCGCAGTGGATCGCCGGGCCGGAGGACGAGGAGGACACGGCGGCGTCGCTCGGCGCCATCCAGGTCATCTCCGACGTCCTCACGGCCTACGAACTCCGCGGCGACGACGCCATCGACGCGATCCGCGCGTTCCGCTCCACCCTGCACGGCTTCGTCTCGCTCGAGGCGGCGGGCTCCTTCGGCCTCGACCGCGACCTCGACCGCAGCTTCGACCGCCTGGTCCGTGGCTTCGTGATCACACTGACCGACTGGGCCGAGACGGACCGTGGCGTGTCCGACGGTCGATAGCTCCGCAACGGCTTCCGCCACGAGGAACGCGCCGGTACATTGCGGTCATGTCATGTCGCATCAGTGAACTCGTCCTGGACTGCCGCGATCCGGAAGCGCTCGCCCGCTTCTGGTGCGAGGTCCTCGACTTCGTCGTGCTCGACCGAGACGAGGACGGGGTGGAGATCGGAGCCCGGGACGGCTTCGGTGGATCGCAGCCGACGATCATCCTCAGCCGCAGCGACGACCCGCCGCAGCCGAAGTCGAAGCTCCACATCGACGTGAGCCCGACCGACGGCGACCAGGACGCCGAGCTCGAGCGACTGCTGGCCCTCGGTGCACGCCCGACGGACATCGGGCAGACGGGCGACGAGTCGTGGCACGTCCTCGCCGATCCCGAGGGCAACGCCTTCTGCCTCCTGCGCACGCCCGTCAAGCCGGTCTGAGGGTCGTCGGGCACGGTGCCGGTGGGATAATCGGCGCATGTCCTCGACCGCGCGGTACGCCAGGCAGCTCGCCCTCCCCGGGTTCGGACCAGCGGCGCAGCAGCGCCTCGCAGACGCACGGGTACTGATCGTCGGCGCGGGTGGCCTCGGCAGCATCGTCATCCCGGCGCTGGCCGCTGCCGGTGTCGGTTCCGGCGAAGGCGCGATCCACCTCGTGGACGACGACACGGTCGAGCTCAGCAATCTGCATCGGCAGACCGTCCACAGCACCGCGGACGTCGGCCGTCCGAAGGTCGACTCCGCCGCCGACCGCGCCCTCGCCGTCAACACCGACGCGACGATCCTCAGGCACCGCCTCCGCCTCGGACCCGGCGAGATCATGGGTCTCCTGGCCGACGCGGAGATCGACCTCGTCATCGACGGCAGCGACAACTTCGAGACCCGGTATCTGGTCGACGACGCCGCGACGCTCGCCGACGTCCCACTCGTCTGGGGTGCGGTCTCGCAGTACGGCGGGCAGGCCGGGCTCAGCTGGTCGTCCCGCGGCCCGCGCTACCGCGACCTGTTCCCCCACCCGCCGACGGACGGCTCGGTGCTCTCCTGCGAGGCCGGCGGCGTCCTGCCCACCACGGTCGGGGTCATCGGGTCCATCATGGCGACCGAGGCGATCAAGGTGCTCACCGGGGTCGGGACCCTCTCGCTCGGCCGCGTGACGATGTTCGACGGACTGAGCGGCGGGTTCCGCGAACTCCGGTACGAGCGAGACCCCGCGGGCGCCCGGCAGGTGTCGCTGGACGAGCACCTGCACCGGACGCCGGGAGGGGATGCGGCGAGCGCCGCAGCGGCAGCACCCCACGAGCCGCGACACGCCGGACGCACGATCACCGCGCCACAGCTCGCGGCGAGCGACGACGAGGCCGTCCTGCTCGACGTCCGGGAGCCGTGGGAGGCGGAGATCGCCCGGTTGCCCGGTTCGACGCTGATGCCGCTCGGCTCGCTCCCCGAGACACTCCACGGTCTCGACCCCGAGACGCCCGTGGTCGTCTACTGCCACCACGGCATCCGGTCCGAGTCAGCGCTCCGCCTGCTCCTCGAGCGCGGCTACTCCGCAGTCCATCTCGAAGGCGGCATCGACGCGTGGTCGCGCCTCGTGGACCCGACCGTCCCCCGCTACTGACCGCGGCTCCGAACACCCCGTGCAGCCCCACCGACCGACCTCTCCGACGGGAACCACCATGACGACGCCAGCGCCCACGAGTCGGAAGACCGTCGAGCAACACGCCTCCGACGTCGCAGCCCTCCTCGACGACGTGACCGACACCGGCGCCGAGCACGTGCCGATCGACGAGGCCGCAGCTCGGGTGACGGCCGTGGCGGTGCCGTCACCGGTCGACCTGCCACTGTTCCGCAACTCGCAGATGGACGGTTTCGCGGTTCGGGCAGCAGACCTCTCGGGTGATGAGACGCGACTGCGGGTGATGGGCGAGATCGCCGCGCGCCCGATCGACCCGGCGCCGCTCGAGCCGGGGACCTCGGTGCGCATCATGACGGGCGCGGTCGTTCCGCCGGGTGCGGACGTCGTCGTGCCGGTCGAGGAGAGCGAGGTCGAGACGGATTCCCACGGTGTCGAGACCGTCGTCCTCGGTCGTCCGCGCAACGGCGGCGAGCGCCCCGCGGGGCTGTTCGTCCGGGAGCGCGGGAGCGACGTCCGCGCCGGTGAGGAGCTGCTGCCGGCCGGCGTCCGCCTCGCTTCACGACACCTCGCCGTGTTGGCTGCGGCCGGGATCACGACCGTCGAGGTGCGTCGGCGGGTGCGGGTCGCGATCGTCACGACCGGTGCCGAACTCGTCGAACCCGGCGAGACGCCGACGCTCGGCCAGACCTTCGACTCCAACGGGACCGCGCTGGCGGCCGCCGTCGTCGCAGCCGGGGCCGAGGTCGCCGCTCGTGCGCGCGTCGTCGACGATGCCGACGTCCTGCTCGCGCTGCTCGACGACCTCCACGGCGAGGTCGATCTCATCCTCACCTCCGGCGGGATCTCCATGGGAGAACATGAGGTCGTCCGTGACGTCCTCGGGCCGCTGGGGGGCTGGATCGGCTCGGTCGCGATGCAGCCTGGCGGTCCGCAGGCGCTCGGTGCCCACCGGGGTGTCCCGATCATCGCGTTCCCCGGCAACCCGGTGAGCACCCAGCTCTCGTTCGAGGTCTTCGTCGCTCCGGTCCTCCGCCGGGTCGCCGGGCTGCCGCAGGCGTCGCGTGTGTCGGCCGAACTCGCGGTGGCCGCGCGCTCGGTGCCCGGTAAGCGACAGTTCCTCCGCGGACGCCGACGAGACGACGGCCGGGTCGAACCGGTCGCAGGCCCCGGCTCCCACCTCGTGGCCGGGCTCGCGGCGTCCGACGTGCTGATCGTGATCCCGGAGGACACCCTCGAACTCGACGCCGGTGACGCTGTGGAAGCATGGGCACTATGACCGGGCTCACACACCTCGACGACGACGGCCGCGCACGCATGGTCGATGTCGGCGACAAGGCCACGACGAAGCGGGTCGCGACGGCGACGGCGACGTTCACCACCCGCCCGGACGTGATCGCGCTCGTCCAGGCGGACGGTCTGCCGAAGGCGGACGTCATCGCGACCGCGCGCATCGCGGGGATCGCGGGGGCCAAGCGGACGAGCGAGCTCATCCCGCTGTGCCACCAGCTCGCGCTGTCGTCGGTGAGCCTCGACTTCGCCTTCACCGAGGACTCGATCGTCATCACCGCGACGGCGAAGACCACCGGCCAGACCGGGGTCGAGATGGAGGCCCTGACGGCCGCTTCGATCGCCGGCCTGACGCTGCACGACATGGTCAAGGCCGTCGACCCGGCCTCGGTCCTCGGCGACATCCGGCTGCTCGAGAAGTCCGGCGGCAAGCGCGGGAACTGGACGCCGGAAGCGTCGGAGCCGATCGAAGCACCTGGTGTGCGAACGGTCCGCCCGCGAACCGCGGCCGTCATCGTCGCGTCGACCGCCGGCGCGGCGGGCACGCGCGAAGACCTCACGGGGCCGCGCATCTCCGCCTGGTTGTCCGAGCACGACTACGCGGTGGATGCGGTGACGGTCGTGTCCGACGCCGACGTGCACCTCGCGATCACGGCAGCCCTGGACGCCGCGCCCGCGGTGCTCATCACGACGGGCGGCACCGGCCTCTCGCCGAGCGATCGCACCCCGGAGGCGACGCAGCCTCACCTCGACCGCGAACTGCCCGGCATCTCGGAGGCGATCCGCACCCTCGGGTCGACCAAGACCCCGACCGCGGCGCTCAGTCGCGGGCTCGCGGGGGTGTCCGGCGGCACCGTCGTGGTGAACCTGCCGGGGTCCACCGGCGGCGTCAAGGACGGACTCGCGGTCCTCGACGGCTTGCTCGACCACCTCGTCGCCCAGATCGCCGGAGGTGGCGCGCATGAGTGAGTCGACGGTTCCCGAGGTCCTCGCCCTCATCTCGGAGTCGCCCCTCGACGCGCACGCGATCGAGGACTTCGTCGCGGCGCCCGCCAACGGTGCACTCGTGGCCTTCCGAGGGATCGTGCGCGACCACGACCACGGCGAGGCGGTCGACGCCCTCGACTACCGCGCCCACCCCGACGCCCAACGGTTCCTCGAGGACTGCTGCCGGACGGTCGCCGCGGAGACCGGCCTCCGGGTCGCCGCCGCCCACCGCGTCGGGTCGCTCGTCGTCGGCGACCTGGCCCTTGTGGCCGCCGTCGCCGCTGCGCACCGGGCCGAGGCGTTCGCCGCGTGCGAGCGTCTGGTCGAGGAGATCAAGCGCACCGTCCCCATTTGGAAGCGCCAGTACCTGGCCGACGGCGAGACGGAGTGGGTCGGTCTGTGAACGATCGGCCCGCCCTCGATTCGCCCCGAGTGGTCGCACGCACGAAGCGTGGGCGACCATTCGGGGTGAAGCGAGCTGTCAGCGCGGCAGCACGTCGTAGGTGATGCGCACGAGCCCGTCCTCGGGCGTCGCGTGGGTGCCGCGGAGCCGCAGACGGACGTCGGCGTCGAGGTCGCCGAAGAGGCGGGCGCCCGAGCCGATGAGCACCGGTGCGACGGACACGGTGAGCTCGTCGACGAGGCCCGCACCGAGGAACGCCTGGATGGTCCTGCCTCCGTCGACGTAGACGCGGCCGGCCCCGGCCTCGTCGAGCAGGGCGGTCGCTTCGTCGAGCGTCCCGGCGACCGTGATGCGGTCGTCCCCGGCCTCGAGCGTGGTGCTCAGCACGACGACCCGCTTGCCCTCGAACGGCCACTCGCCGAAGCCGAGCACAGTGTCGTAGGTGGTACGTCCCATCACGAGGGTGTCGATCGTCGGGAAGAACGAATCCCAGTCGAGAGCCGGGTGCCGCCCCGGCGCATCCGCGGCATGCTCCCGCGGCTCGAGCTCCGTGAGCCAGCCGAGGTCGCCGTCGGGCCCCGCGATGAACCCGTCGAGGCTCACCCCGATGAAGACGCAGCCGTGCCATGAACGTTCACGATTCATGAGGACGATCCTGCCTCCGACCTCCGACATCGACTCCGTACGGAAGATTGCCGTACAATGACGGCATGGCATCTCCACTGAAAGACAAGCGCATCGAGGTCCGCGTCACCAGCGCACAGAAGGACGCGATCGCCGCCGCCGCTGCGATCGAAGGTCGGTCCATCACCGATTTCACCACGTCCGCCGCTACGGAACGGGCGGCTGATGTCATCCGCCGTGAGCGCGACATCCGCGTGGACGCGGCCGCCTTCGAACAGTTCGAAGCGATCCTGGAACGCCCAGCGCGTTCGATCGACGGACTCCGCGACCTCCTGAACCGACCCACGATCTTCGTTGACTGACTTCCGGACTCCACGGCCGCTCGCTACTGGAGACGTCCTCTCCGACTTCCGCTGCGGCGTCGACGTCCTCGACAGCTGGCTCCGTGGATACGCACGGAACAACGACCGCAGCGGTGGGTCGAAGACGATGGTCTCGGTGACGACCGAGGGTCGCGTCGCGGGTTACTACTGCCTCTCGGCGAGTTCGCTCGTTCGAGAAGATGCGCCGCAGCGGCTCGCGCACCGGGCACCCGATCCGATTCCCGTCGTCCTGATCGGCCGGCTCGCCATCGATCAGGAGTTCACCGGCCTCGGCCTCGGAACCGCTCTCCTGCAGCATGCCGTCCTTCAAGCGATCAGCGCGGCGGAGATCATCGGGATGCGAGCGATCCTGGTCCACGCCCTGACCGACGACGTCATCCCGTTCTACGAGCGATTCGGCTTCGAACGATTTCCCGGTTCGAGTCGCGCCCTGTACCTGTTGGTCTCCGACGCACGCGCGACCCTGGTCGGCTGAGCGCACGTCGATCGCCGCCCGCACACCTGCGGGGGCGCGTCAACCACTCCGCATCACGGCAGCGAGCGACGTAGGGTGATCTGATGCCCGAAAACGCCCCCGAAGCATCCGACCCGTTCGTCCGCGTCCGGGGAGCCAACGAGAACAACCTCCGCAACGTGGACGTCGACGTGCCGCGTGATGCGATCGTCGCCTTCACCGGGGTCTCCGGCTCGGGCAAGTCGTCGCTCGCGTTCGGCACCATCTTCACCGAGGCGCAGCGGCGGTACCTCGAGTCCGTCGCCCCGTACGCCAGGCGACTGATCCAGCAGGGTCACGACCCGCACGTCGACTCGATCTCCGGCCTGCCACCGGCGGTCGCCCTGCAGCAGCGACGCGGCGCCCCCAGCTCGCGCTCCAGCGTCGGCACGGTGACGACCCTCTCGAACTCGCTCCGCATGCTCTTCTCGCGCGCCGGCACGTTCCCGGAGGGGTTCACGACGCGACTCGACTCCGACGCCTTCTCCCCCAACACCGCCGTCGGCGCCTGCCCGGAGTGCCACGGCATCGGCGTCGCACACACGGTCACCGAGGACTCCCTCGTGCCCGACCCGTCGCTGAGCATCCGCGAGGGAGCGATCGCCGCCTGGCCGGGAGCCTGGCAGGCGAAGAACCTCCGCGACATCACCATCGCCCTCGGATACGACGTCGACCGCCCCTGGCGGGAGCTCGACCAGGAGGACCGTGACTGGATCCTCTTCACCGAGGAGCAGCCGGTCGTGCAGATCACGCCGCAACGAGACCGCGTCGCCAAGCCGTACAACGGGATGTTCTGGAGCGCCAAGCAGTACGTCTTCCACACCCTCTCCGACTCGAAGAGCCAGATGATGCGGAACAAGGTGCTGCAGTTCGTGCGCTCGGGTCCGTGCCCACTCTGCCACGGCACGGGACTCCGCCGCGAGGCGCTCGCGGTCACCTTCGCCGGCCGCACGATCGCGGAGCTCAACGCCCTGCCGATGACGGAGCTCGCCGAGGTCATCCGCCCCACCACTGAGCTGAAGGACGCGGCGCCCGCGCTCCCGACCACGCTCTCCGGCGAGCGCACCGACGTCGCCGTCGCCATCACGACCGATCTCCTCGCGCGCATCCGCGTGCTCACCGACCTCGGACTCGGCTACCTCGGGCTCGGGCGCGTGACGACGACGCTCTCCCCCGGCGAGATGCAACGGCTCCGGCTCGCGACCCAGCTGCGCTCCGGGCTCTTCGGCGTGGTCTACGTCCTCGACGAACCGTCAGCGGGTCTGCACCCGGCCGATGCGGAGCCCCTCCTCGAGGTGCTGGAGCAGCTGAAGCGCTCGGGCAACTCGGTCTACGTCGTCGAGCACAACATGGACGTCGTCCGGAACGCGGACTGGATCGTCGACGTCGGCCCCGGCGCAGGCGAGGGTGGCGGCGACGTGCTCTACAGCGGGGCCGTCGAGGGTCTCGCCGAGGTCGAGGCCTCGGCGACCCGCCCGTTCCTGTTCCACGAACAGCACGGTCAGGCTCCCGCGCGACGAGCACTCCGTGAGGCGCGCGACTGGCTCGAGGTGGAGGGCATCACGCTCCACAACCTCGCCGGCGTCGACGCCTCGATCCCCCTCGGGACCTTCGTCGCCGTCACCGGTGTCTCGGGTTCCGGCAAATCGACCCTCGTGAGCCGCGTCCTCCGCGACGTCGTGCGCGATCACCTGCGGGCAGACGGCCGGACGACGGACGACACCGCGGACGATGACGACGAGGTGCCCACCGAGACCGATGCGACCGAGGGTTCCGGCCTGGCGGAGGCGACGGTGCCGGACGGACACGCCGACACGCTCACCGTCCGTCGGGTGCGAGGCCTCGAGCACGTGGACCGCCTCGTCCGGGTCGACCAGAAGCCCATCGGTCGAACGCCGCGGTCGAACCTCGCGACCTACACCGGGCTGTTCGACGCCGTCCGCACCGCGTTCGCCGCCACGGACCTCGCCCGCGAGCGCGGGTACACGGCCGGCCGGTTCTCGTTCAACGTCGCGGGAGGTCGCTGCGAGACCTGCCTCGGTGAGGGCTTCGTGTCGGTCGAACTGCTGTTCCTCCCCGGCAGCTACGGGAAGTGCCCGACCTGCAACGGCGCCCGGTACAACGCCGAGACCCTCGAGGTCACCTACGACGGGAAGTCGATCGCAGACGTCCTCGCACTCACCGTCGAGCAGGCGGCCGAGTTCCTCGCGGCCGTCCCGGCGGCGGCGCGCAGCCTCCGCACCCTGCTCGAAGTCGGCCTGGGGTACCTGCGGCTCGGCCAGCCGGCCACCGAACTGTCGGGCGGCGAGGCCCAGCGCATCAAACTCGCGACGGAACTCCAGCGGGTGCGACGCGGTCACACCCTCTACCTCCTCGACGAGCCGACGACCGGCCTTCACCCGGCCGACGTCCGTCGTCTCCTGGCGCAGTTGAACGCGCTCGTCGACTCCGGCGACACCGTCGTCGTGGTCGAGCACGAGATGGACGTCGTCGCGGCGGCCGACTGGGTGATCGACCTCGGACCGTCCGGTGGTGACGCTGGTGGACGCATCGTGGCCGCGGGCACCCCGGATGCCGTCGCCGCAGACCCCGACAGCCGCACCGCGCCCTACCTGGCGAAGCGACTGGCACTGCTCGGTGCGGCACCCGCGGCATCGGCGGCCGACGCCGCGGGGTGAACCCGTCTCCGGGGCCGAGCACCTATCGTGGAGGGCGTGTCCGTCCACGATCCGCGCCGTGATATCCGCTCCCGTCGCATCGCCGTCATCGTCTGTGCACTCGCCGCGGCGGTCATGCTGGTGTTCGCCCCCATCGAGGAACTCGTCTGGGCACCCATCGCGATGACGGACGGCGCGTACGGCCTCGAGACGATCTACGGCGTCTTCACCCCGAGCGCGCTGGCGATGGGACTGGTCAGCATCGCCGTCGCGTTCCTCCTCGGACTCGCTGCCATCACGGCGTTGGTCCACCTCGGCTGGCGCGGCCGGCTCGGGTCGCACTGGGTCCACGTGGCGACGCTCGGATCGATGCTCGTCTGGCTCGGACTCCCAGCCATGTTCTTCGCCGGTTTCGGCATCGGGCACACCGTGTCCGACGAACTGCCGCCCTACGTCGGCCGGTCCTCGGCGGCCGGCGAGCTGCTGCAGGCGTTCGCGCTCGTCGCGTTCGTGGCGACGGTGCTGGGGGCGATCGTCTCGCTCGTCCTCTTGTTCCGCTCGGCGGCGGTCGAGCGACGCGCTTGGCAGGCTGCCCGCCGATCGGGCTGAGCCCACCCCACCGTCGCTGTACGTCGTCAGCTCAGGACCCGACACCCCCGGCAAGGGGAATCCCCCGATCAGACCTGATCGGGGGGAGGAAGTCGGCCCATCGACCGTGTACTGTGCGAACCGTGGTGCACTCCGAAACAGCGGTCCGGTCCGTGACGTACGTGAGCCGGGCGACGAGCCCGCTGACGCAGGCGTCCCTCGAAGCGCTGCTCGTCGAGTGTCGCGGCAACAATGAGCGTTCCGGCCTGACCGGCATGCTCGCCGTGCGCGGCGACGACTTCTTCCAGGTGGTCGAAGGACCCGACGACGCCATCTCCGCGCTCCTGGACGGCCTCTCCCGTGACGCGCGCCACACGGACATGCGCGTCCTCAATGAGGAGACCGTGTCCTTCCGCCAGTTCCCGGACTGGCGGATGCGCTGCGAGCGCCTCGACGACTACCCGGTCGACGAGATTCCGGGATTCCACGCGATCGGCGGCGGCGACGATCCCGCGGGGTCACGGACGCGAGGCGTCCTGGACCTGGTCCGCTGGTTGCAGCTTCGCGCGGCTCGAGCACTCTCCGAGCGCAACCCGTCGGCAGCCTCGTAGACCGCGTACGCCCGGACGGTGTCATCCGCGCGGCGCATGCGCGACCTAGCCGCCGGCGAAGGGCGGGAGGACGTCGACCCGGGAGCCGAGCGGACGGGCGTCGTCGCGACTGACGACGCCGTCGACGAGGAACGAGCCTGAAGCGAGCACCTTGGCCATCGCGTCACCGTAGCGCTCGAGCAGCACGGACTTGAGCTCGCCCACCGTCGCGACCGCGGGAAGGGACTCCTCGGGCACGCCTGCGGCCTCTTCGGCAGCGGCGAAGTAGCGCACGAGCACCTGCAGCGTCGTCGTCTCAGCCACCGATCGCTCCCATGCTCCGCTCCGGACGGACGAAGTCGGGCGACGCGATCCGGTGCCCGGCCTGCTTGTGCCACATCGCCGCGCGCCAGCGGTCCGCGATCTCGACGTCCTCGACACCCGAACGCAGCATGCCCCGGAGGTCGGTCTCGTCGTCGCCGAAGAGGCAGGAGCGGATCGTCCCCTCGGCCGTGAGCCGGGTCCGGTCGCAGTCGTCGCAGAAGGAGCGCGTGACCGAGGCGATGATGCCGACCGTCGCCGGGCCGCCGTCGACGAGCCACTCCTCGGCGGGAGCGGACGGGTCCTCGCGGTGCGGAGCGGTGAGCGTGAACCGGGAGCCGAGGACGTCGAGCAACTCGGCCGCGTCGACCATGTTCTCCCGCACCCACGCCTCGTCGGCGTCGAGCGGCATCTGCTCGATGAAGCGGAGACGGCAGCCGTTCTCGATCGCCCAGGAGAGCAGGGCGACCGCGCCGTCCAGTGTGTCGCGCATGAGGACGGCGTTGATCTTCAGCGGCGTCAGCCCGGCGCGCTTGGCGGCATCGATGCCGGCCAGGACGGCGGGGAGGCGGTCGCGACGCGTGAGCCGCGCGAAGTGGTCGCGGTCGACGGTGTCGAGGGAGATGTTCACGCGGGTGAGCCCGGCGGCCACGAGCTCGTCGACGCGCTTGTCGAGCCCGATGCCGTTCGTGGTCATGGAGATCGACGCATCGCCGGCGACAGCCGAGCTGCGAGCGATGATCTCCGCGAGGTCGGGACGCATGAGCGGCTCGCCGCCCGTGAACCGGATGTCGTGCACGCCGAGGTCGCGGACGGCGATCTCGACGAGTCGACCGATCTCGGTCGGCGTCAGCAGGTCGTCGCGAGCGATCGCCGGGAGCCCCTGCTCGGGCATGCAGTACGTGCAGCGCAGCGAGCACTTCTCCGTGATCGACACCCGGAGGTCGCGTGCCACGCGCCCGAACCGGTCGATGAGGCCGTCGACGTCGGGGCGCCCGGCAGCGTCCGGGATGTGCCTGAGCGGCGACCCGATGCGTGGGATTCCGAGCCCGACTGTGGTCATCCCCCCAGGGTACGGGGATGGACGGCCGACTTGTCCCTCTAGAGCCGCTTCGGGGAGGAACGCCCAGCGGGCGCGCGTAGCATGACGGACATGGAGCCCCGCCGCCGCACCCTGCTCGCCGGTGCGTCCGGCGTCGTCGCAGCCGTCGCCACCCTCGGCTCGGCCGAGGCCGTCGCGGCGTTCGTCGCCCCCGCGAGCTCGCCCCTGCTCGCCGTGGGTTCCCTCGTGATCGACCTCGTGCCCGGCTGGGTGAAGGACCTCGTCATCGCCCTGTTCGGCACCAATGACAAGCTCGTACTGCTCATCGTGCTCGGCGTGCTGGTCGCGGCCCTCGCCGTCGGGATCGGTGTCCTCGAGGAGCGTCGGCCGGCGGTCGGGAGCATCGCGCTCGCGCTCGTCGGCGTCGTCGCGGTCGTCGCAGCGATCACCCGTGCCGACGCGGGCCTCGACTGGGCGTTCCCGAGCGTCGTCGGCACGGCGGTCGGCATCCTGGTGCTGCGATTGCTCGTGACCCGCCTCCGCACCTGGGACGACGCGACGGTCGCGGACAAGGCCCGGCCGGTCGTCGGGGCCTCCCGAGCCGAACTCCCCCGACGCTCGTTCCTCGTCCTGCTCGGCGGCACCGCGGTCGGTGCCCTCGTCGTCGGGGTCGGCGCACGCGTCGCCTCGGCCGGAGCGGTCGCCGTGGAGAGCATCCGGAAGGCGCTCAAGCTCCCGACGGCCGCCGTCGCCGCGCCGCCGGTCCCGGCCGGCGCCGAACTCGGCATCGACGGGCTCACGCCGGTCGTGTCGGCGAACGACTCCTTCTACCGGATCGACACCGCCCTCCAGGTGCCGAACATCGACCCCTCGACCTGGAGCCTCAGGATCACCGGCATGGTCGAGCAGGAGGTCGAGATCGGGTTCGAGGAACTCCTCGCCCTCCCGCTGCAGGAGTCGATCATCACGCTGACCTGCGTCTCGAACCCCGTCGGTGGCGACCTCATCGGCAACGCGCTCTGGCTCGGGTACCCGATCCGCGAGCTGCTGGCGCGCGCGAAACCCAAAGCCGGGGCCGACATGGTCTTGTCGCGGAGCATCGACGGGTTCACCGCCGGGACCCCGCTCGAGGTCCTGCAGGACGAAAATCGCGACAGCCTCCTCGCCGTCGGGATGAACGGGCACCCGCTCCCGCTGCAGCACGGCTTCCCGGTGCGCATGGTCGTCCCGGGCCTGTACGGGTACGTCTCCGCCACCAAGTGGGTCGTCGAGCTGGAGGTGACCCGCTACGCGGACGCCCGGGCCTATTGGACCGACCGCGGCTGGTCGGAGCGCGGGCCCATCAAGACGGAGTCACGCATCGACGTGCCGCGTGACGGTGGACGTGTCGCGGCGGGGAACGTCGCGATCGCCGGCGTCGCCTGGGCGCAGCACACGGGCGTCAACCGCGTCCAGGTCCGGATCGACGACGGCGACTGGCTCGACACGACGCTCGCGACCGCCATCTCCGACGACACCTGGGTGCAGTGGGTCCTCCAGTGGGACGCCCCGGCCGGCGACCACACCATCGCCGTCCGCGCGACCGACGCCGCGGGCAAGACGCAGAGCGAGACCCCCGTCGACGTCGTCCCCGACGGCGCGGAAGGATGGCACACCATCAGCGTGGGCGTCGGCTGACCACGTCGCCCGCACGATTCGGGTTCTGGACGACAGGTATATTAGCCTGGGCCGACGCGCGACGCGTGCGCCGACGTGATCATCACGATTCCGAACCGGGACACCACCGTGTCACCGGCTCGGAGTATCGTCACTCGGGCACGTCCTTCATGGTCTCCGTCGGTTCGCGCTGCCGTCGGAGGCACTGGTCTCGCGCCAGCCCAGTTCCGCCCCCTCCGTCCGCACGGCCGCTCCGCCGCGGACATGAACCACAAAGGACCTCACGTGGCCCTCCTCGCCCTCGCCCTCCGACACGCCAAGCCGTACGCGGCCTGGGTCGTCGCGGTGTTCGTGCTGCAGCTCATCTCGACGATCGCGGCCCTCTACCTCCCCAGCCTCAACGCCCAGATCATCGACCAGGGCGTCTCCCGTGGCGACACGGACTTCATCTGGTCCACCGGCATGACGATGCTGCTCGTCTGCCTCGTCCAGGTGGCCGCAGCCATCGGCGGGGTCTACTTCGGCGCCCGCACCGCCATGGCCATCGGCCGCGACCTGCGCCGGGAGTTCTACCGGAAGGTCGACTCGCTCGGCGCACTCGAGATCGGCGGCTTCGGCAGTGCGACGCTCATCACCCGCGGCACGAACGACGTCCAGCAGGTCCAGATGCTCGTCCTCATGACCCTCAACTTCATGGTGTCCGCACCCATCATGTGCGTCGGCGGCATCATCATGGCGCTCCGCGAGGACGCGGGGCTGTCGTGGCTGGTGTGGGTCTCCGTGCCGGTGCTGTTCATCATCGTCGGGTTCCTGGTCTACCTCCTCATGCCGCTGTTCCGCCAGATGCAGGACCGCATCGACGGCATCAACAGTGTGCTGCGCGAGCAGATCATCGGCATCCGCGTCGTCCGGGCGTTCGTCCGCGAGCCGTTCGAGTCGGAGCGGTACAACCGTGCGAACGAGGCGCTCACGCGCGTGTCGATCAAGGTCGGCAACATCTTCGTCCTCATGTTCCCGGTCATCATGATGGTCCTGCACCTGGCGACGGCTGCCGTGCTCTGGTTCGGTGGCCAGCGGGTCGACGCCGGCCAGATGCAGGTCGGTTCCCTCACCGCGTTCCTCCAGTACCTGCTCCAGATCCTCACCTCGGTGATGATGGGCGTCTTCATGGTCATGATGATCCCTCGCGCGGTCGTGTGCGCCGAGCGCATCCAGAGCGTCCTCGACACCGAGCCGAGCCTCACCGTGCCGACGAGCACCGACATCCGCGTGCCGTCGGTCGGACGGGTCGAGTTCACCGGCGTCACCTTCGGCTACCCCGGCGCGGAGCGACCGGTCCTGTCGGACGTCACGTTCACGGCGGAGCCCGGCAAGACCACCGCGATCGTCGGCTCGACCGGCTCCGGCAAGACGACGCTCCTCTCGCTCATCCCGCGCCTCTACGACCCGCAGCAGGGCCACGTCACCATCGACGGCGTCCCCGTCTCGCAGCTCACCCGGCAGCAGATCGCCGGGGTCGTCGGCATCGTGCCGCAGAAGCCGTACCTGTTCTCGGGCACGATCGCCTCGAACCTCCGATTCGGACGTCCCGACGCCACCGACGACGAGCTGTGGAGCGCCCTCGACGTCGCACAGGCTGAGGACTTCGTCCGCGCGAAGCCGAAGATGCTGAACGACGGCGTCGCCCAGGGCGGCACGAACGTCTCCGGCGGCCAGCGTCAACGTCTGTGCATCGCCAGGGCCCTCGTCGCGAAGCCCCTGGTCTACCTCTTCGACGACTCGTTCTCGGCCCTCGACGTCGCCACCGACGCCCGACTCCGCGCAGCCCTCGGCGACAGCACCGCCGACGCGACCGTCATCATCGTCGCGCAGCGCATCGCGACGATCCGCGAGGCCGACCACATCATCGTCATGAACGACGGCGGCATCGTCGGCCGCGGCACCCACGACGAACTCCTGGACTCCAACGAGACGTATCGCGAGATCGTCCAATCGCAGCTCGCTGTGGAAGGGGTGGCGTGACCATGGCCCGTTCACCACGTGACAAGCGCTCCTCCGGCACCTCGAAGGACACCGCTCAGGCTCCCGAGCTGAACGCTGTCGAGGAGGAGGCGCTCGCACCGGAGTTCACCCCGGGTGAGTCCGACGGCGACATGTTCGGCGGCACCCCGTCGAAGAAGGCCGAGCAGTTCTGGCCCTCCGCGAAGCGACTCGTCGGTCTCCTCGCCCCCGAGAAGGTCAAGATGAGCATCGTCGTCGGGCTCGTCGTGCTCTCGGTCGTGCTCACGGTCATCGCCCCGAAGATCCTCGGTCTCGCGATGGACGCGATCTTCAACGGCGTGATGGGGTCGCAGCTCCCGGCCGGCGCGACGCTCGATCAGGTCGTCGACCAGGCACGCGCATCCGGCAACGACCAGTACGCCGACATGCTCGAGAAGTCGGACATCACCCCGGGGCAGGGGATCGACTTCACCCTGCTGGGCCGTCTGATCATCATCGTGCTCGGCATGTACATCGTCGCGTCGATCCTCAACTGGGCCCAGGGGTACATCCTCAACGGGCTCGTCATGCGCGTGGTCTACAACCTCCGGCGGGACATCGAGCGCAAGCTCAACCGCCTTCCACTGAGCTACTTCGACACCCGTCAGCGCGGCGACCTCATGTCGCGTGTCACGAACGACGTCGACAACATCCAGACCGCCCTCCAACAGGCGTTCTCGCAACTCGTACAGTCGGCCCTCACGGTGCTCGGCATCACGGCGATGATGTTCATCGTGTCGTGGCAGCTCGCACTCATCGCGCTGATCGCACTGCCGCTGTCCGCGCTGATCGCCGGGGTCATCGGCTCGCGGTCACAGAAGCTCTTCACCGCGCAGTGGAAGAACACCGGCTCGCTCAACGGGCACATCGAGGAGTCGTTCTCGGGGCTCGAGCTCGTGCGCGTCTTCGGCCGCGACAAGGAGATGCTCGCCGAGTTCGACGAGCGCAACGAGAAGCTCTACCGGGCGGCGTTCGGCGCGCAGTTCGTGTCCGGCATGATCATGCCGGCGATGACCTTCGTCTCCTACCTGTCCTACGTGCTCATCGCCGTCGTGGGCGGCCTCCGGGTCGCCTCCGGCCAGATGACCCTCGGCGACGCGACCGCGTTCATCCAGTACTCGCGTGAGTTCTCGCAGCCGCTCAGCCAGATCGCCGGCATGGCGAACCAGCTGCAGTCGGGCGTCGCGTCCGCCGAGCGCACCTTCGAGCTGCTCGACGCCGAGGAACAGGACCCGGAGACCGCGGACGCACACCTGCCCGAGCACACCGACGGCCACGTCGAGTTCGACGGCGTCTCCTTCAGCTACGACCCCGAGAAGCCGCTCATCGAGGACCTCTCCTTCTCCGCGCAGCCGGGTCAGACCGTCGCGATCGTCGGGCCGACCGGGGCCGGGAAGACGACCCTCGTGAACCTCGTCATGCGGTTCTACGAGCTCACGGGCGGTCGCATCCTGCTCGACGGCGTCGACATCACCGCCCTGACGCGCGCCGAGCTGCGGTCGCAGGTCGGGATGGTGCTGCAGGACGCCTGGCTGTTCGATGGGACGATCCGCGAGAACATCCGGTACGGCCGACTCGACGCGAGCGACGCGGAGGTCGTCGAGGCCGCCGAGGCGACGATGGTCGACCGCTTCGTGCGCCAGCTGCCCGACGGCTACGACACCGTCCTCGACGCGGACGGCGGCAGCGTCTCGGCCGGTGAACGCCAGCTCATCACGATCGCCCGTGCGTTCATCGCGAAGCCGAAGCTGCTCATCCTCGACGAGGCGACGTCCTCCGTCGACACGCGGACGGAGCTGCTCGTGCAGCACGCGATGGCGGCACTGCGCTCCGACCGGACCTCCTTCGTCATCGCCCACCGCTTGTCGACCATCCGCGACGCGGACACGATCCTCGTGATGGAGAACGGACGGATCGTCGAGCAGGGCTCGCACGCGCAGCTCCTCGAGGTCGACGGCGCGTACGCCGAGCTCTACCGCACGCAGTTCCGCGGCGGCGAGGAGCAGTCGGCGATCGACGAGGCGGCCGTCGCCAGCGGGTCCGACACGGCACACGCCCCGCGCAGCTGAGTCGACTCCCACCCCGCGTCAGGCGGGCTCCCGATCATCGGGGCCTGCCTGACGCGCGTTCAGCCGAGGGTGGCCGACCGCCAGGTGCCCTGATCGTTCACCCACAGCCTTCCGTTCCCGACGAGGATGTCGCCGGACTGGCCACCGTACGGCCGCGCGAGACCCATGTGCCGGGTGGAGAGGTAGCTCGTGTTCGGCTGCGCGTTCGCGTGTGCCGTGTTGTCCGACTCCCAACGGTTGCCTTGGACCACGGATGGCCCGGTCGTTCCGAAGGTGTCGAGGCCGTACTCGCACTCGCGTCCGGTGTTGCCGATGATCGTCGCGCCACCGGTGCAGTTGTTCACGGCGACCGCGACTCTGACGCGGTCGATGCGGTTCCCCATGACCACGATCGAGCCGGCACCCTGGTGGAGCACCCCGAACCCGTTGGAGGTCGCGGCCCCGGTGATGGAGTTGTCGGAGACCACCGCGTCCTGGGCGAGGTACGACACGACACCGCCCACCGAGCCCGATGCGAGCGTGACGGCGACGCGGTTACCCGAGACGACGGGCTGTCCGGTCCGATCGAGCGCGATCCCGATCGGACAGGTGCCGCCGCCGATCCGGACCACGTTGTCGGTGATGAGCGCGTCGACGGCGCCGATGACGGTGGTCGAACCGCCCGGGGGTGTCGCCGCCTGGGCCATGATGCCCGCAGCAGCGACGCCGCGGATCTCGATGACGTTCCCGGAGACCACGGTTCCCTGCGCATCGCGGTAGATCATCACCGGGCAGCGCTTCGGCCCCCAGGCGGACCCCTGGTCGTCGTCGGCCGTCCGCGTCCAGCGCACCGTGTTCGCGACCAGGGCGACCGATCGGGTGTCGATGACGGCGAGTCCCCACCAGGTGGCGTCGGACACGGTGTTACCGGTCACGACGGTGTGGGCCATCCCCTCCACGGCGATGGACCGGCGGAACGGCCCGGTGACGACGTTGCCCTCGATCGTGACCATCGAGTCGGCCCAGGAACCGGGGTCGACCGCGTAGTCGGGCAGGTTCTCGGCGTGGATGCCGACCCGTGCGTCGGTGCCGGGGGCGGCCGAGACGATGTTGCCGACGACCGCCGAACGCGCACCCCAGACCGTGATGCCGTCGCCACGATCCTCGCCCGCGGATGAGGCGGAGCCTCGCCCTCCGCCCGAGCCGACGATGTTCAGGACATGGCACCCCGAGATGACGACGCCCTCGAACTCACCTGACGGTTGCACGGCGATGCCGTTCTGGAACCCGTCGACGGTGACGCCGTCGATCAGGACGTCGCTCGCCCAGATGCTGATCCCGGTGTTGCGCTCACCCGTGCTCGATGCGGTCGGGCCCGCGTAGCTGACCCGGACGCCGGTCACCGAGCTGCCCGACACGATGAGCTTCAGCGCCGGGGCCGCCTCGACACCTCCGACGAACCGGAGCTCGCCGCGCCCGCGGAGGTGCAGGCGACGGTCGATCCTGATCGTCGCGTCCACGGCGATGACGTCGCCGCCGCGGACGACCACGGTGCTGCCGGCCGGGACGGCCGCGAACCAGGCGAGGACCGCGGCGGTGCTGACGGAGGCACCGGTCGGGTCGATCCCGGGACCTTCGAGGACGAGCTCGACGGGCGGGACGGCCTGGGTGTCCGCGTTCCCGGTCGGTGCCGACGGTGCGGGATCGGGTTCGGGTGGCGACGGGGCCCCACGGTCGGGATCGGGATCGGGTTCGGGCTCGACGGCCGTCGGTTCGGGTTCCGGGACCGGTCCGGGTTCGGCTCCGGTCCTCCGCCACCGAGCTGTTCCGTCGCTTCGTGATGTCCTGTCCACAGTCCAAACAGTACAGAACCATGAGGTACAGAAGCATCCTAGAGTGGAGATCCGGCGTGACCACCGCCGTCCGATCATCCAGGAGCACCATGCCGTCACCGGAGAACCACGCGACCGGAAACCCCCGACGCGACCGCCGACCGGCACCCCGCGTCGACCACACCGCCTTCGCCGGTGCCCGCGCCGTCGCCGCCTGGTGGGTGGTGTTCTCACACTCCGCGGACTGGCTGTTCTCCGTGCTCCCCGAGCTCTCGTGGCTCGCGCCGATGGCCCACACCGGACTCGCCGTCGACGTGTTCTTCGTCTTGAGCGGGTACACGATCGCCCGGGCCTACCAGGATCGGCGCTGGACCTGGCCCATCTACGGTCGCTACCTCCGGAACCGCTTCGCGCGGATATACCCGGCACACGTGACCGTGCTCCTCGCCTTCGTGCTGCTCTGCGTCGGCGGGGCGATCGTCGGTGTCTCAACGGACGACGGGGCGTTCCCGCCCATCGGCCTCCTCGCCGAACTCACCCTCACCCGCGCATGGTTCGGCGACGCACTCTGGTGGAACCCACCCGCCTGGTCGCTGTCGGCCCAATTCCTCGCGTTCATCCTGTTCCCGGTGTTCGCCCTCGCCCTCCGCGACCGGATGCGCGGCCCGGTCCCGATGATCGCCCTCTCGGTCGGGCTCGTCTCCACGACGACGATCGCCGCCGCCATCGCCCCGTCGGCCATGAACGGCATGGCGACCCCGGCCGTCCGGGTGCTGTGCTGCTTCGCGCTCGGCATCTGTCTGGCGGAGTGGACGGCAGCCCTCCCGGTCACCCGACGAGCGGCGTGGGTCGCCGCAGGAGGCGCCAGCGGCCTGGTGGTGGCGGCGATCGCACTCGAACCCGGAGCACCACGAGCCTGGGCCGCGATCACCTTCGCGGCGATCATCGTCGGAGGCCTGGCGGTCGCGAGCCCGCGCTCCACCGCTGTGCTGCGCAGTCGCCCCGCGCGCATCCTGGGGCAGCTCTCGTTCTCCACGTACCTCGTGCACGTCTTCGTGCTCATCCTGCTGGCGAAGGCGATCCCGCCGAGCGCCGTCGACGGCATGCCGTTCCTCCTCCGGGCCCCGATCAGCCTGGTCTGGTTCGGCTCGATCCTCGCCGCGTCCTGGCTGCTCCACACGCTCGTAGAGGTGCCGTGGCATCGCAGACTCGCAGCACCGCGGACGAGCCGGGCCGTCCATGCCGACGGATCGGCCACCGGCGCTTAGACGTTCGTGCCCGCCAGCGGACGCCGCGCCGCCCGGACACCCCGCGCGATGCGCTCGGGGAGCCGCAACGCGGCGCTGACGAAGGAGAGGACCGCCACGGTGAGCGACACCCACAGTACGGACCAGGCCGCATCGGTGGGTGGGCCCAGCAGGAGCGACGCCGCCGCGTCCCCGACGCCGCCGGGGATCGCGACCGACACCGCGAAGACGAGGGCGAGTCGGGCAGCGCCGAGCAGGATGAGCGTCAGGCCTGCTGCGAGGAGGACACCGATCGCCGCTCCGGCGACGGTCCGGCTCGGGTTGCGGCGGCCCAGCCAGAGCAGGATCACCCCGAGTGCGAGGAGCCCGATCGCGAGCCAGGGCGACCAACCAGCCGCCGTCTCGATCACCCGGATTCCACCGAGTACCGGTGCGACCTGCGACGCCGGGACGACGTCGACCACGCGGTCGACGTCCGGGATGGCGGCCGCGAAGCCGAACCCCGCGTCGACCAGCCACGAGCGGGTCGCGGAGACGATCGGCCCCAACTGCACACCCAAGCCCTGCTCGGCCGAGACGTCGATGACCGCCCCCTGGGAACCGGAGACGCCGGCGACCAGCTGCTCATGCGTGACCCGGAGGGCTTCGGTCCAGGCGGTCGCGAACGCGGGCGAAGCCGCGAACTCGGCGACGTTCCGGCGCAGGACCTCGCGCAGCGCATCCGCAGTGTCGCCACCGATCGCACCCAGCACCTCCGAGATCGCCGGCGGGAGCGAGAGGGTCGCCGCGAGATCGGCCGGCACCGCAGCCGCCGCGTCGAGGTCGACCTGACTCTCCAGCGCGGCGAGCGCCTGGTCCCCCACGAAGGCCTGGACGGCGGGGTCCGCGGCCAGAGGAGCGAGGGTGTCGACGAACGCGTCGGTGTCGCGGAGCATCGTGTCCGCCCACGTGCTCACGAGGGCGACCGGGATCAACAGGGCGCCGATCACGATCGCGACCGTGCCGAAGAACCCCCACGCGCCCGCTCCGCGTCGAACCGGCTGCTCGACGGCCTCCGCACGGAGCGCGTCGAAGGTGACGAAGTCGTTGCGGGCGTCGGACGACGGATGATCGGTCACGCGCCCGAGTCTACGAGTGGGCGCCGCCCGGGCGCCTGGATTCCCGAGACCGCGCGATCGCCTCGACCGCCGCCACCGTCGACACGGTCACCCGTTCCGGCAACGCGTCGAGCGGGAACCACCGGAGACCGCCGTGCTTCTCCGGCTCTCGGAATTCGGGCTCGCCCACGGTGTCCTCCGCGAGGTACACCGGCGAGATCCAGTGCTGGTGCAGCGCCTGCTCGAAATGGTCGACGACGCACAACAGCTCGATCGAGCCGAGCTCGAGCCCGGTCTCCTCCCGAGCCTCACGGCGGACGGCGTCCTCGAGGCGCTCCATCCAGTCGACCTTCCCACCGGGGATGCCCCAGGAACCGGCCTCGGGCTCGCGGAGGCGCTCGAGCAGGAGGATCCGACCCTCGCGGACGATCGCGACCCCGCACCCGGAGCGCGGGTGCGGCATTGGCTCTCCAGCGGGTGGAAGCGTGGTGGACGACACGTGCTCACGCTACTCGACGCCGCACCGGCCCGGCCGTGAACGATCACGGTACGCTTGCTCCCGGCACCATGACGATTCGATGATGAAAGCGCAGACCATGCCCTACGAAGCAGCCGAAACCCGTTACGACGACATGACCTACCGCCGCGTGGGCCGCAGCGGACTGCGCCTCCCCGCGCTGTCCCTCGGTCTCTGGCACAACTTCGGCGAAGGCCGCAGCATCGAGGTCCAGCGGGCCATCGTGCGCCGCGCCTTCGACCTCGGGATCACCCACTTCGACCTCGCCAACAACTACGGCCCGCCCGCGGGTTCCGCCGAGACCGCCTTCGGCCGCATCTTCGCCGAGGACCTCGCCGCCCACCGTGACGAGATCATCATCACCTCGAAGGCCGGCTACTACATGTGGCAGGGTCCTTACGGCGAGTGGGGCTCGCGCAAGACCATGCTGTCATCGCTCGACCAGAGCCTCGGCCGTATCGGTGTCGAGTACGTCGACGTCTTCTACTCGCACCGCCCCGACCCGGAGACCCCGATCGAGGAGACGATGGGTGCGCTCGCGACGGCGGTGAAGCAGGGCAAGGCGCTGTACGCCGGCATCTCGAACTACTCCCCCGAGCAGACCATCGCCGCGGTGGCCGCGCTGCGTGAGCACGGTGTCCCGCTGCTCGTGCACCAGCCCCGCTACTCGATGTTCTCCCGTGAGGTCGAGGACGGCCTGCTCGACACCCTCGACGACCTCGGTCTCGGTGCCGTCGTGTTCAGCCCCCTCGCGCAGGGCATGCTGACCGATCGCTACCTCGGTGGAACGGTCCCGTCGGACTCGCGTGCGGCGACGAGCCACTTCCTCAACGAGGAGTCGATCACGGGCACCTACCTCGAGCGCGCCCGCGGCCTGCAGGCGATCGCCGAGGAACGCGGCCAGACCCTCGCGCAGCTGGCGCTCTCGTGGGTACTGCGTCGCGACACGGTCACGTCCGCGATCATCGGTGCCAGCTCGGTCGAGCAGCTCGAGGGCAACTACGCGGCGATCCACCGCCTGGACTTCGACGACGCCGAACTCGCGCGCATCGACGAGTTCGCCGTCCACGGCACCCTGCGCTAGCCACCGCTCCTTCGATCGATCCCCCGCTCTGTCCCCGACTCAGGAAAGCTCCGGCGCGTCGCCCCCGCACCCACCCGACACGTCGGGGTTCTCCTGAGACAGGTTTACAACTCAGGAAGACATCGGCGCGGCATACAGAACGCCCCGGTGTGTCGGGATGACACGCCGGGGCGTTCCTGCGTTGTGAACCGCGCGGAGTCGGGTCAGATGAGGTCGTCCGAGAGGTGGTTCGGCGTGCCGAAGCGATGCGCCGTGATCGAGACCGCCTGCTCCTGGAGGAACGGCAGCAGCTCGATGCGGCCGGCCTCGGTGACGTCGCCCGCGTAGATCGCGACGTCGGGGCTGCCGGAGGTCGCGTGGGCGACACCCTCGGTCGTCCCACCGATGATCCGGACGCGCGCGCCGGCCTTCGTCCCGACGAGTGAGGCGGCGGTCACGTACCAGCGGTCCTCGCTCTCGACGGTGATCCCACCGGCGATGGCCTCGACGGCCGGGACGAGCTTCGGCGGCAGCGCGACGGCGGACGACACGTGCACGGTCGCGCCCGCGGTCGCACCGGCGGCGACGACGCGGAGGAGTTCCGCGACCGAACCGCCGTCCACGAGACGCACGTGGACCTCACGAGGCACGTACCGGAACACGTTGCGCTCGGCGGTCAGCTTCGAGACGTCCTTCGCGACCCCGAACTCGTCCGCCCACGCGGCAGAGTCGCTCGCGACCGACCGGCGCAGGGACGCGAACTCGTCTGCGGTGAGCACTGCGTCAGCGGCACGCAGCAACGAGGCGACAGCGGGCTTCGGGCCGCGGCGCTCCGCCGACCGACCGACGGTGCGCTCAGCCGTGCTCTCGGCGCTGGTCCACGAGCCGAGGCCGATGAGGTAGTTCGGTCCGCCGGCCTTCGTGCCCGCGCCGACCGCGGACTTCTTCCAACCACCGAACGGCTGACGCTGCACGATCGCGCCGGTGATCCCGCGGTTCACGTACAGGTTGCCCGCCTGGATGCCGTCGAGCCACAGGCGCAGCTCGGCCGGGTTCAGGGAGTGCAGCCCGGCGGTGAGGCCGTAGTCGATCTCGTTCTGGATCGCGATGGCCTCCTCGAGGGTCTCCGCCGTCATGATCCCGAGGATCGGGCCGAAGTACTCGGTGAGGTGGTATTCGGAGCCGCGCGCGACGCCCGCACGCACGCCGGGGCTCCACAACTTGCCGCTGTCGTCGAGCTGCTTCGGCTCGACGAGCCACGACTCACCGGAGCCGAGCGTCGTCAGGCCGCCGAGCAGCTTGCCCTTCGCCGGCTCGATGATCGGGCCCATCTGCGTGGTCGGGTCGACCGGGTAGCCGACCTTCAGCGACGTGACGGCGTCGACGAGCTGGTGACGGAAGCGGCGCGAGGAGGCGACCGATCCGACCAGGATCACGAGCGACGCGGCCGAGCACTTCTGGCCGGCGTGACCGAAGGCCGACGCGACGACGTCCTTCACCGCGAGGTCGAGGTCGGCGCTCGGGGTGACGATGATCGCGTTCTTGCCGGACGTCTCGGCGAGGAGCGGCAGCTCGGGGCGGAAGGAGCGGAACAGCTCCGCGGTCTCGTAGCCACCGGTGAGGATGACGCGCTCCACCGCCGGGTGGGCGATCAGGCGCTCACCGAGCGAGTTGTCGGCCAGCTGCGCGAAGCGGAGCACCTCGCGCGGCACGCCGGCCTCCCACAGCGCCTCGATCATGACGGCACCGCTGCGGCGAGCCTGACGGGCGGGCTTGATGATGACGGGCGACCCGGCGGCGAGCGCCGCGAGGGTCGAGCCGGCGGGGATGGCGACGGGGAAGTTCCACGGCGGGGTGACGACGGTGAGCTTCGCGGGGGTGAAGGTCGCGCCGTCCACGTGGTCGAGCTCGCGCGCGCGCTCGGCGTAGTAGTGGGCGAAGTCGATCGCCTCCGACACCTCGGGGTCGGACTGGTCGAGGGTCTTGCCGGTCTCGGACGCCATGACCTCCATGAGGTCGGCACGACGCTGCTCGAGGACGTCGCCGGCGCGGTGCAGGATGACCGCACGCTCGGCGCCGGAGAGCGACCCCCACGAGGCACCCGCTGCGGTCGCTCCGTCGATGACGGCGTCGAGGGCTTCGACGCTGTCGAGGATGGACGCGGCGACGGTGTCGTTCCCGAGCCGCGACTCGGTGACGCGGGTGAGGATGTCGCGTCCCCAGACGCGGTTCGCGGGGAGCGACGGGTCGGTGTCGGGGGTGTTCTCGAACGCGTCCACCGGCGAGGCCTCGGCGGCCTTCGTGCGGTCCTGCTGCCGGTTCGGCGCCGGGACGGTGGTGTCAAGCTCCGCGAGCGACGCGAGGAACCGCTGCCGCTCACGGGCGAAGAGGGTCTCGTTCTCACTCAGCTCGAACACGGCGGACATGAAGTTGTCCTGGCTCGCGCCCTCCTCCAGGCGGCGGATGAGGTACGCGATGGCGACGTCGAACTCCTGCGGGTGCACGACCGGCGTGTAGAGCAGGAGCTCGCCGACGTCGCGCTTCACGGCCTCGGCCTGACCCTGGGCCATGCCGAGCAGCATCTCGAACTCGACGCCGCGCTCGACGCCACGCTGCTTGGCGAGCAGCCAGGCGAAGGCGATGTCGAAGAGGTTGTGGCCGGCGACGCCGATGCGCACGTTGTCGATGCGGTCGGGGTGCAGGGCGTACTCGACGACGCGCTTGTAGTTGGTGTCGGAGTCCTGCTTGGTGGACCAGGTGGCGAGCGGCCAGTCGTGGAGGGAGGACTCGACCTGTTCCATGGGGAGGTTGGCGCCCTTGACGATGCGCACCTTGATGCCGGCTCCGCCCGCGGCACGACGACCGGCCGACCACTCCTGGAGACGGATCATCGCGGAGAGCGCGTCGGGGAGGTAGGCCTGCAGGACGATGCCGGCCTCGAGGTCGTGGAACTGCGGGAGGTCGAGGAGCTTGGTGAAGACCGCGATGGTGAGGTCGAGGTCCTTGTACTCCTCCATGTCGAGGTTGATGAACTTCGCAGGTGTCGCCTTGGCGGCACGCTCGAACAGCGGGGTGAGGCTGGTGACGACGTGCTCGACGGCTTCGTCGAACGCCCAGACCGAGTGGGGGCTGACGGTCGACGACACCTTGATCGACACGTAGTCGACGTCGGGGCGCGCGAGCAGCTTGTGGGTGCCCTCGAGACGACGTGCCGCCTCACCCGTGCCGAGGACGGCCTCGCCGAGCAGGTTGACGTTGAGCCGCGTGCCGGGCGTCTTGATCTTCGCGATCGCGGGGCCGAGCTTCTTGTCGGTGGCGTCGACGACGAGGTGGCCGACCATGTTCCGGAGCACCTTGCGGGAGATCGGGATGACGACGCCCGGCAGGATCGGGGCGAACGCACCACCGCAGCGGACGGCGGCCTTCAAGTACCAGGGGAGGAATGCGGGCACCTTCGGGGCGATCGTCTGCAGGGTGCGGGCCGCGACGCGGAGGTCCTCCGGACGCACGACGCCGTCGACGAAGCCGACCGTGAACTCGAGGCCGGTCGGGTCCTTCAACACACCGGCGAGCTGCTGCGCGGAGGCGTCGGCGGGGATCGTCGAGGCCGTCTGGAGCCAGCGGCGGACGAGGGCGATGGCCTCGGTGGCGAGGGCGTCGCGGTCGAGCTGCTGCGTCGATGCAAAAGTGTCGGTCATGGAGCCAGTATCGGCGTCTGGACCAATAAGATACAGCGAAGGTTTTCGAATGATATCCATCGGTTGAGCCGATGGTTTTGGAGGGCACCGTGCTGGACGTCCGACGGCTCCGCCTGCTGCGCGAACTCAAGATCCGCGGGACGATCGCCGAGGTCGCCTCCGCCCTCAACTTCAGCCCCTCTTCGGTGTCGCAACAGCTTTCGGTCCTCGAGCAGGAGACCGGCGTCGAGCTCCTGCGGAAGGTCGGTCGACGGGTGCAGCTCACCCCACAGGCCGAGATCCTCGTGGGGCACACGGACGCGCTCCTCGACACGCTCGAGCGCGCCGAGGCCGACCTCGGGGCGTCCCTCACGACCGTGTCGGGCACCATCCGCGTCGCGGTCTTCCAGTCGGCGGCGCTCGCGCTCATGCCGGCGGCCCTGAGCGCCATGCGGCGCGACCACCCGGACGTCCGCGTGGAGATGGTGCAACACGAGCCGGAGACCGCCCTGGCCGAGACCTGGGCGCGCGACTTCGACGTCGTCGTCGCGGAGCAGTACCCCGCACACGCCGCCCCGCGGCACCCCGGGCTCGACCGCCGTCAGCTCGCCACCGACCCGATCCGACTCGCGTGCCCGCCGGTCGCGAACGAGATCCACCCGGTGCTGCGCATCGAGGATGCGGCCGACCTCCCCTGGGTGATGGAGCCGCACGGAGCGGCGTCACGCCACTTCGCCGAGCAGTTGTGCCGCCGCGCGGGGTTCGAGCCCGACGTCCGTTACCAGACCGCCGACCTGCAGGCGCAGATCCGGTTGATCGAGTCCGGCAACGCGGTCGCCCTCATCCCCGACCTCCAGTGGGCGGGCCAGCCGGCCAGCTGTCGCCTCGTCGACCTGCCCGACCTCCCGCGACGCACCATCTTCACCTCAGCGCGCGAGGCCGGCGTCACCCGCCCGGCGATCGTCGCCTTCCGCGCCGCCCTCGAGGCCGCTGCGGCCTGACCCATCCCCGGTCCCTGAGCCTGTCGAAGGGCGGTCCCTGAGTAACACCCGCCGGTCCCTGAGTAACACCGGCCGGCCCCTTCGACAGGCTCGGGGACCGAACGCAAGGGGGGTGCGCCTCCCAGCCGCCGGTGCTTGGCTGGACTTTCCGCATTCCTCCGAAGGAGCACCCGCATGACCGACACCACCACACGCCCCGCAACCGCCGCCGGCACCTTCTCGCTCGGCGGCGACCTCACCGTCAACCGACTCGGCTACGGCACGATGCAGCTGACCGGCGAGGGTGTCTGGGGCGAGCCCGACGACCGCGACGGCGCCATCCGCCTGATCAAGCGCGCCGCCGAGCTCGGCGTGAACTTCTTCGACAGCGCCGACGCCTACGGCCCAGACGTCACCGACACCCTCCTCCGCGAAGCGCTGCACCCCTACGACGACATCGTGATCGCGACGAAGGTCGGACAGACGCGACAGGGTCCCGGCGAGTGGACGCCAACCGGCGTGCCCGCCTACCTCCGCCAGCAGGTCGAGCTCGGCCTCCGTCGTCTCGCCGTCGACCGCATCGACCTCCTGCAGTTGCACCGGATCGACCCGACCGTGCCGTTCGAGGACCAGATCGGCGAACTGCGCAAGCTGCAGGACGAGGGCAAGATCCGACACATCGGCCTCAGCCAGGTCAGCGTCGCCGAGGTCGAGGCGGCCCAGCAGATCGCTCCGATCGCGTCGGTGCAGAACCTCTACAACCTCACCGACCGCTCCTCGGAGGACCTCCTCGACTGGTCGACCGAGCACGGCGTCGCCTTCATCCCGTGGTTCCCGCTGGCGACCGGCGCCCTCAGCAAGGAGGACGGCCCGCTCACACAGCTCGCCGAGCGACACGACGCGACCCCGTCGCAGCTCGCGCTGGCCTGGCTGCTCAAGCGCTCGCCCGTCATGCTCCCGATCCCGGGGACGTCGAGCATCGAGCACCTCGAGGACAACCTGCAGGGCGCGACGATCGAGCTCACCGACGACGAGTTCGAGGAGCTGTCCGCCGTCTCGGAGTAGTACTCGCCCTTCGACAGGCTCAGGGACCGGACCGCCGGTCACTGAGCCTGTCGAAGTGCGGCTCGGCGCAGGGACCGACCGCCCGCCTCAGCGGAGGCGCTTCGACAGCTCGTGCGCCTGCTCCAGCAGCAGGCCACCGAGGAACGCCTGGCGCTCAGGCCGGAACCGGGACTCGATCCCGGTGAGACTGAGCGCCCAGGCGGGCTTCCCCGCCGCATCGAAGACCGCCGCACCCATGCCCCAGCTGCCTTCGAGGATGAGCGCCGGGTTCACCGCGTACCCGCGCTCGCGCGTCTCGCGGATCCGCTCGCGCACGCGATCAGCGGTGTGGGCCTCGCCCCACCGCTCGTCGAGGTCGGCGCGACCCAGGTAGTCGTCGATCTCCCCGTCGCTGGAGAACGCGAGGATCGCCAGTCCTGCCGACGCGACCCCCAGCGGGAAGCGGACCCCCTCCGTCAGGACGAACGACCGCACTGGGAAACTCCCCTCCTCGCGCAACAGACACACGGTCTCGAAGCCACGGCGCACCGACAGGAAGGCGCTTTCGCCGCTCTCGTGCGCGAGGATCCGCACGCTCTCCCGGGCGAGCTCCGCGACGTCGTACCGCTCCGCCGCGAGCGATCCGAGGAGGAACAGCTCCGGACCGAGGTGCCACCGGGCGGCGCGGACGTCGTGGTCGAGGAAGCCCTCGGCAGCGAGCGAGGCGAGCAGGCGGTGCGCCGTCGGTCGTGTGAGCCCGGCGGCCGCGGCCACCGCCGAAGACGACGCCCCGCCGGGATGCTCCGACACGATCTTGAGGATCCGACTCACGCGCGAGACGACCTGGGCGCCGCGCATCCCCTCAGCCACGTCGCACCATCACCTTGTCCACATGGTGAGCCTACGCCGCAGCCGGGACCACGTCATGAGCGAATCCGGGATCGGGCCCGATGCCACCTTTGACACCGCAGGACGGCTGTGACTGACTACTGGAGAGACGATCGGCTGGAACCACCATGTGGTCAAGTCGGCCCGCCATCCACAAGGGAGTGACATGACGAAACACTGGTCGAGCGCCGCCGAGGCGCTGCACGAGGTCGTCCGGGACGGAGCGACCATCGCGGTCGGCGGGTTCGGCCTGAGCGGCAACCCGACCGACCTCATCGAGGCTTTGCGGGACACGGGTGCCACCGACCTCACGATCGTCTCCAACAACATGGGCGTCGACGGCAAAGGCCTCGGCATCCTCCTCGAGAACCGTCAGGTGCGGAAGGTCGTCGCGTCGTACGTGGGCGAGAACAAGCTCTTCGCCAAGCAGTTCCTCGACGGCGAGCTCGAGGTCGAGTTCACCCCGCAGGGCACGCTCGCCGAGCGGCTGCGCGCGGGCGGCGCCGGTATCGCCGGGTTCTACACGAAGACCGGCGTCGGCACCCCGGTCGCCGAGGGCAAGCCGACGGAGGTGTTCGACGGGGAGACCTACGTCCTCGAGCGCGGCATCGTCGCCGACGTGGCCCTCGTCCACGCGTTCCGCGCCGATCGCGAGGGCAACCTCGTCTTCCGGCACACCGCGCGGAACTTCAACCCGATCGTCGCGACCGCCGGCCGGCTGACGATCGCCGAGGCCGAGGAGGTCGTCGAGGACGGCTACCTCGACCCGAACAGCGTCGTCACCCCCGGCATCTTCGTCCAGCGGCTCGTCACGGCGACGCCGCGGGTGAAGGACATCGAACAGCGCACCGTCCGCCCGGCGGCCGCCACCACGACACCGGCAGGAGCCTGATCATCATGTGGACGAGAGACGACATGGCCGCGATCGCGGCGACCGAACTCCGCGACGGCGAGTACGTGAACCTCGGCATCGGCATCCCGACGCTCGTCGCGAACCACGTCCCGCCGGGGGTCCACGTCACGCTCCAGAGCGAGAACGGCCTGCTCGGCATGGGTCCGTTCCCGATCGAGGGCGAGGAGGACGCCGACCTCATCAACGCCGGGAAGCAGACGGTCACGCTCCTCGAGGGCGGGAGCTACTTCGACTCGGCGACCTCGTTCGGCATGATCCGCGGCGGCCACGTGCAGCTGGCCATCCTCGGTGCGCTCCAGGTCTCGGGTGCGGGCGACCTCGCGAACTGGACGATCCCGGGCAAACTCGTCAAGGGCATGGGCGGCGCGATGGACCTCGTCGCCGGGACGCCGCGGGTGGTGGTCGTCACCGAGCACGTTGCGAAGGACGGCAGCCCGAAGATCGTCGAGCAGTGCGATCTCCCACTCACCGGCGTCGGTGTCGTCGACCGCATCATCAGCGACCGCGCCGTCTTCGATATCGTCGAGGGGGCGCTCGTCCTGCGGGCCTTCGCGCCCGACACGAGCGTCGCCGAACTTCGCACCCTGACGGGCGCGGAGTTCTCCGTCGAACTCGACCCCACCACCACCGGCGAGGTGCCGACAGCACCCGCCACGCCTCAGGAGGCACACGCATGAGCACCGTCATCGTCGGGTACGCCCGCACCCCGTTCGTGAAGTTCAACGGGGCGTTCGCGTCCGTACCCGCCACCGAGCTCGGCGCCCACGCCATCCGCGCGGCCCTGTCGCGGGCGGGGGTCGACGCCGCCGACGTCCAGCAGGTCATCGCCGGCCAGGTGTTGCAGGGCGCCGCCGGCCAGAACCCCGCCCGGCAGTCCGCCGTCGGGGCCGACATCCCCTTCACCGTCCCCGCCATCACCGTCAACGCCGTGTGCCTCTCCGGCATGGAGGCGATCGTCACCGGCACGCGTCTCATCGACGCCGGCGAGGTCGACGTCGTCGTCGCGCTCGGCCAGGAGTCGATGAGCCTCGCCCCGCACGCCTGGTCGGGCTCGCGCGCCGGCAAGCGCTACGGCGCCATCGAGCTCGTCGACACCCTCGACCACGACGGCCTGACCGATGCGTTCGAGCACCGGTCGATGGGTTCGTCCACCGAGGAGCGCAACGGCCCGCTCGGCATCGCACGCCCGGAGCAGGACGCCTGGGCGGCCGGGTCGCACCAGCGGCTCGCAGCAGCTGCGGACGTCCAGGCCGAGGAGATCGAACCCTTCTCCGTGCCTGGTCGCAAGGGTCCGACCGTCGTGAGCGCCGACGACGGACTCCGCGCCGACACCACGGCCGAGTCGCTGGCCGGGCTGCGTCCCGCGTTCGGCGGCGAGGGGACGATCACCGCGGGCAACTCCTCCCAGATCACCGACGGAGCGGCCGCGGTCGTGCTCATGAGCGAGGAAGCCGCTGCGGCCCGGGGACTCACCCCGATCGCACGCGTCGTCGCGCACGCGCTCGTCGCCGGACCCGACGTCAGCCTGCACGCCCAGCCATCGAACGCGATCGTCGCAGCCCTCGCGAAGACCTCCCGCACGACGGGCGACCTCGCAGCGGTCGAGATCAACGAGGCGTTCGCCGCCGTGTCGGTCCACTCCACGAACGAGCTCGGCGTGGATCCCGCGATCGTGAACGCGAACGGCGGCGCGATCGCCCTCGGTCACCCGATCGGCGCTTCCGGTACGCGGGTCGTCGGCCACCTCGCCCGTCGTCTCGCCGCCGTCGGCCCCGGTTCGATCGGCGCCGCCGGTATCTGCGGTGGTGGCGGCCAGGGCTCCGCGATCATCCTCGAGGCCGTCTGACCTGTCCGTAACTCCTGCTGGACGCTCGGCGCCGATCCCCGCCCGTGCGCAACT
The DNA here is from genome assembly GCF_963518075.1 of uncultured Plantibacter sp. Classification (NCBI taxonomy): domain Bacteria; kingdom Bacillati; phylum Actinomycetota; class Actinomycetes; order Micrococcales; family Microbacteriaceae; genus Plantibacter; species uncultured Plantibacter sp. The sequence goes on from NZ_CAUQHZ010000001.1 coordinate 514,013, forward strand.
CCTGCTGATCACGCCGCGTCGCCGCACGCCCCGGCGTGTCGGGTGAGCCGCGCGGCTCCAAGCAGGAGTTGTGCGCACGGGCGGGGATCACCGCCTCAGAGGAGCAGGAGTTGTGCGCGAGACGAGCTGGCCGCGCTGCCGACTCAGACGGGCTCGCCGGTGACGGTGTAGCGGAGGTGGACGACGCCGGCCTCGAAGCGACGCTCGTCGACGAGTTCCAGGCGTCGCCGGAGGTTGGCCGGCAGCGCACGCAAGCCGCCACCGACGATCACCGGTGAGAGGAACAGCTGCACCTCGTCGACGAGCCCCGCTGCCATCGCCTCGGCTGCGAGGTGCGGGCCGCCGACGCTGAGGTCGCGGTCCGATTCCGCCTTCCACCGGCGAACGGCCTCCGGGTCGAACGATCGCTCGAGCGTGGTCCGTGCCGTCGAGACCGCATCGAGCGACGTGGAGTACACGACCTTGTCGGCCGCGAGCCACAGAGCCGCGAAGTCGGCGATCTCGCGAGGCTCGTCCGGCAGCTCGTCCGCCGTCTCCCAGAACGTCATGATCTCGTACATGCGCCGGCCGAACAGGTAGGTGCCGATCGGCCGGGAGAGCTCGTTCACGAAGGCGTGCACCTCGGCATCCGGGGCGCTCCAGTCGAAGCGGCCCTCCTCGTCGGCGAGGTAGCCGTCGAGCGAGCTGATCGCCGAATAGATGAGCCTGCCCATGTGTCCTCCGTCGCCGGTGCCGGTACGCGAGAGGCTAGGCCGCAGAGGCGACCGCCCACAAGGGGTGGCTCCGGCACCGACGGTCAGGCGGGCGGGATCACGAGCGTCACGAAGGAGTCGGCCGGCAGGGTCGGCGTGATGACGTCGTCGCCCACCACGATCTGGACGGGGAGCGGCTCGCCGAGGTCGTTCTGCATCACGAGCACGACGCCGCCGTCCGGGTTGCGGAAGGCGAGCAGGTTCTCGTGCCCGGTCCAGCTCATCGTTGCGAGCCGCTGCGCTCCCGGCTGCAGGAAGTGCCCCAGGTGCCGCATGAGGAAGTACTCGTGCGTGTAGCGGAAGGCCCGGGTCTCGGGATCCACGACGACGAGCGAGTTCTGCGCCCAGCCCCAGCGGCTGACCCCTCCCTCGGTGAGCGCGAGGTTCCAGTACGTGTAGGCCTGCGCGCCGTGCGTGAAGAAGTGGCGCATGAGTCCCCAGGTGTGCCGCACGAAGCGCCAGTCGTTCCGGCCGTCGCCGCACTCCTGCTCGGTCTGGTAGAGCGCGAGGTCCGGGTGGGCGTGATGCACCGCGGCGATCGCGCCCTTGCCGGCCCATTGGAATCCGACTCCGGCGACCCAGGGACCGGCCGCCGGATCCCGGAGCACGGTCTCGATCTGCGCGTCGTGCGGCCGCTCCTGCGTGCCGAGGAAGACCCGCACTCCGAGACGGTCCATCTCCGGCCCGAGGACGGCGATGAACCGAGCGAGCCCCTCGGCCGTCCACACACAGCTCGGGAACACCTGCGCCGAGTTGAACTCGTTCTGCGGCATGACCATCTCGACCCGGATGCCCTCCTCGCCGTAGGCCTCGACGAAGCGGGCGAAGTACCGGGCGTAGGTCTCGAGGTAGCGGTCCTCGAGGATGAAGAGATCGGTCCCCTCGGAGCCCAGCTGGTCGTCACGGATGCCGTTGTCGACGCCTGACTCCGCCCAGGGTCGCGCGGCCGCGTAGTGCCCGTTCGTCTTCATCCAGGTGGGCGGGCTCCACGGCGACGCCCAGAGGCGCAGGTCGCCCTGGTACCGCTGCGCCGCCTGGATGAAGGGGACGAGCGTCGCGCGATCATGGTCGATGCTGAAGTGCTCGAGGTCGAAGTCCCCGTCGACCTCGTCGTAGGAGTACCAGTCGGTGGAGAAGTCGTTGGCACCGACGGGCATGCGGCAGAGCGAGAGGTTGAGCCCCGCGCCCGGCGTGAAGAGGTCGGACAGGATGCCCTCTCGGTCCTCCTCGGACAGGAGCCCGAGCGCGGTCCAGCCGAGTTCGTTGAAACACCCGCCGATGCCGTCGACGGTCTGCTGCGGGTTCGTCACGTCGACCATGACGTTCGGCATCCCCGCGAGTCGTCCGAACCCGAGGGGCTCCTGCTCCTGCCAGGGGGCGTCCTGGGTGGTCACGACCCAGGCGACCGACCGCGCCGATGCCGTGGTGCCTCCGCTGGCGACGGGGCTGCTATTGGCGGGACTGCTGCTCGTCATCGAGTGCCTTTCGACGGGGGTCCTCCGTGGACCGCGACCGGTGCTCCCACCAGTATGTTGCAGAACCCGCGAAAACCGAAGACCGGTCGCCATTCACGATCGGGCGAGTCGCGCAGCAGGGCTCTCCCGGGCGGCGCCGCCCGGGACGGCCCGCTCGTATGCCGTTCGCAGGCGGTCGTACACTCGATGGATGGCCGATTCCACGACGGTCCGGGAGCCGCAACCCGGAGCAGACCTCCCCGACGCCCGCGGGCGCACCGGTCTGCACCGGACCGGCCTCGACCTCACCGGCAACCCGCGCGTCCAGGTGACCGACGTGGAACTGGTCGCCGCCGCCTGGCACGTCCTCCGCCGGACGACCCTGCGGGTCCAGGACCGCTCGGGCGCCTGGTCGACGCAGCAGCGCGAGACCTACGACCGCGGTAACGGCGCGACGATCCTGCTCTACCACGGCGAGTCCCGGAAAGTACTGCTCACCAAGCAGTTCCGCTACCCGGCCTACGTCAACGGACACCCGACCGGCGAGCTCATCGAGACCGCCGCAGGCCTGCTCGACGACGACGATCCCGAGACAGCGGTCGCCCGCGAGGCCCGCGAGGAGACCGGGTTCGCGGTCGAGGCCGTCCAGCACGTGTTCGACGCCTTCATGAGCCCCGGCTCCGTGACCGAACGCCTGCACTTCTATGCTGCCGAGTACGACCCCGCTGCGCGTCGCGGCGATTGGGGCGGGCTCGCCGAGGAGGGCGAGGAGATCGAGCTCCTCGAACTCGACATCGACGACGCGATCGCGCGCATCGGCGACGACATCATCGACGCGAAGACCATCATGCTGCTGCAGTGGGCGAGGCTCTCCGGCCCGTTCGCGACGGCACCGACGCCCGTGCCGCCTGCACCACCCGCACGCTAGTACCGCCGAGACTCCCGGACCCCGAGCTCGCCAGAACACCGTGCCACCCGTCTCCGGGTGGCCGATCGGCGAACCCGAACACCGGTCGGCCCCCGGTCCTCTGCCCGTCAGACCGAGCGGATGACGTCCGTGAGCACCGCGCAGCCGAAGTCGAGCGCATCGAGCGGCACACGTTCGTCGACACCGTGGAACATCCCGGGGAAGTCGAAGTCCGCCGGCAACCTCAGCGGGATGAACCCGTACCCCGTGATGCCGAGTCGGCTGAGCGCCTTCGCGTCGGTGCCGCCGGGGATGAGGTGCGGGAGCACGGTCGCACCGGGATCGTGCCGCTCGATGACCGCTTCGATCACCGAGACGAGCTCACCGTCGTTCGGCGACTCCATCGCGATGAGCTCCAGCTGGACCTCGACGTCGACCCCCTCGCCCGCCGCCTCCCGGATGCGCGCGATGACCTCGTCCCGTTGGCCGGGCAGGAACCGGGCGTCGACCGTCGCGGTCGCGGACTCGGGGATCACGTTCTCCTTGTACCCGCCGGTGATCATGGTGACGTTCGCCACGTTCTGCAGGCCGGCGCGCAGCCGCGATGCGCTGGGACCGACGAGCGCGGCGAGTTCGAACGGCGACAGCTCGGAGGACGCTCCGGTCAGTTCGCGCAGTCGCTGGAACAGGTGCGTCGTGGTCTCGGTGAACGACACCGGCCAGTCGAGCGCGCCGATCCGGCCGACGGCGGCGGCGAGCTTCACGATCGCCGAATCCTGGCTCGCGAGCGAGGCGTGACCGGCGGCACCGTGGGCGGTCAGGCGCAACCAGAGCACGCCCTTCTCACCGGTGTTGAGCAGGTACGCGCGGGTGTCGGCCCGTTCGCCGAGGGTGACGCTGTACCCGCCGCCCTCGCTGATCGCGTCGCGGACGCCGGCGAACTGCTCCGGGTGGTGCTCCACCATCCACTGCGAGCCGAGGACGCACCCGGCCTCCTCATCGGCGAAGAACGCCAGGACGACGTCGCGCTCGGGCTGCTCCCCCGCCGTCACCATGCGCCGGACCGACGCGACGATCATCGCCACCATGTTCTTCATGTCGACGGCGCCGCGGCCCCACAGCATGCCGTCGGCGATCTCGCCGCCGAACGGGTCGACCGTCCACGCGGCCGCGTCGACCGGGACGACGTCGAGGTGCCCGTGCAGCAGCAGACCGGGCAGCGTGCGGTCACGACCCGGCCATCGCGCGACGAGGTTCGTCCTGCCGGGCTCTGCCTCGAAGCGCTCGCACACGATCCCGACCTCACCTAGCAGGCGTTCGACGAGGTCCGCCGCGCGGGACTCGCCGACGGCACGCCCGCCGCCGTAGTTCGAGGTGTCGATCCGGATGAGGTCGCGCGTGATGGAGACGACCTCCGAGAGACCGACCGGGTCGCCCACGCGTTCGCCCACGCTCATTCGGCGGTCCGCGGGACCACGGTGAACCGGCGGTTGGCGAGCGAGGGCACCCGCGCCCGCACGGTGTCGAGCCGCGCCGGATCGAGCTCGGCGAAGACCACGCCCGGTGCCTCGCCGGCGGCGGCGATGACGACGCCGGCGGGGTCGACGATGATCGAGTTGCCGGTGGCGAGCGGGCCGGTCTGGTTGGCGCTCACGACGTAGGCGGTGTTCTCGATGGCCCGGGCGCGGACGAGGGTGGTCCAGGCGTCCTCCTTGCCCGGGCCGACGATCCACATCGCGGGCAGCAGGATGACGTTGGCGCCGGCGTCGATGAGGCGCCGCGCGCTCTCCGGGAAGCGGAGGTCGTAGCAGGTGAAGGCCCCGATGCGGAGGTCGCCGAGCTCGAGGACGAACGGTTCGGTGAGCTCGCCGGCCGAGATGCCGTCGCTCTCCGCGTACCCGAAGGCGTCGTAGAGGTGCACCTTCCGGTACGTCGCGGTGATGTTGCCCTCGGCGTCGATCACCACGAGCGTGTTGTAAGGCAACCCACCGGGGTTCTCCTCGATGGTGCCGACGACCGTCGGGAGGGAGCGCGCTGCGGCTGCGGCGGCGACGCCCGTGATGAAGGGGCCGTCGAGTGGCTGGGCGATCGCGGCGAGCGCGCTCGGCGGCTCCGAGGTGGCGTAGCTGCTCATCTCCGGCAGCACGAGCAGTTCGGCGCCGCCCGCTGCGGCCTCACCGAGCAGGGCGACCACGCTGGCGAGGTTCTCGTCGATGTCCGTTCCGGCGGAGAACTGCCCGGATGCGATGCGCATGTGAAACCTCGTTCCGTGGGAAGGGCCGTGACCGTCAGCGCGCGGCCGTCCAGCCACCCTATGCCGAGAGTGGGGGCGTGCGCCGCCGGAGCCGGAGACGGCCCTGGCTCACGAGGATGCCGAGCACGACGATCACGCCGCCCACCGGCTCGTTCCAGTGCAGGACCTCACCGAGCACGAGGATGCCGAGGACGACACCGACGAGGGGTGTGAGGTAGGTGACGGTGGACGCCGCCGTCGGACCCCAGGAGTCGACGATCGTCGTCATCCAGATGTAGGCGACGCCGGTACCGAGTGCTCCCAGGGCGAGCATGCTGAGGACGACCGGGACGTCGAGCGACACCGGCTGCATCGCGATGAACGGCGAGAGCACGAGCATGATGACGGCGGCGAGCGAGATCTCCACGGCCGAGATGACCACCGCGTCGTAGCCGTGGGTGCCGAGGACGAACTTCCGGAGGTAGACGAAGGCGATGCCGTAGCAGAGGGTCGCGCCGAGGCAGGCGAGCTGAGCCGGGATGGACTCGAGGATCGCCGGGTCGGCCAGGACGCGCCAGGGACCGACGACGATCGCGACGCCGAGGGCTCCGACGAAGATACCGAACACCTGCAGGCCGTTCAGCCGCTCCTTCGGGAGGAACACCGCGCCGACGGCGAGCGTCATGATCGGCGTGGTCGCGTTGAGGATGCTCGACAGGCCGGACGGCAGGAACTGTCCCGCCCAGGAGAACAGGAGGAACGGGGCGACGCAGAGGAAGACGGAGACGACGGCGAGGTGCGCCCAGAGCCGACGCTCCCGCGGCCAGCGGCGTCGGGTGACGAGCATGATGATGCAGAGCGTGACGGCGCCGAGCACCACGCGGGACAGTGCGACCTGCGTCGGAGCGAGTCCGGTGAGGCCCGTCTTCATGAAGAGGAAGCTGGCACCCCAGATGAGTGCGGCGCCGAGATAGGCGCCGAGCACCCTGCGGGACCCTGGTGCGACGAGCGCGGTGACACGGGTGTTCGGTGCTGCGGTGCTCATCGTGCTCCCTCGGGTCGGACGACTCAGCTTGGCATCACCCGCCGACGCGCGTGCACCGTTCTGCGACACGGACGTCCTTGTTTCAGGCCTCCTCCGGCACGCCGCCCTGCTCCCCGGGCGACGCGCCGGAGTTCTCCTGAGAACGGTCCGGTCGATCAGACGGTGGACGGGACGGGTTCCAGCCGGTGGATCGCTTCCACGAGCGGCGCGAGTTCCGGGAGCGACTCCGCGGTGGTGAGCGACTCCTCCAAGGCGCGGTCGTGCACCGGTCGGGCCTCCTCGAGCAGCGCCTTGCCGGCCGCCGTGAGCTCGGTGTAGACCCCGCGGCGGTCGTCGGCGCACAGCACACGGGTGAGGAGCGCGCGATCCTCGAGGCGGTTGACGAGTCGGGTGGTGGCGCTCGGCGACAGGGCCGTCGCGCGGGCGAGCTGCTGCATGCGCATGTGCCAGCCGTCCTGGCGCCCCAGGGCGTCGAGCACGGTGTACTCGACCACCGAGAGCCGGGCCTCGGCCTGCAGCGCACGTTCCAGATCGGACTCGATCGATCCGTACAGGGCGGCGAGCGTCCGCCACCCCTGCGCGCGGATCTCAACAGCGTCGTCGGCGATGCCCATCGGGACTCCTCGGTTCGAACATCGATCAATTGATTGCAGACGCACATAGTTGCTTGCGCTATTACCTAGCGCGTGCAACGATATCTATCACGCGTCTGCAACTATCAGCGTACGCGTCCCGCCCTCCGGCCACCAGCACTCCCCCACGACCCCCAGGAATTGCAGGAATCGTCATGCCACTCGGTCTCATCGCCCTCGCCCTCGGCGGCTTCGGCATCGGCCTCACCGAGTTCGTCATCATGGGGCTGCTGCCCGAGGTGGCGGCCGACTTCAGCGTCTCGGAGGCGGCAGCCGGCTGGCTCATCTCCGGCTACGCCCTGGCCGTCGTCGTCGGGGCACTCGCCCTCACCGCGGCGGTCACCCGGCTGCCCAAGAAGCCCGTCCTGCTGGCCCTGATGGTGCTCTTCATCGCCGGCAACCTCGTCTCCGCACTCGCCGGCGACTACCAGGTCATGCTCGCCGGCCGCATCCTCGCCGCACTCAGCCACGGAGCGTTCTTCGGTATCGGCTCGGTGCTGGCCGCGGCGATGGTCCCCGCGCACAAACAGGCCGGCGCGATCGCGATCATGTTCACCGGCCTCACCGCGGCGAACGTGCTCGGTGTCCCCTTCGGCACACTGCTCGGCCAGCACTTCGGCTGGCGCTCGACCTTCTGGGCCATCACGGTGATCGGGGTCATCGCCTTCATCGGCATCCTGACCCTCGTGCCGAAGCCGAAGCACGACGAAGCCCCGGCATCGCTCCTCGCCGAGCTGCGCGCGTTCCGCTCCGGCCAGGTCTGGCTCTCGATCGCTGTGACGGTCCTCGGCTACGGCGGCATGTTCGGCGCGTTCACCTACATCGCGTACACACTCACGGAGGTCAGCGGCTTCGCCTCGACCACGGTGCCGTGGCTGCTCATCCTCTTCGGCGTCGGACTCCTGGTCGGCAACATCGTGGGCGGCAAGGCGGCAGACCGGAACATCGACCGGACGCTCATCGTCGTCATCGCGGTGCTGACCGTGATCCTGGTCGCCTTCGCCGCGACCGCTCAGTCGCCCGTCGCCACGGTGATCGCCCTCGTCCTCATGGGCGGCTTCGGATTCGCGACCGTGCCCGGCCTGCAGATGCGAGTGATGCGGTACGCGTCGGCTGCTCCCACGCTCGCCTCGGGCGCGAACATCGCCGCGTTCAACCTCGGCAACGCGGTCGGCGCCTGGCTCGGTGGCGTCACGATCACCGCGGGTCTCGGCTACACCTCGCCGATCTGGGCCGGTGCGGCCATCACTCTGCTCGGGCTGATCGTCATCATCGGCGCGTCGAGCGCCGCGAAACGCGCCCGCCGTCGTCCACGACTCCTGCAGGATGAGCCCGCCGACGCCGCCCGCCAGGAGATCCCGCACCCCGCGTGATCCGCGCGCGACTCCAGCAGGAGTTGTGGACGCTCTGGGCTGCGCACCTCGACAAGCTCGGTGACCGCGGTAGGGGCGCTCGGCGAGCAGGCCAGCGGAGGGCGAAGGGCGCGGGGCGCGCTACCGTGGGCGGATGAGCCGAACCCCTCGCCCCAGTGACACCATGATCGCGGTCGCCGAGCACTGGGCGGCCGAGCGACCGGCGATGCAGCCCGGCAGCCCGACCATCACGATGCTCGGCGCGGGCACGGCGAACGAGGTCGCAGCGGTCGAACTCGACGGCGGCGAGCGCGTCATCGTCAAGCTGTCCCCCGCCGACGCCGACGGGCTCACCTACGAGCGCTCACTCATGGCGACCGAGGCGCTCGCGCTGCGCATCCTCGGGCGTGCGGAGGTGCCGCAGCCGGAGATCGTCTTCGAGGCGATGCTCGACGGACGCAATGCGCTCGTGATGACCGAGCTCACCGGCCGACCGGCGAACAGCACCGAGACCGTCCCCCTCGCCCGCGACGTCCTCGGCCGCACGCTCGCCCGCCTGCACGAGGCGGGTCGCACGCCGTTCCACGTGGAACCAGGCGACGTCGACATCCCGGCGGAGGCTGCGTCCACGGATCCGTCGACCGGACTCGCCGAGGGGAGGCGGTTCGGCTACCCCGTACGCCCGGAGCTCCAGGCGGCGAGCGCCGCCGACGCCTACCGACTCGTCGTGGAGGCCGTCCTCGCCGACGCCCTGCGGTTCGACGTCGACCTCCCGGTCGCGGCGGACGAGATCCGACGCCTGGTCGACACCGCACTTCCGGCCTTCGACAGCGTGACGGAGCCGACACTGGTCCACTTCGACCTCTGGGAGGGCAACCTCCTCGTCATGCCCGAGCATGGGGCGGAGGCCGCCCAACTGACCGGCGTCATCGACCACGAACGCGCGCACTGGGCCGACCCGACCGCCGACCTCGTCTCCCTGGCGCTCTTCACCGACGTGCCGGAGACGGTCGCCGCCGACACGGAACTCCTCCGCGCCTACCGTGAGATAGCCGGCCGCGAACTCCTCCCCGACGAGGACGCCCGGACCCGCGCACGCCTGTGGTCGCTGTACCTCGCCCTCGTCATGGTGGTGGAGGGCGTTCCGCGCGGCTACGAAGGCGACTGGTTCGACGAGCACGACGCGTCGGTGCGCACGTGGATCCGCGACATCGCCGCATCGCTCGCCTGAGCCGCCTGCCACCCGCGGCCCCTGGTCAGCCCTCCCTCGGCCCCTGAGCCTGTCGAAGGGCACCCTGTGGACACTTCGACAAGCTCAGTGAGCGGAACGGGTGCACTCGGTGAGCGCGCGTTGCGCGCGTCCGGACCGGCGCGGCTAGACTGGTCGGCTCGCCAGGCGGTGGGCGGCCCGGCGCGAACCAGCGTGGGCCCGTTCGGGAGCGACCGGCTCCCTGGGGAGTGCGCACCATGGGCTACATCGACGTCAGTGACCTCAGCTACACGCTGAGCGACGGACGGACCCTGCTGGACGAGGTCTCGTTCCGCGTCGGCGAAGGGGCGATCGCCGCGCTCATCGGAGCGAACGGTGCGGGCAAGACGACGCTCCTGCGGATCATCCGCGGCGAGCTCCAGCCCGACGCCGGGGTGGTCTCCATCGACGGCGGCCTCGGCGTGATGGACCAGTTCGTCGGTCGCGGAGACGACGATCGGACGGTCCGCGACCTGCTCGTCCAGGTCGCACCTCCGCGGGTCCGTGCGGCGGCCGAGGCGGTCGACCGCGCCGAGCTGGCCCTCATGGAGGACGACGTCGAGGCGACCCAGATGGCCTACGCGACGACGCTCGCCGAGTACGCCGACGCCGGCGGGTACGACCAGGAGGTGCTCTGGGACAGCTGCTGCGAGGCGGCGCTCGGGGTGCCCTACGATCGCGCGCAATGGCGGACGCTCGGAACCCTGTCCGGTGGCGAGCAGAAGCGGCTCGTCCTGGAGGCCCTGTTCCGCGGCCCCGAGCAGGTCCTCCTCCTCGACGAGCCCGACAACTCCCTCGACGTCCCGACGAAGCGCTGGCTCGAGGGGATGCTCGCCGAGACCCGGAAGACGGTCCTCCTCGTGTCGCACGACCGCGAGCTCCTGGCACAGGCGGCGACCCGCATCATCACCCTCGAGGTCGGCGCGGCCGGCAGCACGACGTGGACCCACGGCTCCAGCTTCCGCAGCTACCACGAGGCCCGCGACGCCCGCCTCGACCGACTCGACGAACTCCGCCGGCGCTGGGACGAGGACCGCGTGAAGCTGCGCGCACTCGTGCTTCGTCTGCGCGAGCAGGCCAAGTTCAACGACTCCATGGCCTCCCGCTACCGCGCCGCGCAGACCCGACTCGCCAAGTTCGAGGAGGCCGGTCCGCCTGAGGAGCGGCCGAAGGACCAGCAGGTCACGATGCGCCTCCGCGGCGCACGCACGGGCCGTCGCGCGATCGTCTGCACCGGGCTGGAACTGACCGGCCTCATGCAGCCGTTCGACGCGGAGATCTGGTTCGGGGAGCGCATCGGCGTCCTCGGTTCGAACGGTTCTGGCAAGTCGCACTTCCTCCGGCTGCTCGCCGGTGGTGGGACGGATCCCGATCCGGGCGCTGGGCATCTCGCCGCAGCGGGCGACGCGCTCGTCCCCGTCGAGCACGACGGCGACGCCAAGCTCGGCGCGCGCGTGCAGCCGGGGTGGTTCGCACAGTCGCACCGGCACCCGGAACTCGTCGGCCGGACCTTGCTCGACATCCTGCACCGCGGCGACGAGCACCGATCGGGTCTCCCCCGCGAGGCCGCCAGCCGCGTGCTCGACCGCTACGGGCTGGCGGGTGCGGCCGAGCAGTCGTTCGAGTCGCTCTCGGGCGGACAGCAGGCACGCCTGCAGATCCTCCTGCTCGAACTCTCCGGTGCCACGCTGCTGCTCCTCGACGAGCCCACCGACAACCTCGACCTCGTCTCGGCGGAGGCGCTCGAGCAGGGTCTTGCGGGTTTCGAGGGCACCGTGATCGCGGTCACCCACGACCGCTGGTTCGCGCGCGGCTTCGACCGCTTCCTCGTCTTCGGCTCCGACGGCCGGGTGCAGGCCTCCGACGAGCCCGTCTGGGAGGAGACCCGCGTCGACCGCGCACGGTAGCAGGTACCTGTTCAGGTACCGACGAGCTATCATCGATCCATGCCGGCACTCAACGTGACCTTCACCGACGCGGAACTCGAGCAGCTCCGCGCATCCGCCTCAGGCACGGAGACCTCCCTGAAAATGTTCGTCCACGATGCCGCATTGGCTGCGGCGAACGACCGGAAGCGGATGATCGCCCAACTCGCGCAGGAGGTCGCAGCGACCTCCGCCGAGCTCAATGCGCGCCTCGCGTGACCGCGTACTTCCTTGACCGCGAGGATGTCCTCACGGCCAGCGCCGCCGCACTCGGCCACCAGCCTGCCGTCCGCGATTTCGGACTTCTCGACGCTGCAGTCGCCCGGCCGCAGAGCACCGTTTTCGGACTCGACGCCTACCCGGACATCTTCCTGAAAGCGGCAGCCCTACTGCACTCCATCGCTCGCAATCCTGCTCTCGTCGACGGAAACAAGCGCACGGCTTGGGCGTCTGCGTGGGTGTTCCTCGGCGTGAACGGCATCCGGCTCAGCCACGGTTTCGACGTGGATGCAGCGGAGGCGTTCATGAACAGCGTCGCCACGGGTGACGCGGAGCTCGCATTCGTCGCATCCGTGCTGCGCAGTTTCGCCGCGCGGGAGGAGGACTGAGGCGACACCCCCTGCATGAGTCGCCGCCTTGGTCAACCCACCGTCATCCTCAGGACCGTTCCCTACGCTGGCATCAACAACCCGAGCTCGGAGGTGATGGTCATGCAGTACAGCATCGCCATCGGGCGTGCCACCTACGACATCGAACCGGGTGTCGACATTCCTGCGCTCATGTCCGAGATCGAGTCCGCCGTCCAGGTCGGCGGTCGTTTCGTCCGCGTCCCGCTCGCCTCCGACCGGAACCTCGACGTCCTCGTCAGCCCCGGCCTGCACGTCAGCGTGGAGTCCTTCGCGAACCGGGCATTGGAGATCGTCCCGACGCTCGAGACGGAGAGTCTCTCCGGTCTCGACGAATACGGTGAGTTCGGCGAGTTCTGACCCGACCGTCCTCGACGGCTATGAGCCGAGCGTCGTGCTCGGGTACTCACCGAAGCGGTTGGTGTACGAGGCGGAGAAGCGCCCCAGATGGGCGAAGCCCCATCGGTTGGCGATCTCGGCGACCGTGGCCCGCCCCGGGTCGGCCTGACGAAGTTCCTCCTGCACCCGATCGAGCCGGACACGCCTGAGGTAGTCGATCGCGGTGATGTCGTGCTCCTTACGGAAGGCGCTCTGGAGACTGCGCTGGCTCATGCCGACCGCTTCGGCCACGTCCTCCGTTCGAATCGGGAGATGCGCGTTGGCGATCATGAACTCGACGGCCGCGCGGGTCTTCCCGCCGCTCGGTACCCCGATCTCGACCGGCGCATGGAGCGCCGTGTGCGGGAAGGTCTCCAAGAGCGCGACCGCTGCCGCGCGGTTCGCCTCGGACCGCAGGAGCGCTGGACTCGCGTCGTCGTAGATGACCCGGGCGACGGACGTCACCGAGGCGGCCCAACGACGGAGCTGTTCTCCGGACGGGCGGGCCGTCGTGTCGAAGAGGATCGGGCCGCTCGTGCCCTCCACCTCGCCGGCCACCCGCTCGAGGAACGTCCCGTCGAAGTGCATCAGGTTCTGCCGGTAGTCCGTGAAGTCGAACTCAGCGAGCCGGTTGTTCGCGAACATCGCCGGCTGCCCGTGCACGAGTCGTACCGGATCACCGGCGAGATCGGTGGCGCCACTGCCGCCGGTCAACCACGAGACGATGTACTCGCCCTGCGTCAGGACCGTGCCCGTGACGTGGCCGTCGAACTGGGTGCCGCGCAGGGTCAGCTCGTCGTCGCCGATGGCGGTGTATCGAAAGGTGAAGTCGGATGCCGTGGGCTCGATGACCATCGAGCCGGCGTTGTAGGCACCGGCGAACAGCTCGCGGGCCTCATCGACGTCGCGACCTGCGACCTCGGACCGCTCGACGGGTCCCGTGTGTTCGCTCATCGTTCATAGAATCTCACGACGATCCTGAACTGTCACCCTTGACGGGGCGTCCGGACGCGGAGCAGTCCACTCGATGTCAGGCGGTCCCTTGCAGGAAGCCGTGCTCCGCGCCGAGGACGTCGGTCATCGCCGACGACGTCATGTGGGCGAAGCGGGGGAGCACCGTCGTCTCGTGGACGGCGGTCGGACGTTCGGACCACACGGTCACGACGATGAGTCCACCCTCGGCGCGAAGCGACCACGCGACGACGTGCCGGGTGAGGACACGGACGGTGTCGCCGTCGACGTCCAGGGCGATCGCCGAGCGACTGAGCGACAGACCGCCGCCCGCCTCGGCGCTGACGTGCGAGGTCTCGAAGACGATGTCGGTCCGGTCGAGCAGTCGGCCCGTGGTGCGCGCGTCATCGAGGGCGAGGAAGTCGGGCGCACTGGAAGACCAGGTCGTCACGGTCCCACCCCCAACTGGTGTTTCGCAGATGCCCGACGGCCGGAGCTCGTCGTGGCGTTGATCGATCCGCCGGAGCGGACCCTCGGACCTAGGCCGCCGACTCGACGCGCTTCACGCCGCTGGCAGCGGGCTCCGGAACGACCCGCATGCCCTTGGCACTGTTGGCCTGCTCGAGGAGCGCGGCCAGCCATTCCCGGTTGAGTTCAGGGGCACGGCTGCCGTAGAAGGAGAACTGGAGGGGGATCATCGGGTTCAGCCAGAGCGACTGGCGTCCGGTACCGCGGCCGGGCACGGCATCGAGGTGGAACGCGAAGCTCTCGTTGCGGCGGAACTTCGTGAAGATGACCGTCTGCAGGTGAGCGAGCAGTCGGTCTTCGATCTCGTGCGGGGTCGGAGGGGTTCCGTAGAGGAGGTTGCCCATGGTCGCGCCATCCGTTCAGTCGTGGTCCGAGGAGATTCCCGGCGCCAGGAATAACGCTAGACGGTCTAGCATTCTGGCGCTCAGAACTATCCGAAATGCGCCGCCACCCGTCGTCGAGGTCCTCAACGACAGTGTGGATCAGCTCCCGAAGGCCCAGGCTTCGCGATCGCCGCGCAGTCTGGCCGCGAGCGCCGTCGCCTGTTCGTCCGTCAGCGAGGCGACGTAGTCGAGGATGCCGCGCGCCCGACCGAGGCGGCCCAGTGCGCGCGGGTCGCTCTGCGGACGACCGTCGTCGGACTCGGGGTCGGCCGGGAGCCAGTCGGGGTTGTCCGCTCGCAGGCGGAAGTAGCCGTCCGTGGCGAGTTCGACGAAGTCGAGTAGTTTCTGCGGCGCGCGCGGGCCGTCGCGCGGGTCGTCGAGCCAGCTGTCCAGTTCGGTGACGAGCACGTCGAGCACCCGCGACTGGCCGCGCTGATAGGTGGCGAAGTCCGGGCGGTCGATGACGAACCGGGTGTGGACGAACTTCAACACGGTGACGTCGTGCCACGCCTCGGGCAGGAGTGACACATGACCCGATCGCACGTTCGGCTCCTCCACGACGAGGACGGAACGCTGGAGGCGGCCGATCCAGGACGACACGAAGGATTCGATGGCGCGCTCGGTGCGGCTGGAACCGTCGAAGGGGACCGCGAGGAGTCCTTCGACGAGCTCGGTCGCGACCCGCTGGACCGACGCCCGGAAGTGCTCGTCGCTGGCGATCCACGGGTCGCGCGAGACGATCCGCCGGCGCAACAGTTCGAGCGAGTGGCCGGGTGCGCGGTTCCAGAGTTCCTCGGCGTCGAGCGCGGCGAGGGTGTGCTGGTCGCGGAGGAAGGTGCGGAACTCGACCGCCACCGCCGCCTGCTGCAGGACGCCGGCCCGGTAGAAGTCGTCGAGGTCGTGCAGGGAGTAGGCGATGTCGTCGGCGACGTCCATCACGGAGCACTCGACGGTCTGCTGCCAGGGGGCGATCGCGGTGAACGCACTGCGGGCGTCGAGCATGTCGTCGAGATCGAGGGTGTACGCGGAGAACTTCGGCGGCGCGGTCTCCCAGCGGCTTGCGGTGGACCCGCGCGGCATCCTCGTCGGGTCGGTGGGGTCGAGGTCGGGACGGTGGATGGTGCGGCCCCAGGGGTACTTGAGCACGGCGGCGCGGGAGGCCGCCGTGAGGTTGAGGCCCTCCTTCACCGTCTCGCACACGTCGAGCGCGGAGAGGATGCGGAACGACTGCGCATTGCCCTCGAAGCCTTCCGCGAGGCCGAGTCGCTCTCGGGCCAGGCGGTCGAGGACCTGCTCGCCGAGGTGGCCGAACGGCGGGTGGCCGAGGTCGTGGGCTGAGGCTGCTGCCTGCACGACGACCGGGTCGCAACCGCCGAGCCGCTCGACGATGGCGTTCTGCTCGGGATCGGTCGTGGTGAGCTGCATGGCGATGGCGCGGGCGACCGCGGTCACTTTGATCGAGTGCGTGAGCCGGTTGTGGACGACCTGGCCGATACCGGAGGGCGAGACGACCTGCGTCACGGCGGACAACCGCGCGAAGTACGGGGAGAACCGGATGCGCTCGAGGTCGACCCGGTACTCGGGGTACTCCTCGCCGGTCGCGAACCGGTCCACCGGCTCGGGGATGAGGCGCCGTCGCCGCTGGTCGTCGTCCATCCCCTCACTGTATTGGGCGGCGGGTGGGAGACTGCAGGGATGCATCCGATCGATCGACTCCGAGCCGAGGTCGCCGCGCACGAGTCGAACGCCTGGGCCCGCGAACTCGGCTGGGAACCGCTCTTCGTCGCCTCCCCAGAGGCACGGGTCCTCATCATCAGTCAAGCGCCTGGTCGCCTGGCGCAGGAGTCGGGCATCCCGTGGAACGACCCGAGCGGCGTCCTCCTCCGCTCATGGATGGGTGTGACGCCCGAGGAGTTCTACGACCCGGCGAACGTCGCGATCATCCCGATGGACTTCTACTTCCCGGGCAAGGGGACGAGCGGCGACCTGCCGCCTCGCCGGGACTTCGCACCGCGCTGGCATCCGCCCCTGCTCGAGCGGCTGACGGAGGTGCGCTTGACGATCCTCATCGGCGCCTACGCCCAGCGCGCCTACCTCGGACCGCGGGCCGGTCGCACCCTGACGGAGAACGTCCGTGCCGCGGAGACCCACCTGCCCTTCTTCCCGATCGTGCACCCGTCGCCGCTCGCGCGCGGCTGGCGCAGCAAGAACCCCTGGTTCCAGGAGGAGACGGTCCCGCTGCTCGCCGCGCAGGTGCGGGCGGCGCTCACGGCGTGAATCAGGACGGAACCCGCGGTCCCGTCTAGGCTCCATCCATGGCGGGAGCTCGAAATACTCGGAACCGGACGTTCCAGATCGTCTGCGGATGGGTTTTGGCCGCGCTCGGGCTCATGCAGGTCGGCCTCAAACTGTCGGACTGGTCCGGCTCACCGGGCGAGTGGTTCTCCGTCATCGTGGCGCTGGTGCAGTTCGCGGTGGGTGTCACGATCGTGATCCATGCCGCCCGCATACCGAACCCGCCGGAGGATCACGACGCTCCGCCGGCATCCGATCGATCGATGAAGGACACACGGTGACCGACGAACCGAACACGGATGGTGGCCTGCGCCAATCGGTCCAACCGCCGGCGCATCCGGATCCGGGTGCCGAGTCCGCGGAGCTGGAGGGTCCGGTCAGCGGGCGAGCGGCCGGGATCGGCATCACGCTCCTCCTGTTCGCGCTGCTGATCGTGAGCTGGTTCGTCCAACTCTCGTTCGCCCTGCAGGGCGAGTTCGGGCCGCCCGAGGACCGGCTGAGCGGCGGCGGCATGCTCGGTGGCTTCATCCTCGGCGCCGTGATCGCGATCGCTCCGCCGATCGTCACGCTCATCCTGCAGGCGAGGGTCCACAAGCGGACCCCTCGTCACTCGATCATCGCCGCCGTCGGGGCGATCTGCGTACTCGTCATCGCCGTGCCCGTGAACGCGGTGGTCGTCGGCCTCCAAGCCGTGAGCCTCTTGAGCGGACGGTAGGCGGCACGCACCCCCGCCGTCCCGTACGCTCCTCACATGTCGATCGCCAGGAGACGGATCATCGCGAGCGGAGCGGCGGTCGCCCTCGTTCTCGGACTGGTCGGGTGCACGCCGACCGGCTCGCCGTCCGGGCGGGAGACGGTCGTCGATCTCCTGGAGCACGATTGGCAGCACGTACCAGGCGTCGTCGCAGACGGTGATGAGCTGCGGGTGACGGCGACGGGACGGACCATCGTCGAACAGGACGGCGGTGGAGGCCAGCCGAACCCGCCGGTCGATCTCGCGGGCGTGCACCTCGAGGCCCCGGACGACTTCATCCTCAGGACGTCGCTCACGGACGTGACCGGGGATGCGACGTTGGCCGTCCTCGCCCGCCCACCCGTCATCGCCGACGAGTTCCTGATCCAGCCTGCCGGTCTCACGCTCACCCTCGACGGCGACGGTCTCCGGATCGCGGTCTTCGACGGGTCCACACCGGAGGACGTGACCGACCCTGCGCCGGCGGAAGACAAGCACGTGACGGTCACCGACCCCGAGGCGGAGCTCTCCGTGCACCGTTCCGGCGACCGACTCGAGATCGCGAGCGACGGCGAGACGCTGTCCTCGCTCCCCCTCGGCGACGTCTTCGACTCGGGCGAACTCTGGCTGGGGGTGTCGAGCGAAGAGGGATCCTTCACGGTCGGTTCCATGACCGCCACGGCACCGGCCGGTGCCTCACTTGCCGCCGCAGGTCCCGTCGCGGACGATGCGGAACCCTCCCCGGAGGGGCTGCAGGCGCTCGCCTCCAGCGCGCGGCCCGACTTCCTCATCGGTGCGGCGGCGGCGCTCGGCCCGCTCGTCTCGGACGCCGCGTACGCGGCGAACCTCGTGGGGAACGTCGGTCTGATCACCCCGGAGAACGCCATGAAGCCACAAGCGCTCTCCCCCAGGCAAGACGAGTACCACTTCGAGGAGGCCGACGCCCTGCTCGACCTCGCAGCGAGCAAGGGGATCACCGTGCACGGCCACACGATCGCCTTCAGCGAGGCGATGCCCGGCTGGATGCGCGACCTGCCCGCCGACACCGAGCCGGAGCGCCAGACCAGCGCCGGGACTCTGCTGGACTACGTGCACACCGTCGTCACCCACTTCCGTGGCCGGCTCGATTCGCTCGACGTCGTCAACGAACCGTTCGACGTCGAGCAGGGCACCCAGCTCCAGGAGAACGTCTGGTACCGCGTCTTCGGGCCGAGCTACCCGGTGATCGTCTCGCAGGCCGTGCACGATGCAGACCCGGATGTCAGGCAGTTCATCAACGAGAACGGAGCCGACGTGCCGGGTCCCCGCCAGGACGCCCTGCTCCAGCTCGCGCTGGACACGAACGAGCGGGGTGGACACATCGACGGCGTCGGCCTCCAGGCCCACGTCTACGACCTCGACACCGACGCGCTGTCGGCGGACGATCTCGCGACCACGTTCGACACCTTCGCCGATGCGGGTCTGATCGTCCGCATCTCCGAGAACGACGTCCCCGACGACGAGGGTGAGGACGTGCAGGCGGAGCAGTACGCCACCGTCCTCGCGGCGTGCCTCGGCTCGGACGCCTGCGTGTCGTACACGAGCTGGGGCGTGGACGACGCCTACGACTGGTTCATCGACGACGACGGCGACCTGCGACAGGGCCACGACCTCCTGTTCGACGACGGCGAGCCGACGCCCGCCTACGACGCACTGCGGCGGGTCCTCGCCGATTGACCGCCTATGCTGAACGCATTCCTGCGCCAACCGAGAGGAACCGTCATGCCGAACGACCCCTTTGACCGCCTCCCCGAGGTCCCCCAGTTCACGGTGACCAGCGAAACGGTCTCCGACGGCGAGGCGTTCGCCGAGCCGCAGTATTCAGGCGCGTTCGGCGTGCCCGGGGGCGAAGACGTCTCACCGCAGCTGAGCTGGTCGGGCGCGCCGTCCGAGACCAAGGGCTACGCCGTCACGGTGTACGACCCTGACGCCCCGACCGGGTCCGGCTTCTGGCATTGGGCGGTCGCGAACCTCCCCGCCGACGTCACGTCGCTGCCCGAGGGCGCCGGCACCGCGGCGGGCGACCTGCTGCCGGCAGGCTCGTTCCAGCTGTCGAACGACGCAGGCACCGCGCAGTTCATCGGAGCCGCTCCGCCCGCGGGGCACGGTGAGCACCGCTACTTCATCACCGTCCACGCACTGGACACGGATGACATCGGCATCCCTGCCGACAGCACCCCGGCGTTCCTCGGATTCAACATGTCATCGCACATCCTCGGACGCGCCACGATCGTCGCCACCGGCCGGATCGACGACTGAGCCTTCGAAGCATCCTCGTGGCGTCTGGACAGCGACCGGACGCGGGCCTCCGAGAGGCACGCCTCGCCGGATCGTGCACGGTCGTCGGAGCCGGTCCCGGCTGGCCCGTGCAGACCGTCGGTCCTCGCGGTCGGTGGTCGGCCTCCAGGCTGTGAGCGTCGTCAGCGGAAGCTAGGCGCTCGTCGCCGAGGATATGGGCGCGTCTTCGCGGGCGACGAGGTGGACGAGACGGCTATTCGACGATCTCCCAGAGCTCGATCGGGAGGCCCTCAGGGTCGTGGATGCGGACGAATCGGCCGTAATCCGTCTCCCACTCGGTTCGACGCTCGACGGCGATCCCGGCTCCCTCGAGATGCTCCGTCAGGGCGTCCAAGTCGCTCACGCGAAGGTTGAGCATGAACGGCTGGTCGTGCGCGAACGACTCGCTCGTCCCCGCGACAGGCGCGAAGACGGTCATGCCAGCCTCCTGCATCCAGACCGTTCCTTCGCCCTCCGCGCCGGCCTCGATGCCGAGATGTTCGCGATACCAGGCCGCACGCGCCGACGGGTCTTGACTGCGGAAGAACAACCCGCCGATGCCGAGAACGCCCATGGGGTGAGCTTATCGACCCGAGGAACTCCGTGACCCCGACGCAGACCGCGATCGTTTCCGAGCCACTTCCAATACGTACGCGGACGCCTCCCGGACACAGGCTGCGTCGGGCTGGTCTTTCGCCGC
The DNA here is from genome assembly GCF_963518075.1 of uncultured Plantibacter sp. Lineage (NCBI taxonomy): Bacteria > Bacillati > Actinomycetota > Actinomycetes > Micrococcales > Microbacteriaceae > Plantibacter > uncultured Plantibacter sp. Next base: position 534,472 of record NZ_CAUQHZ010000001.1, read on the forward strand.
TCGATCCCTGCAGCCGGTCAGGCGTGCGCGGTAGCCCACATGTTCGACCATGCTCCGCATGCTGCGACTTACGCCGCGAAGCCGTGGGCTTCAACGGAGACGGTCAGGCGGCTCAGGACACTGAGCCCGCCTGGCAGTGGGAGGAACTGGCACCCGAGCTGCGCCCGACCGGCTTCCCCAAGGGTCGGTGACCGACGCCGTCCCCGGGAAGGCATCCGAAGGCCGCGACAGCGAAAGAGGCCGTTGTCGCATCGAGCCCGAGCGGCTCGCCGCGGGCCGCCCTTACAGACCGGCGATTTCAGCCGATCGCACGACGAAGTACACGAGGATGGCGACGAATGCCACGACGAGGACGACGGCGGTCCAGAACATCACGATGCGAAGCCGTCGTATCTGTGGAGATTCGCCGGGTCGATTCCAGGGTGCGCGAGCCATGGAGCAACCATAACGGGGGGTGGGTCGGCGAACACGTCATCGCGCTCGCTCCCGCCGACTCCCCACGCTGAGGAAGGTGCCGCTCAGGTCCTGCGGTCTCGAGTGGCATCGGGGACGGCAGACGCCGACGCGACGGCACGAACCACCACGGCGAGTGTCGAGGAGGCCTGGGCGGTTGAGAGCGACCCGGACATGACACTTCGGGCGAGGGCGTCCCCGGCACCGACGACAGCTACCAACGATGCACTCACGAGGGGTCCGGTCCAAGGCTCCAGCGCCTCGCGACAGATCTCGAGATACGCCAGCTCCGCCTCCGACCGCAGGGCGCTCAGGGTCTTCGACCCGCGGAGGGCGTCCACCACGGCCGAAAGCTCCAACCCCTCAGCGACCCAGCACGCGATGTAGGCCTCGGCGACCAGGTCGGCGACAGCATCGAGGTCCCGCGGGGCGCTCTCGAGGGCCCGGAGCAGGACGTCCCGCTGGTGGGACTCGAAGGCTCGGTAGGCCTCGGAGAACAGGCCCGACAGATCGCCGAAGTGGTCGTAGGCCACGGGCTTCGTCACGCCGGCGTGCGCGGCCACACGCGCCAGGGTGACATCCGCAAGGTCCTGCGTGCGGATGAGGTCGCGGAACGCATCGAGCAACTGCGCGTGGCGCGCTTCCCACGAGAGGCGACGTTTCGGCGTCGAGCTCAGGCTGTCGTCCGCGGTGGTTTCCATCCCCCGATACTATCTACTCTTAGTAAGTTACTATCAGTAGGTAATGGATCGAGAGGATCACCCATAATGCCACGAGACACCATCGCCGCCACCGAAGGTTCGATAGAGGAGACTTCGATCGCATCCTCAACGCGCGTCTTCATCTTCGGGATCACGGGCAGGGTCGGTCGCATGCTGGCGACCCGGCTCCGCGCCAGAGGCGCCAGCGTCGCAGGTCTCACGAGGTCGCTGCTGGACCCCGCCCTCCACGCCGACGGAGTGACGACCGTGACCGGCGAGCTCGGGGTCGCCACCACAGAGGAGATCACGTCGATGATCTCGGACTGGGACGTCATCGTCTTCGCCGCGGGGTCGAACGCCGGAGCTCAAAGCGTGACAAACGACATCGACGACGCGGCGCTCCAGCGCGTGTCGGATGCAGTGATGGCATCACCGGGAAAACGCCTCATCTTGCTGTCCGTCCTGCCGGAGGCCTGGCGCGAGCGGCAGCTGAGCGACGACGAGGAACACTACTTCGCCGTCAAGAAACGGGCGGAGGTCGCCCTCACCCGTCAGCCGATCGACTGGGTCATCCTCCGCCCGTCCCTGCTGACCGACGACCCGGGCCGGGGGACGGTCGCCCTCGGGCCCGCCGAGCTCCACGACGAGATCACACGCGAAGACGTGGCCGCGGTCCTCGAGGCACTCGTCCTCGAGCCGACCATCAACCGGCGGATCCTCGAAGTGAACACCGGGCCGACCGCCATCAGCGAGGCGGTCGGCCGCGTCGCACGTTCCTACCAGGCGTAGGCTTCCGGGGCCTGGCCACCGGGACCGGGGAAGAGCTCGTCGAGAGAGGCGAGGTCATCGGCGCTCAGCTCGATGTCGACTGCTGCGACGGCGGACTCCAGCTGCTCGATCGTGCGCGGTCCGATGATCGGGCCGGTCACGCCGGGCTGGTGCAGAAGCCACGCGAGACCGAGCGACGCCGAGGTCCAGCCACGCTCGGCCGCGAAGCGGTCGTAGGCGTCGAGTTGCTCCTGCTGCTTGGCACGGGCCTCGGTGATGCGGGACTCGCCCGACCGCGCGCGCTTGTCGGAGGAACCACCGCTCAGCAGACCACCGGACAGCGGCGACCACGGCAGGATGCCGAGCCCGTAGTGCTGCGCGGCGGGGATGACCTCGAGTTCGATCGAGCGCTGCGCGAGGTTGTAGAGCGACTGCTCGCTGACGAGACCGAGGAAGTGCCGCTGAGATGCGACCTCGTTCGCCTGCGCGATGTTCCACGCCGCGAAGTTCGAGCTGCCCGTGTAGACGACCTCGCCGCGCGCGACGAGCACCTCCATGGCCTGCCACAGCTCCTGCCAGGAGATGTGACGGTCGATGTGGTGGAACTGGTACAGGTCGATCCGGTCCGTCTGCAGTCGCTCGAGCGACGCGATCGCCTCGCGACGCACCTGCCAAGCCGACGCACCACGCGCGTTCACCACATCCGAGCCGTCGTCGTTCGGGGCGACCATGGGCGAGTGGACCTTCGTCGCCAGGACGATGTCGTCACGGACGCCGGGGCGGGCTGCGAACCAGCGGCCGATGATCTCCTCCGTCGCGCCACGACCGGCGCTGCCGCCATACGCGTTCGCCGTGTCGAAGAAGTTGACGCCGAGGTCGAACGCCCGGTCCATGATCGCGAACGAGTCCTCCTCGCTGGTCCGATCGCCGAAGTTCATCGTGCCGAGCACGATCCGGGAGACCGTCGTCCCCGTGCGGCCGAGGTGCGTGTACTTCATCGTGGAGCCCTTCTCATCGTCGAACCGGGCCGCGATCCCGCGGCGCGTCGAGTGTGTCACGGAAGCCGCCCTCCATACCCCCGGCTCGACAGGGCGGCCTCGACCGGCTACAGCGCTTCCCGGCACCTGGCGGGTGCTGGCGTCCGCCCGAGGCGATACCGTGGCCTGATGCTCAGCCTCACCGACGTCTGGCCGCTCTTCGGCCTGGAGATCCGCACGCCGAGACTCGTCCTGCGCCTCGTGCGCGACGAGGACCTCCCCGGACTGATCGAGGCCGCCCTCGCCGGCGTCCACGACCCCGCCGTCATGCCGTTCTCCACACCGTGGACCGACCAGCCGCGCGAACAACTCATCCGCGAGACGGCTCGGTTCCTCTGGACGCAGCGCGCAACGGTGACTCCTTCCTCCTGGACGCTCAATCTCGCGATCCTCCTGGACGGGACGCCGATCGGTCTGCAGGACGTCGGCGCCCGCGACTTCGCCGTCACCCGGACGGTCGGGAGCGGTTCCTGGTTGACGCAGGCACAGCAGGGCAAGGGGCTCGGCATCGAGATGCGGGCCGGCATGCTCCAGTTCGCCTTCGACCACCTCGCCGCGGAGGTCGCCGTGTCGGACGCCGCCGTCTGGAACGGCGCATCGCTCGGCGTCTCGCGTCGACTCGGCTATCGGGACAACGGTCTGCAACGCTTCATCGGCCGACCGGGCGAACTCGTCGAGTCGCAGGGCCTCCGGCTGCACCGCGACGAGTTCATTCGGCCCGACTGGACGGCCGAGGTCACCGGCCTCGACGCGGCACGGTCGGCACTCCTCGGTGAACCGTCAGCAGACTAGGGCTGGCCGCGCGTTCGCGTCATCGTGACGGTGTGCGGACAGGCTCCGATGGCAGGACGAGCGTTGCGACGGTCGCACCGGGGGCGCTGGCCGTAGCGGGCGTGCTCCGCAGGGTCACGGAGCCGCCATGGGCCTCGGCGATCGCCCGCGCTGCCGGCAGGCCGAGTCCCACGCCCTGCACCGCCTGGTCCCGCGCGTACTCGGCCCGGTAGAACTTGTCGAAGGCCTGACGGAGTTCGTCGGCACTCATCCCGACGCCCGTGTCGCTGACGGTCACCTCGGCGTGCCCGTCGCCCGGCTCGACGACCACGTCGACCGTCCCATCGGCCGGCGTGAACTTCACGGCGTTGGCGACGAGCTCGGTGATCGCACGGAGGACCTGCTCGGGGTCCGCGGAGACGACCGCCGCCGCGTCGGCGTGCAGTCGGACGGCCGGACCCGAGATTCCCGCGGTCGACGTCTCGATCGCACGCGTGGCGACGTCCGTGAGGTCGATACGACTCGGCGCGATCTGGACCGTGGAGTCGGACGCGGTCAACAGCTCCTGCACCCGCCGCTCCAACTCGACCGCGTTGCGCTGGACCACCCGCAGCGCCGGGAGCAGGCCGGGGGCGTCGACCTCGGCGTCGTCCATGATCAGTTCGAGGTAGCCGTGGATGGAGGTGAGCGGCGTCCGCAACTCGTGCGAGACCGTCGTGAGGAACGCCTCACGGACGTTGATCGCATTCGCGAGCTCGGTGACGTCGTGTGCGACGATGACCGTCCCCAGATGCGTGTCGCCGTTGCGCATGACCCGCGTGGAGCTGGCGAGGATCGCACGCTGTTGCCCGGCCTCCCCCACCCATTCGAGATGGTTCGACAGCAGCTCGCCCCGCAGCGCCCTGGGGATGATCTGCTCGTCGAACGGGATCGGTGTCCGGCGGTCGGCTTGGAGCACGTGTTCCCCGGCATACGGCGGGGTGTCCAGCCGGAACCCGACGGCGGCGACCATGTCCGCGGCATGCGCGTTCGCCACGCCCAGGGTGCCGTCCGCCGTGTAGAAGGCCACGCCCGCGTCCACCGTCTCGAGGATCGATTCGGCGAGCGCCTCCGCGTCGAGCGCCCTGGCGAGCGAGCGTTCGAGCTGCGCGGCCTGCTCCTGGATGGCTTGTCGGCTCCGTCGCAGTTGGCGGGCCCCGATGTTCACGGCGACCGCGATACCGATCGTGAGCATGGGCAGCAGGGCGACATTGAGCCAGTCCACGGCGGTCTCCGGCGTGCGAGCCCGGAGGACGTAGGGAGCACTGCTGATGAACAGGGTCCCCGCCACGGCCAGGATGATCATCCGCGGGGTGAACCCGAACGCCAACCAGAGGACGGGGAAGATGCAGAGCAGGCTCGCGCCCGGAGTCACGCTGATGAGCTCGAGCCGGATGCTCGCGACGGCGAGGAGGTCGAGGACCGCGATGACGGCCATCGCGTGCGTCGGCCAGCGTTCCCAGGGCAGGAATCCCGCCAGGAGGGTGCTGATCGCCGCGAGAGCGGTGCCCGAGAGGACGGCGACCGTGAAGAACCGCTCGGGCAGGACGATCGCGACGAGGATCGCGACGATGCCGAAGGCGATCGCGAACGGGAGCTGTGCGCGGGCGAACACCCGGAGTCGGCCGCGTCGAGAGGCTTCATGTTCCAACAGCGGCATGATCGCCCACTCCCTGCACCTCGGTCAGAGAGGACGTCGGCCGGATTCCACGTCGATCAGCTGATCGATCGTCAATCTAGCCCATGCGCGCGCGATCAGCCATCGGCGGAGGCCTGTCGGGCCCAGGCACCGCGTCTGACGGACGGATTTGCGTTAATCGGATCACCGATCGGTGGAACTAGGACCGGGCGAGCTGGGCGGTCCGTGCCACATCGGAAGCCGTCGCCGCAGGCCGCCGGTCCAGGTGGATCCCGGCGATCATGCATCGGACGGAACCCCCGGCGAGTTCGATCGTCGGGACGTCCAGCGGCAGGATCCGGCAGCTGCGCTCGATGATCGCGAGTTGTTCCGACCGCAGACTCTGGACGGCGCGACTCGAGATCGCGAGGAGGCGTTCCCCCGTCGCCGAACGCAACTCGATCGCGTTACCGGCGAAGTCGCAGACCTGTCCGTAGTCGAGATCGACGATCGTCCGTCCGTGAGCCGTCAGCCGCTCGATCACCTGATCGCGCCGCGCCGGCGAGGCGATCAGGTCGAGACCGACGAGCGCGAACTCGGTCGCCACGCCCATCATGACGTTGGTGTGGTAGATCGGGACCCCGTGGGGGTCGACCGCGTCGAAGACGAGCGGCTCGTAGCCGAAGTTGGTGCAGAACCGCTCGAGGGCGATCGGGTCGGCACGGTGGGATCGCGCGACGAACGCCACTCGCGCTGCGTGATCGAGCACCATCGCACCGGTGCCCTCGAGGAACACGTCGTCGAGCTCCAGCCCCGAGTAGTCGATGACGTCCTGCACGCGGTACTCGCGCTTCAGCATCTCGACGATGTCCCACCGGCGCTCGCGTCGGCGGTTCACCGCGTACATCGGGTAGACGGCCAGGTGCCCGCCCGCATGGGTGGACAGCCAGTTGTTGGGGAAGACGCTGTCGGGGCGGTCCGGGTCCTCATCGTCGAACAGGTGGACGCGGACGCCCGCGGCATCGAGGGCCTGCGCCACGGCGGTGACCTCGTCGAACGCCGCGTGAGCCACCCCGGCCACGGACGCCGACGGGACGCCCTCCGCCACCTGGAAGACGTTGTCGGCCGCGGTCAGCGGGTTCGGCGTGAACCGGTGCGGCCGGATGAGCACCACGGCCGACGGCGCCTGGACGGACATGTGGGACTCAGCCGACGGGAGAGAGCGCACCGACGAGCCCGAAGAGGTCCTTCGGGTCGTCGGGGGCGGCGACGAGGTCGATCTCCTCGAAGTACTCGCTGCCGTCGACGGAGTCGCGGAGGAAGCGCAGCGCGGTGAAGTCCTCGATCGCGAAGCCGACGGAGTCGAAGAGCGTGATCTGCTCCCGCGAGGTGCGGCCGGGGACGGCACCCGTGAGGACCTGCCAGAACTCGATCACCGGGAAGTCGGGAGCCATCTGCTGGATCTCGCCCTCGATGCGGGTCTGCGGCGGGAATTCGACGAACACCTCGGCGCGATCGAGGATCGACGCCTCGAGCTCCGTCTTGCCGGGGCAGTCGCCACCGATGGCGTTCAAGTGCATGCCGGGCTCGACCAGGTCGTTCGTGAGCACGGTCGCGAGCGCCTTGTCGGCCGTGCATGTCGTGACGACGTCCGCGCCCGCCACGGCGTCGGCGGCACTCGTCCCGATGACGACCTCGAATCCGAGCGGCTCCAGGTTGCGCGCGAACTTGTCCATCGCGAGCGGGTCGACGTCCCAGATCCGCACCGTGTCGATCCCGAGGGCGGCACGCATGCCGAGAGCCTGGAACTCGGCCTGGCTACCGGCGCCGATGAGCGCGTGGACGCTCGAGTCGGGACGGGCGAGGTGCTTCGCGACCATGCCCGACGTCGCGGCGGTCCGGAGGGCCGTGAGGAGCGTCATCTCGGCGAGGAAGGTGGGGTAGCCGTTGTGCACGTCGGCGAGGACGCCGAACGCCGTGACCGTCTGGTAGCCCCGGGCGGGGTTGGAGGGGTGGCCGTTCACGTACTTGAAGGCGTACGTCTCGTGGTCGCTCGTCGGCATGAGCTCGATGACGCCGAACGGCGTGTGACTCGCGACCCGCGGGCTCTTGTCGAACGACGGCCAGCGGCGGAAGTCGGCCTCGAGGTAGCCGATCATGCCGGCGATGATGCGCTCGGGACCTCGGTCTGCCGTCCAGCGGACCATGTTGCGGACATCGACGAAACGCGTCATGACGTTCCCTTCCAGACGAGTTCGGGCTCGGAGCCGACCGGAGCGGACCACTCGCGGTTGCTTCGAGCCTAGGTTTCGACGATCTGCACTTTCCATTCCCGGGATGCACGATTTGTGCACAGGTTATGCACAATGTGAGTAACTCGGTTGTACATTATGTGCATGGCTGCGCTGGACGATCTGGACCGGAGGCTGTTGGCTGCGCTCCGAGCCGACGGCCGTGCGTCGGTCGCGAGCCTGGCCCGGTCGCTGGACGTCGCCCGGGCGACCGTGAACAGCCGTCTGGAGCGACTCGTCTCCTCCGGCACGGTGGTCGGATTCTCGGTCCGGGTGCGTGACGAACTCGATCCCGGCACCATCCGCGCGATCGCGTTCATCGAGGTCGAGGGTCGCACCACCGATCACGTCATCCGCCAGCTCCGCGGCTTCCCGGAGATCAGCGCGCTCCACACCACCAACGGCGGGTGGGACCTCGTCGCGGAACTCCGCACCGAGACGTTGACCGACTTCGACCGCGTGCTCGGCGGGATCCGACGCATCGAGGGCGTCGTCAACAGCGAGACGAGCCTCCTGCTGAGTTCCGTCCTCCGCTGACGACCCGCCGGGGCCGCGGAGCTGCAGCCCGGGCCCCGAGGTGCAACCCGGTCCCCGAGGTGCAACCCGGTCCCTGAGGTGCAACCCGGTCCCTGAGCTTGTCGAAGGGCACACGGCCTGCCCCCGCCCTTCGACAAGCTCTGGGACCGAAAGGTGGAACGCAGGGACCGGGGTCGACGCTAGAGGCGTGGGTCGATCGGCTCGGACTCCATGGCGAGCACGCCGAAGACGGCCTGGTGCACCCGCCAGGTCGGTTCACCGGCGACGAACCGCTCGACCGCCTCGACACCGAGCGCGTACTCACGCAGCGCCATCGACCGCTTGTGGCCGATGTCCCGATCGCGCAGGCGCTCGAGGTTGTGGGGCTCCGTGTAGTCGGGACCGTAGATGATGCGCAGGTACTCACGGCCCCGCACCTTGATGCCGGGCTGCGCGAGCGCCTTCTCACCGCGGACGAGGCCGGCCACGGGCTTCACCACCATGCCCTCACCACCCGCACCGGTCAGCTCCTCCCACCACGCGGTCGCGGCGTCCTCGGACGCCGACGAGGTGAGGTCGACCTCGATCGAGCGGGTCCGGCGGATGAGCTCCGGGTCGGCGTCCGCGAGGCGGTCCGCCACCGAGAGGTGCCAGGCGTGGTCGCGGCCCAGGTGGCTCGTACCGGTCGAGGCGAGGAGCTGGAACGGCGCGAGCTGCACGCCCTCCAGACCGTTCGAGGGCGCGGTGTACGGACGGTAGGCCGCGACGTAGGCGTCAGCGGCCTCGGCCCGACGGCGCGTCCGCTCGAGCAGGTCCGAGACGTCGACACCGGTCGACGACGCCTGCTCCAGCACGCGGACGGCCGCCGGGAGCGCTGCGGTCGCGGCAGCTCCCACCGAGGCGTACTGGTCGCGGATCATACTCTCCGCCTTCACCGACCACGGCAGCAGCTCGCTGTCGACGAGCATCCAGGAGGCGTCGAGCTCCTCCCAGAGACCGGCTCGCTCCACGGCGGCGTCGAGCCGGGTGAGGAGCGTCTGCGTCGTCGCATCGTCGAAGAACGGTCGACCGGTGCGGGTGTGGACGGTTCCGCGCCACCCCGCGGGAGCGCCGAAGGGTGCCGGATCACGCGTGAGCAGCACGACGGCACGCGAGCCCATGTGCTTCTCCTCGCAGACCACCCGGTCGAGCCCCTCCCGGCGATACGCCTCGAACGCCTCAGCGGGGTGCTCCAGGAGGTCCTTCCGCTGCGAGGTGCTCGGCGGGCTCATCGTCGGCGGCAGGTAGACCAGGCGCCGAGGGTCGATCGCGAACCGGCTCATGACCTCGAGTGCGCCGGCCGCGGCGTCCTCGCGGATGCCGACCCGGCCCGAGACGCGCGTCTCGACGACCTGCTTGCCGAGGACGTCGTCGATGCGCAGCAGCCCGGGATCCCGCTGCTCGCCGGCGGGACCGGTCGGGCGGCCGAGCGGCACGACGGGTTCGTACCAGACCTGCTCGGCCGGGACGTCGACGACCTCGCGCTCCGGCCACCGCAGGGCACTCAACTTGCCGCCGAAGACGCAGCCGGTGTCGAGACACATCGTGTTGTTGACCCACTCGGCGTCGAGGGTCGGTACGTGGCCGTAGAGGACGGTCGCCTTACCCCGGTAGTCCTCCGCCCACGGCAGCCGCACGGGCAGGCCGTACTCGTCGGTCTCCCCCGTGGTGTCGCCGTACAGCGCGAACGACCGCACCCGCCCGGAGGCGCGTCCGTGATACTGCTCGATCAGGCCGGCGTGCGCGACGACGAGCTTCCCGTCGTCGAGGACGAGGTGCGCGACGAGCTCGCGGCAGAACCGCTCGACCTCGGCCCGGAACTCCTCCGGCTCCTCGGCCAGTTGGGCGAGCGACTCGGCGAGCCCATGGCTGGTCTGCACCCGTTTGCCCTGCAGCGCGCGGACGAGCTTCGACTCGTGGTTGCCGGGCACCGCCAAGGCATGCCCCGCGCCGACCATCCCCATCGCCAGTCGCAGCACGCCAGGGGTGTCCGGCCCGCGGTCGACGAGGTCGCCGAGGAAGATCGCGCGGCGGCCCTCGGGGTGCGCGGCGTCGATCGGTCGACCCTCCACGTCGCGCTCGATCACGTACCCGAGCTTCGTGAGCAGCTTCTCGAGCTCACTCCTGCACCCGTGCACGTCGCCGATCGCGTCGAAGGGACCGCGCTCCTGACGGCGGTCGTTGAGCAGCGGCTCACGCACGAACGACGCCTGCGCGATCGCCTCGACGCCGGAGAGCACGTGGACCTTCCGGAAGCCCTCTTTGCTGAGGTGCCGCATCGACCGACGCAGTTGGTCCTGCTGCCGGGTGATGACGGCCGCGCCGAACGAGCGGTCCTCGCGGGCCTCGTTGCGCTCGATGCAGACGCGCTCCGGGACGTCGAGCACCACGGCGACAGGGAGGACGTCGTGGTTGCGTGCCAGATCGATGAGCGACTTGCGCGAGGCCGGCTGGACGTTGGTCGCGTCGATGACCGTCAGGAGCCCGGCGTCGAGGCGGCGTGCGGCGACATCGCGGAGTGCGGCGAAGGCGTCCGCGCTGGCGGCCTGGTTGGTCTCGTCGTTGGAGACGAGCCCGCGGAAGAAGTCGCTCGACAGGGTCTCGAACCGGCCGAAGTGCGTGGCGGCGAAGGTCGACTTGCCGGACCCGCTCACGCCGATGAGGACCACGAGTGACAGTTCGGGGATCGGCAGGGCGGCGGGGGTGTGCTCGAGGTCACTCATGCGATGGCCTTCCGGAAGACGGCGAGCTGCGTCGGCGAGCCGAGCTGCGGGTCGACGTCGCCGACCGTGCGGTGCTCGACGCCGTAGCCGTACCGCTCGGCCGCAGTGGTGCACCAGGTCGCGAACTCCTGACGGTCCCACTCGAAGCGGTGGTCCGGGTGCCGGAACGAGCCCGCCGGCAACGACGGATACAACGCGTTGTATTCGCGGTTCGGCGTCGTGACCATCACGGCTTCGGGAGCCGCAGCACCGAAGATCGAAGCCTCGAGTGCATCGAGGCGCTCGGCGTCGATGTGCTCCACGACCTCCATCAGCACGATCGCATCGAGTCCGCGCAGCCGGGTGTCGGCGTAGGTCGCCGAGGACTGCAGCAGCTGGACACGCTCACGGGTGCGGTCGCTCGCGTCGCGGAGCCCGAGCCGCTGCGACGCGGATGCGAGCGCGCGCGCGGAGACGTCGGTACCGATCACCGAGGTGACGAGAGGATCCGCCAGCAATCGAGTGAGGAGGGCGCCCTCGCCGCACCCGACGTCGGCGACCGACCGAGCCCGCACGTCGGTGAGCGCCTGCAGGACCGCCTCGGCGCGCAGGCCGGCGAGCGCCGGGGCACGCTTCGTCTCTGACGCGGTGGCCGTGTCGTCCCCGTCGGTCCTCGCCTCCGGGTCCAGTTGCGACTGCGCATCGGTGACCATCCGCGACTGGTGCGCGAGATACCGCTTGGTGATCAGGTCCCGGTCGGGGTGATCGGCCAGCCACCCCTCGCCGGCGCGGAGGAGCTTGCCGACCTCGTCGTCGGAGACCCAGTAGTGCTTGGCGTCGTCGAGCACGGGCAGCAAGACGTAGAGCTGGCGGAGCGCGTCCGCGAGGCGGAGATCCCCGGTCAACTCGAGGTCGACGTATCGCGAGTCGCCCCACGCGGGGACCGTCGGGTCGAGCGGGATCGCCCGTTCGACGACGGTCCAGCCGAGCGGGGTGAAGAGTCGGGTCGCCAGCTGCTCCAGACCTCGCGACGGCACCGCGGCGACGGTGATCGTCAGTGGGAGCACTGCCGCGGCGAGCTCCGGGTGGGAGTCGCTGCGGCCGGTCATGGCGCTGCGGAACACCTGTCCGATCGCGACGGCGACCATCGACGACGACGCGTACGGTCGGTCGTTCACGTACTGCGAGAGCGACGCACTGTCACCGCCGCCGAAGCGCTTCTGACGGACGAGCGCGATCGCGTCGACCTCGAGCAGCAGGGCCACGGTGCACCGCTCGTCGGTCGCCTCCGGGTAGAACACGTGGGCGCGCCCGACGCTGAGGTCGAAGCTCTGCGCCCGTGCGGGATGCTTGCGGACGAGGTGCCCCAGGTCGGCGGCCGACGGCGCGGTCGAGGTGATGGTGACGAGCACAGGTCCATCCGTCCGTTCGGCGGCGAGGTTCCTGAAAGCCTAGCGGCGGTCGTGGTGCGTGCGTGAGTCGCCCGGATCTGCACGGAATTCAGCGATCTCCGTGCAGGTCCGGGCGACTCGGGGCCGGCTGATCAGCCTCCGAACAGCTTGCCGAAGAACCCCTTGCGCGGCTTCCAGCCGGCGGCGGTCAGGGTGTCGATCACGGGCTGCTTGACCTCGTCGGTCGTGAACTCGTAACCCATGAACTGGCCGGTCGTCGTGCCATCGCGGTCGGTGGACTGCGAGATGGGCGCGACGCTCCGCCCGAAGGAGAAGGACTTCTGCGGGCCGGACTGCCAGGTGCGCTTCGTCGACAGACCGCCGACGCCGAGCGTCGTCTTCGAGGAGGACGACTGCTCGTGGAACTCCCACTCCCCGTCCTCGGGGTGCAGCTCGACCCGCAGCTCGTACTCGGCACTGAACATCCCGGCGCCGATGAAGCCGAGCCAGCGCTGGTCGGCGTAGCGCCAGTGCGCGACGATCCCGTCGGGTGTCGGGTCGTAGATGAAGGGGAGTTCTTCGCTGTTGAGCGCGAGGATCCGGGCCTGGGCGTCGCGGAGGTCGAAGGTCATGGGGCGAGTCTAGGCAGACGGACCGCCCGGCGACATGGGGACAGCTCCCCGTCACCCGGCTCCCCTACGCTGGCCGGGTGAGCGAATCCATCCTGACCCAGAACGTCCTGACCGTCATGAGCTACAACATCCGCACCGCCGTCGCCCAGCCCGGTCACGAGTGGGTGGACCGTGCACCGCTCGTCTCGCAGGTCATCGCCCGCAACGCTCCGGACCTCCTCGGGCTGCAGGAGGTCCGCGAGCATCAGCTGCACGACCTGCTCCCGGGCCTCGCCGAGTACGACTGGTTCGGGCAGGGCCGTGACGGCGGTTCGGCCGGCGAGTACGGACCGGTGTGCTTCCGCCGCTCGCGGTTCGAGCAGCTCGACGCCGGCGAGTTCTGGCTGTCGGACACCCCCGATGAGCCTGGCTCGAACACCTGGCCGTCACTGCACGCGCGGTTCGTCACCTGGGTCAGGCTCCGCGAGCGCCGCACCGGCGATGAGCTCGTCTTCGCCAACACCCACCTCGACCACGAAGGTACGCCGCACGGCGATGACGTCCGGACGCGCAGTGCGAAACTGATCGCCGACCGCTTCTCCGGCGTGGACGTGCCCGTCCTCCTCACCGGTGACTTCAACACCGAGCGTGGATCGGCGGCGCACGACGCGCTGGCGGACGCCGGGTTCGTCGACCTCTCGCCGGTGGAGAGCGACAGCATCGGCACGTTCCAGGGTTACGGTCCGCAGCGTCCCGGGAACGCACGCATCGATTGGGTGCTCGGCCGCTCAGGCAGCGTCGCGCCGCACACCCGACTGGAACCGATCGAAGCCCTCGTGGACGAGCAGGAACCCACCTCGGAGGCGAGCGACCACTTCCCCATCGTCATCCGGGCGCAGCTCACCCACTGACGGCGGCGCGTCTCGGACACGCGCTCGAAGTTCGGTGGATCAGGCGTTGGAGACCGTCGGCGCGAGCCGGAGGAGGACCAGCCCGACGATCGACGGGAGGAGGGGCAGCGCGGCACCGAACACCGGGTCCACACCGGTGAGGAGCGAGCCGCAGAGGGCGCCCGTCACGAGCAGCACGATCGCGCCGATGCGGATGAGGTGGTGGTCGTGGACGCCGTCGGCGAGGCTCTGCATGAGACTCGTGAGGGTGCCGGTCACGAAGGTGGTCGTCACGCCCGACCGCTCGATGCGTCGCGCGACGGCCGTCTGCCCCGCCATCGCGAGCGTGGAGAGCGCGATGAGGGCGCAGATCACGGGCGTCGTGCGCAGGTCGGAGGACACGATCCATCCGATGAGGACGCACGCCTGCGCGACCACCGCACCGCCGAGGACGAGGACGAGCCGGTGCTGCGGCGCCTCCGGAGGCCGCCCAGGGGTGGCGACGAGCCTCGTGAAACGGAAGGCCAGGAACGTCCCGACGGAGAACAGCAGCACGGCGACCGTCGCCCCGAGCAGGACCTCGCCGAAGTCCGGTCTGCTCGTGAGTCCGGCCAGCACGAAGTTGCCGGTCATGTTCGCGGTGAAGACGCCGCCGAGCTGGAGGAACGCGAAGGCGTCGGTCGCTCCGGCCGCGAACGAGAGCACGAGCGCCATCGCCGCGATCATGCCGGCCCGCGTCCGACGACGGTTGGTCGTCAGTGTCGGGTCGGTACCGCCGGTCTCAGTCACGTGCACATCGTCCCACGCCCGCTCGCCCATCTTCGGGCGAACGGCGCGTCAGGCGAGGAGGTCCGCGAGGAAGGTCAGCTGCGCCTGCTGCTGCACCGGCCCGCCACCCTCGTGCCCGTTGTACGGGTAGACGGCGATGTCCTTCTGCGTGCCCGCGTAGTGGTTGAACGCCGCGTACACCGTCGAGGGCGGACACACCGCATCGCAGAGCGCGACGGAGAACAGTGCGGGGGCGGTCGCGCGGGCGGCGAAGTTCGTCGCGTCGAAGTACGAGAGCGTCCGGAACACCTCCTCCTCGTGACCACGTCGGCTGATGAGGTACGTCTTCAGCTCGGCGAAGGGGCTCGCGTCGGTGATCTGCAGGGCACGACGGAAGTGCGACAGGAACGGGACGTCGACGAGCGCCGCCGCGAGTCCCTCGCAGAGCCCGGCCGCGGCGAGCGCGATGCCGCCGCCCTGGCTCCCACCGGCGACGACGACCCGGGCGGGGTCGACCTCCGGGAAGCTGCGCACCGCGTCGACGGCGAGCGCCGCGTCCGTGAAGACCCGACGGTAGTAGTAGGTCTCGGGGCTGTCGAGCCCGGCGCTCATCTTGCCGGCGACCTGCGGACCGCTTCCGAACGGGTCGGCCGTCGCGCCCGGCAGGTTCGCGCTCCCCTGGCCGCGGGTGTCCATGACGAACACGGCGTAGCCCGCGGACGGGTGCATCGTCCACTGGTGGGCGAGCCCGCGACCGCCGCTGTACCCGATGTAGTGCACGATGCACGGGAGGGGCTCGGTCGCGCCCGCCGGCCGGATGAACCAGCCTTTGATCGGGTCGCCGCCGAATCCGGAGAACGTGACGTCCTCGACGACGAGACCGGTCAGCTCAGGGTCGGATCGTTCACGCACCGTCGGCTGGGCGAGGGCGTGGGCTTCGGCGAGGGTGTCCGCCCAGAACGCGTCGAAGTCCGGCGCCTCCTCGCGGTCGGGCCGGTACTGCTGGAGCTGGGCGAGGGGGAGGTCGAATTGCGCCACGGGTCACCTTCGGTTCGTGAGATCGGATGCGGGAGGACGAATCAGGAGGACGGGATCGCGGAGATGAGCCCGAGACCGACGCTGATGCGGTCGGCCACTTCGATGAGGTCCTCGGTGAGGACGTCGAGGTCGCGTTCGCGCATCAGGCTCAGCCGACCCGAGATCGAGATCGCCGCCACGACTCTGGCGTTCGCGTCGCGGATCGGCGCCGCGATCCCGAGACGACCCAACGCGAGCTCCTGGTCCTCCATGCAGACGCCGCGTTCCCGCGCCGCCGCGAGCTCCGCGGCGAGGGCCGCGTGCTCCGTGATGGTGTTGGCCGTGTAGCGCGGGAGCGGCTCGTCACCGAGCAGCGCACGGAGACCGTCCGCGTCGAGGTCGAGGAGCAGACACTTGCCGAGCGCGGACGCGTGCAGTGGCTGGCGCAGCCCGATCATCGAGTGCGACTTCGGTGCGAGGGCTCCCTCGAAGTGGCAGAGGTAGATGAGGCTCGAGCCGTCGAGGACGCCGACGTTGACGCTGAGGCCGATCCGCTGCGCGAGCTCCTGAGCGGGAGCACGTGACTCCCGGTGCACCGGGTTCTGGTTGAGCCCTTCGCTCGCGAGCGCCAGGATGGTCGCCCCGATGGCGTAGGACGGGCTGTCGGCCGCCTTCGTCACATATCCGAGCTCCTCGAGCGTGCCGAGGAGGCGTGCGGTCGTCGAGGTGCCGAGACCGGTGGCACGGGCGATGTCGGAGGCCCGCAACGGTCCGGTGGTCGATGCGCCGAGCACGGCGAGCACGGATGCCGCACGGCCGATGCCCTGCTGGATCTCACCTGCCACGGGTCCTCCACGGTGTCGGTGTCGGTTCGGATGTCCGGCCTCGGAGGCCGTGTTCAGCGTAGCGGTCGGGCTCGGCGCGGCCGGGTGGTGCGCCCGCTCGGCTGTTCGAAGACCTTCACACTCGCGACACTCACGTAGGGCGAGCCGTTCGTGGCCGTGACGACGACACGGAGGGCGTCGACCCGCACGGGCTCGACGTCGTGGATCCGGTGGCGGTGGCGGTTCCCCTCGACCTCGGCCAACACCGTCCACGTCCCTTCAGCCGCACCCGCGGGTCTCCCCTCGAGTCGGTAGTCGGCGACGAGCTCGGGGACCGCCTCGAAGTCGGTGCGGTGGTGGTGCAGGTTGATGAGGTCCACGTCGACGTCGTCGTTGAACACGATCCGCACGGACGCGACATCGACGGGCTCGTCCCAGTGCAGTGTGAGGACCTCGGGCTCGGCGACCAGATCGCGGTTGTCAGCGAGTCGCTCCGAGGACCACAGGTGCGGTCCCCCGTACGGTCGCTGGTAGCCGTCGACGATCCGCTCCGGGCGGTACGCCGTGGTGTCTCCACCGACGGTCAGCGCGACGCTCCGGCCGCGCAGCTTCCGCGCGTTCCAGTCCAGGATCGCCTGGTCCTGCTCCTCGGGGATGTGGTCGTCGAACACCTCGTCCGAAGCATGCTTGGCGGTCAGCACGAGGAGCCCGTAGGGGTGGCCTTCCGTGAGGAGCAGGCTGACGTCCGGGTTGGCACGGACGACGAGCACCGCGTTCTGCTCGATCTCCGGCGTCCATCCGAAGCGGACGGTGGCCGACACGCCGACCCCGGCGGCGATCTCCGCGGCTCCGTCGAGGAGGTGCTCGACCGGGACGGCGTTCTGGCGTTTGCCGGTGCTCCACAGTTCGACGCCGAGGGTCGTGTCGCGTGCAGCGTCGACGAGCAGGGTGATCTGGTCGAGTGACGGAGCGACGGGTACGAGGATCGCGACGTCGCGGTCGAGGGTGAACCGCTCGCCGGAGCCGAGGTGCTCCAGCGTGGAGATCGCGTCGAGCGCGCTCGACGCGGAGACCGTCGCCCGCCCGGCCAGATCGTCGGGGTCGTCCGTGGTGATGCCGATGACCGGGGCGTCCTCGCGGAGGAGCGTGCGCTGCAGGAGCGGGAGCGCCTGCCCGGCGAGCTCCCGCGGCGTCAGCCTGTCGCGGGCGATGAGCGCCGCAGCCGTCCCCACCGCCTGACCCTGCGTGGCGCAGGTCGCCATGACGCGGGTGGACCCGAACGCGACATGGGAGGCGGAGATGTTGCGTCCGGCGAACAGCAGGTTGTCGACGTCCCGCGAGTACAGGCTGCGGAAGGGGATGCCGTAGGTGCCGTTGCTGAACCGCTGCTGCGCACCGGCGGTCTCGGCGTAGACGCCCTCCACGGGGTGCAGGTCGATCGACCAACCTCCGAAGGCCACGGTGTCCTCGAAGTCGACCTGGTCGAGCAGGTCGTTCTGCGTGAGGGTGTGGTCGCCGAGGAGCCGACGGTACTCGCGCTTCCCCGGGATGGATCCGACCCACTCGAGCGTGAGGGTGTCGGCTTCGAACTCGCCGGAGTTCTTGATGTAGTCCCAGATCCCGAAGACGACGCTCCACAGCTCGTCTCGGATCTGCTCGTTCTCGGCGACGGTGTCGAGCTCGCCGCCCCACTCGATCCACCAGTAGTTGCAGCCGTTGTCGCCGGTCCGGATGATCCGGTTGGTGAGGATCGGGGTGTCGCGGATGTCGCGCGCGATGTCGGGAGCGACGAACCGCTCGGGGCGTCCGGCGTCCTTGGTGTAGAAGAAGATCGAACTGCCGAGGAGCTCGTCGTCCGCCACCTCGGGCGCCCACGGCTCGCCGAGCTCGGCGCGACCCTCGCGCCCGATGCGGGAGGTGGCACCGGCGAGATGCCCCACCAGCCCGTCTCCCGTGCAGTCGATGAAGACGGGGGCGACGAACTCGGTCTCGATCTCGCTGCCCATCGTCCATCCGGTGACGGACGCGATCCGCGGCGACGGCGACTCCTCACCGTCCGCCGGCTTCTCCATCGTGACGATGCGGACGTCGGTGTTGAGGTGCAGCTGCAGGTTCGGCTCGGCGCGCACGAGGTCGAGGACGGTCTGGTCCCAGTAGAACGGGTTGCCCTCCGGATTGCGGTACTGGTTCTCGAGGAAGAGCTCCCCCATGATCCCGGTCTCCCGTGCGAACCGCTGGTGGCCGTGCGCGGTCGCTCCGACCACCCACACCCGAACCTCGCTCGACGAGTTCCCACCGAGTACCGGGCGATTGGTGACGAGCGAGACCCGCGAACCGAGGCGGGCGGCGGCGACGGCTGCTGACACGCCCGCGAGGCCACCGCCGATGACGACGACGTCTGCGGTCTGGGTGCGGTGCTGCATGGATGACACTCCTTCGTGATGCGTGATCCTGGAGGCCGTCGAACAGGTGGCGACCACCGGGCGAATGCCACGCTACCATTCAGCGGTACGACTTTCCCATTCAGTGGGTAAGATTCTTCGGCAGGTGAACCTCGAAGCACCCCGACAACGATGTGAGGACCGATGGACGAGAGCAGGACCCAGGCTGCAGCCCTGGCCGAAGCCGCCGCGCACAGCGCACAGACCCCCTACGACGACGCGGAGCGATCACGCCGTATGCGGAAGGTGATCTGGGCGGCCGGGGCAGGTCACTTCGTCGAATGGTTCGACTTCGGCCTCTACGGCACGCTCGCGACCGTCATCAGCCTCAACTTCTTCCAGCAGGGCAACACCCAGGCGGCTCTCCTCTCCGCATTCGCGGTGTTCGGGGCCGGCTTCGTGATGCGTCCGCTCGGTGGCCTCTTCTGGGGCTCGCTCGGAGACCGCATCGGGCGCAAGACGGTCCTCGCGACGGTGATCCTCGTGACCTCCGGGGCGACGGTCGTCATGGGTCTCCTGCCGACATTCGACCTCATCGGCCTCTGGGCGCCGATCCTGCTCGTGATCGTACGACTCGTGCAGGGCTTCGCCGCCGGTGGCGAGAGCTCGGGTGCCACCACACTCCTCGCCGAGTACGCCCCGTCAAATCGGCGCGGCTTCGTGACGAGCTTCATCGACGTGTTCGGCTTCGCGGCCTTCGTGGTCGGTGCGGGCCTCGTGCTCCTCTTCACCTCGACGCTCGGCACTGACGCCCTCAACGAGTGGGGTTGGCGCGCGCTCTTCTTCCTCGCCCTGCCGCTCGGCCTCGCGGGCCTCTACCTGCGGAACAAGCTCGAGGACACCCCCGAGTTCCAGGCGATCCAAGCGAAGGGGGCCGTCTCGAAGTCACCGTTGCGGACCTCGCTGCGGACGTCCTGGAAGGCGCTGCTCTTCTGCGTCGGCTTCGTCGTCATCAAGGCCGTCGGCCACTGGATCCTGCAGACCTTCATGCCGTCGTACCTCCAGACCGATCTCGGCTACTCGCAGCCGCTCAGCTACGCGGTCACCGTGCTCGGGCTGCTCGCCATCGCCATCCTCGTGCCGTTCATGGGCCTGCTGAGCGACCGCATCGGGCGGAAGCCGGTGATGATCGCCGGTTGCGCCGGGTTCCTGGTGTTGACGTACCCGACGCTCATGCTCATGAGCGCGGGCAACTTCGCCGCTGCGGCCGTCGCGATGGTGATCCTCGGCGTCTTCATGGCCGCCTACGACGGTGCGTCGAGTGCTGCGATGGCCGAGCTGTTCCCGACCAGCATCCGTTACGGCTCGATGGCGATCGCGTACAACCTGTCGGTCGCCGTGTTCGGCGGGATCACGCCGTACTTCGCGACATTCCTGATCGCATCGACCGGCAACCGGTTCGCCCCCGCGTTCTACGTGATGGCGGCCGCGCTCATCACGCTGATCGTCGTGCTGCGGGCCCGCGAGACGGCCAAGCTGCCGCTCCCGCGCTGAGCGACCCGAACGAATGCCGGCGTCGACCAGATGGGTCGACGCCGGCGTTGTCGTGCGGGTCCGTCTCAGCGGGAGAAGTCGCGCAGGTCGAGGTCGGGGTCCTCGAGCACGTCCGAGGTCTCGAGGGAGTCGCGTGGCTCGTACGCCGTCGTGGACGGGCGGAGGTCGTCGAGATAGCCCTGCAGACGCGATTCGGCCTCGCTGAAGTCCGGCACGTCGCGGTCCCAGTCGTGCGGCACTGAGAGCACGTCGTTGCCGAGACCGATCACGAGTTGGGCGGATGCGTCCTCGTCATCGGACTCCACGACGATCGGAATCGTGACCGCTTCGGCCCGACCTCGCTTGGCGAGCTCGGCGGTCAGCTCAACCAGGAGGCCCGCGACCTCATCGGTCGTCACAACGTTCTCACCCGCGTATGTAATGCATCGCATGCATCAACCCTGCCTGATCAGGCCTGGAACCTCAGGCCCCTTGACACCCGGTGGGGCCGGATGACTAGGCGGCTCCGAGGCCGGACTCGGTCGACGACGACCGGCGGCGGCTGGTCCGCCACGCTCGCCACGCTCCCGTCGACCAGAGCGCCCAGACGACGAGGAGCGGTTGGAACACCAGTCGGACACCGCGCGCGACATCGCTGTCGAGCCCGAAGGCGTCGGTACCGCGGACGAACTGCTCGATGTTGCCGGGGAACACCGCGACGAAGAACGCTGCGACGATCCAGCCGACGGCGATGCGATACCGGGCGAGCAGGATGAGCGAGAGGCCGAGGAGTATCTCGACGACTCCCGACGCCACGACGACCACGTCGACCGGCAGTGGCAGCCACTGCGGCACCTGGGCGACGAACGACTGCCGCGCGAAGGTGAGGTGGCCGACGCCGGCGAAGGTGAGGACGGCTCCGAGGAGCCAACGGGCGAGTGCGCGGACGAACTCCATCTCAGCTCGCCGCCGTCACGGCGTACTTGAAGCCGCGGGGGAGATCGCTCTCGTTCGCCAGGTCACCGCGGGACGCACTGATCGGGTCGTCGGCGAGGAGCGTCATCAGCGCGTCGAGGTCGGCCAGGTCGGCCCGGCGCAGCAGCAGTTCCTGCCCCGGTGTGGAGAGGGCGACGGGGAGCGTGAGGGCAGCGATCATCCATCCACCCTCTCACCTCGCGCCTGCAGCTCCTCCCACTGCCCGCGCGACCGACCGGAGCGCGTGCGCCCTCGTCGCCGCATACGACTCCGCCAGCACGGCATCGAGCCCCGGGTACTCGGTGTGCCCGGCGGGGAGGACGCTCAGCTCGACATCCTCGAGAGCGTTGGCGACGGCGAACTGCCCGGGTGGTGGCACGTGTCCGTCCCAGAGCGCGGCCTCCACCCGCACCGGCACGTGGACGAACCCCGCGGCCGTCGACGCGTCGAAGAACCGCAGGACCTCACGCGCCTCCGGGTGCTCGGCGACGTGGTGTCGAACCCGCTCTCCGCTCCCCTCGCACGGCAGGCGCAGACGCAGGTCGTACTGACCGAAGCTCGGCACCACGAGCGTCGCTCCGACGAAGCGGTCGTCCCATGGCAGGGCGAGCGCACCGATCCCGCCGCCGAAGCTCTCACCGACGAAGTAGAGCGGGAGCGGTCCGACGACGTCGAGCAGCGCCGACGCCGCGTGCCAGAGGTCGACGGCACACCGGCCGAGCGCGTACCGCTCGACGCTGTCGATGCCGAACAGGACATGCCCGTCCTCCGGTGTCGGCGCTCCGAGTCCCGCGTTGAAGACGCCCTGGCCGCGGGCGATCGGGAAGATGACGGCAGCGTCGTCCGGGACGCGGGACCAGTCGGGCGCCTCCCGCCCGCCGTACCCGTGTCCATGCACCATCCCGAAGCGTGCAGGCCCGCCCGCCGGCATCGCGAGCCATCCGCGCAGACGGAGGCCGTCGGCGACCGTGTGCTCGACGACGAAGACCTCGTGCGCGCCCTGCCGGCCGATCGGGGTCAAGACCGGATCCGGAGACACCTCACGTGCCGCCGCGTACCACCCGCGCCACAGCTCCTCGAATCCGGCCGGCGGCACGACCGGTTCGACGGCCAGGAGCGCCTCGAGGTCGTAGCCGTAGGTGCCGTCGCGAACCTCATCACCGAACCAGTCCCGATGTCGTACCTCACGCATGCGTCGTCCGCCTCCGTCTCGTCGTCGTGGATCGCCGGTGCCTCAGCCCGGCACGCGCTCGTGCCAGACTGGCAACCGGGTCGAAGGAGGACGCTGTGCTCGGTGCAGAACGCAGATCGCAGATCATGTCGGAGGTGCGCCGCAACGGTGCGGCGAGCGTCGTCGACCTCGCGACCGCGCTCGGCGTCAGCGAGATGACCGTGCGGCGCGACATCGAGCAACTCGCCACGGAGGGCCTCGTCGACCGCGTCCGTGGTGGCGCCACCACGCCCCGGCTGCCCGACCGTGTCGAGCTGGGCTTCCCCAACCAGGCACGCCGACTGCTGGCCGAGAAGCGCGCCATCGCCCGTCGCGCGGCCGTCCTCGTCGAGCCCGGCATGTCGGTCGGCCTGTCCGGCGGCACCACCACTTGGACCCTCGCGCAGGAGCTGCGCGCCATCCCGGAGCTCACCATCGTCACGAACTCCCTCCCGGTGGCCGAGGTGTTCGCGCGGCCCGACCGCGCCGACGAGCCGTACACCCAGACGGTCGTGTTGACCGGCGGCGTCCGTACCCCCTCGGACGCCCTCGTCGGTCCGGTCGCCGTGCGGGCGATCGAGTCCCTGCACTGCGACGTCGTCTTCCTCGGCGTCCGCGGGATCGACCTGCAGGCGGGACTGACGACCTCGAACCTCCTCGAGGCCGAGACCAACCGGGCGTTCGTCGGCGCCGGGCGTCGCTCCGTGGTCCTCGCCGACCACTCGAAGTGGGGTGCCGTCGGACTGACGACGATCGTCGACCTCCGCGAGGTGGACCACCTCGTCATGGATGACGACGTGACCGAGGACGTCGAGACCACGCTCCGCGCGCAGTTCGGCGAGGTCTGGCTCGCGCCGGTCGCTTCCGCTTCGGTCGACGACGACCGCATGGACGACTGACCGCGCCGCTTCCAGCACCCCGGCACAGCGGAGCGCCGGCCTGTCCTCCCGCTCATGGACCTCAGCGCGCCGTGCTGTTCCGCGCGACGATCCGCGCGTCGACGACCACGTGCCGGACCGGCGTGTCGGCACCGGGCGGGGCGGCGATCTGACGTTCGAGCTCGGTGAAGGCCGCGCGCACGATCGCGTCGTAGTCGGGGGCGACCGTGGTGAGCGACGGGGTCGAGAACTGCGCGGCGTGGACGTCGTCGATGCCGATCACCGCGACCTCCTCGGGAACCCGCCGGCCGGCTTCCTGGAGGGCCGCGAGCACGCCGAAGGCGATCGAGTCGTTGGAGCAGACGACACCGTCGAGCTCGACGCCCTCGGCGGTCATCCGACGCATCACGCGTCGTCCCTCCTCGGGGGTGAACGCGTCGACGTGCCCGATGAGCGACGGCTCCTGCGCGAGGCCGAGCCGCGCGACCACGTCCCGGTACCCGGCGTACCGCTGATCCGCTGCGTCGGACGGACGTTCGTCCCTGGGCCCGATGAACGCGATGCGGGAGCAGCCGACCTCGGCGAGGTGGGTCGTCGCGGCGTCGGCGGCCGCTCGGTTGTCGATCGAGATGTGCGTGAACGGGCTCACCTGGATGTGCTCGCCGAGGAGCACCAGCGGCCCCGGGGAGGTCCGCCGCGTCAGGTCGCCGACCGTCAGCGAGCGGGGGATGTGGATGAGTCCGTCCGTGAGCGGCAGGCCCACCCCGTTGGCGATGTCGACCTCGCGGTCGTGGTCGCCCTCGGTGTGCTGGATGAGGATCGACAGTCCACGCTCGTCGGCGCCGCGGACGAGGAGCGTCGTGAGCTCCGCGAAGTACGGTTCGTCCAGGTTCGGGACGGCGAGCGCCACCATGCCCGTGCGCGAGCGGCGCGGTACCGGTGCCGATCGCTGAGAGCCGAAAGCGGCGTCCGACATGGTGCTGCTCCTCACTGCTGACCGGGTGGATCCCGGCCGCTCGGGACCGTTGCGGTCCCGACTGAGCACAACGCTATCTCGGGACATCGTCGTTCCTCGCGGATTCGGTGGCGGGTGCCGCGATCGCCTCGATCTCGAAGACCCGCGCGACGTCGGTCGCCGAGGCGGAGGGGTCGGTGATGAGCAGGCGCACCGCGTCGACGACCAGTCCGTCCACGGTCGCGGTGACGGTACCGGCGGTGTTGTCGTCGAACCGTCCGACCTCGACCCAGGCACCGCCCGTCCGGACCTCGACGGTGAAGTCACGGAGCACCGAATCGGTCGAGACTCCCCCGGCGTAGCCGCTCTTGACTCTGACCTCGGCGAGCGCCGTCGGGGCCTGCCACGCGGCCGTGATCGTGGGTGCCGTGTCGCCGACCGCGGAGATCCAGCGACTCGCGTCCGTGCACACGCCGTCGACGGCGAGCGCACCGCCGGTGTCGGCTCGCAGCGACGACGACACGCTGACGGTCGCACCGAATGCCACGTTCGTGCCGGATGCTTCGCCACGAAGGCCCGACACGATGTCCTGGAGCGAGGTCCCGCCGGTCTCGGCCGACGCCGCTCGCGGGATCGCCGCGTACCGGACGGTGCCGCGAGTGGTCTCGCTGAGTGGCGCACTCAGGTAGAGCACATCCGTGCCGTCGACGGTCTCCGCCCGCAGCCGTTGCTGGCCGAGTCGATCGGTGCCGACCGTGCGGGCCGTCCACGGGGTGCCGACCGTCTCGCGCTCCAGCCTGACCACCTGGCTGCGGTTCTCGCCGCAGACCTGTACGGCGAGGACCGCGTAGACGCGGTCGACTCCGCCGGCGCTCGTCGCGTCGATCGCGGCGACGGTCGAGACGCCGGAACCGAGCGCGGAGGCGTCGATGAGCGACTCGTCGTTCCAGGCACCGCCGTCCCACGAGGTGTATCGCACGTCGTATGCGGTCTCGTCGGCTCCGACGAACCGGTAGACGATCCCCGCGAGCGCCGTGCCGTCGAGGGCGAGCTTCGCGGTCTGCAACGCCGGCGTGTAGCTGCCGATGGCCTCGCCGGCACCGAAGGGGCGCCAGACGACGGATCCAGGGGTGGTCGGGGTGATCGGTCCGGTGAGCGCGGTCCCTGTGACGTCGGCGAAGGAACCGTCGGACGGGTCGTACGTCGCGTACGATCCGAGGTGCCGCGCCGGGTCCGCCGGGAACGGGCCCCATTCCCACAGCACGTGGACGCGGCCGTCGGCGTCCACCTCGAGGTCGTCGGGATAGAAGGAGTAGCCGGTCGCTGCGGCGACCACTGCTTCGCGTTCCCAGACACCGGTGTCGAGGTCGTACCGGTAGAGCCGCCCCTCTCGTCGCCCCTGCGCGTCCGTCCCGACGCGCACGAGCACCCAGGCGTCGCCGTCCGGCCCGCGCGCCGTCACCGGATAGGTGATCGCCGCGTCGAGGTCGGGCATGGAGGACGTCGCCTCCACGAGCGAGGTGACGTCGCCGGGCACTGAGGAGCGGAACACGTTCCACTGCTCGTTGTGCATCGACACGAAGGCGTGGATGACGCCGTCGCCGTCGACCACGATCGAGGGCTGGTTGTGGCCGTTGTCGTCGGTGAAGGTCACGCAGGCACCTCCGGCCGTCGAGCGCAGGCACCCTTCGGTCCACGTCCCGTCCGCGCCCCGCGAGGCCAGGTGCACCTCGTGCTTGGACGCGGTGGACGCCGGCGCGTTGAAGGCGAAGTAGGAGACACCGTCGACGACGTCGAGCGGTCGCCACCAGCCGGCCTGGTTCGACGTGTCGACGGTGACGGGCACGGTCTCGACCGTGTCGGTCACCGCATTCCCGCCCGCGTCACCACGCACCGGTCCTCCGGGGGCGGCGACCGCCGGCGCCGTCACCCCCAGCGCGAGGACCGTGAGCGCGGCCGCGGCGAGCGCGCGGACGGTGTTCGATGAGCTGCGTCGCATGGTTCCCCCGGTGCCGGTCACAAGCGTCCGATCGTCGATCCGCGGCTCAGCCGACGAGCTTCTGAGCGGCTTCGCCTGCGGACTTCATGGCTTCAGCGGGCTTCTCCTGCCCGACGAGGACCGCCTGCACCTTCTCCGCGATCTTCGTCTCGATCTGCGAGTACTGCACGAACTTCCAGAACGGGTTCGTCGAGCTCGTCTTGGTGATGCGGTCACTGAAGTTCGTGGCGAACGAGTCGTTCTTCACGGCGTCGGAGTTGAGCGCGTCCTCGGTCGCCGGCGGCAGACCACGGGCGGCGAAGTCCTCGAGCACGGTCTCCGGGTCGGACGTCACCCACTGGGCGAAGTCCGCTGCGGTGCCGGCGGCCGGACCGTCGACCACGGCGAGCGCCCCACCCCAGACGAGCGCACGCGGCGTGTCACCCTGCTTGAGGACCGGCCGGGAGACCGGCTGCAGCTTGCTCGCGAAGTCGGGGTCGGGTGATTCGCCGGTCACGGCGCTCCGTCCGACGATCGCGTCGTCGTAGATCGCGGTGCGCCCCTGCGCGAACAGTGAGCGTGCGTCGAAGCGGTCGACGTCGGCGGCGATGAGGCCCTGGTCGTACAGGCTCTTGTACCAGGTGACCGCCTCGATGCTCGCGTCGTCGCCGATCGTGACGGTGTCCCCGTCGACCAGCGGGCTGCCGAAGGTCTGCATCCAGATGAGGATGTCCTTCAGCTGCGCGGCCTTCGTCGACGCGGCGTAGGGGATCATGCCGTTGCCGAGACCCTTGAGCTGCTTGAGCGACCCCTCGAACTCGTCGATCGTCGTGGGGAACTCGCCGATGCCGGCCTGGTCGAGGATCGCCTGGTTGGTGACGAGGCCGATCGCGCCGATCGTCCACGGGAGGCCGTACTGCACGCCGTCGAATGTCGCGGCCGTGAGCCCTGCCTTCGTGTATCCGCGTCCCTCGGTCAGCCCGGAGACGTCCTGCAGCTTGCCGAGGCTCGCCAGCGAGCCGAGCCAAGCGACGTCGACGTGGGCGACACCGGAGAACTGCCCACCGCGCACCTGCAGCATGAGCTGGTTGATGTACTCGTTGTAGGGGAAGGACACCTCACCGACGTCGATCTTGGCCTTGCCCTCGTACTTCTGCAGGAGGCTCTGGATGGCGGGTGCCGAAGCCTTCTCGGTGAGCGACCAGCTCGCGAAATCGAAGTCGGTCGCGGTGCCGCCGGCGGTCGCCTTCGGGATGGATCCAGCCCCGGGTGCGGCACCCGTGGGTGCACATCCGGCGAGGGTGGCTGCGGCGACGCCGATGCCGAGGAACTGCAGGGCACGGCGGCGGGTGATGACGGTCTGCTGTGCGGCGGTGGCGAAGGACGGGGTGCGGTGGGACATGGCTCCTCCTCGAGCGTGATCCTGGTGGGACGTGTCTGGGTTGGTGGGACGGATTGTGGGGAGGCCGGCGGCGGGCCGGTCCGGTGTACTGCGCTCAGCCCTTCACGGCGCCGGCGGTCAGTCCGCCGACGAGGTGACGCTGCAGGGCCATGAACGCGATCGCCACGGGTAGGGAGACGACGAGGGACGCGGCCATGAGCTCGGGCCAAGCCGTGGCCGCCTCACCGACGAAGGTGTTCACGAGGCCGGGCGGGAGTGTCTGCTTGTCGGGTCCCGCGAGCGTGAGCGCGAAGATGAAGTCGTTCCACCCGCGGACGAAGGCGAACAGGCCCGCGGCGACCAGGCCGGGTGCGGACAACGGGAGAACGATGGAGTGGATGATCCGCAGGCGGGAGGCCCCGTCGACGCGGGCCGCCTCGATGAGTTCGTCCGGGATCGTGTCGAAGAACCCCTTCAACATCCAGACGCACAGCGGCAGGGTGAACGTCGTGAACGACAGCACCAGCGCTGCATAGGTGTTGAGGAGCCCGTAGGCGCTGAACACCGAGTACAGGGTGATCAGCAGCAACGCCTGCGGGAACATCTGCGAGGCGAGCACGAAGTACATGAGTGATCGACGCCCGCGGTAGCGGAACTTCGAGAACGAGTAGCCCATGTAGGCCGAGACGATCACGGACAGCAGGGCGGTGATGACGGACACGATGATGCTGTTCCGCAGGTAACCGAACAGGTCCGGGTTCGATGCGAGGGCGGTGTATGCCTCGAAGCTGATCTCCGTGGGGAAGAGCTTCGGTGGGTACGAGAAGACCTGGGCGCGTGGGGTCAGCGAGGTGGCCAGCAACCAGTACACCGGCAGCAGCCCGAAGCCGCCGCAGACGATCACCGCGACCCAAGCGCTGATCCGGACCGCCCGGCTTTCCGAGCGGAAGAGCGACGGACGGCGTCGCAGCGTGCCGAGCTCGGTCGCGACGAACGGCGGTTGCGGGTCCGGCGTGGTGTCCTGCGGTGCCGGCGGGGCGGTGGAGACGCTCATTTCTGCTCGCCTTTCTCCGAGAATCGGACGTAGACGACGACGAGCGCCATCAGGAGGATGAGCCAGAGCAGCCCGAGGGCGCCCGCGTGGCCGAGGTCGAAGCCGCGGAAGGCGGTCTCGTAGACGGCGGTGGCGAAGGTCTGGGTGCTCCCAGCCGGGCCGCCGCCTGTCAGGACGTAGATGATGTCGAAGTGCTGGAAGTTCCAGATGAACTCGAGCAGCAGGACGAGGCCGATGATGCCCTTCAGCTGCGGCACCGTGATCGAGAAGAAGCGTCGGATGGTCCCGGCGCCGTCCATCTCGGCCGCCTCATGGAGTTCCTGTGGCACGGTCTGCAGGCCGGCGAGCAGCATGACCATGATCCAGGGGAAGGACTGCCAGGTCTTCGCGACGATCACCGCGAACATGGCCGTCTGGGGTTGTGCCAGCCACGCCTGCGCGTCGATTCCGAACAGACCGAGGATGGCGTTCGCCACTCCGTAGTTCGCGTTGAAGATCCACATCCAGAGGAACGACACGACGACGCCGGGAACGAGCCAAGGGATCAGCATGAGTCCGCGCATCACCTTGGCACCGCGGATGCGGGTGTTGAGCGCGAGGGCCAGTGCGAAACCGATGACGAAGGGGGCGATCGTCGTGCCGAGCGTGAAGACCATCGTCTGCCCGAGCAACTTGAGGAAGTCACCCTGCAACACGTCGATGATGTTCTGGAATCCGACGAACTCGCGGCCGGGCACAACCAGGCTCTGCTTGAAGAACGCCGTGACGAGAGCGGTCAGCAGCGGATAGGCGACGACCGCGACGAGGAGCGCGAGTCCGGGGAGGACGAGGACGAACGCGAACATCCCGTCCGGCATCCGCCTCGGCTTGTTTGAATTTGAAACCAATTGTGAAGTCGTCATACTCACATCCTTGTGAGGAGCAGTCCGCTGCATGCGGGTCGTCCTGGGCGGCGGCGCCAGTATCAGCGGCCAAGTGTTGTTCAGCATGCCGGGTGTCCCCGGGACAGGTCAACGCAGACTGGTCACGGTTCCATAACGGACTGTTCATACTTGATTGAACTTGTTGCTTGAGAGTGTCTGTCCGCTGCCGGAGTGGACATGGGAGAGTTGATGGGTGAACTACGACCTCAGCGCTCCTGCTCGCCGCGACATCAAAGGCCTCACGGCCGCCATCGAGTCGGCCGAGGACGCTGCTTCACTGCAAGCGCGTCTGAGCGTGCCCCGCTACGGCGTGTTCGATCTCGTCGGTCGGGCCCGCCGCTCGCCGATCATCGGCGGGCTCCTCCTGGCCGGTACGGCGCTCGACCAGAACGGCAAGCCGACGAAGCCGCTCCAGGTGCTCGAGACGATGCCCGAGCTGGACCCCGTCGACCCCGACCCCGGTGCCGTCGCCGCTCAGCTCGCCGAGCTCGCACACGGCGACCTCGTCACGGTGCGGTTCTCCGACGGCGCCTACGGCGACTTCGGCGTGACCGGCATCGCCGTCTGGTCGGTCCCCGGCACCACCTTCCTCGTGGGCGGCTGGCTCATCGGTTCCGCGGGTGCGCCGGCGCCCCGAGTCACCGAGCTCGTCCGTCTCGCACCCGTCGGCGACCACCCCTGGCCCGTCCCGGCCCAGATCACCGTCGTCGGCGAGGACATCGGCATCGACTGACCGTGCTTCGTTCGCCCAAACATGGGCGAACGAACACACATTCGCCCGAAGATGGGCGAATGAAAGCGGCGGCTACTCCGCGTCGAGGGTGAAGAGCTGCGCCTGCTCGGGAGCGAGGAGCGGCATCGCGATCCCGACCTCGGCCAGCGCACGGCCGGTGAGCACGACCGAGCCCTCGACCAACCACCGGGGCGGTACGTCCTGGATCGACCGGGCGGGCGCACCGAGGTCGAGCGGGCGGACCCGATAGCGACGCTCGGGATCGAGGCCGGGCACGCGCAGCGGCGCGGGGATCGCCGTCAGCGGTGCGGCGAGCGCCACCTGCGCGACGATCGCGGACGAGCGGTCCTGGGCGATCACCCCGTGCGCGTGCAGTGCCGGGTCGGCGCTGTCCATGCGGACGATCTCGCCCGTGTGCAGCAGCGGGCGGAGGCGCTTGTAGTGCGCGATCCAGGTCGCGATCAGCTCGAGTTCCGGCTCGCTCGCCTCGTTGAGGTTCCACTCGATGCCAGCGCTCCCGAAGAGGGCTGTGGCGAGGCGGAACGAGAGGTCCGAGGTGCGCCAGGTGGTGTGCGAACGGGCCGCACCGAGATGACCGCCGAGGTACTCCGGTGGAACGACGAGCCCCGTGTAGCGCTGGATCGACTGCCGCTCCAGCGGGTCGTTCGTGTCGCTCGTCCACACCCGTTCGACCCGTTCGAGGATGCCGAGGTCGATCCGCGCGCCACCTGAGGCGCACGACTCGATGTCGACACCGGGGTGCAGGGCACGCACCTCGTCGAGCAGTCGGTAGAGCGCCGCCGTCTGCCGGTGCGCCGAGCCGCCGAGGAGGTCGCGGTTGTGGTCCCACTTGAGGAACGCGATGTCGTACTCGGTCAGCAACGCGTCGAGGCGTCCGAGGAGGTAGGCGAAGGTGTCCGGGTTGTCGAGGTCGAGCACCCGTTGGAAGCGCCAGGTGGGAGCGTCCGGGTGCCCCAGCACCCAGTCGGGGTGGGTACGCGCGAGCTCGGAGTCGGGGTTCACCATCTCCGGCTCGACCCACAGTCCGAAGTCCATGCCGCCACCGGTGACCGCGTCGATGAGCGGCGACAGCCCCTCGGCCCAGCGTTCCGGGTCGACGAACCAGTCGCCCAGCGCGCGGCGGTCGTCCGTGCGACCGGTGAACCAGCCGTCGTCCAGGACGAACCGCTCGACACCGACGCGCTTGGCCTGCTCCACGAGGGTGAGCAGTGTCGGCAGGTCGTGGTCGAAGTACACGGCCTCCCAGGTGTTCAGCACCACCGGGCGGGGCTTCGTGATCGTGCTCCACGAGCGGATCCAGGGGTGCAGTCGCGCGGAGACGCCGTCGAGACCCGCGTCGGAGTAGACGGCGACCGTCCACGGCGACTCGTAGGTGTCCCCCGGTGCCAGCGTGACTTCACCGGGCGCGAGGAGTTCACCGGAGCCGGTGACCACGGGACCGAGTGGCGAGCGCTCGCTCCAGATCACCTTGTCGCCGCTCCATGCGAGGTGGGTCGCCCACACCTCGCCGCAGCGGAAGTCGAAGCCGGGTGCGCCCGCGACGGACAGGAACGCGTCGTCGTGACCGGGCCGTCCGTGACGGTGTTCGCGCGTCCAGGCGCCCTGCCCGAGGCGGTGACGCTGCGGCGTGCGCTCGTGCGTCCAGAGACCGGTGAAGTCGAGGAGTTCCGTGGCGCGGTCGGGAAGCGGGAGCACGACGGCGAGGGCGTCGACGGCGAGGGGTCGGTCGACCTCGG
The DNA here is from genome assembly GCF_963518075.1 of uncultured Plantibacter sp. Taxonomy (NCBI): domain Bacteria; kingdom Bacillati; phylum Actinomycetota; class Actinomycetes; order Micrococcales; family Microbacteriaceae; genus Plantibacter; species uncultured Plantibacter sp. Next base: position 566,666 of record NZ_CAUQHZ010000001.1, read on the forward strand.
CGTCGTTCCGCACCGTGTGCCGGACGCGGAGCACACCCTGGGGGGTCAACTCGATCGTCGAGACGATCGTCACCGCGGCGCGCTCGTCGGACGTCGTCAGGATCAGTGAGGTGTCGGTGGCCTGCTGGTCGATCAGCCGCAGCGCGAGCAGGTTCGACGCATCGGCTCCGCCCGGCCGGTGCACGCCGACACCCGGGCGGCCGCTCCAGCCGTCGAACACGGTGGGCAGCAGGCTGAGGCGCGGCGGGGTATCGATGGACGAGGGCGGGATCGCCGGCGTCAGCCCGTCGGCGAGGGCGGTGAGGGAGTCGGTGGCGAGTTCGCCGACATCGGCTCCCCAGTGGAGGATGGTGGGCACCTCCGTGCCGCGGGCGTCGACGATCAGGCTGACGCCCGCGGCACGAAGGTGGTGGATCACTGCTCTGTTACTCCTTGACAGGGATGGACTGCGCCTTGAGGGCGTCGATCGTCGCCGACTGGCCCTTGGTGAGGGCGTCGAGCAGGGTTCCGTCGCCGGAGACCGCAGCCTTGAAGCCGTCGGACACGTCGTTGTACGTCTGCGTCATCGTCGGACCCCAGGCGAAGTCCTCCGACACCTCGGAGGAAGCCTCCGCGAAGACATCGTAGATCGGCTGGCCGCCGTAGAAGTCGACGCCCTCCTTGAGGACGGGCAGGTTCAGGCCCTCCTTCGTCGCCGGGTAGATGTTGGCGCTCGTGTTGAGCATGGTGAGCGCCTCGTCCGAGGTGTTCAGCCACAGCGCGAACTTCGACGCCTCATAGGGGTGCTTGGAACCGGTGAAGACGGCGGTCGAGGAACCGCCCCAGTTGCCTGCCGCGGAATCGCCGGCCTCCCACTGCGGAGCCTTCGCGACGGCCCACTTGCCGGCGGTGTCGGGAGCACCCGACGCGATGGAGTTCGCGCCCCAGACGGCGGAGTTCCAGGTCCAGGCGGCGCTGGAGTTGTACGCGTTGTCCCACTCGGTCGTCCAGGTGGGGACGGTCGAGACGAGGTCCTCGTCGATCAGGTCCTGCCAGTAGTCGGCGACCTTCTTGGAGGCGGGGTCGGTCAGGTCGACGGTCCAGTCGGAGCCGTCGTTGTCAAACCAGCTGCCGCCGGCCTGCCAGACGAAGCCGGCGAACTGGTTGATGTCACCCTGCGAGAAGTTGGTGATGTAGGCACCGGTGGCGCGGACCTTCTTGGCGGCCTCCTTGTACTCCGCCCACGTCGTCGGGATGGCGATCCCGTTCTGCTCGAACAGGTCCGCGCGGTAGAACATGGCCATCGGGCCGGAGTCCTGCGGGACGGCGTAGACCGAGTCGGACTCACCGAGCGAGACCTGTCCCCAGGTCCAGTCGACGAAGTCGTCCTTGGCGGCCATGACGTCGTCGCACGCACCGAGGTCCATGAGGCCGTTCTGCACGCGGAAGTTCGGGAGGGCGTCGTACTCGATCTGGCCGAGGTCGGGGGCGTTGCCGGCCTTCAGCTGGTTGAAGAAGTTCTGGTACGTACCGCTGTTGCCGTTCGGGCCGGTCTGGACCTTGACCTGGATGTCGGGGTTCTCCTCGTTCCAGACGTCGACGACCTCTTCGATGCCGGGGATCCAGGAGGTGAAGCTGAGGTCGACCTTGCCCTCCGCCGGGGCGCAGGAGGCAGCAGCACTGCCGCCCTCCGACCCGGTGGAGGAGCAGCCGCTCAGGACGACGGCCGACAGCACCGCTGCGGCGACCGCTGTTCTCTTGAGGTTCATAGCGAATCCGTTCTTCTGTGAATGGTGCGGGATGGGTGTTGGTGCGGGATGGAGAAGATGCCTGCTGGTCGGTCCGACTACTTCACGGCGCCGGCGCCGAGGCCGGAGCGCCAGAACCGCTGGAGCAGGAGGAAGGTGATGACGAGCGGGATGATCGACAGGAATGCGCCGACGAGGACGTAGAGGCGCAGCTCGGGGATCTGGTTGACCTGCGAGTTCCACGAGTAGAGCCCGAGGGTGACCGGGAACAGGGCTTCGTCGCGGAGCATGATGAGCGGCAGGAAGAAGTTGTTCCAGATGGCGACGAACTGGAACAGGAACACGGTGACGAGCGCCGGGAACATGAGGCGTACGGAGATGGTGAAGAAGGTCCGGATCTCACCGGCACCGTCGAGACGCGATGCCTCGAGGAGTTCCTCGGGCACGCTCGACGCCGCGAAGATCCGCGTCAGGTAGACACCGAAGGGGCTCACCAGCGAGGGCAGGAAGACCGCCCAGAACGTGTTCGTGAGGCCCACCTGGCTGAAGATGAGGAACAGCGGGAGCGCGAGCGCGGTCGCGGGGACGAGCACACCGCCGAGGACGACGTTGAAGATCAGGTCGCGTCCCGGGAACCGGTACTTCGCGAGGGCGTAGCCGCACATGGCCGCGAAGAGCGTGCCGAGCAGTGCGCCGAGGCCGGCGTACAGCACCGAGTTCAGCATCCACTTGAGGTAGACGCCGTCGCGGTAGGCGACGAGCTGGCCGATGTTGTCGAACAGGTTGAAGTCCGCGAACCAGAGCGGAGCCGAGTTGCCGAACTGCGCTGACGACTTCGTCGAGGCGATGAACAGCCACCAGATGGGGATGAGGAAGTAGAGCGTGAAGACGAGCATCACGATGAGCGCGCCGGCGCGCGACAGGCGGCTCTCCTGCGGGCCGCGGCCGGTGGACAGGATGGCGGTCATTTGCCTTCCTTTCGCTGCGTGAACTTCAGGAACCCGAAGGAGAGGACGAAGGTCGCCAGCGCGAGCACGACCGAGAAGGCGGCTGCGAGGTTCACGTTCGGGATGGACGAGGTGGTGTAGACGGTGAGGTTCGGGGTGAAGGTGCTGCTGACGGCTGAGCTGAAGGTGCGGAACACCTGCGGCTCGGCGAGGAGCTGCAGCGTGCCGATGATCGAGAAGATCGCCGTGAGCACGATCGCCGGCATCACGAGCGGGATCTTGATCGACCAGGCGATGCGCGCCTGACCGGCGCCGTCCAGCCGCGCGGCCTCGTAGATCTCCGTCGGGATGGAGAGCAGCGAGGAGTAGATGATGAGCATGTTGTAGCCGACGAACACCCAGGTGACGACGTTCGCGATGGCCCAGAGCACGAGATCGGCCGAGAGGAAGTCCACGTTCTGCGTGATAGCGGTGAACGGCGACAGGTTCGGCGAGTAGAGGAAGCCCCACATGATGGCGGCGATCACGCCGGGCACCGCGTACGGGACGAAGAACGCGAGACGGAAGAACCGCTTGCCCCGCAGGAGCGGTGAGTCGAGCAGCAGCGCGAAGAGGAGCGCGAGCCCGAGCATCACCGGCACCTGGACGACGCCGAACAGGAGCACCCGTCCGACGGACTGCCAGAACGGGCCGTTCTGGAAGACCTGCACGTACTGCGCCAGTCCGCCGAACACCTCCCGGGCCTGACCGAAGGTGCCGTCACGCTCGATCACGAGCAGTGACTGGTAGACCGCGTACCCGATCGGCACGAGGTAGAACAGCGCGAACAGCACGGCGAACGGGACGATGAAGATGGCGATCGCCCGCTTGTGCTGCACCACCGCCTTCGGCAGCTTGGCCGCCCTCGGCGGGCGGACGGGCCGTGGCGACGTCGCCTCGGCCGTCTCGATGTTGACGCTCATCGCGTGCGGTCCTCTCTGATGACGCGCACGGTGCCGGCTGGCACGCGTGCGATGGAGTCGACGGGTTCGCCGGTGACGAGCTCGCGCCCGCTGGCCGGCAGCTCGACGTCGTTCGTCGAGTGGTTGATGAGGAAGAGGTAGCTCCGACCCTCGTCGGCGCGGCGGATGACCTCGAGGCCAGGCTGGTCCGGATCACCCTGTGGCAGCGCCCCGGCCCCCGCGGCTGCGTCGCGGAGCACCTCGTCGAGCGCGACGGCATCCAGGTTCGTCGCGAGGTACCAGGCGTCACCGCCACCCGCGATGCGGTTGCGCGTGATGGCCGGGCGACCGGTCGACGGGCCGTCGGCGAAGGAGTCGACGACCTCGGCACCGCGGACGCGGGACCGCTCGGACCAGGCCGTCGCAGTCCGGCCCGACGCGAGCGTCAGCACCTGGCCGGGGAGGACGGGGGCGAACTCCTCGACGTTGACGCCGAGCAGGTCACGGAACGCACCGGGGTAGCCGCCGGGGCGGACCCGGTCCTCCTCGTCGGCGATCCCACTGAAGAACGTGACGACGGCGTGCCCACCGGCTGCGACGAAGTCCGAGACGACCGCGGCCTCGCTGTCGCGCACCAGGTACAGGTTCGGGACGACGACGAGCCGGTAGGCGGAGAGGTCGGCGCCCGGACGCACGACGTCGACGGTGTGACCCAGACGACGCAGCGACGCGTGGACCGCGTGGACCTGCGAGAGGTGGTCGATCGCGTGGGTCGGGCGGCTCTCGCCGTCGGCGGCCCACCAGTTCTCCCAGGAGAAGAGGAGGGCGACATCGGCCTGGACGCGCGTGCCGGTGATCTCGTCGAGTCGGTCGAGCGTGCCGCCCAGCTCGACGACCTCGCGCCACACGTCGGAGTCGGTGCCCGCGTGCGGCAGGAGGGCCGAGTGGAACTTCTCCGAGCCCTGCAGCGACGCGCGCCACTGGAAGAAGCAGATCGCCTCCGCGCCCTTCGCGACGTGCGTGAGGGAGTTCCGGGTCATCTCGCCCGGTGCCTTCGCGAGGTTCTGCGGCTGCCAGTTGACCGCACCGGTGGACTGCTCCATGAGCAACCAGGCGCCGCCCCCGGCGAGACCGCGCGTGAGGTCGCTCGCGAACGCGAGTTCGGCCGTGGGGTCCGCGAGGCGGTTGTCGAGGTAGTGGTCGTTGGCGACGACGTCCATCTCGGGCGCCCACCGCCAGTAGTCGAGGTTCCGGATGTGCGCGGTGACCATGAAGTTGGTCGTGACGGGCACCGAGCTGTGACGGCGCAGGACCTCGAGCTCGGCCCGGTAATAGCCGAGGAGCTCGTCGGAGGAGAAGCGGTGGAAGTCGATGACCTGGCTCGGGTTCCGGCTCGACAGGGTCAGGCGCGGCGGCAGGATCTCGGCGAAGTCGCTGTACTGCTGGCTCCAGAACGACGTGCCCCACGCGATGTTCAGACGCTCGATCGTCTCGTAGCGGGCGCGGAGCCAGCCTCGGAATGCCTCGGCGCTCTCGTCGTCGTAGCAGAGCGCGTTGTGGCAGCCGAGTTCGTTCGACACGTGCCAGAGCTCGACGGCGGGGTGTGCGCCGTAGCGCTTGGCGACGCGCTCCACGAGTTCGAGGGCGTAGCGACGGAAGACCGCGGACGACGGGCACCAGGCCTGGCGACCGCCAGGGAAGCGGGTCGTCCCGTCCTCGGTCTCGGGGAGGATCTCCGGGTGCCGGAACGTCAGCCACGGTGGGGCCGATGCGGTGCCGGTTCCGAGGTTGACCCGGATGCCGGCCTCGTGGAGCAGGTCGAGGATCTCGTCGAGCCCGGCGAAGTCGAACTCGCCCGGCCGTGGCTCGAGGTGCGACCAGCCGAAGATGTTGAGGGCGACGAGGTCAACGCCCGCCTCCTGCATGAGCGCGACGTCTTCGCGCCAGACGGACCGATCCCACTGCTCGGGGTTGTAGTCGCAGCCGTAGGCGATGCCGTCGTGGCTGAACGTGGGGGTCGTGCTCATGGTGCCTTCCGCGATCTGTGAACGTGCACAGATCGAAGAGCGACAACTCCACGTTGAGAGTCTGTGAACGTACACAGAGTAGGCGTGCGTTTCGGAATCTGTCAACACGGAGCCCGCCGAAGGCCGCCCGGACCGGCGCTAGGGTGGAGCCGTGACCCCTCCGCCGACCCGACGCAAACGAGCGACGGTGCACGATGTCGCCGTCGAGGCCGGCGTCTCCCGAGGCACGGTCAGCCGGGTCGTCAACGGCGAGCGCTACGTGTCGGCCGAAGCGCGCGAGGCCATCGAGGCCGCCATCGAGAAGGTCGGCTACGTGCCGAACACGGCCGCCCGGAACCTCGTCATGCAGCGCACCCAGGCCGTCGGATTCGTCGTCCACGAGCCGCACAGCCTGTTCGTCGACGACCCCAACATCGGCAACATCCTGCTCGGGGCGAACGAGGCCCTGTCACAGGCCGACCACCAGCTCGTCTGCCTGGTCGTCGACTCCGAGCGCGACACCGACCGCATCACCCGGTACCTCTCGGGCGGCTTCGTCGACGGGGTGATCATGGTCTCCGCCCGCCAGAACGACCCGATCACGCGCGTCATCGAGCGCCTCGGTCTCCCCGCGACCTTCGTCGGCCACCCGCCCGACCTCCGTGAGCTCCCGTTCGTCGGGATCGACAACCGGGCGGCATCGGTCGACATCACCGGTGAGCTGATCGGCGCCGGTCGACGGCACATCGGCATGATCGCCGCAGCCCTCGACCGGGACTCCGGCTCCGACCGACTGGCCGGATTCCGCGATGCGCTCGGCGACCGTTTCGACGAACGACTCGTCGTGGAGGTGCCGCTCTACTCGCACCAGGACGGCTTCGCCGGCATGTCGGAGCTACTCCGCCGGGATCCGGCCGTCGACGGCGTGTTCGCGGCCTCGGACGCCGTCGCGGCCGGAGCGCTCGAAGCCCTCCGTGCGGCAGGGCGGAATGTGCCGGAGGACGTGTCGGTCGTCGGCTTCGACGATTCGGCGTGGGCGCTCCGTTGCCACCCGCCCCTCACCACGGTCCACCAGCCGGCGGCGGCCGTCGGTCAGCGCGCGGCCGAGGTGCTGCTCGCGCAGTTGCGGGGCGAGACGATCTCGCCTGTCGGCTCGTTCGTCCCCACGTCGATCGTGCGTCGCGGGAGCGTCTGAACCTGTTCGTTCGCCCATGCTTGGGCGAACCGGCGTTCATTCGCCCAACCTTGGGCGAATGAACGCCGGCGGAGCGACTCAGAGCTGCGGTGACGGCCGTCGGATCGCGGCGCGCTTGGCCTCGTCGAAGGTGTCCACATGCAGCCATTCGGGCGGGCTGGGCGCGACGATGAGGACGTCGTAGCCGGTGCCCTGTGCCTCGACGTACGCGAGACAACATTCGGGTGAGGAGGGATCGGCGTCGTTCGAGATCCGCCATTGCCGGGCACCGATCGGGACGACGTGGTGCCGTTCGGACGAGTCTCGCGCTGGAGGAAACGGCGACTCGAGCGACACTGCTGGAGCATGCTTCGTAACCATGCCATCAGGCTAGGCGCGCTCGCGGAACGCGTCTCGAGGCTTGACTTCACAGGTTCGCGGCGACGCGCCGGGCTGCAGGTGGACGATCAGCGCGACGGGCGTCGCACGGTCTCGAGCCCCAGGAGCATGAGGGCCACCACGATCGGGCCGTAGACGAACCCGTCGGCGACCGTCAGCGATTCGCCGAGGAGCAGGACCGCCACGAGGACGAGCAGCACCGGTTCCAGGTAGCTGAGCAGCCCGAAGACGCCGAACGACAGCAGGCGACTCGCGACGAGGTACAGCACGAGGGCGACACCACCGATCACCCCGAGGAGCACGATCCCCCAGCCCAGCTGCGGGTGCGCGGCGAGGACGGCGAGTGAGGACGGTTGCAGTGCCAGCACGATCGCGACGGGGACGAGGACCGCCAGCTCGAAGCAGAACGCACCGATGGAGTCGAGCCCGGCTCGGCGCCGGATCGCGAAGTACACCGGGTAGCCGACCGCGACCGCGATGGTCGCCCAGGACAGCCCACCGGCCACGACGATCGCGGCGGTGACGCCGAGGGCGGCTGCGGCCACAGCCGCGATCCGGAGCGGCGCGAGTCGCTCCCGATGCAGGACGACGCCGACCACGACCATCGCCAGCGGCATCAGGAGGTAGCCGAGTGCGAGTTCGAGCCCGTGCCCCGTCTGCGGTGCCCAACCGAAGAGCCACAGCTGCAGGGACAACAGGAGCCCGTCGAGCACGACCACGAGGACGAGGATCGGACGACGCGCGAGACGGACCGCGATGTCCCGGACCTCCCGCCACCACCCGAACACCGCGATGAGCGTCGCCAGCACCGGCACTGTCGCGATCACGCGCCAGGCGAAGATCTCGTTCGCGCCGAACGGCTCCAGCAGGGGTGGCAGGAAGAACAGCGCCGCGAACAGGAATGAGGCGACGACGGAGACGAGTACCCCGCGGGGCGTCGTCTCGCGATGCTCAGGGGGAAGGGCGGCCGTCACGGGTCCTCACCCTATCGTCGCGCGGGCAGCTCAGCTCGCGGCCGACCGGGCGGCCAGGACGAGGGCCTCGGCTTCGCGACGCTCGTCCTCGGTCAGCTCGGAATAGCCCGATTCCATGAACTGATCGGTCTTCGGCTTCAGCATGGAGTACCGGAACTCGATCGACGGGTGTCCGGTCGTCAGGTCCTCCGCGAACGCGGCGTAGCCGTTGCGGCGGTAGCCCCTGATGCTCGGACGATCGCGCACGGCGATGCGGAAGCTCTGGGCTGTCCAGCTCGGTCCGATCGAGGTGACGTCGTCGATACGGACGACGCGGGAGCGGAAGGCCGTGTACGCCACCATATGCTCATCGAGCACGACGATCCGGTGTGCTGTCACGACGAGGGTGTTCCATGCCACGGCTGCGAGGACGACGAAGGCCACGACCAGGACCGGTACCGCTGACACCAGTTTGTCCTTCGGAATCACCAGGACGAGGAAGAGCGGCGCCACACAGAGCATGAACACCTGCGCCTTCAGGCCGAATGCGGGAACGTACTTCATGCGTCGCCTTCCGTCGTCAGATGCATCATGTCGCCCATCCTCACCAGGTGTACGGGTCGAAGGTCCACGTGCCGTCGGTCGACAACACGACGGCGCCGTCCACCCACACCTCGCAATCCTCCGCAGTCACGATGCCGTATTCGCCCGAGGCCGAGGCGAACGCGGCGACGAAGTCGGCACTGCCCCGACGGGTGGTGGTCACGAGGAACCCCGCCGTCGCGGAGTACTCCGAGAACTCGAACTCGGGGCCACGGGTCAACAGCCAGGTGACGCCCGACATCTCGTCGCCCTCCGAATTGTCGATCGCGATGGAGCAGCCCTCGGGTTCAGAGGACGTCGATGCGATGCAGGCGTCCACGTACGCGCGGACCGAAGCGGTCGCCCCTTCCTGCCCGAGCGCCGTCAGTGTCGGGTACAGATACGCCGTCGGCCTGCCGTCCCATTCGGCCTCCACGCTGGGCACCTCGAAGTCGAAGAAGCCGGTGGTCGAGTCGGCCGCGATGTCGTACTTCCCCGGTCCGACGACGTAGACCGTCGTCTCGTCCACCGTGTCCACGTGCTCGCCTCCGACGGAGAGGTCCAGCGCACCGAATCTGACCGTGGGCACCGTGATGGTCGGGAGGCTCGCCGGTTCGATGCGCCACGCGCTGAACCACAGGAAGCCGGACGGCTGTGCGCGCAGCGTGAACGCCGTGGTCTGCCCTTCACCGCCGCGCTCGAACGCCACGTCGACCGTGGCGACCCCGTTCTCGGTCCGGGTCGCACCGACGCGATAGGCCGTCGGGCGGTCGGTCGCGAGTGCATACCGCTCATCGGTCAGGAGGTCGACGCTGTAGCCGAGTTCAGCGGCGGCGGCAGCGGTCCCGTCCATCGCGACGGCCCGTTCGAGGTGCCCGTCCTCCAGTGCGTCGAGATACGGCTGCAGCATCACCGACGGTGCCGTGGCCGCTGTCAGCGACACCGACGCGCCGATCACCCAGGCCGCGGCGACGACGACCGTGGCGGCGATGACACCACCGAGGGCGACCGGACGCAGTCGGTGCGACGGCGGAGCGACGGGGGCGACGCTACCGCCTCGGGTGGCTGGTTCAGCGGTGTCGGCCGCGCCGACGGTCGGGTCCACGTGCACCGGGCATCCTTCGATTCCGGGTCGCAGGGAGGAGCTGCCGTCCCGGAACCCGCAGCGCCTCGCGCATCGGGACGGACGTGGCGGAGGACCGCACGCGTTCGAGGCAGCACCGCATCATCTCACCTCACAGCCGCGGAGCACCAGATGCCACCGCCGCCGCTCACCAGTCGTGGACGGTGCCGTCCGTCAGCCGGTTCACCGGCAGGTACGCCTTCGTGTACTCGAATGCGGCAGCCGCGTCCTCGTCGAGTTCGACGCCGAGGCCGGGCTGCTCGCCGGGGTGCAGGAAGCCGCCGTCGAAGGTGAAGGAGGTCTGGAAGACCTCGAGGGTCTGTTCGTTGTGCGGCATGTACTCCTGGATCCCGAAGTTGTGGATCGCGAGGTCGAGGTGCAACGCTGCGGCCATCCCGATGGGCGAGATGTCGGTGGGGCCGTGGATGCCGGAACGGATCCCGTAGATGGCCGCGAAGTCGAGCAGTTTCTTCATCGCCGTGATGCCACCGGTGTGCGTCACCGCCGAACGGACGTAGTTGATGAGGCGCTCGGTGATGAGGGTCTGATAGTCGTACACCGAGTTGAAGACCTCGCCGATCGCCAGCGGCGTGGTCGAGTGCTGGCGGACGAGTCGCAGGGCGGTCTGGTCCTCCCCCGGTGTGCAGTCCTCGAGCCAGAAGAGCTTGTACGGCTCGATGTCCTTCGCGAACCGGGCGGCCTCGATGGGCGACATGCGGTGGTGTCCGTCGTGCAGGATCCGGAGGCCCGTCCCGAAGTCCTCGCGGATCCGTTCGAAGACGCCCGGCATGTGCGCGAGGTAGCCGGCGGTGTCCCAGGACTCCTCGGTCGGTGCCGTGGCAGCCGAGCCGTCCGCCGCTCGCTTCGCCGGCTCGTAGTCGTAGCGGACGCCGGGCCCTGAGGCGGACACCCCGTACACCTGCCCGAGCCCCGGCACACCGGTCTGGACGCGCACCGCGGTGAACCCGAGCTCCTGGTACCCGGTGATCGCGTTGGCGAGCGCCTGGTAGTCCGTCCCCGAGGCGTGCGCGTACACCCGGATACCCGATCGGCTCGCACCGCCGAGCAGCTGGTACAACGGCACCCCGGCCTTCTTGGCCTTGATGTCCCAGAGCGCCATGTCCACCGCGGCGATGGCCGCCATCGTGACGGGGCCGCGCCGCCAGTAGGGGCCGCGGTACAGGTACTGCCAGGTGTCCTCGATGCGGTCCTCATCGCGGCCGATCAGCATCGACGCGACGTGGTCGCCGAGGTACGACGCGACAGCGAGCTCGCGTCCGTTGAGGGTCGCGTCACCCCAGCCCACGACACCGTCGCTGGTGGTGATCTTCAGGGTGACGAAGTTCCGGCCGGGACTCGTGACGATGACGTCCGCGCGTTCGATGCTCATGGGGGTTCCTTTCGAGGAGGTCGGGTGCCGGTCAGATGGCGTCGCGCGGGTCGGTGAGGTCCCGAGCGGCGACTTCAGGCATCCAGATGGACGCGACCAGGGCGCAGAGGGTGAAGACGCCGAGCATGATGATGATCGGGATGAAGGAGCCGGTGGCGGCGGACACCCAGGCGGCGGCGATGACCGGGCCAGCGCCGGTCGCGACGATCGCGGCGATCGGTGCGACGGCGGTCATCGCCTACAACGACCTGGTCGCCCTCGGTATCGACGCCGGCATCACCTCGATGGGCAAGCGCTGCCCCGAGGACCTCAGCATCATCGGCACCGACGACATCGAGATGGCGTCCATCCGCCAGCCCGGTCTCACCACCGTGCGGCTCGCGATCAACCGGTGCGGGTCGCTGGCGGTCGAGGTGCTCCTCCAGGCCATGGCCGGAGGGTCGCCCCGTTCGGTCGCGAGTCTCGACTCGCAGCTCATCGTGCGCGATTCGACGGCACCCCCCCGTCGGGACTGACGCGGCGGACCGCAGCTCCCCCGATCAGCCGGCGTTCCATCGGTGGAGACGAGCGGCCGCGAGACCCGACACGACCGCGCACGCCGCCATCAGACTCCAGACCACCGCGAGCGGCACGGGCTGAGGGCCCTGGGAGATGATCGCCTCGAGTGCGCCGACGATCCAGGTCGTGGGCAGGAGCCGGAAGAGACCGGCGACCCACTCCGGAAGGGCCGCGAGCGGGAAGAGCGCCCCGGATGTGGCGAGAGCGAGCATCGGCAGCAGGTACGCGAGTTGCATGGCGATGTCCGGGTTCGACAACCGCGCCGCGAGGAGGTAGCCGAAGCCGAGCAGCATCGCGCCACCGAGCAGGATCGTGCCGGCGATCGCGACGAGGTCGGAGAGTGGACGGGTCGGCACCGTCCAGGCGGCCAGGGCGATGATCACCGCAGCCTCGACGACGACCAACCCCACGCGGATCGGCAGATGTCCGAGCAGGTAGGCGTCGCGACGGGCCGGCGAGGTCGACAGCGCCCGCAGCAGGCCGGTGCTGCGATGCCGGACCAGCGGCACCGTGGTGAGCATGAACGCGATCGCCATCGATCCCGTGCTCGAAACGAGCGGGAGGCCACGCTCCAGCACACCGGCAGGCGCGCCGGACGCCGTCGCCACGAGGGCGTCCACACCCCAGAGCAGTGCGATCAAGGCCAGGAAACTCGCCACGAGTGCGATGACCGAGCGCGGGTCCCGGACGAGGTCACGCGCGTGGGCCGCGGCGAAGCTCCGCACCTGCGCCGGGAACGCATGCGTCGTGCTCATGGGCTGTGGGCCGGGTCGCCCGTGTTCGCTGACGTCGGCCGGTTCGCGAGATCGATGAAGAGGTCCTCGAGTGATCCGTGCGCCACTCGGAACCCGCGCGGTCTGAGACCGGTGGAGAAGGTGAGTCGACGCAGCACGGCGTCAGGGTCGTCGGTCACGATCCCGACCAGGCTGACGTCGCCCTTCGCCGTCACGGTGATCTCGCCGGGGAGGTCGTGGGAACGCAGCTCGTCCGCGGTGGTCGGGCCGGGGATCTCGAAGGTCACCGTGGCCGTGGCAGCGTGTTCCCTGACCAGGGTCTCAGGCTCCCCCGAAGCGGCGATCGAGCCGTTCACGAGGACGGCGATCCGGTCGCAGACCTGGGTGGCCTCGTCCATGTGGTGCGTCGAGAGCAGGATCGTGGTCCCGCGTTCCTGCTGGCGCCGGATGATGCCCCAGAGGTTCCGTCGGGCCTGCGGGTCGAGTCCGGCCGACGGCTCGTCGAGGACGACGATCTCGGGATCGCCGATCAACGCGATGGCGATCAGCAGGCGCCGCTCCTGGCCGCCCGAGAGGTGCTTCACGCGCACGCGCCGCGCCTCGCGCAGATCGAGCTCGTCCAAGACCTCCTCGGGGCGCCGCGCGTCGCGGTAGAACGACGCGAAGAGGTCGAGCGTCTCCGCGACCGTGAGCGTCGGGAACAGGGTGGCGGCCTGCGGCTGCACCGCCATCCGCTCGGTCAGGTACCGGCGGTCGATCGCCGGGTCTCGTCCGAGCACCCGCACGGTTCCGTCGGTGGGACGGCGGAGACCGACGATGGTCTCGAGTGTGGTGGTCTTCCCGGCACCGTTCGGTCCCAGCAGTCCGAACACCTCGCCCGCGCGGACCCGGAGGGAGACGTCACGCAGGACGCTGCGGTCGCCGTAGCGCTTGCTGAGCCGGTCGACGGTGACGACCACTCGGTCCGGTCCGTTCATCGTCGTCCTCCAGACGGCGGGGCATCGTGTTCACCCGGGAAGAAGATCTCCTCGATCGGGCGGGAGAGCAGTGCGGAGACGCGGAACGCCAACGGCAGGGACGGGTCGTAGCGCCCGGTCTCGAGTGCGTTCACCGTCTGCCTGGAGACGCCGAGTGCTTCGGCGAACTGGACCTGGGTCCACCCGCGTTCGGTGCGCAGGACGCGGACGTCGTTCTTCATCGGGTGGCCCGGAAGGAGACGACACCGATGGTCACGCCCCAGACCGCCATCCCGCCGATGAACACCCACCATTCCGGCTGGGGGACGACGACACCGGCGGTCGACAGGAACACGACCGCGAGACTGATCAGCATCGCCGCACCGAACCCGATGGCGAGACTCAGCACGATCACTCCGCGCTGCAGTTCGTCGACACGACGCACGTGCCGGACGAGCGCGATCGCGATCCACACCACCGGCACGAGCGGGACGAGCGCGACCACGACGGCTGCGGGCGATCCCGGCTCGGTGGGGAACAGTTCCGGCAGGAAGAGGAACGTCACGAGGAACCCGACGGCACCGGCCGCGATCTCCCACATGTATCTGCGGGACGCACGACGCTCCTGTGGCGTCGATCCCCGTGTCGTGTGCTCGTTCATGCAGCCACCTCTCGTTGTGTGTCGGACGTCGTGGTCGTCCGCCCGTCGCGCTCGGACTGATCCCACTCGAACCACCGCACGGCGAGCACGCCTGCTGCGACGGTGACGAGCGACATGAGCCCCCAGAGCGCGGGGACGGGGAGGAACGGTTCGGCCCCGGTCAGTGAGGCACTCGCGGCGGCGGCGAACCAGGTGGTCGGCAGGCAGTCCATGGCGACCTGCACGGCGGCAGGGAGGATGGACTGCGGCAGGAGCCCACCCGACGCGAACACGAGCCCGATCGTCACCATCACCATCGTCTGTTGTGTCGCCTCGGCGTTCCGCGATCGGGCGGCGAACACCAACGCCAGAGCGAACAGCATCGCCGCTCCGAGGAAGAACGAGACCCCCAGGGCGAGGAGGTCCACACCGTCGACGTACCTGCGCCAGACCGCGATCCCGGTCGTCAGCACCAGGATCCCCACCGCCACCAGCGCACGCAAAGGGAGCTGCGCGAGGAGGAACGTCGACCGTCGGAGCGGCGTCACACCGAGCAGCCGGAGCAGCCCGCGCTCCCGCATCGCCACGAGCGGGACGGTCGTCCCGACGAACGCCAGGCTCGCGACCCCGACCAGGACCACGATCCCGAGGTTCTTCTGGAGCGGGTCGATCTTCACGTCGCCCTCGTCATCCGTCACCGTCACGTCGTGCGCAGGGACGCCTGCGTCGCGCAGCCCCCGCCAGACCGGGTCCCACGCAGCCTGGTCGGCAGCGTCGAGCACGACCAGGGCGCTCCCTTCGTGCACGGTCACCCGCGTGTTCCGATCGGGGGCGTCGTCGGTGACCAACCGCACACCGGCCCGCTCCAGAGCCGAGGGGACTCCCGGGTCGTCCGTGTCCAGCGCGACGACCGGAGCGGGGCCCAGGACGACGAACGCGAGCCACATGGAGACGTAGATCACGAGGACGATGCCGGTCATGAACCACATCGAGATCCCGGTGAGCGGGTTCCTGAGCACGTCGCGAGCGCTCATCGACGCCAGCCTGCGGAACGCGGCACCACCGCGCCCCGCGCACTTGGTGAGCGCCGCCATCAGCCACACACCTCGGGTCCGCGATCCGCGGTGACAAGGAAACCTGACATACGTCAAGCATGCTTGTCACACGATGACGTGTCAAGTGACCTTGTCAGCGCGCGACGGACGCCCTGGCTCCACGAACATCGAGACCCGACTCGACGATCGACGCCGACAACGACGAAGGCCCCCGATTCCTCGGGGGCCTTCGTGTCACATCCACTGGTGCGCGAGGCGGGACTTGAACCCGCACGCCCTTTCGAGCACTGGCACCTGAAGCCAGCGCGTCTGCCAATTCCGCCACTCGCGCGAGACACCAGACGTCACCGCTCTCGCGGCAACTTATCGAGGATAGCACGCGGAGCCCGGGTGGCAGAACACCGGAGATCCGCGCCAGAGCAGGACGAAACGGCCCCGACGGTCGGGCGTCGATGCTGATCTCCTGCTGCCGAGCGGGTGAACACCTGGCGTCGGCGCCCGCGTCGATTGGCCTCGTGTGCAGGCAAACCGTCTAACATTGCCTGGACACCGACACGAATCGAGAGACCGTGGGCATTCTGGACAACTTCGAGAAGGGGCTCGAGCGCGCCGTCAACGGCGCCTTCGCGAAGACCTTCAAGTCCGGACTCCAGCCGGTCGAGATCACGAGCGCGCTCCGACGCGAGCTCGACACCAAGGCCGCCGTCGTGTCCCGCGACCGCATCCTCGTGCCGAACAAGTTTACCGTCCGCATGTCGCCCACCGACTTCGAGCGCATGGACGCCATCGGTCCCTCCCTCATCGACGAGCTCGGTTCGCTCGTCCAGAAGCACGCCAAGAGCCAGGGCTACTCCTTCCCCGGTGCCGTGACCATCAAGCTCTCCGGCGACCGCTCCCTCCCCGACGGCCTCGTCCAGATCGACAGCGTCAACCTCAAGGGCTCCGTCACCTGGGCGCCCGTGCTCGACATCGGCGGCAAGCGGTACCCGATCACGCAGGCCCGCACGGTCATCGGCCGCGGAACCGAGGCCGACATCACGATCCCCGACACCGGCACCTCGCGGAAGCACGTCGAGATCCTCTGGGACGGCAACGCAGGTCAGGCGCGCGACCTCGGCTCGACGAACGGCTCGAAGCTCAACGGCCAGCCCTTCCGCCAGGCGGCCCTCTCCCCCGACTCCGTCATCGAGATCGGCCGCACCAGGATCGTGTTCCGGGTGGTCGCCAAGGCCGGCGGATCCGATCGCCAGATGAGCGACGCGACCCGACGTCACGATGTGTCGTCCTTCGGCGACTCGTGGGGGGACGGCGCGTGAGCGAACTGACCCTGCTGGTCCTCCGCATCGGCTTCCTGCTCCTGCTCTGGACGTTCGTCTTCGGCATCGTCTACGCCCTCCGCACCGACCTCTTCGGACCGCGCGTCCGGAAGCCGCAGCAGTCGTCGAACGGTGCCCTGGCCACCCCGCCGCAGCCGATGCGCGCCGCGGCCGCCCCGGCCCCCAGTCGGCCCGCCGCCGGTGGATCGAGCGGAACGCCTCCGCGCGCCACGGTCGACAACACCTCGCGCCTCGTCATCGTGTCCGGCCCCAAGCAGGGCACCGAGCTCCCACTCGGCCGCGAGCCGATCACCATCGGTCGTTCAGCGGACTCCGGCCTCATCATCCGCGACGACTACACGTCGACGCATCATGCGCGCCTCATGCTCTGGAACGACGAGTGGATGGTCCAGGACCTCGACTCCACCAACGGCACCTTCCTCGCCGGCAAGCGCGTGAGCGTCCCGACGCAGATCCCACTCGACACCCCCGTCAAGGTCGGCCAGACCAGTTTCGAGTTGCGGCGGTAACCCGGTGACGACCAGCGGCGCCGGCGCAGCGCTCTCCCACGTGGGTAAAGTGCGCTCAAACAACCAGGATTCCGGCTACTCCGGGCACCACCTGTTCGTCGTCGCCGACGGCATGGGTGGCCACGCCGGCGGTGACGTCGCCTCGGCGATGGCACTCAACCGCATCATCGAGGCCGACGAACCGTATCCGTCCTCCGAAGCCGCTGAGGCGACGCTCCAGTCCGCGATCCTCGCGGCGAACTCCATCCTGGGCGACACGGTCTCGAAGCACCGCGAGCTGACGGGCATGGGCACCACGGTCTCCGCGCTCGCGGTCATCGGCAACGAGGTCGCCATCGCCCACATCGGCGACTCCCGCATCTACCTCTTCCGCGAGGGCGAGCTCAGCCAGATCACCGTCGACCACACCTTCGTCCAGCGCCTCGTGGACTCCGGCCGGATCACCGCCGAGGAAGCGATGGTCCATCCCCGCCGATCGGTGCTGATGCGCGTCCTGGGCGACGTCGATGCCTCCCCCGAGATCGACACGATGACGCTCGGGACGCAGCCGGGTGACCGCTGGATCCTCTGCTCCGACGGCCTCTCCGGCGTGGTCGACGAGACGCACATCACCGCGACCCTCACCGAGAAGCTCTCAGCGCAGCGCACTGCCGAGAAACTCGTCCGGCAGAGCCTCGACCGCGGTGCACCGGACAACGTCACCGTCGTGGTCGTCGACATCGTCGACGAGCCGGTGAGTGACGGCGAGCCCGTCGTCGTCGGTTCGGCCTCGAAGCCCGTGGCCTTCGCGCTCACCCCGTCGGTGAAGAAACCCTCGCTCATCCCCAACAGCTGGCTGCACCCCGGCCGGGTCACCTCGCTCGGCAACTCGCACTTCGAGCCCGCCTCCGAGGACTACCTCGACGAGCTCATCGAAGAGGACGAGCGTCGTGCGAGACGTCGGCGCATCACCTGGCTCGTCGGCCTCATCGTGGTCATCGTCGCAATCGTCGGCGGGGTCGTGCTCGGGTACGCCTGGACCCAGACCCGCTACTTCGTCGGCGGCGACGACGACACCGTCGTCATCTACCAGGGCATCCAGCAGGACATCGGCCCCATCCAACTGTCGAGCGTCAAGGAGGACACCGGCATCCCGCTCGGCTCGCTCTCCGACTTCGACCGCCAGGCCGTCGACCAGACCATCAGCGCGTCCTCGTTCACCGAGGCCCTCGACATCGTGAAGCGATTGCGGGTGACCGATGACCAGTGACGTCGCAGCCCCCATCCAAGCCGACACCGGCGTCATCAAGACGATGCGCCGACTCCGGCTGCCGAAGAAGCTCCGCAACCTCGAGCTCGCGCTCCTCATCTTCGCGTTCGCCATCAACGCGGTCGCGGTCATGCTCGTGCAGCTGGGCGCGCTCGGACACCTCGATTTCGCTCTGATCACCTTCGGCTCGGGCCTGTCGCTCCTGGTCCTCGCCTTCCACATCGTGCTGCGCTACACCGCGGCGGAGGCCGACCCCTTCCTGCTGCCGATCGCCACCGTGCTCGGCGGCGTCGGCATCGCCGAGATCTACCGGATCGACATCGCCCTCGGCGACTCCGGTTGGGCGAGCGCCGCGGTCCGACAAATGGTGTGGAGTGCGATCGCGATCGCCGGAGCCATTGCCGTGGTCCTGATCATCCGCAACCACCGCGTCCTCTTCAAGTACACGTACATCGCCGGCCTCTTCGCCTTCGTCCTGCTCCTGCTGCCCCTGCTGCCGGGCATCGGTCGCGAGGTCAACGGCGCCCGCGTCTGGATCGGCATCGGCGACGCGGTCACCTTCCAGCCCGGCGAGATCGCGAAGATCGCTCTCGCGGTCTTCTTCGCCGGCTATCTCGTGCGCACGCGCGACAGCCTCTCGATGGTCGGCAAGAAGTTCCTCGGGATCCAGTTCCCCCGCCTGCGCGACCTCGGTCCGATCCTCGTGGTGTGGGCGATGGCGATGGGCGTGATCGTCTTCCAGCGCGACCTCGGAACCGGTCTGCTCTACTTCGGCATGTTCCTCGTCATGCTGTACGTCGCGACGAGCCGTGCCAGCTGGATCATCATCGGCCTAACGATGTTCTTCGCCGGTGCGTTCATCGCCGGTCAGACCCTGTCCTACGTCGCCGGTCGTTTCCACAACTGGTGGGACGCCTTCAACCCGGAGGTCTTCGACCGCGACGGCGGCAGCTACCAGCTCGTGCAGGGCATCTTCGGCCTCGCCCACGGCGGACTGCTCGGCACCGGGCTCGGCCAGGGCATGCCCGAGATCACCCCAGTCCCGCAGAGCGACTACATCATCGCCAGCCTCGGTGAGGAGCTCGGTCTCGCCGGTCTCTTCGCGATCTTCGCGCTCTACCTGCTGCTCGTCTCGCGGGGCTTCCGGGTCGGCTACGCCGGTACCGACGACTTCGGCAAGCTCCTCTCGGTCGGCCTGGCGTTCACCGTCGCGCTGCAGGTCTTCGTCGTCGTCGGCGGCGTGACCCGCATCATCCCGCTCACGGGGCTCACCACGCCCTTCCTGGCGGCCGGCGGGTCCTCGCTCGTCGCGAACTGGATCATCATCGCCGTCCTGCTCCGCATCTCCGACACGGTCCGAACCCAACCCAAGGCGGTGGTCTCATGAATCGCGAACTCAAGCGGGTGAGCATCGTCGTCCTGGCGATGTTCCTGGCGCTCTTCGGGTCGACCACGATCATCCAGATGTTCCAGGCCGACACCCTCAACGCGGACGGTCGCAACACCCGGACGCTCTACGACAGCTACCGGACGGAGCGGGGTCCCATCCTGCTCACGGACGGGACCGCCATCGCCTCGTCCGTCGCGAGTGACGACGAGTACAAGTACCAGCGCGTCTACGCGAACGGCCCGCTGTACGCGCCCGTCACCGGTTACTTCTCGCCCACCCAGGGCTCGTCCGGTCTCGAACTCGCGACCAACGACCTCCTCAGCGGTACCTCGAACTCGCAATTCCTCGACTCCATCAACCGGCTCATCTCCGGTCAGGCACCGAAGGGTGCCGCGGTCGAGGTCACCCTGGACCCCATCGTGCAGCAGGCCGCCTTCGACGCACTCGGTGACCAGGAGGGCGCGATCGTCGCCATCGAGCCGAAGACGGGCAAGATCCTCGCCTCGGTGTCGAGCCCCGGCTACGACCCGAACGTCCTGGCCAGTCACGACAACGCGGCCGTGCTCGACGCCTACCGGACCCTCGACGACGACGACCGCCAGCCACTCCTCAACAAGGGCGTCGACGGCGACCTCGATCCGCCCGGTTCCACGTTCAAGCTCGTCACCGCGGCCGCCGCGTTCGCGTCGGGCGACTACACGCCGGAGTCGGAGTTCCCGAACCCCTCCACTTACACGCTGCCCGGGACGAGCACCGTCATCCGCAACTCCGAGGGTGGAAGCTGCGGCGGCGGCGCGACGGTGTCCATCGCGACGGCCGTCGAGCTCAGCTGCAACATCCCGCTCGCGGAGCTCGGCGTCGAACTCGGCTACGAGAAGATCCGCGACATGGCGCAGAGCTTCGGCTTCAACATGGACGTCAACATCACCGGAACGGGACTCAACCCCATGCCGATGCAGCCGAGCACCTTCCCGAACGCGCTGAGCGACGACCAGACCGCCATGGCCGCCTTCGGGCAGTACACCGTGCGGGCCTCGGCACTCCAGATGGCCATGGTCTCGGCCGGTATCGCGAACGGTGGCATCGTCTGCAACCCGCAGCTGGTGAACCGCGTCGTGAACCCCGATCTGAGCGTGCTCAAGGAGTTCGAACCGGCGCAGTTGTCGCAGCCGATCTCGAGCTCGGTGGCCAAGGAGATCACGGACATCATGGTCCAGGGCGTCCAGAGCGGTGCTGCGACTAATGCAAGAATAGATGGGGTCGATGTGGCTGGAAAGACAGGCACGGCACAGAACGGATCCGACGATCCGTACACGCTGTGGTTCACCGGTTTCGCGCCTGCGGACGACCCGAAGGTCGCCGTGGCGGTCGTTGTTGAAGATGGCGGTGGACTCGGACAGGACGGTTACGGCAACCTCGTGGCCGCGCCGATCGCGAAGAAAGTACTAGAGGCGGTGCTGAACAAATGAGACCGACAGCCGGGCTGACCTTCGGAGGTCGCTACGAACTGCAATCTCGCATTGCGATCGGTGGCATGGGCGAGGTGTGGCAGGCCACTGACCTGGTCATCGGCCGGACCATCGCCATCAAGATCCTCAAGGACGAGTACATGGGGGACCCCGGGTTCCTCGAGCGGTTCCGTGCCGAGGCACGGCACGCCGCACTCGTGAACCACGAGGGCATCGCCAACGTCTTCGACTACGGCGAGGAGGACGGCAGCGCGTTCCTCGTCATGGAACTCGTGCCCGGTGAGGCCCTGTCCACCGTGCTCGAGCGCGAGCGCGTCCTGCCCACCGACAAGGTGCTCGACATCGTCGCGCAGACCTCGTCGGCGCTCCAGGCCGCGCACGCCGCAGGCCTCGTCCACCGTGACATCAAGCCGGGCAACCTGCTCATCACGCCGGACGGCCGCGTCAAGATCACCGACTTCGGCATCGCCCGCATCGCCGACCAGGTGCCGCTCACGGCCACCGGTCAGGTCATGGGCACGGTGCAGTACCTCTCGCCCGAGCAGGCGAGCGGTCACCCCGCCTCACCGTCGACGGACATCTACTCGCTCGGCATCGTCGCGTACGAGTGCCTCGCCGGACGCCGTCCGTTCACGGGCGAGTCGCAGGTCGCCATCGCGATGGCGCAGATCAACGAGCAGCCGCCGGAGCTCCCCGTCACGATCGCCGAGCCGGTCCGCCGGTTCGTCATGTCGATGATCGCGAAGAACCCGGTCGACCGTCCGGCATCGTCCGCCCACGTCGCGCGCGCCGCCCAGGCGCTCCGTCGGGGCGACCTCAACGCCGCGGCCGCAGCCGTCCCGATGATCCTCGGTGGGGCCGGCGACGCCGCGACCACCGTGATGGACCAGACCCGCCGGATGCCCGCAGCCGACGACGCGACCACGCAGTTGCTGTCCGCCGCCGAGGCGGACCAGCTCGAGGACGACGTCGAGGGCGAGGGCGAGAAGAAGCAGCGCAGCAAGTGGACCTGGCCGCTCATCGGTCTCGTCGCCCTGCTCGTCATCGTGCTGGTCGGTTCGCTGATCGCCGTGTTCGCGAACCAGGGGAACGACGCGGGAGGTACGACTCCGTCGGCCACGACGTCCACGACGCCGAAGCCGACGAAGACCCCGACGCCCACACCGACGCCCACGCCCACGGTGTTCCCGATCAACCTGAGCGACCTCCAGGGCCGGTCCTTCGACGAACTCAACACGATCTTCAGCGCGCCGCCGTACAACTTCAGCGTGTCGAGGAACGTCGGCGACCCGGCCACGACGCCGGAACAGGTCAACACCGTCTACGACGTGAACCCCACGGGCAACGTCAAGACCGGTTCGGCCATCACGCTGACCGTGTACGACGAGGTCCCTGTCATCGACGCCCCGACGGAGGCTCCGAAGATCGACGGACAATACAACGACGCGAACCAGATCGAATTGCCGAAGGGTGGCGGAACGGTCGACCTGACGGTGAACTGGCTTGCGGCGAGTTGCCCCGCGGGCACTACGGTGACGGGGTATCAGCTGGCTGCTTCAGGGGCGGGCGTCACCTTCCCCAACGCACCCGAGAACAACATCTTCCCAGCGAGCGCGACGTCGGCATCGATCCGCGTCTCGTCGCCGGGCCAGTTGAGCATCTCGTACGCCATCGTCTGCTCCAGCGGCACCTCTGCCTCATCTCCTGCAGGAACCGCCGACATCGTCGAGTCGACGAAGCCGTAGGCCATGTCTCGAGTGCTCTCAGGGTCATCCCTGAGAGCACTCGGAAGGTGCCCGGGTAAGCTGTTAGTGTTTGTCCTCCAAGCGAATTCAGGGGTGGTACGTGGCTGACGATCAACGCCTGCTCGCAGGCCGATACGTCGTCGGCGACCTCATCGGTCGCGGGGGCATGTCGAACGTCTTCCGCGGCGTGGACACCAAGCTCGGTCGCACCGTCGCCATCAAGGTCCTGAAGTCCACGCTCGCCACCGACCCCGCATTCCGCTCCCGTTTCCGGCAAGAGGCGCAGGCCGCCTCGCGGATGGCGCACCCCACGATCGTCCGCGTCTACGACGCCGGCGAGGAGCGGGTGAAGGACGTTTCCGGTCACGACCTCATCGAGCCGTTCATCGTCATGGAGTACGTCGAAGGGCGCATGCTCAAGGACCTCATCGCCGAGGGTCCCGTCGAGTCCGAGGAGGCGGTGCGCATCGCGCACAGCATCCTCACCGCCCTGGAGTACTCCCACCGCGCCGGCGTCGTGCACCGCGACATCAAGCCGGGCAACGTCATGATCACCACGGCCGGCGACGTCAAGGTCACCGACTTCGGCATCGCGCGCGCCGTCTCCGATTCGTCCACGACGGTCGCCCAGACGACCGCCATCCTCGGCACGGCCGCGTACTTCTCCCCCGAGCAGGCCAAGGGCGAGACGGTCGACGCCCGGACCGACCTCTACTCCACCGGCGTCGTCCTCTTCGAGATGCTGACGGGGAAGGCGCCCTTCCGCGGCGACACCGCCGTCGCAGTCGCGTACCAGCACGTGAGCGAGCGCCCGGTGAAGCCGAGCTCGATCAACCCGAAGGTGTCGCCGGCACTCGATCAGGTCGTCCTCCGAGCCCTCGCGAAGGATCGCTTCGAGCGGTACCAGAGCGCCGTCGAGTTCCGTGAGGATCTCGACGAAGCCGGAGCCGGCCATGTGCCGGTCCGACGCGACGACCACGACTCGCTGTTCGGTCCATCGCCGACGGCTGCGTCCAGTACGGAGCAGGCGATCCGCCAGCTCACCTCGGACGACACCGTGACGCGTACCCAGCGCCGGCCACCGGTGGTCTGGATCTGGGCCGCCATCGCCGGGATCGCCGTCGTCCTCTTCTCCCTCGTGTTCTGGGTGGTGCAGCTTCCGCCCGCGACGAGCATCTCCACGGACTCGAGAGAAGTCCCGGATCTCGTCGACGCCACGTGGGAGAGCGCGAACAGCACGATCGAGCAGCTCGAGCTCGTCCCGACCAAGTTCGACGAAGCGAGCAGCGACTACAAGGCGGGTCACGTCATCCGCACCGACCCGCCCGGCGGCACCACGGTGACCAAGAACACGCAGATCAAGGTCTACGTGTCGACCGGCCGTGCTCAGGTCGAGGTCCCCGACGTCGTCAACCAGTCCTCCGAGGCTGCGTGGGCCGCGGTCGCCGCTGCCGGTCTCGCGCAAGGTTCCGTGACCCGGGAGAACTCGCCGACCGTCCCGGCAGGTGTCGTGCTGCGGATGGATCCCGGAGCGGGTACCTCCGTCGACCAGGGGTCCACGGTGAACCTCGTGGTCTCCAGTGGGAACGTCACGCTGACGGACGTCGTCGGGCAGCCGCTCCTCGACGCGACGAACTACCTGCAGGACTCGACGAGGCAGTTCACCGTGCAGCCGCAGGCCGACGCGACGTGCAAGGCCGTCGCCGGCGACCCGGTCACGGCGATGTCTCCCGCACCGGGCGACATCCCGCAGAAGTCCGTCATCACGCTCACCTACTGCACCGGTCCGTAGGCTGCGCCCGTTCCTGGGCCTGTCGAAGGACGGTCCCTGAGCAGGCTCTGCGGTCCCTGAGCCTCTCGAAGGGCCTACCGGGTCATGAGCGGGCTGAGCCCTCGTGCCCGCTCATGCGCACCGGTGAGCCCGGTCGTCTCGAGCCAGTTCGCCAGGAGCTGGTAGCCGCCCTCGGAGAGCACCGACTCCGGATGGAACTGCACGCCGTGGATCGGGGCGTCACGGTGGCGGAGCCCCATGATGACGCCGCCGGTCGTCCGGCTCGTCACGACGAGCTCCTCAGGCACGCTGCCGTCGACGACGGCGAGCGAGTGATACCTGGTGGCGTTGAACTGCTGTGGGATGCCACGGTAGAGGACACTGCCGTCGTGTTCCACAAGCGAGCTCTGTCCGTGCATCAGCTCGTCGGCAGTGTGCACGGTCGCTCCGAACGCCTCAGCGATCGCCTGGTGGCCGAGGCACACCCCGAGGAGTGGTGTCCCGGTGCGGTACGCCGCGTGCACGGTGTCCAGTGAGATCCCGGCGTCGGATGGCCGACCAGGTCCGGGCGAGACGACGACGCCGTCGAACCCGCGGATCCGCTGCTCGAGGTCGTCGAACGCGATGCCGTCGTTCTGCACGACGACCGTCTCGGCACCCAGTTGTTCGACATACCCGTTCAGCGTGTAGACGAAGCTGTCGTAGTTGTCGATGACCAGGACTCGGGTCATTCGTCGCCGACGGTCACATTCTGATCGACGATGAACGAGTCCACGTAGGGGAACACCCACGTGAAGAGGGCGGCCACGACCGCCACGAACAGGACGACGAGGATGATGATCCTCAGCCAGACGGGTCCGGGCAGGACCCTCCAGAGTGCGCCGTACATCGTCAGCCTCCAGCGGCCGCGACGGACGCGGCGATCTCGGCGGGCGGTCCGGCGGACAGCGGCTGCCAGGACTCGTACACCGCGTAAGCGATACTGCGTTCCGCCGTCGAGTAGAGCGGGTTGCAGGTGGTCAGGGTGAGGATGCGCTGCGTGGGTGCGACGCCGTCCACTTGTGGGACGGGATTGAGGACGTCCACCTGGGTGGGCAACACGTAGGTGATGTTCCGGAACACGTAGGTGTAGTAGCCGTCGGCCGTCTGGACGTAGACCTTGTCGCCGATCTGCAGGTCGCTGATCAGGGTCATCGCACCGCCGTAGGCCTTGCGGTGACCGGCGACGACGAAGTTGCCGACCTCTCCTGGCATCTGGGTACTCGGGTAGTGACCGACGCCGAGGTCGAAGCTGTTGAGGACGGTCGCGGTGTCGACACCCTCGGCGACGACGCGGCGGTAGTCGGCGCCGTACCGCGGCACGTAGAGCACTGCGAACGGGTCGCCCGGCGCGGGGCGGGCGGTCACGGGCGGCTCACCGTAGTTCGGCGCGCCGGTTGCATCCACGGTCGGTTCGGGCGCGGGAGCGGTCTCGGCGTTCTTGATCCACTCCTGCGACTGGCTCGATGCGGCGTTGGCCTGACTGCCGGCCATGATCATGTCGTTCCACCAGAGCTGCCACGCGAGGAACAGCAGGACCACCATGCCCGCGGTGATGAGCAGCTCGCCGGCCACCCCGAAGACGCTGATGCGGTGCTTCGACGGCGCTCGGCGCTCAGCGGCGCGTGCGCTCGCTCGCGAAGGTAGGTCGTCGGTCACGCATGGATTCTACCGAGAAGAACTCGGGATCGGCTGATCCCCAAGGCACCGATTGGGGTGAACAGGTAGAATGTCGGCATGGCACGCACGAAGTCACGAAGCAAACCGTCCCGCGAACCCGAGCAGACGAGCGGCGAACCCGCACCGAACGCGGTCTGGTTCAAGCCGGTCATGTTCGGCTTCATGCTGCTCGGCCTCGCCTGGATCGTCGTCTACTACTTGAGCGGCACGCTGCTCCCGATCCAGTCGCTCGGCCCGTGGAACATCCTCGTCGGCTTCGGCATCGCCTTCATCGGCTTCCTCATGACCACCAGGTGGCGCTAGCCTCTTTCACTTCACGTCGTGCACAGCGGGTCGTCCTCTCGGACGGCCCGCTGTTTCGTTGTGCGCGGGATCCGGCGTATCGAGTTCTCCACAGCAGTGTGGAGAACTTCCGAGTTATCCACATGCCGGTGTGGAGAACCGCAGGGAGTCCCGAAAACACGGGGAACAACACCGGTGTAATTATCCCCAGTGTTCATAACTCTGTGGATAACTCAGGCAACCTTCAACGTCTCCTGCATGGTTGCGGCTCGCCGCCGAGCGCGGCGATCGTCGACACACGGTCACCGTGCCATGACGAATCACCGGCCCACACCCGGTCACCAAACCGAAACCGGTCACTGAGCCTGTCGAAGTGCGGTCGCGCTCAGAGGAGGGCGGGAAGGAGGCTGGCGCCCACGAGGACGACGCTCAAGGCACCGATCAGGACTGCCTGGAGCGGCTGCTGCGTGCGCTTGCGGGTGTTGACGAGGATGAGGCCGACGAGGGCGCCGCCGACGAGCCCGCCCAGGTGGGCCTGCCAGGCGATGTTCACGCCGGGGATGAAACCGATGACGAGGTTGATGCCCAGGAGCACCAGCAGCCCGCGGGTGTCGGCACCCATGCGTCGTTGGATGACGAGGAACGCGCCGAGCAGACCGAAGATCGCGCCCGAGGCGCCGACCACGGCCGTCGTCGGGTCGGCGAGGAACAGGACACCGACCGAACCGGCGAACCCGGCGACCAGGTAGAGGGCGAGGAACCGCCAGTGACCGAGCATGGTCTCGAGGATCCGGCCGAAGATCCAGAGCGTGTACATGTTCAGCAGGATGTGGAAGATGAAGCCCTGCGAGTGCACGAACACGGCGGTCAACATCCGCCAGGGCTGGAAGGCACCGTACGAAGGATCGGAGTACACGCCGGCATAGAGCAGCGCGTTCGTGACGCCGAGCCCGGGTATCCACTGCAGCAGGAACACGAATGCCGTCACGGCGATGATCGCGTACGTGACGATGGGGGAGGAGTTGCTGATCCTCGCGCCGAGACGATTGCGAGGGGCGCTCTGTCGTTGCGCCTTCATGTCCTCCGGACAGATGAAACCGACTGCCCCGGGCGTCTGGCATTCTCCACAGATCGTCCGACCGCAACGCTGGCAGAGCACGAAGCTCTGTCGGTCGGGGTGGCGATAGCAGAAGTTGGCCGACGGATCCCGGGGCAGGGTCACGGTCTGTCCTCCGAGCGGGGTCTAGGCCTCGGAGATGGTGACGCTCTCGAGGACGACGGGCTCGATCGGCTTGTCGCCGGCACCGGTCGGGACGGCCTGGATGGCGTCGACGACCGCGCGGGACTCGGCGTCGGCGACCTCACCGAAGATGGTGTGCTTGCCCTGGAGCCACTGGGTGGGAACGGTCGTGATGAAGAACTGCGAACCGTTCGTGCCCTCGACGGCGCCCGTGATGGCGTTGCGGCGCTTGCCGGCGTTCGCCATGGCGAGGATGTAGGGCTCGTCGAAGTTGAGCTCCGGGTGGATCTCGTCGTCGAAGTTGTAACCCGGACCACCGGTGCCGGTTCCGAGCGGGTCGCCGCCCTGGATCATGAACGCGGGGATGATGCGGTGGAAGATGAGGTCGCTGTACAGCGCGTCGTTCCGGGTCTGGCCCGTCTTCGAGTCCGTCCACTCGCGCCCGCCGGTCGCCAGGTCGGTGAAGTTCTTGACCGTCTTGGGAGCGTGGTCCCCGAAGAGGTTGACCTTGATCTCACCGTGGTTGGTGTGCAACGTGGCGACTGCGGTGTGCTTTGACATACTCCCAATTCTTGCACAAGGGTTCGGGACTCTCGGATGGTATCCAGGGGTCTAAGTGGCAAGATGGAGGTTACGTTGTTGCCGCGATCATTGGAGATGACCACATGAGCCTGTCACGCAAGCGCCGGAAAGAGCTCAAGAAGCTCAAGGGTTCCGCTGCCGACCTCTGGGACTCCCAGCAGGATGTCCTGAACCACGCCAACGAAGTCGCTCGTGAGGTGAGCCGTCAGCTCGGGAACTTCTCGAAGGAGCAGGTGGTCCCCGTCGTGCGCGACACCTATGAGCACCGCGTCGTCCCGACGGTCGACCGGGGGATCAAGGTCTCCCGCAACGCCGTCGACGGCGTGAAGAAGGGCATCTCGGATGGCGTCGTCCCCGCAGTCGGTGGCGTCGTCGGCACGGTGCTGAGCATCGGCGACATCGCCAAGGACACCCGCGTGCAGGCAGCCCTCCGCCGCCTTCACGTCCCCGAGCAGGTGCTGCCTGCCAAGAAGGGCGCGAGCGCCGGTACCGTCATCGCGATCGGCCTCGGCGTCCTCGCCGCTGCCGGTGTCGCCTACGCCGTCTGGCAGACGTTCCGCGCAGACGACGAGCTGTGGGTCTCCGACGAGGAGCCTGCCGCTTCCTGATCCCGCATCGCACGACGCAGCCCCTCGCCGGTTCCGACCGGGGAGGGGCTTCGTGTTGTGACGGCTGTGCTCAGATGAGGCCGGCGAAGCGTCGTCCGATGTCGACCAGGCTGACACGGTCGAGTGAGCCGACCTCCTCGAGCGAGTACCACGCGGCGTAGTCGGTGCTGCCGTCGGCCTCGTAGGTCAGGGTGCCGCCGGTGAGGTGCGCCCGGTAGACGATGCGCAGCGTGTGGAGCGGTCCGGTGGCCGTCGTGCTGAGCCGGCGCTCCGCCGGCACGACCTGCGAGTCGACGCCGATCAGCTCGTCGAGCTCGGCGTGGTAGCCGGTCTCCTCGAACACCTCGCGGACCGCCGCGTCGGCCGGGTCCTCGCCGGGGTCGATCCCGCCGCCCGGGAGCGTCCATCCGCTGTGTCCGCTCTCGTTCCAGTGGGAGAGGAGCATGCCCCGTTCGTCGACGATGACGGCATATGCAGCGACGCGGATATCCATGCCGCCAGCCTAACCGCCGGGCCCCGCGACAACGGAGAACGCCCCCGGCGTCTGCCGAGGGCGTTTCTGGACTGTGGAGCCTGGGAGAATCGAACTCCCGACATCCTGCTTGCAAAGCAGGCGCTCTACCAACTGAGCTAAGGCCCCGGATGGAACAGATCCGGGGATCCGATCCAATCGGTGTGTTACTGGTCGTGCAGGGTGGGGCTACCAGGACTTGAACCTGGGACCTCTTCGTTATCAGCGAAGCGCTCTAACCGCCTGAGCTATAGCCCCGTTTTGAACCTTGTTGAGACTACCCGATTCCCGCCGCAACTCATAATCGAGCGGCGCCGCACGGCGCGGCGCCGACCCGACCGAGCGTCAGTTGTTGGTGAACCCGACGAGCAGGCCACCCGTGATCTTCACGCTGAGGTTGTAGAGCCCCGCGAGGAGGGCTCCCATCAGCGTGATGACGATGAGGTTGAGCAGCGCCACGATGCCCGCGAAGGCCATGACCTGCGGCAGGTTGACGTACTGCAGGATGTTGTTCCCCGGGCCCGCGATGTCGGTGAACAGACCACCCACCTTCGTGAAGACACCGGTGGTGTTCAGCACCGTGTAGACGAGGAAGAAGAACACCACGATGACCACGGCGACCGCGATCGCCGCCAGGAACGACAGCTTCACCGCCGACCAGAAGTCGATGTACACCAGCTTCAGGCGCACCTGCTTGGTGCTGGTGCGTTTGGTCGACTTCTTGGCCAACTTCTCTGCGACGCTACTGCTCATCTACTTCTTCCTTCATCGCCGGAGTCTCGTCCGGCACGGATGCCTCGGGTTCTGCACCCTCCGGGGCGGCTGCGTCTGCAACCGTCTCCGGAACATCCTGGGTCTCAAGGTTTCGGTCACTGTTCTTGGCCAGCGCGATGATTCGGTCGCTCTCCGCGAAACGCGCGAAGACGACGCCCATCGTGTCGCGCCCCTTCGCTGGAACTTCGGCCACGGCAGACCTTACCACCTTGCCACTGGCAAGAACCACAAGGACCTCGTCGCTCTCATCGACGATCAGGGCGCCCGCGAGGGTGCCTCGATCGTCGTTCAGCTTGGCCACCTTGATGCCCAGACCGCCGCGGTTCTGGCCGCGGTACTGGTCGATGTTGGTGCGCTTCGCGTAGCCGCCCTCGGTCACGACGAAGACGAACGCCTCGCGTTCCTCACCCTCGACGGACGGCAGCACCGACGCCGAGAGCAGCTTGTCGTCGTCGCGGAAGTGCATGCCGATGACGCCGCTCGTCGCGCGTCCCATCGGCCGCAGGGTCTCGTCGCTCGCCGTGAAGCGGATCGACATGCCCTTGCGCGACACCAGCAGGACGTCGCTGTCGTTCTCCACGAGCAACGCGGAGGTGAGCTCGTCGCCCTCGCGCAGGTTGATCGCGATGATGCCGCCCGAACGGTTGGTGTCGTACTCCGAGAGCGCCGTCTTCTTGACGAGGCCGTCGTGCGTCGCGAGGACCAGGTACGTCGCGGCCTCGTAGTCGCGGATGTCGAGGATCTCGGCGATCTCCTCATCGGGCTGCATGGCGAGCAGGTTGGCCACGTGCTGGCCCTTGGCGTCGCGGCCGGCCTCCTGCAGTTCGTAAGCCTTCGCGCGGTACACGCGGCCCTTCGTGGTGAAGAAGAGGAGCCAGTGGTGCGTCGTCGTCACGAAGAAGTGGTCGACCACGTCGTCCGCGCGCAGCTGGGCACCCTTGACGCCCTTGCCACCGCGGTGCTGCTGACGGTAGTTGTCGCTGCGCGTGCGCTTGATGTACCCGCCGCGGGTGACGGTGATGACCATCTCCTCTTCGGGGATCAGGTCTTCCATGTTCATGTCGCCGTCGAAACCGAACATGATCTCGGTGCGACGGTCGTCGCCGTACTTGTCGACGATCGCGGTCAGTTCCTCGCTGACGATCTCGCGCTGGCGGACCGGCTTCGCGAGGATGTCCTTGAGGTCGGCGATCTGCGCTTCGATCTCGGCTGCCTCGTCGATGATCTTCTGACGCTCGAGGGCGGCGAGACGACGCAGCTGCATGTCGAGGATCGCGCTGGCCTGGAGCTCATCGATCTCGAGGAGGTCCATGAGGCCCGTGCGCGCCTCATCGGCGGACGGCGAACGACGGATGAGCGCGATGACCTCGTCGAGGGCGTCGAGCGCCTTCAGGTAGCCGCGGAGGATGTGTGCGCGCTCCTCCTTCTTGCGGAGTCGGAACACGGTGCGGCGGACGATGACCTCGACCTGGTGCGTCACCCAGTTGGTGATGAACCCGTCGAGCGGCAGCGTCCGCGGGATGCCGTCGACGATCGCGAGCATGTTCGCGCCGAAGTTGTCCTGCAGCTGCGTGTGCTTGTAGAGGTTGTTGAGGACGACCTTCGCGACCGCATCGCGCTTCAGCACGATGACGAGCCGCTGGCCGGTGCGACCGGAGGTCTCGTCGCGGATGTCGGCGACGCCGCCGAGACGACCCTCCTTGACGAGGTCGGCGATCTTCAGCGCGAGGTTGTCGGGGTTCACCTGGTACGGGAGCTCGGTGACGACGAGGCAGGTCCGACCCTGGATCTCCTCGACGTTCACGACGGCCCGCATCGTGATGGAACCGCGACCCGTACGGTAGGCGTCCTGGATGCCCTTGACACCGAGGATCTGCGCGCCGGTCGGGAAGTCCGGCCCCTTGATGCGCTGCATGAGCGCCTCGAGGAGCTCTTCCCGGCTGGCCTCGGGGTTCGCCAGGTGCCAGAGGGCACCGTCGGCGACCTCGCGGAGGTTGTGCGGCGGGATGTTCGTCGCCATGCCGACCGCGATGCCAACGGACCCGTTGACGAGGAGGTTCGGGAAGCGCGCCGGCAGGACGACCGGCTCCTGGGACTCGCCGTCGTAGTTGGGCTGGAAGTCGACGGTCTCCTCGTCGATGTCGCGCACCATCTCCATGGCGAGCGGGGCCATCTTCGTCTCGGTGTATCGAGGGGCTGCCGCGCCGTCGTTGCCCGGTGAGCCGAAGTTGCCCTGGCCGAGCGCCAACGGGTACCGCATGCTCCACGGCTGGACGAGGCGCACGAGCGCGTCGTAGATGGCGGTGTCACCGTGCGGGTGGAACTGACCCATGACGTCGCCGACGACGCGCGCGCACTTGGAGAACGAGCGGTCGGGGCGGTAGCCGCCGTCGTACATCGCGTAGATCACGCGGCGGTGGACGGGCTTCAGGCCGTCGCGGACGTCGGGCAGGGCGCGGCCGACGATGACACTCATCGCGTAGTCGAGGTAGCTGCGCTGCATCTCGAGCTGCAGGTCGACCTGGTCGATCCGGCCGTGTACGCCGTGGTCCTCGTCCGGGACCGTGATCTCGTCGTTGGTTTCGTCTGCCATGTTCTCTTACTTCTCCTGGTCCCTGAGCTTGTCGAAGGGCCTGTTTGGTGCGAGGTGGGTCACTTCGACAAGCTCAGTGACCGGTGGATGAGGGTGGTTCGTGCCGCTCAGATGTCGAGGAAGCGGACGTCTTTCGCGTTCTTCTGGATGAAGGTCCGGCGGGACTCCACGTCCTCGCCCATGAGCGTGGAGAAGATCTCATCGGCAGCCGCGGCGTCGTCGAGGGTGACCTGGAGGAGCGTCCGCGTCTGCGGGTCCATCGTGGTCTCCCACAGCTCCTTGTAGTTCATCTCGCCGAGACCCTTGTAGCGTTGGATCCCGTTCTCCTTCGGGATGCGCTTGCCCGAGGCGACACCGTCGGTGAGGAGGGCGTCGCGTTCGCGGTCGCTGTAGACGTACTGGTGGTCGGCGTTCGACCACTTCAGGCGGTAGAGCGGCGGCTGCGCCAGGTACACGTAACCGAGGTCGACGAGCGGACGCATGTAGCGGAACAAGAGCGTCAGCAGGAGCGTCGTGATGTGCTGGCCGTCGACGTCGGCGTCGGCCATGAGCACGATCTTGTGGTACCGCACCTTGTCGGGGTTGAAGTCCTCACCGATGCCGGCACCGAAGGCCGTGATCATGGCCTGGACCTCGTTGTTCGCGAGGGCGCGGTCGAGGCGTGCCTTCTCGACGTTGAGGATCTTGCCACGGAGCGGGAGGATCGCCTGGGTCTCCGGGTTGCGACCCTGCACGGCGGAGCCGCCTGCGGAGTCACCCTCGACGATGAAGATCTCGGACAGCGACGGGTCCTTCGACTGGCAGTCCTTGAGCTTGCCGGGCATGCCGCCACCCTCGAGGAGGCCCTTGCGACGGGCCGTCTCGCGGGCCTTGCGGGCGGCGAGTCGAGCGGTCGCGGCCTGCAGCGCCTTCCGGATGATCTCCTTGGCCTGGTTCGGGTTGCGGTCGAACCAGTCGTTGAGCTGCTCGCTGACGACCTTCTGCACGAACGCCTTCGCCTCGGTGTTGCCGAGCTTGGTCTTCGTCTGTCCCTCGAACTGCGGCTCGGAGAGCTTGACGGAGATGACGGCCGTGAGGCCCTCACGGACGTCGTCGCCGGAGAGGTTGTCGTCCTTCTCCTTGAGGATGCCCTTCTCACGTGCGTAACGGTTCACGAGCGTGGTGAGCGCTGCGCGGAACCCTTCTTCGTGGGTGCCGCCCTCGTGCGTGTTGATCGTGTTCGCGTAGGTGTGGACGCTCTCGTTGTACGCGGTCGTCCACTGCATCGCGACCTCGAGCGCGATCTTGCGCTCGGTGTTCTCCGACTCGAAGGAGATGATCTCGTCGTGGACGAGCTCGGCCCGCTTGGCCTTGTTCAGGTACTCGACGTAGTCCTCGAGACCGCGCTCGTAGAAGAAGACGTCCTTGCGCTGCGAGTGGGCCGCCGAGTTGTCGTCGACGTCGTCGGCCTCGATGGCGTCGCGCAACGGGCGCTCGTCGGCGAGCTCGATACGGAGGCCCTTGTTGAGGAAGGCCATCTGCTGGAAGCGGGTCCGCAGCGTCTCGTAGTCGAACTCCGTCGTCTCGAACGTCTCGGCGCTCGGCCAGAAGGTGATCGTGGTGCCCGTCTCGGAGGACGGCTCGTCCTCGTGGAGCGGGGCGTCGGGGACACCGTGCTGGAAGCTCTGGCGCCAGACCGAACCCTGACGACGGACCTCGACGGAGAGGCGCGTGGACAGTGCATTGACGACGGACGAACCGACGCCGTGGAGCCCACCGGAGACCGCGTACCCGCCGCCGCCGAACTTGCCGCCGGCGTGCAGGATGGTCAGGACGACCTCGACGGTCGACTTCTTCTCCACCGGGTGGATGTCGACCGGGATGCCTCGACCGTTGTCGATGACGCGGACGCCGCCGTCCTCCAGGATGGTCACGAGGATCGTGTCGCAGTAGCCGGCGAGGGCCTCGTCCACGGAGTTGTCGACGATCTCGTAGACCAGGTGGTGCAGACCACGTGGACCGGTGGACCCGATGTACATACCGGGCCGCTTCCGGACGGCTTCGAGACCTTCGAGAACCTGGATGGCACTTGCGCCGTAATCAGAGTCTTGGGCGTGCGTGTTGGGTTCTGATGTCATAGGGAAAGAGGGCTCCAAACCGTCGAGATTCGACCGTTCCATCCTACCAAACAGACCCCGTGAAGCCGCGAGAAAACGCCCGTTTGAGGCACTTTTCCATGCCCGGAGGCCGTATTTGCCTCCCTAGCCGTAAGTATCGCGTGGACCACGCCCTGGGATCGACCTGGGGCCTCTTTTCCAGGAGGGTGCTCCGGGGCCCTGGAAACGGATCGTGTCGACACCGGCGTCGGGATAGCGTTCGGCGATGCGGACGAGGATCTCGTGGCGCATGTGTCGCAACTGTGTCGCCCAGGCCGTCGACTGGCATTGGACGAGCAGGACGCCGTCCGCGATCGACACCGGTTCGGAGTACCTGGCGGTGTCCTCGCCGCACAACTCCGCCCAGTTCCCGAGGACCTCGTGTTGGGCGAGTGGCGAGTTCCACCCGAGTCCGGCGGTCAGCGAATCGATGACCGTCCCGAGGCCCTTGGGGTCGCGTCCGACTCCGTACGGCACCGAGTCCTGCGGCCCCTCGGCCGAGCGTTCCCGGCGCTTGCGATCACGGGAGACCCGTTCGCCGCCGAAGATCTCCTTGAACCGGAGGTACACCGTGGCGGACAGTTCCCCCGCCGGGTCGGCGTCCCGTCCGAGTCGCCGCGGCTCAGTCATGCGTCGACTCCGTGGTGAGCGCCTCGTTCACTGGGCCGGCCGCCCCGCCCGGACCGTCCACGATCCGTCCGGCTTCGATGCGCACGACGTGCGCGGTGAACCGTTCGGGGACGTCGTCGAACACGGCCGCGGTGATGATGACCTGGTCGTACTCCGCGACTGCGGCCGCGAGGCGTTCCCGGCGACGTGCATCGAGCTCGGCGAAGACGTCGTCGAGGATGAGCACCGGATCACCGAGGGACGAGTCGGCGCGGAGGAGCTCGGCTGAGGCGAGTTTGGCGGCGAGCGCGAACGACCACGATTCACCGTGGCTCGCGTACCCCTTGACCGGCAGCCCGTTGAGACCGAAGAACACGTCGTCGCGGTGTGGCCCGACGAGCGTCAGGCCCCGTTCGAGCTCGGCCGACCGGCGCTGCGCGAGCGCCGCACGGAACCGTTCCGCGATACGCGCAAGATCGACAGGGGCGCCCGGCTCCACGCCTTCCGTGGGATCGGCGGCTGCCGACTCGTCCTCGGCGTCGGTGCCGGCGATACTGAGCACGGGCAGGAGGACCGGTCGGTGATCGTCGCCGGCCACGGCCTCGTACGCGGCACGCAGTGGCCCACCGAGCATGGCCAGGAGCTGCAGACGTTCCGCGATGATCTCCGTGCCGTACTGCACGAGCCGGTCATCCCAGAGGTCGAGCGTCGCCAGGGGCCCGGACTTCAGCCCGCGCGCCCTCGCCGACTTGAGGAGCGAGTTCCGCTGCTTCAGGGAGCGGTCGTAGTCGGCCATCACGCCGGCCAGCCGGGGGATCCGCTGCACGAGGAGCTGGTCGATGAACCGCCGGCGCGCCGACGGGTCGCCGCGGACGATCAGGAGGTCCTCCGGGGCGAACAGCACGGTGGACACGTACCGCGGCAGTTCGCGCGGCTTGATCTGGGACCGGTTCACCTGGGCGCGGTTGGCCGAACCCCGGTTGAGCTGCACCTCGGCGAGCAGCTCACGACCGTCGTGCACGATGCGCGCCCTGATGATCGCCGCGTCGGCACCGTGTCGGATGAGCGCCTGTTCGGAGGAGACCCGATGGGACCCGAGGCTGCTGAGGTATCCGATCGCCTCGACGAGGTTGGTCTTGCCCTGGCCGTTGCGACCCACGAACAGGTTGGGTCCGGGTTCGAGCGCCACGTCGACCACCGCGTAGTTGCGGTAGTCGGTGAGATTCAAGTGCCGCACGATCACCACGTCACCCTACCGCCTCGCCCTGACGCCGAACGGGTCGGGGCGCCGTCGGACGTCCGAGCGCGGCCGTCACGACGACGCAGGGTGAACGAAATCGACCCTCCAGCGAAGCGGAATGCTCCGGGAGGGTCGATTTCGTTCGTCAGGAGACGTCGTGTCGTCAGTCGTCGGCCTTCTTGACCGCGTGTCCGCCGAACTGGTTGCGGAGTGCGGCGACCGCCTTCATGGCCGGCGAGTCCTCCTGGCGCGACACGAAGCGGGCGAAGATCGACGCGGAGATGGTCGGGACGGGCACCGCGTTCGCGATGGCCTCCTCGATCGTCCAGCGGCCTTCACCCGAATCCTCGACGTAGCCCTCGATCTGCTCGAAGTCCGGGTCCTCCTCGAGGGCGCGGACGAGGAGCTCGAGCAGCCAGGACCGCACGACGGTGCCGCGCTGCCAGGCCTTGAACGTGCCGGGCACGTCCTTGATGATGTCCTCGCGCTTGTCGAGGAGCTCGAAGCCCTCGGCGTACGCCTGCATGAGCGCGTACTCGATGCCGTTGTGCACCATCTTCGCGTAGTGGCCGGCGCCGACCTCTCCGACGTGGACGAAGCCCTCATCGCGAGGGCCCTCGGGGCGCAGGGCGTCGAAGACGGGCATGACCCGCTCCACCTGCTCCTTGGAACCGCCGACCATGAGGCCGTAGCCGTTGTCGACACCCCAGACACCGCCGGAGACGCCGGCATCGATGTAGTCGATGCCCTTCGCCGACAGCAGTTCAGCGTGCTTGAAGTCGTCCGTGAAGCGGCTGTTGCCGCCGTCGATGATCAGGTCGCCGGCCTCGAGCAGGCCGTTCAGCTCCTCGACGACGGAGTCGGTGATGGCCCCGGCGGGGACCATGACCCAGACCGTGCGAGGTGCCGGGAGCGCAGCGACGAGGTCGCTGATCGTCGCGACGTCGGTGACATCGGGGTTCCGGTCGAAACCGGTGACCTCGATGCCGTTCGCACGCAGACGCGTGCGCATGTTGTTGCCCATCTTGCCGAGAC
Organism: uncultured Plantibacter sp.; assembly: GCF_963518075.1. Taxonomy (NCBI): domain Bacteria; kingdom Bacillati; phylum Actinomycetota; class Actinomycetes; order Micrococcales; family Microbacteriaceae; genus Plantibacter; species uncultured Plantibacter sp. Next base: position 604,649 of record NZ_CAUQHZ010000001.1, read on the forward strand.
CGACGAGACCGATGTGCATGGAGGATCCTTTGCGTGTCAGCGCAGCAGCAGGTTCGGCTGCAGCAGGTACTTGTAACTGTCGGCACCCGGCTGATCCTTGGAGGATTGGCTCGTGATGAGCATGGGTCCCGGCTTGTTCGTGTTCTCCGTCTTCGTGAACGAGAACCGCACGTACTCGCTCCGGACCGCGGTCAGACCGTCGATCAGGAACTGCGGCTTGAGGGAGAGCACGATGTCGTCGCCGGTGAGGAGGGCGTCGATGCCCTCGGATGCCTGCGCCTGCTCGGATCCGACGGCCTCGAGCGTGAGGCCGTCGATGGTGAAGGTGAAGCGGAGGGCCGCTTCGCGCTCGAGGACGAGCGACATACGCCTGGTCGCCTCGATGAGTTCCGCGGTGTTGATGATCGCGTAGTTGTCGGTCGTCTCGGGGAAGAGCCGCTTGACCGGCGGGAAGTTGCCCTTGATCAGCAGCGAGGTGACCGTCTTGCGGTCGGCCCGGAACGCGATGAGCTCGCGGTCGTCGCGATTCGTGATCGCGACGTTGATGTTGCCGCTGTGGCCGAAGGTCTTGCCGACCTCCTGGAGGGTGCGGGCCGGCACGAGGGCCGTGATCGTCTCGCTGGAACCGTCGCCCTGGCCCGAGTCCCAGTCGATCTCGCGGACCGCGACGCGGTAGCGGTCGGTCGCGACGAGGCTGAGGCTCGTCTTGGAGACCTCGAGCTGCACGCCGGTGATGACCGGGGTCACGTCGTCACGGCTCGCGGCGACAGCGACCTGGCTCACTGCGGTGGCGAACTCATCGGCGGGCACGAGGCCGAAGTCGGCGTCGACCTGCGGGATCGTCGGGTACTCCTCGACGGGCATCGATCCGAGCGTGAACCGGGCAGAACCACAGGTGACCTCGATGCGGTTCTCGACCTTGCTGAACCGGACGGGCGCGTTCGGAAGGCGGCTGGCGATCTCCGAGAGCAGCCGGCCGTTGACGAGTGCCGTGCCGGCCTCCTCGACCTCGGCCGCGATGCCGGTCTGGCTGGAGACCTCGTAGTCGAAGGAGGACAGGATGAGACCGTCGTCACCGGCTTCGATGAGGATGCCGTTCAGGATCGGCAGCGTCGGGCGCTGCGGGAGCAGCTTCACTGCGAACGAGACGGCTTCGCTGAATACATCCCGGTTGACGCTGAATCGCACGACAAGTCCCCTGTCTCTGGCTCTCGATGACGTCACCAATGCTAGTGGGTCTGCTTCCGGGGTCGAGTGGGACGAGGTGCTGTGGAGAAGCGAGCCTGGGGAAAGGTTGTTTGGCGGAGAGATCATTGAATTAACGGTTAACAGTCTTAACCGGTGTGGAAACTGTGGATAAGTCCGCCGAACCCGCTCGAACACAGGGAACTACATGTGTGTAACTTGGTGGTGGCCTGTGGAGAGAACGACACGAGGGTGTGGGACGCGAAGGTCGGTGAATGATGTTCACTCACAAGCCCGCCCGGAGCTTCCACATCTCTCCACAGGTTATCCACAGGGCTACGAAGGCGGAATGTGGAGAGATCGGTCGCACATCCTGTCGTCGAATGAGCGCTCGTCGTCGCCTGATGAACGAAATCGGCCCCTCGAGCACACCGAGTGCGCCGAGAGGCCGGAAACGTTCACCAGGACGCGTCAGGCGCCGTAGCGGAGGTTCTGCTTGATGCGGCTCGTGAGCTCGGTCACCTGGTTGTAGATCGAGCGCTTCTCCTGCATGAGGTCGGTGATCTTCCGGTTGGCGTACATGACCGTCGTGTGGTCCCGGTTGCCGAACAGCTGACCGATCTTCGGGAGTGAGAGGTTCGTGAGCTCGCGACAGAGGTACATCGCGATCTGACGTGCCGTCGCCACGGCCTGCGACCGGCTCGAGCCGTACAGGTCGTCGACAGAGAGCTTGAAGTAGTCGGCCGTCGTGTTGATGATGTCGATCGGCGAGATGACGTTGTCGTCGTCGAGGCTGATGACGTCCTTCAGCACCGTCTGGGCCAAGGTCATGTCGACAGCGGTCCGGTTCAGGCTCGCGAACGCGACGACCCGGATGAGCGTGCCCTCCAGCTCACGGATGTTGCTCGACACCTTGGTGGCGATGAACTCCAGGACCTCGTCCGGGATGTGCAGCTTCTCGTTCTGCGCCTTCTTGCGCAGGATCGCGATGCGCGTCTCGAGGTCGGGAGCCTGGACGTCGGTGATGAGTCCCCACTCGAAGCGGGAACGCATCCGCTCTTCGAAGCCGGTGAGGGCCTTCGGCGGCAGGTCGCTGGTGATGACCACCTGCTTGTTGTGATCGTGCAGGGTGTTGAAGGTGTGGAAGAAGGCCTCCTGCGTCTCCGCCTTGCCCTGGAGGAACTGGATGTCGTCGATCAGCAGGATGTCGATGTCGCGGTACCGCGACTGGAAGAACGAGCCGCGGTTGTTGGCGATCGAGTTGATGAAGTCGTTCGTGAACTCCTCGCTGGACACGTACCGGACGCGGATCCCCGCGTAGAGGTTCATCGCGTAGTGGCCGATGGCGTGGAGGAGGTGGGTCTTGCCGAGCCCGGAGTCGCCGTATACGAACAGCGGGTTGTAGGCCTTGGCCGGCGCTTCGGCCACGGCGACCGCGGCCGCGTGCGCGAACCGGTTGGACTGACCGATGACGAAGTTGTCGAAGCTGTACTTCGGGTTGAGTCGGGTGTCGTTCTCGCGAGCCGGAAGCGTGGGCGTCGGGGTCAGCTGCGGCTGCGGTGACTCGAGCGGTGCCGGGTCGATGTGCTGGAAGCCGGTCTGCTCGTACCGTTCCTCGACGATGTCGGGGTTGACGACGATCGCGTAATTGCCGACGGGACCGCCGTCGACGATGGAAGCGAGTGCAGCGAGGATCGGTGCCCGCATGCGCTGGTTGAGCATGCCCATCGTGAACTCGTTGGGCACCTCCAGGTAGAAGGTGCCGCCCATGATGCCCTTGGGGACGATGAGGTTGAGGAACCCGCGGAGCGGCGGGGTGATGCGGTCGTCGACGGAGAGGATCTCGAGCACCGATTGCCAGGTCTCAGCGATCGCATCGTCGGCGTCCGACATAGTTCTCCCCACACATACTCACAGGTTCATCCACAGGCTCTCCCCTGAGTATTCGGGGCTGAGCGCGGTGCTATCCACACGCTGTGCATAACCCGAGGGCTTACGCTAACAAGACGTCGCCCCAGTCCCAAATCACTGTACGGCCGCCCTGCGTGTCACTGCTACAATTTCTGAGAATCCTGTGGATAATCATTCGTTTGGGCGCCGCTGGTTTGACCTTCGCGCGAGTAGACCGTAGGTTTAATCAGTTGACTTCTGCCCACGGGCACCCTTCCGTACCCTGCTGCCACCTGTGCAGTGGTGGGTCATGATCCGGAGATCGTAATTATGAGCAAGAGAACCTTCCAGCCGAACAACCGTCGTCGCGCCAAGAAGCACGGCTTCCGTCTGCGCATGCGCACGCGTGCCGGCCGCGGCATCCTGTCGGCTCGTCGCGCCAAGGGCCGCACCGAACTCTCCGCGTAGAGCCGTCGTGCTCGAGCGTGCGAGCCGGATCACGTCCGGCGACGATTACCGAGGGGTAGTTCGTCGCGGGTCCCGGTTCGTCGGCGAGCACACGGTCACGTACGTACGCATGAACCCGAAGGGCGGACAGCCGCGCTTCGGGTTCATCGTTGCGAAAACGGTCGGAAACGCAGTGACCCGCAACCTCGTCAGACGTCGCTTGAAGGCCATCTGCCACGACAGCGTCGTTCACGCTGCCCGCGGCGCTGACGTGGTCATCCGTGCGATGCCGTCTGCAGCGACGGCTCCGTTCGCCTCGCTCCATGCCGAGGTCGATCGAGCCTTCGCCAAACGCGGTGTCACCGCCGAGACTGCGGACGCGCACCGATGAACGGCGTCCTCGCTGCAACCTGCCTCGCGCCCCGCAATGCTGCGGTGCTGGCGCTTCGCGGGTATCGCGCCGCGATCTCCCCGTTGTACGGCGACGTCTGCCGGTATTACCCCAGCTGTTCCGCGTACGCTCTGGGAGCGGTGCAGCAACACGGTGTCGTCGTCGGTTCGGCGATGGCAGCGGCGCGCATCGCGAGATGCCACCCCTGGGCAGCACCTCGTTTCGACGAGGTACCGCCCAAGAAGAACTTCCGGTACAGCGTCACTTCTCACGGATTTGTCGTGCAACCGAGCCACGGAAAGGGCTGACCCGCACCTATGGACATCATCGGCACAATTCTCTGGCCGCTCAAGTGGGCGGTCGAGCTGCTCCTCGTGGGCTGGCACCTGCTGTGGACGGCCATCGGACTCGACCCCGCGGCCGGTCTCACCTGGGTCCTCTCGATCGTCGGGCTCGTCCTCGTCGTCCGTGCCGCCCTCATCCCGCTGTTCATCAAGCAGATCAAGAGCCAGCGCAAGATGCTCGAGATCGCGCCGCAGATGAAGAAGGTGCAGGAGAAGTACAAGGGCAAGCGCGACCAGGCCAGCCGTGAGGCGATGTCCCGCGAGACGATGGAGCTGTACAAGAAGCACGGCACCTCCCCCGTCAGCGGATGTCTGCCGCTGCTCGTCCAGATGCCGATCTTCTTCGCCCTGTTCTCCGTGCTCAACGACGCCCAGAAGAGCAAGGCCGGGGTCGGCCCCCTGAACGAGACCCTCGCCGTGCAGTTCGGCGACGCGAACCTGTTCGGGATCGCTCCGCTGCACACGAGCATGCAGGCGGCACTCGCCGGCAACCCGGTCAACTGGGCGGTCGTCATCATCGCCGCCGTCATGGTCATCCTCATGTGCGCCTCGCAGTTCATCACGCAGCTGCAGATCGTGTCGAAGAACATGTCGGCCGAGACGAAGGCCAGCCCGCAGTTCAAGCAGCAGCGGATCCTCCTCTACATCCTGCCCTTCGTGTTCCTCTTCTCCGGCTTCGCCTTCCCGCTCGGCGTGATGTTCTACTGGCTGACGTCCAACGCATGGACCATGGTGCAGCAGTTCCTCGTCATCCGGAACATGCCCACCCCTGGTTCGGACGCTGCGAAGGCTCGTGAGGAGCGTCTCGCACGGAAGGGCAAGCTCATGACGCCGAACGGCGACGTCATCTCGATCTCCGAGGCGCCGGTACCCGAGAAGAAGACCCCGACGCAGCGCCAACAGCCCATGGGCAAGGCGCGTGCAAAGAAGCAGCAGACCGACGGACGAGACAAGTAGGAGTATCGGTGACTGACCAGGAACTGGCCCCGGCCCAGGACGAAGCGCCCACCATCACGCAGCTCGAAGAAGAGGGCGACGTCGCAGCGGACTACATCGAGGAGTTCCTCGACATCTGCGACATCGATGGCGACATCGACATCGATGCCCGCAATGGTCGCGCGTACGTGTCGATCGACTCCCCCACGGAGAGCAACCTGCGTCTCCTGTCGCGTCCCGACACGGTCAACGCACTGCAGGAGCTGACCCGCCTGGCTGTTCAGAACCGTACCGGTGGGTTCTCGCGGCTCATCCTCGACATCGGCGGATCCCGCGAAGCGCGTCAGCAGGAGCTCGGCTCCCTCGTGGAGCGGGCGGTCGAGCGCATCGAGGCCGGTTCCACCGAGGCGGCACTCCCCCCGATGTCGAGCTACGAGCGCAAGCTCGTCCACGACATCGTGTCGGCTCGCGGCTTCGTGTCCGAGTCGCACGGCGAAGGCCGCGACCGTCACACCGTCATCACTCGCGGCTGACGCGGCCTGATCGTTTCACGTGAAACTGCGATGACTGACGTGCCTGCAGGACTCGAACCGGAACCGGCGAAAGCAGCCGAGTTGTTCGGCGACCGGATCAATGTCGGTCGTGCATTCGCCGCGAACCTGGCGGAGTTCGGTGAGCCTCTCGGGCTGATCGGGCCCCTGGAACTTCCGCGTCTGTGGACACGCCACATCCTCAACAGCGTGATCGTGGCACCGCTCCTTCGTGCCGGGCGAGTCGGCGACGTCGGTACAGGCGCGGGGCTGCCTGGACTGGTTCTCGCGATTGCGCGGCCAGATGTCGAGTTCGTCCTCATCGAGCCGATGGAACGTCGGGTCGCCTGGCTCAACGACCAGGTCGCCGCCCTCGGGCTCGAGAACGTCATCGTCGTGCGAGCGCGCGCTGAGGAGGTTCGTCTCGACGAGCCCCTCGACCAGGTGACCGCGCGCGCGGTGAGTGCGCTGCGCAAGTTGCTTCCCCTCACCGCTCCCCTGCTTCGGGACGGCGGAGAGCTGGTCCTCATGAAGGGCGCCGGCGCGCAGGCGGAGGTCGACGCGTCGACCAAGGAGCTTCGCAAGTACCGGGTCTCCGGCGTCGAGGTTCGAACGCTTGGAGAGGGTGTTCTGGCGGAGCCGACCCGAGTCATCGTGGGAAGCGTTCGCGCCTGAGGTCGGTCGGGAGCGCCCGGGCCTCCGTGAGGGGCGCCGCAGACGATATCGGTCGGCTTGTGAGCCCTCGGGAGAATGGCTCCTGACGAACCGGCCCAGAATATGCGGCCAGTTCAGCGGTCCTGAGTTCGTCAGGAACGATTCTCCGGTCGATTTGGACGCGAATCCGGCGCGCTGGGCGGGCTGGATTCGAGTGTTTTCTGACGTTTGTCAGCCCTGGGGTCCCTGGTATCTCATATATGTTCCTTCTTTGGCCCGTCATCCCGTTTCTGTGACGCAGGGTCGGCACGGCCACTGGCGGGGCGGCGATGCTCCACGCTCCGCCGATCGTCCCACCCAGACGTCGATACTCGACGCGGTGGCCGACCGTCCGACTGACCCTTCGGAGATGACGGCCGAGTGTGTGTGGCAATGGTGAACCTCCCAGGTTGGTGATCCGGGCGTGCTCGTCAGGGATCTGCGGCCTTCGTTCGAAGTCCGAGTGGGCCCGAGTTCGCCCTTGGTTGCAGGGAAGATGCGTCGCCCCGTCCCACACGTTCGACTGATTCGCGGTGGTTCATCGCGTGGCGGATGGTGCCGTCGGGCCCCTGCGGCGAGGTGCGCATTCCGCCAGTTCCTCAGGTGCTTGCGGGCTGACTGGTGCCCGGCCGCCGGCAGACTCATGTCCGCCGGCGGGTTGGTGTTGGCTGAAGTGCTGGGAGAACCGTCGCACGGAAGGTCGGGGAGGGTTGGGCTGGTGCTATCGCCCGCGTCGAAGGCGCCCCGCTCTCGGAGGTTCTGGCGTCGAGCGGTGCGGTCAGATCCGAGCAACCTGCCGCTCCCCCCGCGCTGTCCTCGACCGGACGGTGACGTGCGCTGCACAGAGGCCAGTCGGCGTGACGACGTGTCGAGGTGCGCCGGCACTTCGGAGGTCGTGCTCGTGACTCCTGTCGGCCTGGACGGAGTAGGCGTGCTGCCGATTGACGATGCATCACTTTGCGCGCCGAGTCGGCTTCGGTAGAGGGTGCTCGGTGCCTGAAGGTTGAGATTGCACGACGTTTCACGTGGAACGTGGAAGGATCCCACTCGCTGGGGTTCCTCGTTCTCAGAAGTGGTTCGTATCGGACTGGAAGTCGTGTACTCAGTTCTCTCAGTAGGTACCCTCCGGAGGGAGGCGGTCGTGGTTGGATCGTCTCCGTGTTCGATGTTTCACGTGGAACATGAGTCACATGCGTTTCCTGCGTTGCTGTAGCGCGGTGGTGGTCATCAGTGGAGTTCGACGAGCACCACGCGCGGTCGCCGGCTGGCTCGCGCTCAAGGTCACACTCATCCGTTGCCTTGATCCTGTCGAGAGTGTTTCACGTGAAACTGCGGTCGAGTGCGGCGTTTCGAGTGCGGGGCTGGAACGGTTGTGCGACGTCGCGCCGCTATCGCTCCCCCTCGTGTCGTATCAAGTCGGTGAGGCGAGTGGCGGCCTGTGGCCAGAGGCCGCGGTGGTGCCCACCGATGCGAGCCGTTGGGTGGCTCGGCGTGCGCCATACCTTGGTTTCACGTGAAACGCTGGCGCGAACTCGTGCCAGTCGCACGGTGCCCATCCATACAAGCGTGTGGGGGATGACGCCTGTGGATAACTCTGTGGACAGTTCTCGAGCGCAACCGCAGAAATGCGTGGTCTCTCGGAAAGACGCGGACTTCAATCCGTACACCACCACCCTGAGGCCAACGCGCGCTGGGGCAGGAGACCAGACCTGCCGGAGCCGGAGTGCGGCCTTCGGGTCCGAACTTCCGCGGAAAGACGCGGATCTCTGCCTGATCGCGGAGGGATCTCCCCCATGGTTGTCAACACACGTCCGCTGGGCTCGTCTCGGGTCGATCGGACCAGCATCGACCTCCACGCGCGAAGCGCACGCGGTTGCGCGGGATTGCGCATACGGTTGCCCTGTGGATAACCCTGTGGAAGATGGAGGGCGGGGTGTCCCTGCTGGGCACCATTCGAGGCGTTCGATGAGATGCGGGTGTCGCGAAACGGCGCTCTGAGGCCGGCATGCGTATGCACTTCCCTCGAGCACGCTCGGAGATCGCACCCCCCGTCGTCAGCCCACGCTGGTACGGTTGAAGGACACGTTTCGAGCGAGAAGGTTTCACGTGAAACAACCCGAACCAACGCATTCCGCGGCTCCCGAGCGCGACTCCGTTGGTAGCGCCTTCGACGCGTCCACGCCGTTGGCTCGCGAGCTCCATCATCTGACTGAGAGGCGTAAGGCCTTGGCTCACGCAACCCTGCCGACGCCCGACCACACTCGGGTCTTCACGGTCTCCAACCAGAAGGGTGGGGTCGGCAAGACGACGACCACTGTCAACATCGGCGCCGCCCTCGCCCGTTCGGGCGCTCGTGTCCTCGTGATCGATCTGGATCCCCAGGGGAACGCGTCCACCGCACTCGGCGTCGAGCACCACTCCGACGTCCCGAGTGTCTACGACGTCCTGATCGACGACTTCCCCCTGGCCGATGTCGTCCAGCAGAGCCCCGAGTTCCCCACGCTGTTCTGCGCTCCGTCGACGATCCATCTCGCCGGTGCGGAGATCGAACTCGTTTCACAGGTAGCCCGTGAGCATAGACTCCGGACGGCCCTCGAACAGTTCATCCAGGATGCCGATGAGCCGTTCCACTACGTCTTGATCGATTGCCCACCGTCCCTCGGACTCCTGACGATCAATGCCTTCGTTGCGGCCAAGGAGGTGCTCATCCCCATCCAGTGCGAGTACTACGCGCTCGAGGGATTGAGTCAGCTCCTCAGCAGCATCCAGCTGATCCAGCGGCACCTGAACCCAGGGCTCGCCGTCAGCACCATCCTCCTGACGATGTACGACGGGCGCACCAACCTCGCGCAGCAGGTGGCTCAGGACGTCCGAGACCATTTCACCGGGCAGGTCCTCGAGTCCGTCATCCCACGAGCGGTGCGTATCTCCGAGGCGCCCAGCTTCGGACAGAGCGTCATCAGCTACGACCCCACGTCGCTCGGCGCGGTGTCCTATCTCGAAGCAGCGGCGGAGATCGCCAACCGATGGGCCGCAGGCTCCTCCGATACACCCGATACGAACCACCCTGAGGGAGTCAGTCACTGATGGCAACGAAACGAACTGGACTCGGTCGCGGGATCGGTGCACTCATTCCGACGACGAGTTCAGACTCGCAGGCGAACCGTCCCGTCGACGTCTTCTTCCCCGACAACCAGGGCACTGCCCGCAAGGCGGCGAAGGATGCTGCGACCGCAGCCGCGGACGCTGCCGCAGCAGAGGCCGCGGCAGCCGATGCCCCCACTGGCCCGGACGCCGCTGCTACCACGGCAGATGGGCCGCAGCTCGTGGCCGTTCCCGGTGCCCGTCTGGCGTACCTCTCCCCCGAACTCATCGTGCCGAACGCCAACCAGCCGCGCACGGTCTTCGATGAAGACCACCTCGCGGAACTCGTCACGAGCATCCGTGAGGTCGGCGTCCTGCAGCCGATCGTTGTCCGTCCGATCCCTGGCGACGACGAACGATACGAACTCATCATGGGTGAGCGGCGTCTTCGAGCCTCGAAGGAGGTGGGTCTCGACCGCATCCCCGCGATCATCAAGGACACCGCCGACGAGGACATGCTGCGCGATGCGCTGCTCGAGAACCTCCATCGCTCAGAACTGAATCCGCTCGAGGAGGCTTCTGCCTACCAGCAGCTCCTGGCCGACTTCGGAATCACCCAGGACGAGCTTGCCAACCGCATCGGGCGGTCCCGCCCGCAGATCAGCAACACCATCCGCCTGCTCAAGCTGCCGGCGGCCGTGCAGCAGCGCGTTGCTGCCGGTGTGCTGAGCGCCGGACACGCCCGAGCCATCCTGTCGCTGACCGATCCTGAGGCACAGCAGCGCCTGGCCGACAAGATCGTGAACGAGGACCTGTCCGTCCGCGCGGCCGAGGCTGCTGCGGCTCAGGGTGTTCAGGCGAAGAAGCCGCGTCCGATCGCCGGATCGCGACGCGGCCAACTCGATGAGATCGCAGACCGTCTCGGCGACCGTTTGAACACCCGCGTGAAGGTGACCCTCGGTGCGAAGAAAGGGCAGATGGTCGTGGAGTTCGCCACCATCGCCGATCTCAACCGCATCCTGAGCGAGCTTGGCGAGTCGGGCTTCGGTCAGTCCTCCTGAGGTTGTTTCACGTGAAACATGGGTTGCTCGGCGTTGAGTTTCCCGCATCCTTCGACAAGCTCAGGGACCGAGAAGGTGGGTTCTCAAGCTTGACAGGCGGTCGCCCCATCGCGGTCGTTGAGCTTGTCGAAGCGCCACAGACGCGCTCTGTGATTCGAGAATCCCTGGTCAGGGAGAGATTCACTGTGTTTCACGTGAAACACCGCGATAACGAAGAACCGCCCGACTCGGATGAGCCGGGCGGTTCCGCATTTCAGAATGACCTGATCAGGCGATGAAAGCTGCGAGATCCTTCTCGAGTGCGGCCTTCGGCTTGGCGCCGATGACGGTCTGCACGACTTCGCCGTCCTTGAAGACCTTCATCGCAGGGATGGAGGTGATCTGATACTTCATGGCGAGGTTCGGGTTCTCGTCGACGTTCAGCTTGAGAACGGTGATCTTGTCGCTGTTCTCGGAGCCGATCGTGTCGAGGATCGGGCCGACCGCGCGACACGGACCGCACCAGGCGGCCCAGAAGTCGACGAGGACGGGCTTGTCGCTGTTGATGACCAGTTCGTCGAACGTGGCCTCGGTGACTGCATCTGACATGAGTGTTCTCCTTCGTGGTGGCCAGGCCGACAGCCTGGCCGTCGATCAAACGGTGGTGGTGAGCACGGGGTCGGCCGGCTGCGGACGACCGGCGGTCTGTGCTTCGCCGATGGCCGACGCTTCCCCAGCAGCCTGCTCGAGGTCTGCGAGGTAGTGCTCCGCGTCGAGGGCGGCGATGGTGCCGCTGCCGGCGGCGGTGATGGCCTGTCGGTACGTGGGGTCGATGACGTCGCCCGCGGCGAAGACGCCGGGGAGGTTGGTCTTCGACGAGCGGCCCTTGACGGCGATCGTGCCCTCGGGGGCGAGCTCCAGCTGGCCGTGGATGAGGTGCGTCCGCGGGTCGTTGCCGATCGCGATGAACAGGCCACCGAGCGGCAGGTGGGTCTCCGTGCCGTCAATGGTCGAGCGCAGGGTCACGCCGTCGACCGCCTCGGCACCGGTGATGCCGGCGACTTCGCTGTTCCAGATGAACTCGATCTTCTCGTTCGCGAACGCGCGGTCCTGCATGATCTTCGACGCGCGGAGGGTGTCCTTGCGGTGGATGACGTAGACCTTCGACGCGAACCGCGTGAGGAACGTGGCCTCCTCCATGGCGCTGTCGCCGCCACCGATGACCGCGATCGTCTTCTCCTTGAAGAAGAAGCCGTCGCAGGTGGCGCACCAGGACACACCGTGGCCGGAGAGTCGCTCTTCGTCGTGTAGACCGAGCTTGCGGTAGGCGGAGCCGGTGGCGAAGATCACGGTGTGCGCCTCGTGTACCTGTCCGTTGCCGAGGGTGACCGTCTTGACGTCGCCGTCGAGCTTCAGCTCGGTGACGTCGTCGTAGAGCACCTCGGTGCCGAACCGCTCGGCCTGCTCCTGGAGCTTCATCATGAGCTCGGGGCCCTGGATGCCCTCGGGGAAGCCGGGGAAGTTCTCGATCTCGGTGGTGTTCATGAGCTCGCCGCCGGCCTCGACCGATGACGCGACGAGCAGCGGCTGCAGCGAGGCGCGGGCAGCGTAGATCGCCGCCGTGTAGCCGGCGGGTCCTGATCCGATGATGATGACCTGACGCACGATGCTCCTCAGTGGTTCGTGGGCTCCCGGACCAGGTGGGTTCCGGGGTTCCGAGTGGTGTAACACATCCTAACCGGCCGCTATTCCGCTCCCCCAGGGCCCTCGGGCAGCTCTCAGTCGGGGTGCGTGGGGTGGTGCCGACGCGTGCGCGTCAGCGCCCGAATCGGGCGAGGACGGGCGCCAAGGCAGCCTTGAGCTCCGGCGTGCGCAGGAGGGCGAGCACCGCGAGGTACACGGCGGCCATCACCGCCCCGACGACGGCCATGGTGACGATAGCGCCGGGGATCGTGGCGGTCGGGAACCCCTCTTCGCTGACACCGCCGAGCAGCAGCAGCACGACGACGCCGACCACGGCCGCGGGCACGGCGGCGGCGATGAACCGCACCAGGCTCAGGACGATGCGTCGGCCGTCGAGACCCCCGAGCCGGCGCCGGAGCAGTAGTGCGGCGACCACGGTCTGAGCGATGCACGCGATCGTGATGGCGAGCGCGACGCCGGCACCCACCAGATGCGGTGGGAGGACCAGGAGCACGATCAGCGCCAGGAGGACGAACAGGAGGGTCTGGAACAGGGTGAAGAAGAAGGGCGTCTTCGTGTCTCCGAGGGCGTAGAAGGCACGCTGGAGGACGAAGAGGATGCAGAAGGGGACGAGTCCGATCACGAAGGCGATGATGATGCCACCCATCGCCTGCGCCTGGTCGAACGTCTCGGCGAAGACGCTCCCGAATGGCACGGCGACCACCATGATGACGGCCGCTGCGAGCACGATGAGGACGCTCACGACGCGGATGGCCCCGGAGACGTCGGCCTGCAGTCGCTGGATGTCCCGTCCGCGCTCGCGTGTGCCCTGCGCGTGCTCGCTCATCCGCGTGAAATAGGCCGTCGCGATCGACACGGTGATGATCGAGTGCGGGAGCATGAAGATCAGCCAGGCGTAGTTGAGGATCGCGACCGAGGGCCCCTGATCGCTCACGGAGGCGACGATCTGGGTCTCGACGATCCCGGCACCGGTCGTCAGGAGCAGCATGCCGAAGGTCCAGCTGGCGATTCGTCCGGTGGCCCGGAGGCCGACGCCTCGCCACTGGAAGTCCGGTCGGAAACGCAGTCCGGCCCGACGCCAGAACAGCATGAGGAAGGCGGCCTGGACGACGACGCCGAGGGTGGCGGAGCCTGCGAGGAGCACCGTTCGACCGTCGGTCCACTCGCTGACCGCGAGGTCGCCGCTGCCGTACAGCGTGATGAAGGCGATCAGCCCGGCGATCGCGATGACGTTGTTGAGCACCGGTGCCCAGGTGAACGGTCCGAACATCTTGCGTGCGTTCAGGACCTCCCCGAGGACGGTGTAGAGCGCGTAGAACAGGATCTGCGGGAGACACCAGTAGGCGAACGCCGTCGCGAGCGCGAATTGATCAGGCGACAGCGTCGCGGCGACGATGAACACGAATACGGGTGCGAGCAGGGTGATGAGCGCGGTGGCCCCGCCGATGAAGACGAGGGTGATGGTGACGAGCTTGTTGATGTACGCGTTGCCACCGTCGGCATGGACCCCCGCACGGACGATCTGCGGCACGAGCACGGCGCTGAGCACGCCGCCACCGATGATGACGTAGATCGTGTTCGGGAGCTGGTTGGCGATCGCGAAGGTGTCACCGATGACCAGGACGCCGATGGCCTGAGCCACGAGGATCGCTTTGACGAAGCCGAGCAGTCGGGAGACGAGGGTTCCCGAGGCGAGGAGCGCGCTCGCCCTGCCGATGCCGTCAGCCATTCGTCTCCTGTCGTCCGGGTGACGACTCTACCGGGGGCTCATCGCTTGGCGGCTGACCGCTGCCCGGAGCAGCTGCGGAGGCGGCGGAAGTGGCGCCCGACGCGCGTCGCTTGGCTCGTCGACTGAGGACCATGCGGACCACACCGCTGACGAACAGCAGGGCGACGAGCAGGGCGAGGACGACGGCACCGATGCCCTCCCAGTCGGCGCGGACGTTCACGCCCACGAAGGACTGGTCACCGATCGCCTGCCCGCTGGTGCTGAAGAGTTGCAGCCGGAGGGTGACGTCGCCGTTGCCGATCTGCGACTGCACGGGGACGAGCACGGTGGCGCGCGAGTCCGCGGCGATCTCCTGCGTCACGGAACCGGAGATGCTCAACCGACCGTTGCTCGGTGAGGCCTCCATGACCACGGTGACGGGATAGGGCAGGTCGTTGCGCACGGCGAACGGCAGGGACACCTCGCCGCCGACCATGTTGATGCGACTGCTGTCGGTGACGCGCACCGACGCGAGGACCGCGTCCGTCCGTTCCTGCTGCGCGGTGACCGCCGATCCCCAGGCGTCCTCCGCACGCAGCCAGCCGGCCGCGAGGCTGGAGAGCAGGGTGGCGCGTTCCCGTCCGGTCAGCAGCTCGGGTTCGTCGAGCACCGAGGAGAAGGCGGTGACGTCCTGTTCCTCGTCGAGGAGGACCTGTACGTCGGACACGCGTTCGCTGTCGGGTGTCATCGCCCCGAGCGTCGCCGCCGCCGGGGGTTCGGCGAGCGTCGCCGCCAGGGAGGTCTGCGCCGTGGCCGGCAGGGAGCGGAGCGCGTTCACGGTGTCGGCGAGGGCCGGCAGGGTCGCGTCCACTCCCCGAGGCAGCACGGCGACGACCGTTCCGCCGGACGAACCCTCCGTGCCGATGGCGGCCGCCCGGGCGTTCACGTCGGCGATGGCGCTCTCGAACGCGGCGTCCGTCGTGGCGGCGGCGGCGTCGCCCAGCGACTCGGCGAGGCCGTGGTCGGCCAGCAGCGTCCGCGCTGTGCCGACCGTCGCCGAGGCGCGCACGGACTGTCCGGTGTCGGTCGTGTTCGCGGAGTCGAGCATCGTGACCGTTCCGCCCGACGCGGCGAAGACGGCGAGATCCGCATCGGTCACCGCGCCTCCCGCCCACACGATGCTGGGGAGCGAGTAACTCCACCTGAGGAGTTCGTCCATCGTCGGAACGGTCGGCACCGCCTGGCCGGGCGTCTCGGACGGGCTCGGTGTGGGTGTCGGTTCCTCCGAGGGAGTGGCTGCCGCCGATGAGTCGGAGGACGTGGCCGTCGGGGAGCCGGCCTGCGGCGTCGGCTGGACGTCGTCGGGCCCGGTGGTCGGCGACCCGGTCGGGGTGGGCGTCTCGGTCGGCTGCACGACGGGGAAGTCGGCGACGTTCAGGGCGAAGGAGAACGAGCTCGGGGTCAGTAGTCGATCGAGGCCGGCCTCGGCCTGCACGGCGGGTTCGGCGTCGCCGTACTGGAGCGCGAAGGTCTCGTTGGGTGCGGCCTCGAGGCGGGCGAGCCAGGCGACGGCGCTCTCCGGGGCACGCGTGCCGAGCGCGCGGA
The DNA here is from genome assembly GCF_963518075.1 of uncultured Plantibacter sp. Lineage (NCBI taxonomy): Bacteria > Bacillati > Actinomycetota > Actinomycetes > Micrococcales > Microbacteriaceae > Plantibacter > uncultured Plantibacter sp. Next base: position 620,206 of record NZ_CAUQHZ010000001.1, read on the forward strand.
CGGACGCGATGATGCGAGGGTCGATCCCGAGCGCGATCTGCTCGCCGAAGAGTGCGTCGAGCTGCGTCGTGAGCGCACCGTCGTCGGCCGTGAGCTCGGTGAGTTCGTCCGCATCGAGGAGTCCGCCGTAGCTGAGCGGCACGGTGAGCGGGGCCACGAGCGCGACGGTGGCGGACGTGGGCTGGCCCTGCGCCCGCCAGACGAGCGCCGTCCGACCTCCGGCCGCCGTGTCGCCCGCGACGTAGCCGGCTGAGACGCCGTAGGAGCCCCACGCGTCTGTGTCGTCGAACCCCAACGCCGGAGGAGTGAAGTCGAGCCCGCTGACGACGTACTGCTGTCCGGCGATGAGCTCGGGGATGTCGATCGTCCGCACCACGGTGGTACCGGCGGGGGTCGCGGCCGCGTCCGCCCCGGTCGTGTCGAGCCACGCGTCGAGCGCCGCCGTGCCGGTGATCCTCGCAGTGGTGACCGCCACGGACACGGAGCCGGCGGGGAGATCGGCGTCGGTGCCGTTCGTGAGCGTGATGCCGAACGAGGTGAGGGACGAGGGTTCGACCGCTCCCCCGTCGCTCGGGCTCACCTCGACGGACACGAGGCCGTCGGGAGTCGATGCCGTGTTCGCGCTCAGCTCGGGCGAGGCGATCGCACTGGAACCCGTGGACCAACCGCCGGCGGACACCACGGCGAACGACAGCGCGGCTGCTGCGAGGGCGCTGAGGAGGCGTGGGCGGTGGCGGTGGCGTGTCATGGGCGGTGGGGACGGTCCGCTCGGGCGGAGCCGTCCGGTGACGATTGTACGGGGGCCTCCCAGTCGAACCTGGGTGCTGGTGTCCTGGGAGACGCCGTTGCGCCGCCGGCGGAGGTGTGAGGGGGCCTCGCGCCCTACGCCCGCGGGGCCGGGTCGGACGTCTCGGACGAGTCCGTCCCGCCTGCTCGTGCTCCGGCGTCGCCCGGTCGATCCTCTCGGCGCCCGGACCCGAGCGACAGGGTGGCGAGGAAGCCGACCGCCAGGAATCCTGCGGCGGCGAACGCCGCGGAGCGGGTGCCGCCCGACAGGGCGATCCTGGCGTCCTCGGCCACCGTCGCGGTCGCCGGGTTCGCGTCGAGACCGGCGATGGCGGCGCCCGAGCTGTCGACGACGCTCGTCACGAGGGCGTCGCGCTGTTCGGTCGGTACACCGGCGTCCTCGAGTCGTCCGTCGAGGACCGACGCCGTGCTGACGAAGAGGATGGTCCCGAGGACGGCGATACCGAGTGCCGAGCCGATCTGTCTCGCCGTGCTCTGCGTCCCGGAGCCCTGGCCGCTCTGCTCGACGGGTACGTCCTTCAGGACGACGCCCGTCAGCTGTGCGGTGGCGAGACCGACGCCGAAGCCGTAGACGAACAGGAACGGCACGATCGCGAACCATTCGGTCGCCGGCCCGACGACCAGCCCGATGCCCGCGACGCCGATGATCTCCGCGGCGATGCCGACGCGGACGATGAGGACGGGCGCGACCCGGTTGCCGAACGCGCCGGCGAACCCGCTCGCAACGAAGGAGCCGATCGCGAGGGCCAGGAGGATCAGACCGGTCTGCAGTGCGCTGTAGCCGAGGACGAACTGAAGCCAGATCGGCAGCGAGAGGATGATGCCGAACTCCCCCAGCGAGACGATGAGGGCGGCGATGTTGCCGTTCCGGAACGACGGCAGCGAGAACAGGGAGAACGCGATGATCGTGCTGCGCCCCTGCCGCATCCGGTGGCGTCCCCAGAGGACGAACGCGACGCCTGCGACGACCGTGACCATGAGGGCCACGGGTACCGGGGAGAGCCTGAACGGCCAGGTCCAGTCCCCGATGACGAGCGGGTTCTCCGTGAGCCACCACCCGAGACTCCGGCCCTCGATGAGTCCGTAGACGAGGGACGCGCTCGTCAGGATGGACAGGACGGCACCGACCACGTCGATGCGGTCGGTCGCGGGTTCCCGTGACTCCCCCACGAACAGGAGGAGTCCGACGATGATGAGGACACCGAGCGGCACGTTGATCCCGAACGCCCAGCGCCAGGAGAAGTCGGTGGTGAGCCAGCCGCCGAGGAGCGGACCGACCGCCACCATGCCCCCGATCGTGGAGCCCCACACCGCGAAGGCGATCGCACGGTCGCGGCCTCGGAAGGTCGCGTTGATGATCGAGAGGGTCGTCGGCAGGATCATCGCGCCGCCGACGCCCTGGATGACCCGGGACAGGATCAGGAGGTCGCCCGTCGGCGCGACGGCGGCGAAGACGGAGGCTCCGCCGAAGACCACGACGCCGACGAACAGCATCCGACGACGGCCGAACCGGTCGGCGAGCGTACCGAACACGATGAGCAGGGCGGCGAAGACGAGCGTGTAGGACTCCTGGACCCACTGCACCTGGGTCGAGGAGATCCCGAGGTCGTCGACGATCGACGGGATCGCCACGTTGACGATCGTCGAGTCGACGATGATGAGGGCCACGGCGATGCTGATGACGACGAGGCCGAACCATTTGCGACGGTCCGACGGCGAGCGCTCAGGCTTCGCGGAGGGCGTGGACTCCGTCATGCGCGGAAACGATCAGCTGGCTGCATATTCTGATTATGCGCCTTCTCGAGGCTGATGTCACACGGACGTCCGGCGGTCAGACCAGGAGCGGCTGCAGCTGGCGCGAGCCGTCGATCAAGAGGTCGAGGAGCGCGGCGGGGCGCTCGATCCGCTCACTCGGTGCCGAGAGCGACAGCCCCGCGACGAGACCGCCGCGGTCGTCCCGGATCGGGACCACGAGGCAACCGTGACCTGGCGTCACCTCACCCACCTGTCGTGCGTACCCGAGTCGTTCGACGTCGTGGATCAAGGGCTCGGCGTCTCGGAACGGCCGCTGGACGAGTCCTGACCAGTCGTATCCACCGTGAGCGAGCTCGTGCAGGAGCAGACGCCCGATCGCGGAGGTGTCGAGGCGCCTGACGATCCGCTGCTCGTCACTCAACGGGAAGTCGGGATCCGCATCCGCGATCCTGATGCGTTCGCCCTCGTACCGCACGAGGTGCACCCCGCCTCGCACGCTCGACCGCAATCGTCCGATCACCTCGCGCGCAGCGAGCGGGGGTGGTGCCGGAGCGACGAGGTGGGCGAGCTCGACGACCTTCCGCCCGAGTGCGAATCCGCGCAGGTCGGGCATACGGACGAGGTACTCGTCCTGGACGAGGAGGTTGAGGAGTCGGTACGTGGTCGCCCTCGGCATGTCGAGTCCGGCCGAGACCTCCTGCGCCGTCACACCTGCACCGCATCGCGCGACCTCTTCGAGCACCGTGAGCGCGCTGTGCACGGCCTTCGGCTGTCGGGCGCGGAGCTCGCCCGCGCCGCTCACCGGTGCTCCGCGGACGGTCCGCCGAGCACGTCGGCGCTCACCGTCTCGTCGTAGACCCCCACGGTCGAACTCAGCCACGGTCGGCGTCGATGCCGGATCGCCCAGATCGAGATGCCGAGCGCCATCGTGACGAGGAACACCCAGACGCCGACGCCCCGCTCGCCGGCGCTCTCGACGACCAGGTAGACGACGAGCGCGACGGACAGCAACACCCCGGCCACCACCGCTCGCAGGAGCGGCCAGAGCGTCAGTTCTCCGATCCGCCAGAGGAAGGCCGGGGCTGCGATGCAGACGAGGACGTAGGCGGTGATGTACCCGGCCGCGGCCACGACGATGAGGACCTGCATCGCCGCCCAGGCTCCTCCGGTCAGCACGAGCGCGAGCACCGAGACGGGCGTGACGATCGCCAGAGCCGCGATGATCGCCACATGGGGCGTACGGAACCGGCCGTGCGTGGTCCCGAGGCGCGACGGGAGGACGCCCTCTCGACCCATCGAGAACACGACCCGCGAGAACGCCGTGATGGAGGCGATCGCACAGGCGAGGAACGACGCCGCGACGGACAGGTCGAGCAGCAGCCCCATCCATTCGACGCCGAAGGCCAGCGCCAGATCGTTGATGGGCGTCCGCGTCGCGGTGATGTCCTCCCCCAACGCCGCGAAGCCCGCCAGCTGACTGTATGAGGTGATGAGGAAGAGGAGACCCGCACCGACGACGGTCCAGACCAGGGACCGGGGGATGCTCGCGAACGGCCGACGGGCTTCGACGCCGAGCGTCGAGGAGCTCTCGAATCCGACGAAGGCGGTGACGGCGAGGACCGATCCGACCGCGAGGTGCTCCGGGGAGGCGTCCAGCCCGAGCACGGCCCAATCGGGCGTCGGTCCGAGCTGCGACAGGAGCACGCCCACGAGGATGAGGATGGTCGCGACCGAGGCGCTCTCCACGATCAGGGTCACCCGGGTGGACAGATGGATCCCGCGGACGAGCACGACGACGCAGACGACGGCCATGCACACGAGGAGTGCGGACACGACACCCGTCGAACTCGGCATGCCGGGCCAGAACCGGTGCAGCAGGATCGACAGGTAGTACCCGGCACCGGCCAGGGCGAACATGGCGATGAAGCCGTACCCGATGAGCAGCGCGACGCCCGTGACGAAGGCTGCACCCGTTCCGAGCCCTTTGGAGACGAAGGTGTACAGCGAGCCGGTGGCGGCGATGCGCTTCGCGAACACGTTCACGGTGGTGGCGACGAGCAACGACAGCAGCATCGCGATGGCGAGCGACCACATGGTCGCCCCGCCCGCGGTCACGGTGACGATCAACGGGATCGTCGTCGCAGCGGCGGACGGCGCCACCGCCGAGACGGACTGGGCGAACACGTCGATGAACCCGACACTGCGCCGCTGGAGGCCGTCGACCGGTGACCGGGACTCGAGACCACGGACGCTCGGAGGATTGCTGATCGCGCGTTCCAGAGCCGTCACGTCCCTCACCTCCTCCTCGTCGTTCAGGCTAGGCGCGTCCCGTTGCACCGGCGTGGCGGGCGTGTTTCGGCTTCATGACCGTCAAATGAGACAGCGGTTTCGACCGGTCTCATTCGGTGCCGAGCAGGTGTTACGGCGACGAGACGAGGCGGCAACAGGAGACCGGGATGCTGGCCTCGTCCCGATACCGCCGCATTGCTCGAGGAGTGTCCATGACCGTCACGAAAGGTCCGGCCACCGATGCCGGACAGCCCACCCGGTCCCTGAAGGGATCGCTCGGCGTCACCGCCATCGTCTTCATGGTCGTCGCCGCGGCGTCGCCGTTGACCGTCGTCGGTGGAGCCGCACCGCTCGGCATCCTGCTCGGCAACGGGGTCGGCTTCCCGAGCATGTATGTCGTGTCCGCGGTGATCCTCCTGCTGTTCGCCGTCGGACTCTCGGCCATGACCCGGCATGTGCCCAAGCCGGGTGCCTTCTTCACCTTCGTCGGATACGGGCTCGGCAAACCGGCCGGCCTCGCGTCGGCGTTCCTCGCCCTCCTGACCTACACGACCATCCAGGTGTCGGTGTACGGCTACATCGGCTACCTGTTGAGCGTGACCTTCGCCGGTCTCGGCGCTCCGGAGATCCCCTGGTACCTCTACTCGCTCGCGTCGATCGCCGTGGTCGGTCTGCTCGGCTACCGCCACATCGACCTCAGCTCGAAGGTCCTCGGCGTCCTGCTCGTGGCGGAGGTCGGGATCGTCCTCGTCCTCGCCGGGGCGGTCATCGTGACCGGCGGTGCCGACGGGCTGTCGGCCGAGCCGTTCGTGCCAGAGCAGGTGTTCTCCGGGTCGCCCGGTGTCGGACTGATGTTCGCGATCGCTGCGTTCATCGGGTTCGAGGCGACCGCGATCTTCCGCGACGAGGCGAAGGACCCGTCCCGCACGATCCCACGGGCGACCTACATCGCGGTCATCGGGATCGGCCTGTTCTACACCCTGGCCTCCTGGGCGCTCGTCATGGCCTGGGGCCCGGACGACGTCCTCGCCGTGGCCGGTGAGGATCCCGGCGCGATGATCCTCCGCACCACCCTGCTCTACCTCGGCCCGGTGGGAGAGCTCGTCATCAACGTCCTCCTCATCACGAGCATGTTCGCCTGCGTCCTCTCCTTCCACAACGTCATCACCCGGTACCAGCACACGATGTCGAACGCCGGCGTCCTGCCGGGCCGGCTCGGCGGCGTCCACCCCAGGCACCTCTCGCCGCACACCTCGTCGCTCGTCCAAAGCGCCACCGCGGCGATCCTGATCGTCGTCTTCGCCGTGCTCGGTCTCGACCCCGTCCTGCAGGTGTTCACGTGGTTCGCCGGCGTCGCGACCCTCGCGATCGCGATCCTGATGGCGGTCACGAGCCTCGCGGTGATCGTGTACTTCGCCCGCACGAAGCAGGATCGGCGGGTGTGGAACACGGTCGTCGCACCCGGCCTCGGGTTCATCGGACTCGTCGGTTCGGCCGTCGTGATCGTCGTCTACTTCCCGATGCTCGTCGGAGACGTGGATGCGGGCGGCAACCCCGTGTTCGGAACCGTGAGCGCCGTCCTCCTCGCCCTCATCGTGGTCTGCCCCGTCGTCGGCCTCGTGCAGGCCGCGTACCTGCGTCGTCGTCGCCCGGCCGCCTACGCCGACGTCATGGACGCCATCGGCGGTTGACCATCCGACCCTTCCCCTCGCATTCCGAGACCAGCCGCATCACCGAACCAGGAGCCTCACGATGACCATCACCGACCCCACCACCCTGCGCAGCACCGGCGGCGACACGCCCGTCCAGCACCCGCTCGCCAGCCTGTCCGCGCCGGAGTTCGACCGCATCCGCGACATCGTCACCGGCTTCGACGACTTCACCGAGACGACCCGGTTCGCCTACGTCGGCCTCGAGGAGCCCCACAAGCGGGCGGTGCTCGCCTGGCAGGCCGGCGACGGTCCCCTGCCGGAACGCCTCGCCCGCGTGATGCTGCTCGACATGGCCACGGGTCGATCGACGGACAACGTGGTGTCCATCGACAGCGGGTCCCTGCTCAGCACGGTCGTCCTGGACGGTTCCCGCGGCCAGCTGCCGATCCTCATCGAGGAGTTCGACGCCATCGCGGAGATCGTGGCGGAGGACGAGGGGTGGGTCGCCGCCCTCGCCGCCCGTGGCTGCACGGTCGACGAGGTGAAGGTCGTCCCGCTGTCGGCCGGCTTCTACGACTATCCCGAGGAGGTCGGGCGTCGGATCGTCCGGGTCCTCGCGTTCCGCCAGGACTACCCGGCCGACCACCCGTGGGCCCACCCCGTCGACGGACTGAGCGCCTATGTCGACACCGCGGCACGACGGATCACCCGCCTGATCGACGCGACAGCCCTGGCGATTCCGGCGGAGCCCGGGAACTTCGACGACCCGGCGGTCCAGGGCGCTCCGCTCTCCTCGCTCAAGCCGATCGTCATCACCCAGCCGGAGGGTCCGAGCTTCCAGGTCGACGGCGAGTTCGTCGAGTGGGGCAACTGGCGGTTCCAGGTCGGGTTCGACGTCCGTGAGGGCCTCGTCCTCCGTCAGCTCTCGTTCGACGATGCCGGCGAGGAACGACCGATCATCTACCGGGCGTCGATCAACGAGATGCTGGTGCCCTACGGCGACCCCTCCCCCGTGCGCTTCTGGCAGAACTACTTCGACACCGGCGAGTACCTGTTCGGCCGGTTCACGAACTCCTTGGCGCTCGGGTGCGACTGTGTGGGCGAGATCAAGTACTTCGACGCGGTGCTCGCCGATGAACTCGGCAACCCGTTCACGATCGAGAACGGGATCTGCATGCACGAGGAGGACTTCGGCACCCTCTGGAAGCACTCAGACCTGTACACCGGCTCCAACGAGGTCCGGCGGTCGCGTCGGCTGGTCATCTCCTTCTTCACGACCGTCGGCAACTACGACTACGGGTTCTACTGGTACCTGTACCTCGACGGCACCATCGAGTGCGAGTCGAAGCTGACGGGCATCCTCTTCACCTCCGCGTACCCCGGGCTCGACGCGGAGGGCGCCGACTACCCGTACGCCTCGGAGGTCGCGCCCGGGCTCGGTGGGCCGTACCACCAGCACCTCTTCTCGGCCCGACTGGACATGATGGTCGACGGTCTGTCGAACGCGGTCGAGGAGGTGGACGCGGTCCGGGTGCCGATCGGGCCGGGGAACGAGCACGGCAACGCCTTCACGAAGCGGGTCACGCGGCTCAGCACGGAAGCGGGGTCCGGACGCGTGGCGGACGGCTCGGCCGCTCGAGCCTGGCACATCGTCAACACGGAGAAGACGAACCGGATGGGACGCCCGACGGGGTACGTGCTGTACCCGCAGGAGTCGCCGACGCTCATGGCCGACGCGTCGTCGTCGATCGCCAAGCGGGCGGAGTTCGCGACGAAGCACCTCTTCGTCACGAAGTACGACCCGGCTGAACGATACGCGGCGGGCGACTTCGTCCACCAGAACCCGGGTGGCGACGGGATCACGCGGTTCATCGAGGGCGACGAGTCGATCGACGGCGAGGACATCGTGCTCTGGCACACCTTCGGACCGACGCACTTCCCCCGTCCGGAGGACTGGCCGGTCATGCCGATGGACTACGCCCGGTTCACGCTCAAGCCCTACGGCTTCTTCGGCAAGAACCCGACCCTGAACGTCCCGCCGAACGAAGCGGTCGGGCACTGTTCGCACGACACCGGCGCCGCGCACGTGGGACACGGCGGTCACGACCAGGGTGCCGAGGAGCACTGTGGCCACGGGCACTAGGTCGCGGCGATGAGCGAGGTCCTCCACCTCGGGGCGCTCGTCCCGGCCGCCGTCGGCGCCTGTTGCACCGTCGGCGGCCGACGCGGACCCCTCGACCTCGTGGCCGCGATCGTCATGCTCGCGGCGATGCTCGACCTGGCGACCGGTGCCGGGATGCTGCATCCGTTGCTCTGGGCGGTCGTCCTGATCGTCCTCGCCGTCGCCTCGGCGGTCCGGCTTCGGTCCGTCGCCGGGCTGCCGGCTCCGGTCGAGAACGCTGTGGCGCTCGCCGTCACACACCACCGTGCGGCGATGACCGTGCACACCTCAGGCGGTCTCGTCATCATGGCGGCGCTCGTGTGCACCATGGCGGGTCATGCCACCGGGAGTACATATGCCGGATCGGGCATGCACCCGACAGGACATCAGATCGGAATGGGCGCCCTCCCCGCCGTGCTCCTCGCGGCCGGCATGGCGGTGTTCACGGCCCTGTCCATGCGGCTCGCGGTCGAGACGGCTCGCCGGCGCGAGCGGGTCGTGGTCATCGAGGTGGTGAGCATGACGGTCTCCGTCGTCGCCATGGGGCTCGCCGTGGCGCTGTGACCTGGGCGGCGGCGTCGATCTACTCGGCGTCGTCGCCCTCCCACGGCGGCCGGGCGACCTTGCCGGACATCCGCCATACCGCTCGGGTCAACTCGGGGTGCACGCGGGCGATCTCACGGAGCACCTCGTACTCCAAGTGGTCCGCGTTGTCGCGGTGGTCCTGGGCGTCGTCGAGCGACGAGTACCCGGCGAGCCGCGCCATAGCGTGCTGGGCGGCCAGACCCCGGGCGTGCAGCGCGTCGTCCCGGAGGACGGCGACGACGAGCTCGTCGACCGTCGGCATCGAGGGCAGGAAGTCCCAGGGGTCCTCGCCGTCGCGGGCGCGGTGCTCGATGATGACCTCGCGCTCGAGCTGTGCGTCGCGGCGCAACCTGGGGAGGTCGACGGCCTGCAGATCCACGTACCCTCCTCGCTCCGGCGCACCCGCGGCGCGCACTCGGGTATCAAGGGTACGCCCGGTATCGGAGGACCGTGCCGTCAAGGCGCAGCTCCCTCGCGGTCGAGGCTGGTACCGCGGGACCACCGATGTCGTCCGATCGGCGGATGTCGGTGCCGTTTCAGGTCCATCCTCGTGCGGATGTGATCAGGGGCGTCGCTCCATAGCGTGGAGTGGGGCGGATGGCGCCCACTCCGCGACCGAGAGGCCCGTCCTTCCATGTCATTCCTCACGAGGCTCAGCCTCGCCAATCGACTGATCGTCGGCCTCATCACTGCGGCGATCGTGGCCTTCGGACTCTTCGCGGTCGGTTCCCTGAAGCAGGAGCTGCTGCCGTCCGTGCAGCAGCCGGGTGCCGTCGTTGCCGCGACCTACCCCGGCGCCTCGCCGTCGTCGGTGGAGCGCGAGGTCACGAAGCCCGTCGAGCAGGCGGTGCAGGGGGTCAAGGGCGTCACCGGCGTCACCTCGACGTCGGTCAGCGGTTCCACGTCCGTGCAGGTGAGCTGGGACTTCGGGCAGGACGACGAGAAGATCGTCGGTGACATCCGCAGCGCCCTCGCCGGCTTGAAGAGCACGCTTCCGAACGACACGACCACCGAGGTCTACGCCGGCGGGAGCGACGACATCCCCGTGCTGCAGCTCGCGGTCGCGTCCGAGGACGAGTCCGGTGAGTTCGCGGGCAGGGTCGAGACCACCGTGCTCCCCGAGCTCCGCGGCATCGCCGGTGTGCGCCAGGTCGATCTCGCGGGCGAGAACGCCACGCAGCTCGTCATCACGATGCGTCCGGCCGACCTCGCGGCCAAGAAGGTGACCGCGGAGGAGGTCATGGCGGCTGTCCAGGCGAGTGGTGTCATCACGGCTGCCGGGACGAGTGTCGACGCCGGCAAGGAGCTCTCGATCGAGGTCGGCTCGGCCGTCGGCTCGCTGGCCGAGGTGCAGGCGCTCCCCATCCAGCACGAGGACGGGCCCTTCGCGCTCTCCGCCGTCGCGGACGTGGAGCTCGTGCCCGCAGCCGAGACCTCCATCGCCCGGGCGGACGGTCTCCCGTCGCTGTCGCTCACGATCCTCAAGGACCCGTCGGCCAACGCCGTCCAACTCGCCCACACCATCCGTGACGCCCTCCCCGGGCTGGAGCAGGAGCTCGGCTCGGGTGCGGCCTTCACCGTCGTCTTCGACCAGTCGCCGATGGTCGAGCAGTCCATCCACGACCTCTCCGTCGAGGGCGGGCTCGGGCTGTTGTTCGCGATCATCGTGATCCTGGTGTTCCTGCTGTCGATCCGGTCCACGATCATCACGGCCGTGTCGATCCCGCTCTCGCTCCTCATCGCGATGATCGGTCTGTGGATCGGCGACTACTCGCTCAACATCTTCACGCTCGCGGCGCTGACCGTCGCCGTGGGGCGGGTGGTCGACGACTCCATCGTGGTGATCGAGAACATCAAGCGTCGGCACACCGGGCGGGCGATGACGACCACGAGCGTCGTCGAGGCGGTCCGCGAGGTCGCCGGGGCCGTGACCGCGTCGACGATCACGACCGTGGCCGTGTTCCTCCCGGTCGCCTTCGTCGGCGGGACGGTCGGCGAGCTGTTCCGACCGTTCGCCGTCACCGTGTCGGTCGCGCTCATCGCATCCCTCGTGGTCTCGCTCACGATCGTGCCGGTGCTCGCCTACTGGTTCATGCGAGGCTCCTCCGCCCCGGCTGTCGGCAAGGCCACCGACGATGCGGCCACCGAAGCGGCGTCCGTCGTCGAGGACGAGTCCGAGGCGTACTCGAAGCTCCAGCGCGCCTACCTGCCGGTCCTGCGCACCGCCCTGAAGCGTCCGTTCGTGACCCTGCTCGTGGCGGCGGTCGTGTTCGCGGGGACGATCGTCTCGGCGGGGTTCCTGAAGACCGAATACCTCGGCGACATCGGGGGCGAGAACACCGTCACGGTCACGCAGGAACTCCCGGAGGGGACAAGCCTCGACGTCACCAGCGACGCGGCCGCGGCCGTCGAAGCGGTCCTCGCGAAGACCGCCGGCGTCTCCGGATACCTGACCACCGTCGGTGGGAACGGCTCGAGTAACACGGCACAGATCAGCGTGACCGTCGGTGAGGAGAGTTCACGCGAGGGCGTCGCCGACACCATCCGGGACGCCGTGGCGAAGCTCGACGACGTCGGCGAGGTCACCGTCGGCGACGCCGGGGGCGGATTCACCGGTGGCGGAGGCGGCATGGAGGTCACGCTGCAGGGTGAGGACCCCGCGGCGCTCGCCACGGCGGCGGCCGCGGTACAGGACATGCTCGGCGGTACGGACGGCCTCCGCGATGCGACGAGCGACCTCGCCGACGAGCAGGGCCTGCTCAAGGTGAACGTCGACCGCGCCGCCGCCGCCCGGTACGGCTTCACGCAGGAACAGATCGGCCAGGCCATCGCCAGTGCGCTCCGCGGCACCCCGATGGGTTCGGTCATCCTCGAGGGAGCGTCTCGCGACATCATCGTCCGCTCGCAGCGGGTCGGCACGACGCCGGCCGAGATCGCCGCACTCCCCCTTCCCGTCAGTGCTTTGCAGCAGGCCGCGGCTCAGAAGGCCGCGACCGACGCCCTCACGGCCGAGCAGGACGAGGCCACCCAGCGCGCGAAGGACGAGGCGGCATCCCAGGCCGCGACCCAGCGCTCGGAACTCCAGGACGCCCGCTCGACCGCGGCCTCGCAGCTCGACGCCCTGCGGGCTCAGCTGAGTGCGTTGCAAGCGGCTCCCGTCGAGGTGCCGCCGGTCACGCCCACGACACCGGAGGAGGAGGCGGCACGACAGGCCTACGAGGCACGCGCCGCCCAACTCGCCGGACTGAGCGACGCCATCTCCCAACTCCAAGGCTCGATCACGACCATCGACGAGCAGCTGGAAGCGATGCGGGACGCCGAGAGCGAGGCCGCCGAACAGCAGGCGGAGGCAGACCGCCTCACCCAGGCGCAGAAGGACCTCGCCAACGTCAGCGCCGTCCCGATCCCGGTCAGCGCCGTCGCGCAGGTGGGCGAGGAACGTGCCGCAGCGGCGATCACGCGTATCGACGGCGTCCGGACCGTGACCGTGTCCGCGACGCCGACGGGTGACGACCTCAGCGCGACGACGCTCGCCGTCCGGGAGGGCCTCGACGGCCTGGACCTGCCGAGCGGGGTCACCGCCTCGGTCGGTGGTGTCGCCCAGGAGCAGGAGGAGTCGTTCGCGCAGCTCGGCCTCGCGATGCTCATCGCGATCGTGCTCGTCTTCATCGTCATGGTGGCGACGTTCCGGAGCCTCCTGCAGCCGCTCATCCTGCTGGTCTCCGTGCCCTTCGCGGCGACCGGCGCGATCGCGGCCCTGCTCATCACGGGGACCCCGCTCGGCATCCCGTCGATGATCGGCCTCCTCATGCTCATCGGCATCGTCGTCACGAACGCGATCGTCCTCATCGACCTGGTCAACTCGTACCGGGCTCGGGGCGACGGCATCGACGACGCGGTCCTGCACGGAGCTCGACTCCGCTTGCGGCCGATTATCATGACCGCCTGCGCGACCATCTTCGCGCTCGTGCCCATGTCGCTCGGACTCACCGGCGGTGGGGTGTTCATCTCGCAGTCGCTCGCGATCGTCGTGATCGGTGGCCTGGTGTCGTCGACGCTCCTGACGCTCATCCTCGTGCCCGTGCTGTACCTGCTCTTGGAGCGCCGGACCGAGCGCCGCCTGGAGAAGCGTGAGCGCACGGCGAAGGCCGCGCAGCGTGAGGTCGAGGAGCACGACGAGCAGACCGATGAGGACCTCGACGCGATCCTCACCACGGATCGCTGACGGCGGCTGCAGGGTGGGCGATCCGGCCCACCCCGCAGCTGGCACACTGGTGGGCGTGGACCAGCGACTGATCGACCTCCTCCGTTCCGACCTCGACGCGGCCGGGTACACGGTGGAACGGGTGCGCGGTCTCTGGGGTGAGACGGCCGAGGCCGCCCTGCACCGCTCGAACCGGGTCGTGGCGATCCGTTCGCTCGACGAACGCCGCCGGACGGCCGGCACTGAACCGATCGCGACGCTGGCGACGCTGTTCGTGCTCGGCGTCTCCGTGGGAGCCGATGACGCGGCGCGTGCACTGCCGTCGCTCGGCCTCGACGGCGCGGTGGCGCTCGGTCTCGTCGGCCTGAGCGACGACGGATCGGTCGCCCCGACCATAGACCTGCGTCCGTACGCCTGGGTCGACGCCAACGGGAGCGGTGCGTGGTGGATCGCCTCCGACCTCGGCGAGCTCGCGCTGGGTCACGAGCTCGGCGAAGAGCACGTCCTCGGCGTCGGCGGCGCGTCGATGACCCTGAGCGGCATCGTCCTGCCCGAGCGGATCGGAACGGCACTCGACCTCGGGACCGGGTGCGGCATCCAGGCGCTCCACCTGTCGCGGATCGCGGATCACGTGGTCGCGACGGACATCTCCGAGCGAGCACTCGAGCTCGCCGCACTCAACGCGCGCCTGAACGGCATCGACTCGATCGAATTCCGCCACGGCAGCATGTTCGAACCCGTCGCCGGCGAACGGTTCGACCGCATCGTCTCCAACCCGCCGTTCGTCATCACCCCGCGCGCCGAGGGCGTGCCGAGCTACGAATACCGCGACGGCGGTCTGGTCGGCGATGCGCTCGTGGAGTCGGTGTTCCTCGAGGCCGCCCGGCATCTGACGCCCGGCGGGGTCGCGCAGTTCCTCGGGAACTGGGAGTACCGAGACGGTGCCGACGGGCTCGACCGCGTGGCCGGATGGGTGGAGCGCAGTCCGGAACCGGTCGACGCCTGGGTCATCGAGCGCGAGGTGCAGGATCCGGCCGAATACGCGGAGACGTGGATCCGGGACGGTGGCACCCGCCTCGGGACGCCGGAGTTCGAGCGCCTCGCGGGAGCCTGGCTCGACGACTTCGCGGCTCGGGCTGTGACCGGCGTCGGCTTCGGTTATGTCCTGCTCCGTCGATCGGACCCGTCCACGCCGCTGCGCCGTTTCGAGCGGCTGCACGGGCAGGCGGGTTCGAACGCCGCCGGACTCGGTGCGCACCTCGCCGTGTGTCTCCTCGCACACGACTGGCAGGTCGCGCTCGACGACGAGCAGCTGCTCGGCGAACGCGTCATCCTCGCGGGCGACGTCACCGAGGAGCGCCACTACTGGCCCGGTGACGAGGATCCGACGGCGATGACCCTGCGGCAGGGTGGCGGCCTGGCCCGCTCGGTGGGAATCGACACGGGCCTGGCGGGGCTCGTCGGCGCCTGCGACGGCGAGTTGACCCTGGGAGCCATCATCGACGCGATCGCCCAGCTCGTCGAGGTCGATGCGGCGGAACTCCGCGCCGAACTCCTCCCCCGGGTCCGCGCACTGCTGGACGACGGCATCCTCCTACCGAGCTCCTGAGCCGTTCCGGGTCCCCGGCCCTACTCGTAGTGGAAGCGAGCCTGGGCGATGAGGACGCCGTCGTCCGTGAGGCGGTGCTCGCTGGAGTAGTCCACAGCGCCGACCGGGCGCCGGTTCGGGCGGTCTTCCAGGTGATGGCGATAGTCTGCCGTGTCGGACCGACCGACGCCGCCGACGAAAGCGACCACCCTCCATGCCGGAGAGCCCACTCTCAGCCAGCCCGTACGAGGTGCTCGGTGTGAGCACGACGGCGACGCAGGACGAGCTCCGGAGGGCCTACCGACGGCTCATGCGCGAGACCCACCCCGACCTCGGCGGGAGCGCGCGACAGTTCAACGCCGTCCAGCTCGCCTGGGAGCGCGTCGGAACCGAACAGGACCGGGCCGCCTACGACCGCGGGCGCAACGTGCCGTCCTCCGACGCGGGCGACGACGACGCTCCGACCTGGTCGGCGTCGAGCACGGGTCGGTCGGGTACGCAGCGCGCCGACTCGCGACCCCGCGCTCGCGCCTACGGGCACCCCGGCGGAGACTCGCGCGAGGCCTACCTCGGGCTCATCCGGGAGTGGGTCGGCCGTGGTGTCCCGCTCGACGACCCCTACGATCCGAAGCTCGTCCGTTCGGCTCCGCGCGAGATCCGGCACCAGTTGGCCAACGCGCTCGCCGAGGAGCAGACGGCGCGCACCGTGGCGACGCTCGGCATCGGATACACGGTCTGGCACGACGTCCTGGCGCCGGGCGAAGCGAAGCTCGACCATGTCGTCCTCGGCCCGACCGGCCTGTTCGCGGTCAAGTCGGAGGACTGGGGTGGGCCGGTCCGGGTGCACCGCGGCGAGGTCGTCGGGGAGACGCTCGATCCTCGCGAGGAGCCCGTCCGGTCGATCGTGCGCTCGGCCCGGACCGTCGCGAAGGCGGCCCGGGTGAAGTTCACGGCTTCCGTCATCGTCGTGCCGGACGGCGCCACCCCGGAGTCGGTGGAGTTCATCGGTCGCAAGCATCCGGTGACGGTGCTCGTCGAGCGCTCCCGCCTGGCCGACCTCCTCCGCACCGGTCTCCCGGGCGTCGACCGCATGGGTGGCAACCAGCTGTTCGACATCCGCACGCGCCTGCATCAGACCATCCGCTTCGTCGGCCTCTGACACGCGCCGTGACACGGCGCGGGAGGAATCCCCTCTCGCCCCACTCGGGGACCTTGTGCCGCCCTGCTCCAGGCCCCAGCATCAGGGCATGACTTCTCCCGCAGGCTGGTATCCCGATCCCGAGCAGCCCGGCCAGCAACGATGGTGGACCGGAGTCGGCTGGGGTGGGCAACGCGTGCCGGCGGCCGTGCCCGCTCCCCCGGCCACCGTCCCTCCTGCTGCTGGGGCGTCCCGGACGCGCCACCTCGGTCCGCTCCACATCGTCCTGCTCAGCCTGGTCGGAGTACTGTTGCTCGTCAGCGCCGTCGGTGGCGCGTTCTGGGCGATGCTCGCACTCGTCGCCCTGGTGGCCGTGGTGATCGGTGCGGTCGCGCTCGTCCGTGGTCGCGTCTCCTCCCTCGGGATCCGCAACCGCGGGATGGCGGCCGCGGTGATCGGTGCCGCCCTGTGCCTGGTCGTCGTGGGTGGTGGCGCCAACGCGGCCATCCACCCGGTCGCGCCCCGGCCGGCGGCGCTGTTGTCGGCTCCGGAGGGGACGTCCGCCGCCGAACCGAGTGCCACGCCGACCCCCACCCCGACCGACGTCGTCACCGAGGTGACTGAGGTGGTGGAGATCCCGTTCGCGGTGACCGAGGTCCAGGACCCGGACCTCGACGTCGGTCAGGTCGTCGTGACGACGGCGGGCGTCCCCGGGCAGCAGACGAACACCTACCGCGTCACCACGCGAGCCGGGGTCGAGATCGCTCGAGAGCTCGTCGCGCAGCTCGTGTCGGTCCAACCGATCGCGCAGGTGACGTCCGTCGGGACGCGGCAACCCGCTCCGCCGCCGCCTCCTGCGCCCGTCGCCGAGCCGGCCGGTGGAGGGTGCGACCCGAACTACGAGGGGCAGTGCGTTCCGATCGCCAGCGACGTCGACTGCGCCGGCGGGAGCGGCAACGGCCCGGCGTACACGCCCGGCCCGGTGTACGTCGTCGGGAGCGACGTCTACGACCTCGATCGGGACGGTGACGGCATCGCCTGCGACGCCTGAGCAACCCCGTTCGCGCTCGGCGGAAGCCCGGGTCCGAGCGGTGGGGCCGAGCGTATCGTCGCTGGCGAGGCGCCGGACGGTGTCTCGACGCTGACGGATTGGAGCGACGATGAGCGCAGAACTCAACGGCAAGCAGGTGGCCTTCCTGCTCACGGACGGCTACGAGGACAGTGAACTGACGAGCCCCTGGGAGGCGGTCACCGGAGCCGGAGCGACCGCCCGACTGGTGTCGCCCGCCACCCAGGATGTGACCGGGAAGAACGGACACGTCCAGCCCGTCGACGTCGCGGTCGCCGAGGCCTCCTCCGACGACTACCACGCACTGGTGCTGCCCGGCGGTGTCGTCAATGCGGACGACCTCCGCGTGGACGAGAGCTCGGTCGCCTTCGCGAAGGCCTTCTTCGAGCAGGGCAAGCCGGTCGGGGTGATCTGCCACGGCGCATGGATCCTCATCGAGGCGGACGTCGTCCGCGGTCGCGAACTCACGAGCTACCCGAGCCTGAAGACGGATCTGCGCAACGCGGGTGCATCCTGGGTGGACGAGGAGGTCGTCGTCGACCAGGGACTCGTGTCGAGCCGCACGCCCGATGACCTCCCGGCCTTCAATGCGAAGCTCGTCGAGGAGATCGGCGAAGGCGAGCACGAGGGCCAGCACGCCTGACTCCGGTCGCAGCGTGACGCACGAACGCCCGGTCCTGGTGGACCGGGCGTTCATGCGTGCGGGTCAGAACCAGCCGCAGATCGCGCGCAGCAGCTCGAGCAGCTTCCGGTAGAAGTCCATGAGACCCCCTCCTCTAATATCAGATGCTGATATCAAACATCAGACATTCTGACAGCACTTGGGACGCCGCACAGTCCCCGAAACGGCGGACACCGTGCGGCCGGCGATGACCTCCACACGCACGAACGCCCGGCCCCCTGGAGGGGCCGGGCGTCCGAGTGCTGTGTGGGGGCGGTTACGCCTTCTTGTTGCGGGTCAGCGCACCGTAGATGAGGAGCACGACGATGGATCCGCCGATGGCGAGGAGCCACGTCTGCAGCGAGAAGAACTCCTGCAGGTTCGCGCCGAAGAGGATGCCGCCGAGCCATCCGCCGAGCAGTGCGCCGACGACGCCGAGCAGCAGCGTGATCAACCAACCGCCACCCTGACGGCCCGGAAGGATTGCTTTGGCGATGGCGCCGGCGATGAGGCCGAGCAGCAGGAAGCCGAGAAAACTCATGATGTCTCCAAATGTGATCGCTGGATCGAACGGGGTGCCGGTCGACCGTGTTACCGCCCCCGCCGGTGGGCGGGGGCAGCCACTGTACCGCGAGGACTAGTGCTTGAACGCGTCCTTGACATTCTCGCCGGCCTTCTTGGCGTCGGCCTTCGTCTGGTCGGCCTTGCCCTCTGCGACCTTGCTGTCGTCGCCGGTGACCTTGCCCAGGGCTTCCTTCGCCTTGCCCGCGAGGTCCTCAGCGGCGTTCTGGATCTTGTCCGATGCACTCATGGCGTTCTCCTTCGTCTGCGTTGGAAACCGGTGATGATGTCCGGTCATCGGGTAAGACGCAGCTCAGTGGGTATTCGTCACGAAATCCGTCGAAAAACTTCCGGGGCGCAGTGGGTGTCCGATCGAATGCGAGACTGGACGTTCGTGTTCCGCCAGGCAGCGCCGCCGTCCAGACCCGCCAGGAGGTGAATCGCTTGAGGACAGCACCCCCTCGCTCGGGCTTCGCGCGCTTCCTCCGTGTCGTCCGCAACACGATGTTCTGGATCATCGGCGTGATCCTCGCCATCGCGCTGGTGATCTTCGTCTGGTTGCAGCTGACCCCGTGGCCCGGCTCGATGGTCATCCGCATGGCCTTCGACGAGCGGGCGAAGGTCGTGCAATCGGACCTCGTGAAGTACGTCCCCGACGGTGTCGACGTCCGACAGGACATCCCGTACCGCTCCGGCGACGCGGACGCGCTGCTCGACGTCTACACGCCCGATGGCGTCCGCGGGAGTGGCGCGGCCCTCCCGACGATCGTGTGGGTGCACGGCGGAGCCTGGATCTCCGGCAGCAAGGAACTCATCTCCAACTACATGCGCGTGCTGGCCGGAGAGGGGTACACGGCGGTCGCGGTCGAGTACACGATCGCGCCGGAGGGCCAGTACCCGTTGCCCATCGAGCAGGTCGCCGACTCACTCGGCTACCTCGACGCCAACGCACGCGCGCTCAACGTGGATTCGTCCAAGCTCATCCTCGCCGGCGACTCCGCCGGTGCCCAGATCGCCGCCCAGGTCGCGAACGTGGTCACGAGCTCCGAGTACGCCAGCTCCATCAAGGTCGAATCGCCGATCGAGCCGGAGCAGCTCGCCGGGGTGGTCCTCGCATGCGGGGCGTACGACCTCAGCCTGGTCAACGCCGAGGGCAGCTTCGGGTGGTTCCTCGACACGGTGCTCTGGTCGTATTTCGGTGCGCGCGACTACAAGACCCGACCGGAGGTGGCGTCCGCGTCCGTCGTCGACTACCTGACCGCGAAGTATCCGCCGACGTACATCACGGTGGGCAACTGGGATCCGCTCTACCCGCAGTCGGTCGAGTTCAAGGCGAGGCTCCAGGGCCTCGGTGTGGATGTGCAATCGATGATCTTCAACCCGGACTTCCGGCCAGGGCTCGAGCACGAGTACCAGTTCCTGCTCAACGACCAGGGTCGGTTCAACCTCCAGCGCATGGACGCCTTCATCGACGGCGTCACCGACACGAGCCTGCCGTTCGGCCAGCAGGGTCCGCCCGTCCGCTGAACGACCTGTGTCAGGGGAGGCGGATGCGTTCGCCGTCCTCGATGAGACGACCGTGGAGCACCGCCTGGGCGAGTGTCAGGTCGAGCCAGCGTCGAGCGGTCTCACCGAGGCGACCGTAGCCGAGCACGGACGCCGCCTGCATCGGCAGCTGCTCGCGGTCGACCTCGTGATCGGGGCTCGCGGTGATCACGAGCTCCATGGCGTTGCAGATCTCCGCGGGACTGATGTCGGTGACCGCGCGGTGGTCGCGATGCACGACCCGGCGGACGCCTCGCCACGTGACGACGTCGAGTCCGGTGGGCCAGGCGAAGCCGTTCTGGACGACGAACGCGTCCGTCACCAGCGCCGACAGCTCGGTGCGGGACTCCTCGGACGGTCGGTCGACGCCGAAGCGCCGAGCCACGATGGTCACGAGGCGAGGGACGGCGATCGGGCCCTCGGTCGTGAGGATCGCCGATGCGACCCGGGTCACGGCGGCCTTCGTGAGTTCGAGGTTGTCGAGGACGGATGCCGGGCCGATGACGGAGTCGTCGGCGAGCTCGAAATCGGTGATGGCGACGCTCAGCGGGACGACCGGGGCTGACGCGGTGACGGGGAGGGCGACCGGGTCCACCAGGCGGGTCGTGGACCGCGCGTCTCCTGAGGTCGCCTCGTCGACGTCCGTGCCGGCGACGGGCGTCCGAGGTGCGTGCGCGTCACCGCCGTCCAGTGGCGCCGAGTCGTCGGGCTGCAGCGCCTCGGGCGTCGGCGTCGGCCGAGGCGTGGGATCCGGCGTGCGCTGTGGCGAGTGGTCGGCTGCGGACTCGGCGTCGTTCGTGTCCGGTGCGACCGGCGCCGCGGGGGTCTCCGCCAGCGCGCGTTCAGCGCGTTCGCGCCAGGACTTCGGGAGCCACGTCGACTTCGCGACGAAGCCGTTCCACCCACGACTCACGGTGCCACGCTCCGCTCGGGGCGCGGGCTGGCAGAGCGACGACGCCCTGCGGGGTGGGTCGACGAGGTCAGAGGTGGCACCTCCACAGGATAGACCGCGGCGGACGTCCGCTCAGCTCGTCGTCTGCCGACGCGCCTCGCGTCGGCGCTCGCGTTCGAGGTCGGCGGCTGCAGCCTCGGCAGGCGTCGGAGCCGTCCCGCCCAGAGCGCGAGGTTGCCACCACGCCCCGGTGCCGTCGACGGGATAGTCGCGTTGCAGCTCGTCGATCATGCCCTGGAGGCGGTCGCGGAGCTGCTCGGTGCTCGCGCCAACATCGGCGCCGGGCGCGACGGTGATCGGCTCGCCGAACGAGAAGTGCACGGGGACCCCGAACCGTTCGCGGAAGCCGACCCGGTGGTTCTTCGTCAGGAGGCGATGACCACCCCAGACCGCGACGGGGATGATCGGCACGCCGGCCTCCTGCGCGAGGCGGACCGCGCCCGACTTGAGCTCGCGGACGGTGAACGAGGCGCTGACGCCGGCCTCGGGGAAGACCCCGACCAGCTCGCCGCTGCGGAGCGCTGCGACGGCGTCGGCATAGGCGGCCGCACCGGCACGCATGTCGACGGCGATGTGCCGCATGCTCCGGAGGAGACGGCCCACGATGGGCTGGTCGAAGGCGCCCTGCTTGGCCATGAACCGGATGCGGCGGCGGTTGTGGAGCACGGTCGCCCACTCGACGAGTGCGAACTCGAGGTACCCGAAGTGGGTCATCGCGATCACCGCACCACCCTCGTCGGGCAGGTGCTCGATGCCGCTGGTGTGACGGCGCAGGCGCCAGAAGCCGAAGAGGGAGCGACCGACACCGACGGCGGTGTCGTACACGGGCTCATTGCGGCGTCTCATGGCGACACCGTACGACAGGGACCTGGGGAACTACCGGGCTGGGGGTGCCTCGGGACCCTTCGCCGGCGGACCGCACGCCCGATACGATCGCAGGATGACGGTGACGCAGACGGGCCGCTCCCGCGGCAGCTACGCCAAGACGGCGGCACGACGCCGGGAGATCCTCGAGGCGGGGATGGACGTCTTCGCCGAGCAGGGCTTCCGCAGCGGATCGCTCCGCGAGGTCGCGGAGCGCGTGGGCATGAGCCAGGCCGGCCTCCTCCACCACTTCTCGACCAAGAACGATCTGCTCGCCGCGATCCTCGACTTCCGCGACGACCGGGATCGCGAGGAGTCGGGCATCGAGATCGGGAGCGGCATCGAAGGCATCCGCGGGCTCCTCCGCCTCGTCGAGCACAACATGCGCGTCCCCGGTCTCGTCGAGCTCCACTGCGTCCTGTCCGCCGAGGCGACCTCACCGGACCACCCGGCGCACGAGCACTTCGTCCGGCGGTACAGCTGGTTGATCGACGGGATGACCGTCTCCTTCGAGGTGATGGCGCGCGAGGGTCAGCTGGTGGACGGCATCGAACCCGCGAGCGCAGCGCGCATGCTCATCGCGATGATGGACGGTCTCCAGCTGCAGTGGCTGCTCGATCGTGACTCCGTGGACATGGCCGAGGAGACCCGACGATCGCTTCGACCTCTGCTGACGGTCGAGCTCTAGCCCGGCGCTCGCCCGTCGTGACCGGGAGTTCTCCACATCCGGCGTCACGCATCCGTCCATCACTCATATCTGATATTAGAGTTGGGCTGGCTGCGGGACAACGCGGAGGGGAAGTCCTTATTTTGACTAATTCAAAACAACTCGGTACGGTGGCTGCATGAACGGATCGGAGGTGGAGTCGGCGACGAACGACTTCCACACGAGGATCCGGGCCGCTGGGCTGCGGGTGACCACGGGACGTCTCGCCGTCCTCGAGATCCTCGCCCGGACACCGCACGCCGACGTGGAGCAGGTCGTCGCTTCCCTGAAGCCGCGAGCACCGCAGACCTCCCCACAGGCTGTGTACAGCGTGCTCAACGCCTTCGTCGCAGCCGGCCTTGTGCGCAGGATCGAACCGGACGGCCATCCCGGCCGGTACGAGCTGCGCGTCGACGACAACCACCATCATCTGGTGTGCAGCTCGTGCGGCGCCGTGGTCGACGTCGACTGTACGCAGGGCGCGGCGCCGTGCATGCACCCGGACGACGCGGCGGGGTACCTGATCGATGCGGCCGAGATCACGTTCTGGGGAGTATGCCCCGCGTGCCAGGCGGATGCCGCCTGACACCGTTCCACAGACCACTCGACGGCACCTCCATGCCGATCGTCAGCTGTCACCGCCAGGGTGGCAGTGCTGAATCCATCCGACCGTCCGACCAGCCCCACCCTCGAGGAGAGACATGTCCGAGACCAGCTACACCACCACCAACAGCGGAGCACCCGTCGCGAGCGACGAGCACTCCCAGAGCGTCGGCGCAGACGGAGCGATCGCGCTCCACGACCACTACCTGGTCGAGAAGCTCGCGCAGTTCAACCGCGAACGGGTACCGGAGCGTGTCGTCCACGCCAAGGGCGGTGGTGCGTTCGGACGGTTCGTCACGACCGGCGACGTCTCCCGGTTCACGCGTGCCGCACTGTTCCAGCCGGGCGTCGAGACCGAGATGCTCGCACGCTTCTCCACCGTCGCCGGTGAGCAGGGCAGCCCCGACACCTGGCGCGACCCCCGCGGCTTCGCGCTGAAGTTCTACACGAGCGAGGGCAACTACGACCTCGTCGGCAACAACACGCCGGTGTTCTTCATCCGCGACGGCATCAAGTTCCCCGACTTCATCCGCTCGCAGAAGCGACTCCCGGGCTCGCACCTGCGCGACCACGACATGCAGTGGGACTTCTGGACGCTCTCCCCCGAGAGCGCACACCAGGTCACCTGGCTCATGGGCGACCGCGGTCTTCCGGGCTCCTGGCGGCACATGGACGGGTTCGGGTCGCACACCTACCAGTGGGTCAACGCCGCAGGCGAGCGCTTCTGGGTGAAGTACCACTTCAAGACCGACCAGGGCATCGAGATCCTCACGCAGGACCAGGCCGACCAGATCGCCGGCGAGGACGCCGACTTCCACATCCGCGACCTCTCCGAGGCGATCACCCGCGGCGAGCACCCGAGCTGGACGCTCTCCGTGCAGGTCATGCCGTACGCCGACGCCGCGGGCTACCGCTTCAACCCGTTCGACCTCACCAAGGTCTGGCCGCACAGCGACTACCCGCTCATCGAGGTCGGCAGGATGACCCTTGACCGCAACCCGGAGAACTACTTCGCGCAGATCGAGCAGGCGACCTTCGCGCCGTCGAACTTCGTCCCCGGGATCGCTGCGAGCCCCGACAAGATGCTCCTCGCCCGCATCTTCAGCTACGCGGATGCACACCGCTACCGCGTGGGCACCAACCACGCACAGCTGCCGGTGAACGCCCCGCACGCGCCGGTGCACACGTACTCGAAGGAAGGCGCCATGCGCTACACCTTCAACGACGCGGACGCGCCGGTCTACGCACCGAACTCGGTCGGTGGCGCCCACGCCGACCCTGCGCGTGCCGCTGAGTCCAACGGCTGGCAGTCCGACGGCGAGCTCGTGCGGGCAGCCGCGACGCTGCACGCCGAGGACGACGACTTCGGTCAGGCCGGGACCCTGGTGCGCGAGGTGCTCGACGACGCCGCCCGCGACCGTCTCGTCGGCAACATCATCGGGCACGTCTCGAAGGTGACGCGAGCGGATCTCCGCGAGCGGGTCATCGCCTACTGGACCGCCGTCGACGGCACGCTGGGCGCTCGCGTCGCAGCAGGCCTCCCGCCGCTCGTCTAGAGCCCGGCGCCCAACATGCGGAAACGGTCGCCATCCCTCGCGGGTGGCGACCGTTCCTGTTCGTTGGCGGGGTCAGAACCCCATCGGGCCACCGCCACGACGGGGCACGCCGCCGGTGCCCTCCGCGAGGCCTCTCGCGCGTTCGCGCTCGACCTCCGCGTCGTTGTCGTGCGAGCGGTGTTCGTCGGCCGAGCGCGCGGCGCGGTCTCGCCGTGACACGTACCAGACGGCCGCGACCGCCAGGAGGACGAGCGCGGCGAGGATGACGATGGTGCCGATGTCCATGTGATGCTCCTCTCCTCGTCCATCGACCCTAACGAGGCCTCAGATGCACGCAACCCC
Organism: uncultured Plantibacter sp.; assembly: GCF_963518075.1. NCBI lineage: Bacteria > Bacillati > Actinomycetota > Actinomycetes > Micrococcales > Microbacteriaceae > Plantibacter > uncultured Plantibacter sp. Next base: position 645,244 of record NZ_CAUQHZ010000001.1, read on the forward strand.
CTCACCCGACGGGCGAGGGGGTTGCGAACGGGGGTGTGTGATCAGCCGGCGACCTGTTTGGCGCGGGCGAAGACCTTCTCGATCTCCTCGCGACGACCCGGCTGCTTCAGCGACAACGGCGAGGGGTGCGGAGCGTTGAAGGCGCTGTACGTGTTGCCGAGCAGTGGCTCGACGTGCTTCCACCAACCGTCCTGAGCGTGGGGTCCGCAGAGGACGACGACGCGCAGGTTCTTGAGGAGCGGCAGGAGGGCGCGCAGTTCCATCGCGCCCTGGGCGACCTCGGGCGCGTTCGGCTTCTTCCGCCCGGCGCTCAGGTACCACGGGACGATGTTCCACACCATGACGTCGTCGAAGCCGATGTCGTTCCGCAGATTCCAGAGGCTCTCGGCGATCGGGTCGTCGTTGTCGACCGAGGCGAACCCGGATCCCGGCGCGTCGAGGCTGTCGGGGGCCAGGGTCCCCGGGGCGTCGAGGAGGATCAGTGTCTTCGCGTTGACGGCCGCATCGGCCGGGTCGACGAGCGGGAGGACGAGGTCCGCCTGCCGCCGTCCTCGGCGGGTCATCATCGCGTCCGACCAGTCGCGCAGCGGCGCGAGTGCCGGCGACTCGGCCAGCATGCGGTGTCGTTCGGCCAGTTCGTCGGGGTCCTGCAGCCCGCGAGGGGCATCCATATGCATCTTCCGAGCGTAGCCCGTGACGGCTGCCCCGTCATCGTCTGTGCCGGTTCTGAGGCTGAAGATGCTGCACAGGACGGTGGATCCGCGCCCGTCAAGCCGGGGCGGACCGGGTTGACGCGGGCCTAGGCTGGCCAGGATGACTGACGAGCGAACCGCCCCCGACGACCGGACGAAATGGCGCGCGTTCGCCATCTGCGTGTCGGTCGCCGCCCTCACGATCCTCGACCTCTCGAAGGTCAACGTCGGACTACCGTCGATCGAGCAGGCGCTCGACGCCGGCCCGACCGCCCTGCAGCTGATCGTCGCCGGGTACGCCCTGGCGTTCGGTCTGATCCTCGTGCCCGCCGGGCGCTACGGCGACCTGCACTCCCGGCGTCGCATGTTCATGATCGGCCTGAGCGTGTTCGGAGCGGCCAGTCTCGCCTGCGCCGTCGCTCCGAACGTCGGGATCCTCATCGGCGGTCGGATCCTCCAGGGCATCGCCGCGGGTCTGCTGATGCCGCAGGTCATCGGGCTCATCCAGCAGCTGTTCGTGGGCAAGGAGCGTGGCCGCGCCTTCGGTCTCTTCGGAGCCATCATCGGCCTCTCGACGGCGTTCGGACCGACGCTCGGCGGCCTGCTCATCGCCATCGGCGGCCCGGAGGACGGCTGGCGCCTGCTGTTCTGGATGAACGTCCCGCTCGCGATCATCCTGTTGCCGATCGCCGCTCGACTGCTGCCCAAGCAGCAGCCGCACGAGGCGGGCGCCGGATCGCTCGACCCGGTGGGCATCGTGTTCCTCGGTCTCGCCGTGCTGTCGCTCATGCTGCCGTTCGTCCTGACGACCGGCTCCCCGGGCGACGACCCGGCGCGCTGGTGGCTGCTGGTCGCGTTCGCCGTCTTCGCCGGCCTCTTCGCCTGGTGGGAGGGTCGTTATCAACGCGCCGGGAAGACACCCGTCGTCGACTTCTCCCTGTTCAAGCTCGGCAGCTACCGCAACGGCGTCCTGATCTCCACGACGTACTTCGCGGCGATGCCGGCCACCTTCCTCACGCTCACGCTGTTCGTACAGCAGGGGCTCGGGCTCGAGCCGGTCTTCGCGGGCATGATCACGATCCCCTTCGCCCTCGCCTCGGCCGTCAGCTCGTGGTTGAGCGGTCGGGTCGTCGACCGACTCGGACGGCCCCTGGTCGTCGGTGGGCTCGTGCTGGTCGTGGTGGGGTTCAGTCTCAACTCACTCCTCGCGTTCATCACGCCCCCGGAGATCACGCCGTACGCGATGGGTGCAGCGATGCTCCTCGCCGGCATCGGCGGTGGCGCGGTCATCTCCCCCAACCAGACGCTGATGCTCGCGGACATCCCCGTGGCCTCCGGTGGTGTCGCCGGATCGATCGGCCAGCTCGGCCAGCGCATCGGGACCGCGGTGGGACTCGCCGCCGCGACGGCGACGTTCTACGCGACGGTGTACTCCGAGAACGACGGCGGCGCCTCCGGTGCGTCGCTCGACGTCTATCACGACGCGTATCGCAACAGCACCCTCGTCACGATCGGCTTCGTGGTCGTGGCGCTCGTCTTCGCGTCGCTCGACGCCCGTTCCCGGAAGGTCGCCGCTGCCGAACCCGACGCCTCCAAGTAAGGGTGACCTGAGTTAGGGTAGCCTCAGCCGCGGCTGTCGGAGCCGCCTGAGGAAGGGGCCCGAGTGGCTCGCACGAATGCCGAGACGGCGCGCATCAAACCCGAGGCGGCGACCCTCCTCACGCTGCGGGTCGTCCGCCGCTCGCGCGTCTCACCGAACATCGCCAGGGTCACCCTCGGTGGCGGTGACATCGTCGACTTCACCTTCCTCGGTTACGACCAGTGGTTCCGGTTCTTCATACCGGTCTCCGAGGGCGGTCTCGAGCGGCTGCCGACCAAGCTCGACATGCTGGCCTACGCCAAGTACCTCGCGATCTCCAGGTCCGTGCGACCGGTGCTCAGGAACTACACGGTGCGGGATTTCCGTCGCGACGGCCCCGACGGGCCGGAGTTGGACATCGACTTCGTCATCCACGGGTCGGCCGCCGAGGGGACCGCGGGGCCCGCGGCGAGCTGGGCCCGGTCGTGCGAGGTGGGCGATGCGGTGGGGCTGCTGGACGAGGGGCGCATGTTCAACCTCCCGGCCGACGTGGATCGAGTGCTGTTGGTCGCCGACGAGACCGGGCTCCCCGCCGTCGCAGGCATCCTGACCTCGCTTCCGGCGTCGACCGTCGGGACGGCGATCGTCGAGATCCCCTCCGCGGAGGACGCGCAGGACGTGCGTGTCCCGGACGGGGTCGAGCTGCGATGGGTGGTCCGAGAGGATCCGCACGACGTCCCCGGACGAGCGGCGCTGGCCGCCGCGACGGCCCTCGGGGTGCCGCCCGCCCCGTGCTACGGGTGGGTCGTCGGAGAGCAGTCCCTGGCGGCGAACGTGCGTCGGCTCTGGGTCCGTGGTGGCATGCCCAAGGACCGTGTCATGTTCTGCGGCTACTGGAAGGTCGGCAAGGCGCACTGATCGGCTGACGGTGTCGGCGTTCGGGTCGGCCATGCGGTGAATTGGGTCGATCACCCGAATTCGGGGTGTCACCGACGTGCTGCGCTGACGGCTCCACTAACCTCACGACATGCCCTCTTCCGCCGGTGCGTCCGGAAACACGATCGGTGCGCTGCCGACCGGCGTCGCGACGGGTCTGATCCGGACGGTGACCGGCGGATCGGCCGACCGGGCGTTCGAGGTCGATGTCCCCGAAACGGCCTCGAGCGGTGTGGACACGTCGTCGGACTCGCACGACGCCCTCCGCAGCTGGGACGTCGTCCGCTCCACCTTCGGACCAGGTGAGGCGCTCACCTTCGACGAGCGCTACCGGTACGCCCAGCTCCCCCTGATCGACGCCGACCACCCGCTCGCGCTCGCCGCGAGTCCTGACGGCGTCTACCGTGGCGGGCGATACGCCGAGGCGCGTCTGGCGGTCGTCGTCCCCGTCCCGATCGAACGACTGTTCGTCGATCCGATCTTCCTGAGCTACGAGGCCGATCTCGCCTCGGCACCCTTCGCACCCAAACTCGCCCGAGGCATCGAGCTCCGACGTGCCCACCGCTTGCACGCGACGCTCTCCTCCATCGACGCGGACTCCGGGTTCCTCGACTGGCTGCGGACGAGCGTCGGCGCGTTCACGCCCTTCCGGGTCAGGCTGGCGGGCCCCGTCATCGGTGGCTTCAACCGCGGACGCTGTTACCTCCCCGCCATCGCGGACGCCTTCGCCCCCATCCAGCGGGCGGTCGGCGGGCGTCCAGCACCGCTCGTCGGGGTGGGCCTGCACCACTTCCGCGATGAGCTCGACGCCGCCGAGACCGCGGCGCTCGCCGCATTCCTCGAGCGTTGGCGCGACGTCACCCTGTTCGAGTGGACGGTCACCGAGCTGGCGGTCACCTCGACCAACGACGACCTCGTGCTGAGCGGACGCACGCTCGCCCGCATCCCGCTCCACGCGGTCGAGTGACGCCCTGGGGCTCCGGGGTCAGCTCGCGGTGAGTCGCCTGACCATCGGGAGGTCGGGCGTCGCCCAGTCCAGCCCGAGGAGCCGTTCGCGGGTGACCCAGCGCAGTTCGTCGTGGTCCGTGCTGTGGACCGGGGGCGCGCCGAGGAAGGTGATTTCGTAGCAGGCGAGGTCGATCACGAGCTCGCCCACGGTGACGGTGGAGCGGTCCAGCAGCGCCCCCACAGCGACGTCGGCGTCGAGCTCCTCGCACAGCTCGCGTGCTAGCGCGTCCTGCGGCCGCTCGTCGGCCTCGACCTTGCCGCCGGGGAACTCCCACAGGCCGCCGGACGCCCGCCCGGGTGCCCGCCGGCAGGCGAGCACGGTGTCGTCCTGCGTGGCGACACCCGCGACGACCCGGATCGTGGTGGTCATGATGCGCTCCCGTCCCATGGCGTCGTGGTCCGTCTCCAGGCTAGGGGACGTGGGATCGAGCGCGCCCGACGCCGCTCCACAGACGGCTCCCGCGCGGCTGGCGTCACCCTGCGTCCCGCGGCGGCGCTGCGGTCGGTGGTGCGTGCCAGACTGACAGCGATCGGAGGCGGACCAGCCCCCGGCAGTCGTCTCGAAAGGCACCCACCGCACCGATGTTCCTCCTCGACGGTTCCGCCATCACGAGCGCCAGCGACCTCTCCAACGCCTCCCACTGCGAGTTCGCGTTCCTGCGCACGGTCGACGCGAAGCTCGGTCGGATCGAACCGATCGTCGAGCCGGAGGACGAGATGCTCATACGGACCTCCAAGCTCGGCGACCAGCACGAGCTGCGGGTCCTCGAGTCGTACCGCGCCGAGTTCGGCACCGGCGTCGTCGAGCTCGACCGCCCCGACGTCCGAGACACGGTGGCGCTCGCCGCAGCCGTCGAGTCGACGATCACGGCGTTCCGCGACGGAGCCCCGGTCGTCTTCCAGGCCGCGTTCTTCGACGGATCGTTCATCGGCTTCGCCGACTTCATCGTGCGCCGGCCCGACGGCCGGTATCGCGTGCAGGACACCAAACTCGCGCGCTCGCCGAAGGTCACCGCCCTCCTCCAGCTCGCCGCCTACGTGGAGCAGCTGGAGACGGCCGGGATCCCGGTCGACGACGACGTCGACCTCATCCTGGGAGACGGCACCGTCAGCACCCACGCGGTGGCCGACATCCTGCCGGTGTACCGTCGCCGTCGTGCGCGCCTGCTGCGGATCGTCGCCGAACGGCTCGAAGCCGACGCCCCGGTGGCCTGGGGCGACCAGCGATACAGCGTCTGCGGACGATGCGCGTGGTGCGACGCCGAGATCACGGCCTCACGCGACGTCCTGCTGGTGGCCGGGCTCCGGTTGACGCAGCGCGACCGCCTACTGGCGGCCGGCATCGCCACGATCGACGATCTGGCGTCGCTCACGCTCACCGGATCGACCGAGCGACCAGGGCCGCACGGGCTGTCGGGTGGCGCCCGCGGGACGGTCGACGGCATCGCCGAGAGCACGCTCGCTGCGCTGCGCGAGCAGGCGCATCTGCAGCTCGAGCCGTCACCAGCCGCCGGCGTGCCGGCGTTCCGTGTGCACGACGCCACGGCACTCGGGCTCCTGCCGCAACCCGATCCCGGCGACGTCTTCTTCGACTTCGAGGGCGACCCGCTGTACACCGAGGGCGAGCCGGGTGACGCCCGCCGGGGCGACCGCACGAGGTGGGGCATCGACTACCTGTTCGGCCTGGTCGACACCGACGGCCGGTTCCGATCCTGGTGGGCGCGCGACTTCCATGAGGAGCGGACGGCGCTGATCGACTTCCTCGCCTACCTCACCGCCCGCCGTGCCGAGTTCCCGGGCATGCACGTGTATCACTACGCCGCCTACGAGCGGACGCACCTGCTCTCGCTGGCCGCCCGGCACGGGGTCGGGGAGGACACGATCGACGACCTCCTCCGCGAGGCCGTGCTGTTCGACCTCTACCCGTTCGTCCGCAAGACGGTGCGTGTCGGATCGCGGTCGTACTCGATCAAGAAGCTCGAGCCGCTCTACATGGGTGAGGAGCACCGCGACAGCGACGTCACCGACGCCGCGGCATCCATCACGGCCTACGCGGAGGCGCGCGAGCTCAGTCGGAGCGACGACCCGGAGCTCGTCGCCGAAGGCGAACGGAAGCTCGCCGAGATCGCCGAGTACAACGCGTACGACTGCGAGTCGACCCGTCGGCTGCGGAACTGGTTGCTCGACCTCGGTGCGGAACGGGGCGTGCTGCCGGGCACCTTCGTCACCGACGCACCCGAGCCCCTGGTGGACGAACCGACGCCGCTCCACGACGCGCTGACGGCGTTGGCCGGCGACCCCCTCGACCCCGAACGCTCCGACGACGCCACCGCGTATGCGCTCGCGGCGGCCGCCATCGACTACCACCGGCGCGAGCACAAGTCGTTCTGGCAGGAGCACTTCTCCCGACTCATCGCCGCGCGCGACGAATGGGAGGACACCCGGAACGTCTTCACCGTCACCTCGGGAGTCGTCGAGCGCGACTGGTTCCGCGAGGGACGGCAGCGCAGCGACCGCCGTCACATGCGACTCAGCGGCCGATGGGCCCCCGGCAGCAGTGTGAAGGTCGGCGCCGACCCGTTCGCGGTCTACGACCACCCGGGACCGTACACGCTCCCCCGCGCCGAGCCCGGCTCGCGACCGGCCGGGCAGATCACGGTCCTCGAGGTCGACGACGACTCCCTGCTCATCCAGGAGACGCTCAAGACGGATCGTGAGCCCTACACGGAGCTGCCGGTCGCGCTCACGCCGTCTCCTCCCCCGCGACCCGGAACACAGGTCGATGCGATCGCCGAGTGGGGGCAGGCGGTCCTCGACGCCGCTCCAGGGTGGCCGGACGACGGCGTCGTCGACGTCCTGCGGCGACGGCCGCCCCGCACGAGCTCGGGTGAGCCGCTCCCCCACCGCGGAGACGGGCGGACGATCGAGGACGTGACCGCCGCGTTGCTCGACCTCGACGACTCGGTGCTCGCCGTCCAGGGGCCGCCCGGAACCGGCAAGACCTACGTCGCCTCGCACGTCATCACGGCCCTCGTGCACCAGCACGGCTGGCGGATCGGGGTCGTGGCGCAGTCGCACGACGTCGTCGAGAACCTCCTCGAGCGTGTGGTGAAGGCGGGGCTCTCCCCCGCGCTCGTGGCGAAGACCCTGCGATCCGGTGCCGACCCGGATGCTGAGCGCGGCTACACCGTCCTCCCGGCCAATGGTCATGGCGCGTTCATGGCCGAGCAGACCGGCGGCTTCGTCATCGGCGGGACGGCCTGGGACTTCAGTAATCCCAACCGGTTCGACCGGAGGTCGCTCGACCTGCTCGTCGTCGACGAGGCTGGTCAGTTCTCGCTCGCCTACACGATCGCGGCGAGCGTCGCCGCGCGGAACCTCCTGCTCCTGGGCGACCCGCAGCAGCTGCCGCAGGTGAGCCAGGGGACGCATCCCGAACCGATCGACACCTCGGCCCTCGGATTCGTGGCCGACGGTCGCGACGTCCTCCCTCCGGAACTCGGCTATTTCCTCCACGAGACCTGGCGGATGGACGCCGCGGTCACCGAGCCGGTCTCGCGGTTGTCGTACGGCGGCGAGCTGCGCTCGGCAGCGGCCACGACGAAGCGGCGTCTGGAGGGTCGTGTGCCGGGACTGCACGTCGTCCCGGTCCACCACGTCGGAAACGCGACGAGTTCGCAGGAGGAGGCCGACCGCGTCGCGGAGCTCGTCCGGTCGACCATCGGGCTCCGCTGGACCGATCCGGATGCCGGCCGCATCGACGACCCGGTGAGCGAGGTCGACATCATCGTCGTCTGTCCCTACAACGCCCACGTCGCCGTCGTCCGAGCGACGCTCGACGCGGCCGGGTTCGACGCGGTGCGCGTCGGGACCGTCGACAAGTTCCAGGGTCAGGAGGCCGTCATCGCGATCGTCTCGCTGGCCGCCTCCTCCCCCGCCGACGTCCCGCGGGGCATGTCGTTCCTGTTGATGAAGAACCGACTGAACGTCGGTATCTCCCGCGCCCAGTGGGCGGCGTACCTCGTGCACTCCCCCGCACTCACCGAGTACCTGCCGGTCACGCCGGAGGGCGTCGCCGAGCTCAGTGCCTTCATCCGGTTGGTCGACGGCCACTGACCAGCTCTGCGGCCGCAGCGGAGGAACGAGAACTCCGTCGCGCCGCGTCGGTACGACCGTTCTGTGCCGCCTTCGCGAGCCACCGCCGACGCTGCTCCACGGTCGAATCCTTCACCCGACCGAACCGGTTCACGGCGACGGGCTTGACCCCGCAGAACCTGAGCGTGGTGGTGCGGAGTTGCTTCACCGTCGTGTCGCCGACGAGCGGGAGGTACCACCACGGTGAGTCGGTCGTGACCATCACCCGCCCCGAGCGGCCGGCGAGCAGTCCCTCGGGGAGACCGTTGTCCTTGGTCCGGTAGGCGCGACGGGGAAGCAGCAGGCGATCGAAGAACCCCTTGAGCAGCGCCGGCACCGATCCCCACCAGACCGGCGCCACGATCACGAGGTGGTCCGCGGCGAGGATCTGCTCCCACGCTCGTTCGAGGTCGGGCTCCAGGTCTTGACGGCGGGTGTACCCGAGGCGGAGGTTCGGCTCGAACGCGAGGTCGCGCACGGCGAGGACGGTCGCGTCGCCGTGCGCCTCCGCGTAGCTCGCGGCGAGGGCGGCGCACAGGGACCCGGGGTTCGGGTGTCCGTCGATGACGAGGGTGGGCATCAGTTCTCCATCAGTTGTAGGTCTGGACAGTGCCAAGAATCTGGACACTGTCCACTTCTGGCCGGAACCGACGGTACGGGTACGATGTTGCTTGTGTCAAGATCGACGACGGCGTACCACCACGGCAACCTCGGGCCGGCGCTCGAGGACGCTGCGCTCGAACTCATGCGGACGCACGGCCATGCCACGCTGAGCCTGCGAGAGGTCGCACGTCGCGCCGGAGTCAGTCACAACGCGCCGTACCACCACTTCGGCGACCGGACCGCGCTCCTGAAACGGTTGAGCGAACGCGGCATTGCCGAGCTCTTGGACGCCATGCGCGAGGAGCGGCAGGCGACGGCGGGTCGAGACCCACAGGAGACGGCCGTCCGGATCGGTTCGACCTATGTGCACTACGCGGCGCAGCATCCGGAGCGGTTCCGCCTGATCTACGACCCCGAAGTCTGTGTCCCCGGCTCACCCAGCGAGGCTATGGCGCCACTCATCGGTGGCGTCGAGGCGCTGCTCGCCGAGACGACGGCGTCGCTGGCCCCCGGTGCCGAGCCGCAGGTCATCGCCGCTCTGACCACGGCGGTCTGGGCCGCGGTCCACGGGCTCGCGGAACTCGTCGTCGCCGGACACATCTCCGAGGCTGAGGCCCGACCCGCGCTGGAGGCGTTGCTCACGCGACCCTGAGGTGGTGTCCCGCATGGAGCCTCTACACGATCGTCATCCGGGAAACGGTCGGGAAGCTCAAAGGTCGTTCATGGTCGAACCAGACGATTCACTCGGATTGCGGGAGTCAGATGATCTCAGCACCCCCGCCGAGAGGAATCCCCGTGAACAACACCCCAGACCCGGAACGCCCTGAGCCGCGTCCAACGGACGGCACCCGACCGGCGGAGACGCCGCAGTCGTCCCCCGCTCCCGATCCGTACCAGCCGCCCACCGGCTCGTACCAGCCCCAGCCGGGTGTGGACGTCACTCCCCCGGCCGGCTACCCCGGCAACACGGCCGCGGGTGGTCCGCGACGCGAGCCCACGACGCCCTTCGGTTACGCGACGGCTCCCCACGCGACGAGCGGTCACGCGTGGCCCGGTCATCGCCAGGGCCCACAGGGTCAGTACGGTCCGTACGCCGCCGGCCAGGGCCAGTACGCCCCCTCCGGCACCTGGCAGCCCCGACCGCACGGACAGCAGACGATCCCCCAGCCGCCGTCGACCACCGGCACCCCGGCGAAGAAGCAGCCCATCGGGTGGATCATCGCCGCCGCGACGGCCGCCACGGTCGTGTCCCTCGTGACCGGTGGTCTCGGCCTCGCTTCGCTGGCGGCCGGCGCGTTCCAGAGTGTCGCCGCCTCCTCACAGGTGACGGAGACGGTGCCGGACGAGGGCGGTCAGAGCTTCCGCGCTCCCGGTGGGCCAGGGCCACAGCAGGCGACGCCGGATGCCGCGACGGCGAACACCCGGAGCGCCACCGCCGCGGAGTCCGTGGGTGTCGTCGACATCGACACCGAGCTGGCCTACCAGGGGGCCGCCGCCGCAGGAACCGGGATGATCCTCACCGCGGACGGCCAGATCCTGACCAACAACCACGTCGTCGCGGGAGCGACGAGCATCGTCGTCACCGTCGTGGCGACCGGAGAGCAGTACGACGCGCGCGTCGTCGGGACCGATGCCACGAACGACGTCGCGCTCCTGCAGCTCGACGGCGCCTCGGGGCTGGACACCGTCACGATCGACGACGACGGCGGCGCAGCCGTCGGTGACGCCGTCACCGGGGTCGGGAACGCCGGCGGCACGGGTGGGACCCCCAGCGCTGCGGACGGGTCCGTGACCGCCCTCGAGCAGGACATCACGGTCCAGGATGAGACGACCGGGGCGGGCAAGCAGCTGACCGGATTGATCCAGACGGACGCGGACATCCAGTCCGGCGACTCCGGCGGGCCGCTCTACGACTCGGAGGGCGAGGTCGTCGGCGTCGACACCGCTGCCTCCTCCGGTGGGACCGACATCGACGGATTCGCCATCCCGATCGACGACGCGTTGTCCATCGTCGACCAGATCCGCACCGGCGTCGAGACCGACACCGTCTCGATCGGCTACCCGGCCTTCATCGGGATCGGTCTGGCCGCGTCCGGCGCAGCCCAGACCGTGCCGGGTGCCGTGGTCGGTTCGGTGATCGAGAACACGCCCGCGGCGTCGATCGGCCTCGCAGCCGGCGACGTCATCACCGGCATCAACGGTGCCGCCATCGACTCCGCTCAGACCCTGACGGCGACCATGGCCACGCTCGAACCCGGCCAGACGGTCTCCGTCACCTGGACGACGGCGAATGGGACCTCCCAGACCGCTGACGTGACGCTGATCGAGGGCCCGGTCGGCTGATCGAGCGCTCGGGACGCTCGACGGCTCCTCACTTCCGGCCCGCCGCCGGATCCGAGGAGTCGTCGACGTCTGCCCAGTAGGCTCGGGAGGCGGTGCCTCGCCGCATGCACCGGAAGGAACCGCTCGTGACCCGCTTCCTCGGAGTCGACCTCGCCTGGGGCGAGGGGACCGGCTCCCGCGCGGCGAACGAGTCGGGACTGGTGTGCATCGACGAGACCGGGACGGTCATCGAGGCCGGGTGGGCCGTGGGGATCGACGCCGTCGTCGCCTGGATCGTCGCCACCGCCTCACCGGGCTCCGTGATCGCGGTCGACGCCCCTCTGCTCGTCCAGAACGAGACCGGCATGCGTCTCTGTGAACGTGAGGTCGGGCAGCGGTACGGGCGCTGGCAGGTCTCGGCCTACCCGTCGAACCTCGGCCTGCCCGCGCTCGGTGGTGTCGCGCTCTTCACGGCGCTGGAGGCGGCGGGGTTCCAGTACTTCGACGGACTGAGCACGCCGGCGGCGGATGCCGTCGTGTTCTTCGAGGCCTATCCCCACACCACGTTGGTGGGTGCCGAGGAGTTCGGGTACCCGGATGCGCGGCCCCGGTACAAACGCCTCGACCCCGGTCTCCCCGCCGCCGAGCGACGGCGACGCCGCGCGGAGGTCTGTGACGACCTCGTCTCGCGCCTGCAGGCGCTGACCTCGGCGACTCCGCCACTCGACCTCGACACCCACCCGGTGACGGCGCTCCTCGCCGCGGAACCGTCGCCGCTGAAGGAATCGGCGCACAAGCATCGGGAGGACCTCATCGACGCGGCCATCTGCGCGTGGACGGCGTCCGCCTGGTCCCGTTGGGGCCTGGAACGGTTCCAGGTCCTCGGTGCCTCGGATGCTCCGGACGACCGTGGGCGTGTCCCCACGCTCCTCGCCATGGCGCGGCCTGAACAGCGCCCCAAGCAGGACATTCCCATATCGACATATATCAAATCGGCTCCGCCGCTGGCATCTTCGCCGCCATCGGGGCCCATCGCCCGGCAAGCCACAACAGTCCACGACCCCGATGAAGGACATATGAAGAAGAAGGCATACGCTCAGGACGACATTCCGGCGGAATCGAACACGATCGAGTTCGTCCCCGGCGGAGCGGCGAACGCCGAAGTCCCACCCGCGGCCTCGACGCGAGCGCCCTCCCCCGCTCCGACCACCGTCGAACTCCTGCGCAGTGCCACCTGGCACCTCGAGCATGCCCGGGTGGTGGGCCACCCCGACGACGTCGAGTTCGAAGCGGCGAGGTCGGCGTTGGCCGAGGCCGTCTTCGACCTCGAACACGTCCAGTACGGGGAGACGACTCGCGGCTAGGCCACTGGTCAGGCGGGTCCTGAGTCCGATCGGCGCCGTGTCTCCCGGTCCGCGCGTGCGCGTCGTTCGAGGATGTCGTTGCGAACCCAGCGGATCACCAGCGACATGGCGAGCGACAGGAACAGGAACGCCGCCGCGCCCAGGGCGTAGGAGATGAAGTCCGTCGGGATGAACGTCGTGCCGAGCACGAGCGCCGAGGGCGGCCACTGGTCCGCGAGTGCGGACGGCACGCCCGTGGCCTGGAAGCACTCGATCGCCGCCGAGAAGCCGAACGCGCCGAGGGCGATCTGCCACAGCGGACGCCGTGGGGCGGCGAAGGCCAGCAGGAGCGCGACGAGGACCGTGTAGAGCGCGTTGGTCACGGGGTTCGCCCAGGCCGCTGCCACCGACCAGTGCACCGTCAGCCCGGCGACGATCGTGATGATCGCTGCGCCGAGGAGCAGCGCGCGCTTGAGCGAGGTGGCGGGGCGTGGCCCCTCGTCCGTCTGGTCGGGTGCGTCGGTCATGCTTTCGTCCTCCGGGTGCGTCGTTGTCGCCCACGGGCCCAGTCACGGGCCTCGGTTCCGGAGAGGGCGAGGATGATGGAACAGTCGACCGCGAAGCCGATCAGGTTGGTCTGCAGCGTCAATCCGCCGGCGCCGGCGACATAGCTCGCGGCGAGGGTGGCGATGGACGTCGAGCTGAAGGTCATGGCGAGCAGGCGCGCGAGGTTGCCTCCCCGATGGACCCGCCAGGCGAGGACGAGGTAGCAGAGCGTCACCACGGCCGACAGGGCCAGCACGGCCCCGACGACCCACGGGATGAGGACGACGTCGTCAGCCGTCGCGGCCGTCGCACGGGCCTCCGAGATGACCTGCTTCCAATCGGAGACGAGGAGGACACCGGAGAGCACGGTGGACAGTGCCGCGACGACCATCAGGACCACGCCGACGGTGGTGTCCAGCGGCCGCGGGTCGCCGGCCCGGATGAGGGAGCGCGTCGGGGGAGCGTCGGCGGCCGGCAGGGTCGCCGCCGGCGGGACGACCACCGCGCTGAGATCGATGATCGGCAGGTCGCCGTCGGTGACGATCGCGTCGCCTCCGCCGTTCCGTGAGTGGTAGCCGGTGGAGAAGTTCTCGATCACGGACGTCGTCGCTCCGACCTCCGCTGACGCGATCGACGCGACGATGTGATCGCGCTCGTCGTCGACGTCGTCGGCGATCCGGTGGGTCACCTGCAGCGTGAAGATGCTGATCCCGACCGATCGGTCGTACGTCCCGGCGGCCAACCAATCCGCCTGGTACCCGCCCGGGAGCAGCCAGCCCGCTGGTGTCGGCCAGAACCGGACGTGGTGCCGCTTCCCCGGACTGCCGTCGACCTCCTGCTGGTAGCAGAACGCCTGGCGGCGACCGAACAGGTAGAGCGACGAGACGGGCGCCTCCGAGTAGCTGCGCCTGGTCAGCGTCGAGGTCACGATCCGCAGGTTCGCGCGCAGGCCGAGGTCGTCGGCGAGCGTCCAGCCCGCCGAGAGCATCGCCATGTGGATCTGCTCCTCCCGACCCCGGAGGCCGAGGTTCACGGGATCACCGAGGATGCCCTCGCGCGTGCGAGTGCGTCCGATGAAGTAGTCGGGCAGGTAGACGCGCGACAGCACGGTGTGCAGGCGGGGGAGGATCAGGTAGGCGATGACGAGGTAGATGACGAGGATGAACCAGGCTTGGGCCCACCCGCGGGCGAACGCCTCGGTGAGCAGCACGTACGCCAGGAAGACCGCCGCAGCCGTGCCGAAGGCGAAGAACCAACCGTCGACGATGCGTGCGATCCGTCCGCGACGATCCTCGGACAGGCCGCTTGCGGGCCCGATGAGGTCGCTGCGGGTCTTCGTCACCCGTCCAGGGTAGGGCCTGGTGCATCCACGTGCCGGGTGCGTGGGTGGTGGGAGGATGGTGGGATGGACTCCGTCGCCCACATCACCGACCTCGCCGACTTCATCGTCGCCTCGCCCACCTCGTATCACGCGGTCGCGGAGAGCGCTCGGCGCCTCACGGCGGCCGGCTTCACCCGGCGGCTCGAGACCGAGTCCTGGGACGGTGGCGCCGGCCGGTTCTTCGTCGAACGCGAGGGTGCGGTGATCGCCTGGGTGCAGCCCGAGCAGGCGCACGCCGCGACGCCGTTCCGCATCCTCGGCTCGCACACGGACTCGCCGAGCTTCAAGCTCAAGCCGAAGCCGACGACCGGCGCCCACGGGTGGCTGCAGGCCGGGGTGGAGGTCTACGGCGGACCGCTCCTCAACTCCTGGCTCGACCGCGAACTCGAACTCGCCGGACGCCTGGTGACGCTCGACGGGACCGTGCACCTCGTCCGGACCGGCCCGTTCCTGCGCATCCCGCAGCTCGCCGTGCACCTCGACCGAAGCGCCAACGACGGCCTCGTCCTCGATCGCCAGCGCCACCTGCAGCCGGTGTACGGGGTCGGTGACCTCGGCCACGCCGACGTGCTCGCGCATCTGGCGTCGATCGCAGGCATCGATCCCACCGCGATCGCCGGGTACGACGTGCTCGTGGCCGACACCCAGGAGCCCCGGCGATTCGGTCTCGACGGGCAGCTGTTCGCCGCCGGACGCATGGACAACCTGACCTCGGTCCACGCGGGACTCGCGGCGCTGCTGGCCGCGAGTGACGGGGGAGCGACGGACGACGCCGCACACATCACGGTGTTCGCCGCCTTCGACCACGAGGAGCTCGGTTCGGCCTCGACCTCCGGCGCCAGCGGTCCGTTCCTCGACGACGTCCTCACCCGCATCGGTGCGTCGCTGGGGGCGACGGTGTCCGAACGGCTCCAGGCCTATGCGGCCTCCTGGTGCCTGTCAGCGGACGCCGGCCACGCGATCCACCCGAACTACCCGGAACGCCACGACCCCGCCAACCGGCCGATCGCCGGTGGCGGTCCGCTCCTCAAGATCAATGCAAATCAGCGCTACGCGACCGACGCCCTCGGGGCCGCGCTGTGGGCCCGGAGCTGCGCCGCCGCAGGTGTGCCCTCGCAGGACTTCGTGTCGAACAACACGGTGCCGTGCGGCTCGACCATCGGCCCGCTCACCGCGACGCGACTCGGCATCCGGACGGTCGACGTCGGGACGCCGCTGCTGTCGATGCACTCCGCCCGCGAGCTGTGCCACATCGACGATCCGACCGCTCTGAGCGCGGCGGTCCAGGCGTTCTTCCGGGGCGCCTGAGCACCGCCGCAGCAGGAGATCCTCGCGGGAGCAGGACGCCCGAAGGCGGACGGTCCTGCTGCGAGGCTGATCTCCTGCGGCGGGCCCGGGCTCAACCCAGTTCGCGCAGCCGCAGACGTCGTCCGTCGGGACTCGCGTCCGGGTTCACCTCGACGAGGTCCGAGCGCGAGTTGATGAAGTCGCTGAACGAGCGGTAGCCGAGCGGCTTCTCCTTGAACGCCGGATCCATGCGGATCATCTGGTTCTTCACCTCGGCGTTCAGCAGCCAGTCCTCGTCGTCGTTCTTGGCGTGCACGAGGCGGAGTGCGCGCACCAGGAGCTCGGTCGCCGCGCGCTGTGCGTCGGGACCGGAGGGGTCCGCGGTCTCGTCGTCGGAGTCGTCCAGGTCGTCGGCGTCGCGGTGGCTGAACACCGGCTCGGTGAAGAGGCCGCCGATCCGCGGAGGTGTCTGGGCGGCCGGTGCTTCGGCCGTCGGCGCAGACCCGGACGAGGCGCGACGACGCCCTCCGGACTTGGGTGCGGACTTCGGTGCCTCAGAGGACACCTCCGCCGTGCTCTCGACGGCGGCAGGGGTGCGGGGCGTGCGCGTGACGACCGGGCGGACGATCCCGGGGATGTCGTCGTAGTCGGAGAACTCGTCGCACGCCGCCATGAGCGCACGACTCGTCGCGCCTGCGACACCGATCCCGATGACGTGGCGTCCGAGGCGTCGGCAGCGCTGGGCGAGTGAGATGTAATCCGAATCGCCTGCGACGATCACGATGTGCGTGAGGTCGGGGAGACGGAAGAGGTCCTCGACGACGTCGACGGCGAGGCGGATGTCGGCACCGTTCTTCATCGCCTTCGTCGTGGGGAACATCTGCGTCAGGTCGACCGCGCGGTCCACGAGGTCCTTCTGGTACGCGGAGTTGACCGGCTCGGACCAGTCGGCGTAGGAACGGCTGATGACGATGTTCCCGAACGACGAGGTGTAGTCGAGGATGGCGCCCACGTCGACCCGAGCGGCCTGCAGGCGCTCGGAGATCTCGTCGCCCTCCGGAGCGGCGGACGGCACATGTGAACGGGCGCGATCCCGGCTGAACGCCGCCTTCCCGTAGAGCTGGTTGTAGCGCGAGATGACGATGTTGTCGAAGTCGATGTAGACCGCGACTCTGGGCGTTCCGGTTTCTGCCATGGCTCCATCATCCTCTGGCGGCCTGCGAATCCGCGACTTCAGTCCTACACAGCCCGGCTTGCGGAGGCGCCTTCCCCCACCTCTGCAGCGACACGGCCTGGGACGACGGGGTCCGCGTACCGTGGCCGCATGCTCAGCCACGCACACACCATCAGCGATTCACGGTCGCGCACGGGGTTATACCCAGTTATACTTTCTCCTGTGAAGACCGCCATCTCATTGCCCGATGAACTGTTCACCCGCGTCGAAGCTCGCGCCGCCGAGCTCGGTGTCAACCGGTCCGAGTTCTTCGCGGCGGCGGCGAGTCGGTATCTCGACGAGACCGGAGCCGCCGGCGTCACGGCCGCAGTGGACACCGCGCTGCGGCATGCGGGAGTCGCTTCGGCGGAGGAAGCACGGGTCGTCGCCTCGGCCGGGCGCGACCGCCTTGCCGCAGTCACCGTGGGAGACGATTGGTGATCCGCCGCGGCGACATCCGGTGGGTCGATCTCGGTCCTCGTGAGCGGGGGAGTGCGCCCGCCGGCCGCCGGCCGGTCGTGGTCGTCCAACATGATGCTTACACGCGGAGCGCACTCCGGACCGTGATCGTCGCGGTCGTCACGTCGAACACGGCGCTCGCCGAGCTCCCGGGCAACGTGTTCCTCCCTGCGACGGCTTCCGGCCTGCCGAAGGACTCGGTCGTGAACACCACACAGCTGCTCACCCTCGATGAGGACGACCTCGGTCCGGCCGCCGGAAGGGTGCCCGTCACCCTGTCACTGGATCTGGACGCGGGGCTCCGTCGAGTGCTGCACCTCTGAGGTGGTGCCGGAGCGATCGGCTCAGAGGTGGCCGGTGAGCTTTCCGTGGAAGGCCGAGCTGCGTTCGTCGAGTCCGGTGAAGACGACCTGCTTGCCGTGCGCGGCGTACTTCTCCTGCACGGCGTCGAGGACGGCGACGCTCGAGGCGTCCCAGATCTGCGAGGCGGTGAAGTCGACGACGACGTCCGCAGGATCGGCCGCGTAGTCGAACTGCTCGACCAGGTCGTTGCTGCTGCCGAAGAACAGGGGGCCGATGACGCTGTAGCGGACGGAGGCGGCGTCCTCCGCGAGGACCCGACGGACGCGGATCACGTGGGCCACGCGCCGCGCGAAGAGCACCATCGCGAGGACGGCTCCTGCAGCGACGCCGATCGCGAGGTTGTGCGTGATGACGACCACCGCGACGGTCAACACCATCACGACGGTCTCGGGGACCGGCATCCGTCGCAGGGTCGCCGGGCGCACGCTGTGCCAGTCGACGGTCTTGATGGCGACAATCATCATCACGGCGGCCAGCGCGACCATCGGGATCTGCGCCATCACCGGGCTGAGCGCGGTCACGAGCAGCAGGAGGAAGACGCCGGCGACGAAGGTGGAGATCCTCGTCCGAGCGCGCCCCAATTTGACGTTCACGACCGTCTGACCGATCATCGCGCAGCCGGCGATCCCGCCGTACCACCCGGCCAGGATGTTGGCGACGCCGAGGGCCCACGACTCGCGCCCCTTCGACGACGTCGTGTCGGTGATGTCGTCGACGAGTTTCGCCGTGAGGAGGGTCTCCATGAGCCCGACGAACGCGACGCTCAGCGCGGTCGGCCAGATGATGCCGAGCGTCTCGAGGTTCAGCGGCACGAGCAGCGCGGTCAACCCGGGGAGGCCGCCGGAGACGTCGCCCTGGTCGCCGACGGTCGGCACGGCGGCGTGCGCGATCATCGTGATCGCGGTGACGACGACGATGGCGACGAGCGGCGCCGGCACCGCGGTGGTGAGCTTGGGGAGCAGGAGGACGATCAGGACCGTGATGACGAACAGCGGGTAGACGAGCCACGGGACACCGAGCAGGTGGGGGACCTGGGCGACGAAGATGAGGATGCCGAGCGCGTTGACGAAGCCGATCATCACCGAGCGGGGGATGAACCGCATGAGTCGGGAGAGACCGGTGACGCCGAACACGATCTGGATGAGGCCCGCGAGGATCACCGCGGGGAGCAGGTACTCCACGCCGTGTTCCTTGACGAGCGGCGCGACGACCAGGGCGACGGCGCCCGCGGCGGCCGTGATCATCGCCGGACGCCCGCCGAGGATCGACATCGAGATCGCGAGGACCACGGAGGCGATCAGGCTGACCTTCGGGTCGACGCCGGCGATGATCGAGAAGGAGATGACCTCGGGGATGAGCGCCAGCGTCGTGACGATCCCGGCGAGGATCTCGACGCTGAAGGCCGTGGGGTTCCGCAGGGTCGCGAGGACGCCGGGGCTCGGGCGGACGGCGGTGCGCATGGGGGCGTCGGGCTGACTCACCGTGCAAGCCTAGGCTCGTTCGCAACGCAGGACGCACCGGGCGAGTCGCTGGTAGCACCGAACGGAAGGGCCGCGACACGCGGCGACCGTCCTGAGTCGCGAACCGTCGGTCAGCTCCGCAACCAGGCCTCGAGACCGTCCGCGCTGATCGGGAGTGCCGCGGAGAGGACCTCGTGTCCGGTGGCGGTCACGAGCAGGTCGTCCTCGATGCGGACGCCGATGCCGCGCAGCTCCGGCGGCACGGTGAGGTCGTTCGCGTGGAAGTAGAGACCTGGTTCGACCGTCAGGACGGCGCCCGGCTGCAGCGGCTCGTCGAGGTACCGCTCGTCGCCGATGCGGGCGCAGTCGTGCACGTCGAGTCCGAGGTGGTGGCCGGTGCCGCTCGGCAGGTAGCGGCGGTGCTGCTGGCCGTTCGGCGACATCGCCTCGTCGACCGACACTTGCAGGATGCCGAGGTCGCGAAGGCTCGTGGCGATCTGCTCGTACGCCGTGTTCCGCATGTCGATGAACGAGCGGCCGGGGCCGACCTGCGACATCGCGGCACGGTGGGCCCGCTCGACGTGGTCGTGGACCTCGCGCTGGGCCGCGGAATACGACCCGCTCGCCGGGAAGGTCCTCGTGACGTCGGCGGTGTACAGCGAGCGGGCTTCGACGCCGGCGTCCATGAGGATGAGGTGCTCGGGGAGGACCGGACCGTCGCAGCGCGTCCAGTGCAGCGTGGGAGCGTGTGGCCCGCTGCCGATGATGGTCGAGTACCCGACACCGTTGCCGAACGTGCGGGCGTGGCGCTCGAAGGTCGACTGCAACCAGCGCTCTCCGCCGAACTCGATGGCGGCGGGCAGTTCGCGCACGACCGAGCGGAACCCGCCGACCGTCGCGTCCACGGCGGCGCGGAGCTGCGCGATCTCCCAGTCGTCCTTGACGAGCTTCGCGGCGGACAGGGCGATGAGGAGCGCTCGCGACGCCGCGAATCGACCGTCGACCCGGGGCTCCGGGGCGCCTGCGCGGAGCGCGTCGGCGGGCAGGAGCGCGAGGGACTCGTCCAGCACCTCGAGGGAGCGGACCTCGATGCCGAGTGCCTCCGCCCACTGGGGGAGTCCGGCGGACGGGCCGATCCAGAGCTCGCCGCGCATGGCGTCGGCGTAGAACGCCTCCTCACCGGGACCGACGGGCTCGGCGAGGTACAGCGTCGCGTCGTGCCCACCGGCAGTCGGCCGCATCACCAGGACCGCGCCCTCCGCCTGACAAGAGGTGAGCCACACGAAGTCGCTGTCCGGACGGAACAGGAACTCGGTGTCGTTCGCGCGCGTCACGGCGCGTCCCGCGGTGACCACGAGCCAGTGGCCGGGGAACTGCGCGCTGATGGCGTCGCGGTGACGTCCGGCGGCTGCGCCGGCACCCTCGGCGAGGTCCACGGAGCGGTCCACCGCACCCCAGCCCGTCGCGAGGTACTCGCGGAACGCGTCGTCCCGGGGGAGCGGCTGGGTGCGGGGGTCGCGGAACTGCAGGCTGTCTGGACACATGGACATCAGTAAGCCACCCGCGGTGGACGCCGTCAAGCTGCGACCTCCGGAGCCAGCGGAACATCTCGTCCGTACCGTCTGATCCGTCGTTTCGTCCTGTCCGACCGGCTCAGGTGATGGACGGGATGGACGGATCGTCGGCAGGTTGACACCTGTTCGGACGCCTCCGCAGAATGACGGCATGACAGGAACCGCCGACACCGGCACCAGCGCCACGCTCGACTTCAACCTCGACGCGAAGGTGTTCGACATGGTTTCGTCGTCCGCGAGCGTCGTCGACGCCGACGCGCCCACGCGATTCGTCTACCACGAGACGCACGGCGTGCTGTGGGGCGAATACGTCGGTGACACCGTCTCCGTCGGACGGTTCTGCGGGGTGCGCACCGGCGAACGCATCGACATCTCGTTCGTTCACCGCAACCGTGCCGGCGACCTGACGACGCGCGGCGAAGCGAGCTCGATCATCTCCCGCGCCGAGGACGGCTCGTTCATCCTCACCGAGGACTTCATCGGTCCGGACGGACAGGCTCATGTCAGCATCTGTCGGGAGATCGTCGCCGCCTGAACCGGTCGGGGTCGGCACGCCACCGCCGACGGGTCAGCGTCCGCGTCGCTCCGGCACCCGCTGGGCGCGCTCGTCGCTCGTCCGGACGAACCGGGTCATGCCGAAGCGCTCGCCGGAGTCCTCGACGCTCGTGCGCTCGGACCTCGTCATGCGGAGCGACACGTTCGACCGCTCCTCGTCCATGAGGAAGACGGTCGTCGTCGCCTTGATGGACGGCCACTGTGCGAGCCGGGTGGCGACCAGTTCGTGGATCGCCGCCACGTCGGGGGCCCGGATCAGCATCATCGCGTCGTGCTCGCCGGTCGTGACGGCGAAGTACTCCAGCTCGGGGACCGAGGACAGCCGCGCGCGGAAGTCGGCCCACTGGCTCTGGCGCAGCGTGATGAAGACCATCGCCGCGACGCCGAGCCCGACCGTCGCCGGCTCGATCTCCGCGTGGACCCCCTTCAGGACGCCGGCGCGGAGCATGGCCTCATACCGCGAGTAGGCGTTCGAACGGGAGATCCCGAGCTCTTCGGCGAGTGCGGCGACCGAAGCCCGCCCGTCCTCCCGGAGCAGCTCCAACATGCGGATGTGGGTGTCGTCGAGTTGCATCGATTGCTCCAAACGTCCAGATTCGGCGGTGGTCCTGGCGGTCGATTGAGAGGATATGGCAGATTCGCCGCGAAATCGAGACAATTCTTCTTTGGTAACGGCTTGTGGATTGACGAATGATCGCGTATCGCACTACTTTCAGCTCATCCCTCCAACCAGATAAGGAGCTCCACCTTGTCACGATCCTTCAGCCGCACCAGCCGGCGCGGCATGGCGGCCCTCGGCCTCGCCCTCGCCGCCGGCCTCGCGCTCAGCGCCTGCTCCTCCTCAGGCGGCTCCGATGACAGCGCGGGCAAGTCGCTCGTCGTCGACGCGTCCTTCGACCTCAAGACCGCCGACCCGAACCGCGAGTACGAGACCACCGGCTCGATCGTCGCGAAGGCGCTCTACGAGACCCTCCTCACCTTCAAGGACGACGACGTCACCGCCCCCGTCGACGGCCTCGCGAGCTACGAGATGAACGCCGACAACACGGTGATGACCCTCACGATGAAGGACGGCAAGAAGTTCTCCGACGGCTCCGACGTGACCGTCGACGACGCGGTGTTCTCGCTGCAGCGCGTCCAGGGTGTGAAGGGCAACCCGTCCTTCCTGCTCGACGGCGTCACGATCGAGAAGACCTCGGACACGACGCTCACGCTCACCTCGGCGACGCCGAACCCCGCCCTCCCGTTCATCCTCCCGAACCCGGCCCTCGGCGTCGTGAACAAGAAGGTCGTCGAGGAGAACGGTGGTAGCGCGACCGCCGACGACGCGGCCGAGTCGTTCCTCAACACCACGTCCGCGGGCTCCGGCCCGTACAAGCTCGAGTCCTTCGACGCCGCCTCGCAGGTCGTCTTCACGGCGAACCCCGAGTACACGGGGACCAAGCCCGCGTACGAGCGCGTCGTCCTCCGCAACGTGCAGGGCCCGACGCAGAAGCTCAACGTCGAGGCCGGTGACTCGCAGGTCGCCCTCGACCTGAACCCCGACCAGGTCTCCGAGCTCGACGACTCGAAGGTGAAGATCATCGCGAACCCCTCGCGCTACATGATCTTCCTCATGCTCAACCAGGACCCCGCGATCAGCGACATCACGAGCAACCCGAAGTTCCTCGAGGCCGTCAAGCTCGGCATCGACTACGACAAGATCGTCGACCTCGCGGGCGACGGTTCCGTCCGTCCCGGTGGCTTCATCCCCTCGATCTTCAACGGGGCGCTCGACGCCGCCGACGGCAATCAGTTCGACGCCGATGCGGCGAAGGCTGCGCTCAAGGAGTCCGGGTACGCCGGCGAAGCCGTCACCCTGAACTTCCCGAACGACATCACGGTGCAGGGGCTGTCGCTCCAGAGCATCGCCGAGTCGGTCCAGGCGCAGCTGAAGTCGGTCGGCATCACCATCACGCTGGCCCCGGCTCCGGTCGCCACCGAGCTGGACGCCTACCGCGACGGCAAGGAGACCGTGGGTCTCTGGTACTGGGGCCCGGACTTCCCGGACCCGTCGAACTACCTCGCGTTCACGCCGGGTGAGCTCGTCGGCCTCCGCGCTGGCTGGCCGGCAGGCGCCGACCCGACCGTGACCGACCTCGCGAACGCGGCGCTCGCCGCGACCGACACGGACGCCCGTGCCGCCGCGTACCAGGACCTCCAGAAGGCGCAGAACGCGAGCGGACCGTTCATCCCGCTCCTGCAGCCGGCGCAGAACGTGGTCACCGCGACCACGATCACCGAGGTTCCGCTGAACCCGACGTGGACCGTCGACCTTGCCGGAATCAAGTAGCGTCGCACCGACGACGTCCAGCGCGCGAGCGGGTCTCCACCCGCTCGCGCGCTACCTCGGCATCCGGCTCGGACTCACGGTCCTCCTGATGTTCGGGGTGACGCTCGTCACCTTCACGCTGACCAACCTCGTGCCCGCGGACCCCGTGCAGGCGGCGCTCGGTGAGCAGGCCGCAGCGGACCCGACGATCGTCGCGCAGTTCCGCGAGAACGCCGGCCTCGACAAGCCATTGCCCGTCCAGTACGTCACCTACGTCGCGAACCTGTTCCAGGGTGACCTCGGGACCTCGCAACAGACCCGCGGCGCCGTCGCGGACGAACTCGGTCGCGCCTTCCCGGCCACGGCCGAACTGGCGCTCACCGCCATCGTCATCTCGATCGTCATCGGCGTCGGCCTCGGCATGTGGGCCGCGCTGCGCCGGAAGACGATCACCGACCAGGTCATCCGGGTCGTGAGTCTCATCGGCATCTCGGTGCCGTCGTTCTGGCTCGCACTCGTCGTCTACTTCGTGTTCTTCTCCCAGCTGCACTGGTTCCCGGGCTCCGGGCGACTCTCGCCCGCGGCGATCCCGCCGCCGAAGGTCACCGGGATGTACACGATCGACGCGTTGCTCGCCGGCCAGTGGTCGACCTTCGGCGACGCCATCGCCCACCTGATCCTGCCCGCCTCCGTCCTGGCGCTCTACACGATCGGCCTGCTCACCCGGTTCGCGCGGTCGGCGATCCTGGAGGTGCTCGACCTCGACTACGTCCGGGCAGCGCGGGCGAAAGGCCTTCCCGGCCACGTCGTCGTGACCCGGTACGTGCTCCGCGGTGCGCTCGTCCCCATCATCACCGTGCTCGGCGTCGCCTTCGGGTCGCTGCTGTCCGGGACGGTCCTCGTCGAGAAGGTGTACTCGTGGCACGGCCTCGGCGAGTACGCGTACTCCGCGGCGACCAAACTCGACCTGCCCGCGATCATGGGCGTCGGGCTCATCGTCGGCTTCGTGTACATCGGCCTGAACTTCCTGGTCGACGTGCTGTACGGCTTCATCGACCCGAGAGTGAGGGTGGCATGACCGACGTCCTCGCCGTCCAGACCAAGCGCAGGGGCCGCCTCCGCATCTCGAAGCAGCTGCGCACTCCGCTCGCCGTCGCGGGTGGCGTCATCGTGCTCTTCTGGCTGCTCGTCGCGGTGCTCGCGCCGTGGATCCGGCCGTTCGACCCGCTCGCCCAGGACTTCGACCGGCTGCAGGCCCCGAGTGCCGCGCACTGGTTCGGCACCGACCAGGTGGGCCGCGACGTCCTGTCCCGGGTCGTCAGCGGCGCGCAGGTCTCGATCCCGCTCGCCCTCATGCTCGTGATCTTCGCGATGCTCATCGGTTCGCTCCTCGGGGCGATCGCCGGCTACTTCGGCAAGGCCCTCGACGAGACCATCATGCGGATCGCCGATCTCGTCTTCGCGTTCCCGACGATCATCCTCGCGATGGTCATCGCCGCTGCGCTCGGCCCGAGCCTCACGAACGCCGTCATCGCGATGCTCATCGTGTCGTGGCCGGCGTACGCCCGCGTGACGCGTTCATTCGTCATCGGAGCCAGGGGAGCCGAGTACGTCATCGCCGGTCGTCTGCTCGGCAACGGGCCGTTCACCTCACTCGGCAAGGACATCCTGCCGAACGTCGTGTCGCCGGTCGTCGTGCTCGCCACGCTCGACGTCGGCACGGCCATCCTGCTGCTGTCGGGTCTCTCGTTCCTCGGTCTCGGTGCCGTCCCGCCGACGCCGGACTGGGGCGCGATGGTGTCCGACGGGGTGCAGAACTTCTCGTCCTGGTGGATCGCGGTCTTCCCGGGACTCGCCATCCTCACGGTGGTGCTCGCCTTCAACTTCCTCGGCGACGCCCTTCGCGACGCCCTCGACCCCCGGTCGCAGGAAGCCGTACAGGGGCGCGCGCTGTGAGCGGCGCACGCGGTGCGAGCGACCCGAAAGGACGCGACATGACGCAGGCAGCAGGCGGTGGCGGGATCGTCATCGAGGGGCTCACGCTCGGCTTCGGTCGCGGCGCCGCCACCAAACAGATCCTCCGCGGCATC
This sequence comes from uncultured Plantibacter sp., assembly GCF_963518075.1. NCBI lineage: Bacteria > Bacillati > Actinomycetota > Actinomycetes > Micrococcales > Microbacteriaceae > Plantibacter > uncultured Plantibacter sp. Next base: position 671,100 of record NZ_CAUQHZ010000001.1, read on the forward strand.
GACCTTGAGGTCCCCGCCGGTCGCATCACCGGGCTGGCCGGTGAGTCGGGGTCAGGCAAGACCATGACCGGGCTCGCGATCTGCGGGCTCCTGCCGGCCGGAGCGGACCTCGGCGGCAGCATCCGCTTCGACGGTACCGAACTCGTGGGGCTCAAGCAGCGCACCATGAACCGGTACCGCGGCACGGAGATCGCGATGATCTTCCAGGACCCGACCGCGAGCCTGCATCCCATGCTCACGGTCGAGGCCCAACTCGTCGACCACTACCGGCACCACACGGGAGCCTCGAAGGCCGCCGCCCACGCGCGGGCGCTCGAGATGCTCGGTCTCGTCGCCGTCCCGAACCCGGAGGCGGCGTTGCGCAAGTACCCGCACCAGTTCTCGGGCGGACAGCTGCAGCGCATCGCGATCGCCTCGGCGCTCATGTGCGAGCCGTCCGTGCTCATCGCCGACGAACCGACCACGGCCCTCGACGTCACGGTCCAGGCCGGCATCCTCCGCCTGCTGCGGAAGCTGTGCGACGAGCTCGGGATCGCGATCATCCTCGTCACCCACGACCTCGGGGTGATGTCGGCGCTCGCCGACACGATCGCGGTCATGCGGCTCGGCGAGATCGTCGAGCACGGCAGCCGGTACCAGGTCATCACCGCTCCGCAGCACGAGTACACCAAGGCGCTCATCGACGCGCTGCCCGACACGGGAACGGAGGCGGCGTCATGACGCTGCTGCACCTCGACGACGTCCATGTGACGTACAAGCTGCCCGGTCGCGGCACGCTGAACGCGGTCGACGGCGTGAGCTTCGACCTCGAGCCGCGACAGGTGCTCGGCCTGGTGGGGGAGTCGGGCTGCGGCAAGTCGACCCTCGCACGAGCGGTCTGTGGGCTGGAACCGACCTCGGGTGGCGCGATCACGTTCAACGGGACACCCATCGGCAAGCTGGGTCTCCGGAAGCGCGCACCCGAGCTGCTGCGGATCCAGATGGTCTTCCAGAACCCGTACGCCTCGCTGAACCCGCGCCGCACGGTCGGGAGTCAGATCGAGGACGGCCTCCGGGTCAACCCGGTGCGCGACGCGTGGGATGTCGGTCAGCTGCTCGAGCACGTCGAGCTCGACGCAGCCAGCCGCACCCGCTATCCGCACCAGTTCTCGGGCGGCCAGCGGCAGCGCATCGCGATCGCCCGGGCGATCGCGGCGGGTCCCGAGCTGCTCATCGGTGACGAGCCGATCGCGTCGCTCGACGCCTCCCTGCAGGCACGGGTGGCGAAGCTCATGCGGAAGCTCGCGGTCGAGACGGGTGCGGCGCTCCTCTTCATCAGCCACGACCTGTCCGTCGTCCGGGTCATCGCGGACGACGTGGCGGTCATGAGCGCCGGTCGCATCGTCGAGCACGGTCCGGTCGACCGCGTCTGGTCCGACCCGCAGGACGCCTACACGCAGCGGCTGCTCGCGGCGATCCCGGTCGTCGACGGACTCGGCACCCTCCCCGGCGCCTGACCGGACCCCTGCTCCGTCCCTGTCTCAGGAGCGTCTCGGCGTGTCGGGTCCCCCGCGCTCGACACGCCGAGGCGTTCCTGAGACAGGGAACCGGTCAGCGGAGGGTCGGCGGGCCGACGGGGCCGGGGGAGTCGTCGATGAACGGGCGGTCGATGGTCTCCCGCACGAGGAGTTCGATGAGGCGGAACGCCCCGACCGCTGCGAGTTGGACGAGGAGCAGGGGACCGAGGAGCGCACCGGCGTACGGCAGCCAGACGAGGAGTCTCCGTTCCTCCCGCCAGCACACGGCGAGGACCGCGGGTGCCATCGCGAGGCCGAGCCACCCGGGCGTCGGAGCGCCGAGCACGGGCGTGACGAGTCCGATCGTCGCGACCCAGACGGCCAGGACCCCGAGGACCGACTGCCCGATCAGCACGGCGGCGACGCCTGGAGCGTGCCTGACGTACCGCTCGACCGACACGACGGCCCACATGAGCCAGGCCCGGAGGAGCGGCACCCGCTGCTGGCGGAGTCCGACGCGGAACTGTCGATCGTCCTCGAACCGCTGCTCGAGTGCCTGGTCCGCCGGGAGCCCGAGTGCGAGGAGCGCGCGGTGGTCGTGCACGACGGCCGGCGCGGACTGTCGGCCGTAGCTGCCGATGAAGCTCCACAGGACGCCCGGGACGGACGCGAGGTCGGTCCATCCCTCCGCGCGGTCGCCGTCGTGCCCGTCGTCGGACGCCGGTGCCCACACGACGGGACCGTCAGGGGCGTGCTCCTGGAACCCGATCCGCCGCTCGAGTCGGAACCGGCGTCCGGTCGGGGGGATCTGCGCCAGATCGATCCGCTGCAGCGGCTGCTCATCGTCGTCGAGGTAGGGCATGCGGACATCCTCCCGCAGCCCACCGTCAGGTGTGAGTCCCCTGGATGTCGGCTCCTGACCTTGCTCACGAGTTTCCCGCGTCGTAGCGTGGCGTTCCGTCGCCGTTCAACCGAGTCTGGTCAGATGGTCAAACAGCTGCGATGCGGTTCGGAGAGCATCGCTCGAACGAGAGTTGTCACGTGAGTCTTCGCACGGCCGAGTACCCGAGGCCCGATCACTTCCTGCTCCATGTGAGCGACACGCACCTCCTCGCCGGCGGGGGGAGCCTCTACGACAGTGTCGACAGCGAGACGCACCTGCGTCACCTGTTCGCCGAGTTCGAGGCGTCCGGCGGTCGGCCCGAAGCGATCGTCTTCACGGGTGACCTCGCCGACAAGGGCGAACCCGACGCGTACGACCGCATCCGCTCGATCGTCGAGCCGGTCGCCGAGCGCCTCGGATCGCAGATCATCTGGGTGATGGGCAACCACGACGACCGCCAGGCGTTCCGGGCCGGGCTGTTCGGTGAGGTGCCGACCACCCGACCGGTCGACCGCGTCTACGACGTCAACGGCCTCCGCGTCATCACCCTCGACTCGAGCGTCCCCGGGCGCCACCACGGTGAGGTGTCGGACGAGCAGCTCGACTGGCTCGCCGAGGAGCTTTCGACGAAGGCGCCTCACGGCACGATCCTCGCGATGCACCACCCGCCCGTCCCGAGCGTGCTCGACCTCGCCGTGAGCGTCGAGCTGCGCGACCAGGCGAAGCTCGCCGAAGTGCTCGAGGGGTCCGACGTCCGGAGCATCATCGCCGGGCACCTGCACTACTCGTCGACCGCGACCTTCGCGGGCATCCCGGTGTCGGTCGCGTCGGCCACGTGCTACACGCAGGACCTCAACGTGCCCGTCGGCGGGACGCGTGGTCGCGACGGCGCGCGGGCGTTCAACCTCGTCCACGTCTACGGCAAGACGGTCCTGCACTCGGTGGTGCCGCTGGGGGAGACCCCGCCGCTGCACTACATCGACGCCGAGGAGAGTGCGCGCCTGCTCGCTCGCGACGGCATCGAGCTGCCCGTGTCGGACACGGTGCCGGTGCAGCCGGAGCCGCCGCTGACGATGCCGATCGGCGTCCTCGTCTGACGACGACCGATCCCTGAGCTTGCTTCGGGTCCCTGAGCCTGTCGAAGGGCCGCACCGCGGCAGGGTACCGCAACCCGGCGGGTCCGCCGTTCCGGGAGCCTCCCCGGTCGGACGCGCCTATCGTGGACGGATGACCTCCCCAGAAGCACCCCGCACCGCACTCGTCGTCGGCGCCAGCGGCATCACCGGTTCCGCGATCGTGTCGCAGCTCCTCGAGGACGGCGGCTGGCGGATCCTCGCCCTCTCTCGCCGCGCGCCCGCGGCCCACCCGCAGGTCGAACACGTCGCGGCCGACCTCCGGGACGCGGACGACCTCGCGCACGCCCTCGGCGGCACCGGTGTCACCCACGTCTTCTTCACCGCCTGGTCGCGTCAGGACACCGAGGCCGAGAACATCCGGGTCAACGGCGGCATGGTCCGCGACCTGCTCGCCGCCCTCGCCGCCGAGCCCGTTCAGCACGTCGCCCTGGTCACCGGCCTCAAGCACTACCTCGGCCCGTTCGAGGCCTACGCGGCGGGAGAGATGCCCGACACCCCGTTCCACGAGGACGAGGAGCGACTCGACACGCCCAACTTCTACTACGAGCAGGAGGACGAGCTCTTCGCCGCGGCTGCGCGAGCGGGCTTCACCTGGTCGGTGCACCGTTCCCACACCGTGATCGGACATGCGGTGGGCAACGCGATGAACATGGCGTCCACGCTCGCGGTGCAGGCGGCGCTCTGCAAGCGACTCGACCGACCGTTCGTGTTCCCCGGTTCCGAGACCCAGTGGAACGGCCTCACCGACATGACCGACGCCGGACTCCTCGCCGAGCAGATGCTGTGGGCGGCGACTTCACCGGCCGGTGCGGACGAGGCGTTCAACATCGTCAACGGCGACGTCTTCCGCTGGCGCTGGATGTGGCCGCGCCTGGCGGCGCACCTCGGCGTCGAGCCGGAGGGTTTCGACACCGCGCCGCGTCCGCTCGAGCAGCAGATGGCGGGCGTCGAGGGCACCTGGGCCGAGGTGGTGGCCGAACACGGTCTCGTCGAGGCCGACCTCTCCCGCGTGGCGTCGTGGTGGCACACCGACGGCGACCTCGGCCGGGACATCGAGGTCGTCACCGACATGAGCAAGAGTCGACTCGCTGGCTTCACCGGCTACCGGCGGACGCTGGACGCCTTCTCCGCGATCTTCGACCGACTCCGCGCAGAGCGCATCGTCCCGTAGCGGTCTCGGAGCTCCACTCCGGTCCCTGAGCCTGTCGAAGGGCGGTCAGCTGAGCTTGGCGGGCTCGATCTCGAGCGCGTTCGGCACGGCCGCCTCGCGCTCCCATGGCGCCGGGAACGGGAAGTACCGCTCGAGGAAGTCGATCACGGCGGTGGTGCGCTGCTCCACCGAGATCTCCGGCCGGCTACCGTCGTTGAGGCAGAACATGTCCTGGTCGCGTCGCTTGAGGAGTCGCTCCATCTGCCCGAGCGACTGTTTGAGCGTCGTCTCGATGTAGCGGACCTTCGCCTGGGTCTGCTGGACCGCGCGACCCGTCATGAGGCCGTAGTAGTGGTAGAACGAGTTGGTCACCGAGATGTTGTCCGCAGCGCGGAAGGCGCTGTGGGCGGTCGCGCGGAACTCCTCGGCGAACTCCCGCTCCATCTCCGCCATGATGCTCCGGCGGAGGGGGGCGGCGCAGTGCTCGAGGTGGCGGGTGGTGACGCGTCCGAAGCGCTCGTGCAGGAGCCGACGGTTCACGCGGGCCGCGTTCTCGAAGCCGCTGCGCGAGGGGTCGTTCGCCCCGAGGCCGATACGGGTGGTCGCCTCCACGAACTTGCTGATGCCGCCCGGTGAGAAGAACAGTTCGGGACTGATCGGTCGCCCGAGGAACATGTCGTCGTTGGAGTAGAGGAAGTGCTCCGACAGCCCCTCGATGCGGTGGAGCTGGCTCTCGACGGCCATGGAGTTGTGCGTCGGCAGGGCGTCGAGGTCGCGGAAGAACTCCTCGCTGCGCACGATGGTGACCTTCGGGTGCTCCGCCAGCCATTCGGGCGCGGGGGAGTCGGTCGCGATGAAGATGCGTCGGATCCACGGGGCGAAGGTGTGCACGCTGCGGAGGGCGTACTTGAGCTCGTTGATCTGGCGGAAACGGGCGTCGGAGTCGTCGCCGTCGCCGACGACGTAGCTCTGCATCCGCTTGGCGCGGGCGCGCTGGAACTCCTCGGAGGAGCCGTCCACCCACGAGAAGACGAGGTCGATGTCGAAGGTGACGTCGCTCGCGAGCGCGCCGAACATGTGCTCGAGCGTCCGCCAGCTGCGGCCGTAGCGTTCGACGGTCGTCTCGACGGCCTCCGTCCGCGGCATGTACGTCCGCATGAGGACGTTCTCCACGGGCGCGGTGATCTCCTCGTCGCCGAAGCGCCAGAGTTCGAGCTGCAGGGCGGTCTCCATGCCGTAGCGGAGGCGACCGAGCGGTTCGATGCGCGGCCGGTACAGCCGGAACACCTCGGCCTTGCGGGCACCGGTGAGCAGGCCGTCGGAGAGGAGGTGCGGATCGCCGGCCGGCTTCATCGTCGACATGCGTGCTTTGAGCGGCACGCTGTAGAAGGGCTCGTCGGCGAACGCCTCCGCGAGTGCGGTCTGCAGGCGCTTGCGCAGGGAGCGGTCGACGACGATGACCGGGCGGTCGTGCTCGCCCCGGATGAGGAGGTACTCGATCTCGGCCGCATCGAGCACGTCGGCGACGGCGAGCAGGTCCTCCACCATCGACTGCTGTGGGGTCAGGTGACCGTTGATGAGGGTGTAGACGCCCTTGCGCTGCACGACGTCCGGTCGGTCGAAGCGCTGGGACCGTGAACTTCCGGTCACGAGGACGAGTTCAGGGGCGGTGGTGAACGGGAGTTCCGGCGGAATCGGGTCCTTCACGGTACTGGTGAAGGCCGTCGGTGCCTGAGTGCCGACGGTTGGCCGCTGGTCGTCGAGTTCGTTCGTGATCGTGTCCGCCTCTGGTCTGCTGGGGAGTGGGTTCCTCGTTATTGTACGGCCGTCGCCCAGGAGCGCTCGCGGCTTGACGGCGACGGGGTCGCGGGCGGCGTCCGGGTACGATTGACCCCATGGTGAGCGTGGCGGAATCCTTGGTGCGCCTGCAGGACCTGGCCTCGTCGCCCGTGGTCGCTCGGGTGGCGTCGGCGTTCGCCGAAGCCGGGTACGAACTGGCCCTCGTCGGCGGACCGGTCCGCGATGCGATGCTCGGTCGCACGGTGAGCGACCTCGACTTCACGTCGAACGCCTCGCCCGACCAGATCCTCGCGGTCCTCAAGCCGATGGCGAGCGTCTGGTGGGACGTCGGCCGCGACTTCGGCACGATCGGCGCGAAGGTCACCGTCATCGACGACGACGGCGTCGAGCACGCCGACACGGTCGAGATCACCACCTATCGGGCCGATGCCTACGACGGCGTGACCCGCAAGCCGGTCGTCGCGTTCGGCGACACCCTCGAAGACGACCTGCGTCGGCGCGACTTCACCGTCAACTCGATGGCGCTCCGCATCCCCGAGATCACCCTCGTCGACCCGTCCGGCGGCGTCGAGGACCTCGTCGCCCACCTGCTGCGGACGCCGAGCTCGCCCGAGGTGTCCTTCGGCGACGACCCGTTGCGCATGCTCCGGGCCGCGCGGTTCACTTCGCAACTCGGCTTCCGGCCGACCGACGACGTGATCGAGGCGATGGAGGAGCGTCGCGAGACCATCTCGATCGTGAGCCCCGAGCGCGTCCAGGCCGAGCTCGGCAAACTGCTCGCGACCGACCACCCGCGCGCGGGCCTCGAGCTGCTCGTCGACACCGGCATCGCCGACCTCGTGCTGCCCGAGCTGCCGGCACTCCGGCTGGAGCCCGACGAGCACCATCACCACAAGGACGTCTACCAGCACTCGCTCACGGTGCTGGAGCAGGCGATCGGCTACGAGCACTCGCGACACCCCGGTGAGGCGCCCGACCTCGTCCTGCGTTGGGCCGCGTTGCTCCACGACATCGGCAAGCCGGCGACGAAGAAGACCGGACCAGGCGCAGCCGTCACCTTCTACCACCACGACCTCGTGGGGGCGAAGCTGGCCAAGAAGCGCCTCACCGCGCTCCGGTACGACGGCGACACGATCAAGAGCGTCGCGCGGCTCGTCGAACTGCACATGCGGTTCTTCGGCTACTCGGAGGGCGTCTGGGCCGACTCCGCGGTGCGGCGCTACGTCCGCGACGCCGGTCCGCTGCTCGAGCGACTGCACATGCTCGTCCGTGCCGATGTCACGACCCGCAACCGGCGCAAGGCCGACCGCCTCGGCTTCGCCTACGACGACCTCGAGCAGCGCATCGTCGAGCTCCAGGAGCAGGAGGAGCTCGAGTCCGTCCGGCCCGACCTCGACGGCAACCGCATCCAGGAGGTGCTGGGCATCGCACCCGGTCGCGAGGTCGGCGAGGCGTACCGCTGGCTGCTGGAACTGCGTCTCGACGAGGGCCCGCTCGGCGAGGAGGAGGCGACCCGTCGCCTCCTCGACTGGTGGTCCTCCCGGTGACGCCCCCACCTGCCCGCGAACTGTCACGAACGCACAGTCCGACGGCGTCACACTGACCGTTTCTGACAGCTCGCGGGCGTTCAGACTGAACTGCTAGCCTCCCTGAGGTTCACGGAACGAAGGATCCTCATGCTCAAGAGACACGCCGCCCTCGCGATCGCGGCCGCCTCCGCCCTGATGCTGAGCGGTTGCGCAGCCGGATCCACGGAGCGCACGACGGTCACCGTGCGCGTCTGGGATTCCGCCGTCGCCGACGCCTATGAGACCTCGTTCGCCGCCTTCGAGCGCGAGAACCCCGACATCCGCGTCCGCGTCGACGTCGTCGAATGGGCCGACTACTGGACGAAGCTCCGCACCGACGTCGCGGCGGACAGCGCTCCAGACGTCTTCTGGTTGAACAACTCCTATCTCGCCGGGTACGCGGACAGCGGGAGCGTGCTCGACGTCGGGCAGACGCTCGGCAAGGACGCCTCGAAGGACTGGGCACCGAGCGTGGTCAGCCAGTTCACCCGGAACGACAAGCTCTGGGCCGTTCCGCAGCTGTCCGACGCCGGTATCGCGGTCTACTACAACGCCGACCTCCTCGACGCGGCTGGCGTGAAGCCCGCCGAACTCGGGGAGGCGACCTGGTCGCCCGATGCGACGAAGGACACGTTCCTGCCCTTGGCGAAGAAGCTGACGAAGGACGCGGCCGGGGTCTCGGCCGACCAGCCCGGCTTCAACCCCGCGGCGCCCGCGACCTACGGCACCGGCCTCGGGTACGACCTGCAGGCCGTGCTCCTGCCGTTCATCGGCTCGAACGGCGGGAAGTACCAGGACGGCGACGACTTCGCGTTCAACGACCCGAAGACGAGCGAGTCCGTGAGCTACCTCGTGAACGCGATCAACGGCGCCAAGGTCGCCCCGCCGGCCGCCTCCACGAACGCCGACGGTGACTTCGCCCGCGACGCCTTCATCCAGGGCAAGGTCGCGATGTTCCAGTCGGGGCTCTACAGCCTGAAGGCCGTGCACGACGGCGCCGACTTCCGCTGGGGTGTCGCCGAGCTCCCGGCCGGCCCCGCGGGCAAGGTCAGCGTCACGAACGGGATCGCCGCAGCGGGCAACGCGGCCACCAAGCACCCCGACCAGGTGAAGAAGGTGCTCGCCTGGCTGGGCAGTTCCGAGGGCAACGCGCCCGTCGGTGCATCCGGCTCGGCGGTCCCGGCCGTCACCGCCGCTCAGAAGCAGTACTTCGACTACTGGAAGGGCCAGGACGTCGACGTTCAGCCCTTCTTCGACGTGATCGCCGACGACGCGAAGACCATCGCACCGCCGACGGGTGCCGGGTATGCGAAGGGACTCGCCGCCTACGACCCGATCTTCAAGGAGATCTTCGCCGGCACGACGCCCGTCGCCGACGGCCTCAAGAAGGCGCAGGAGGCGGCCAACGCCGCCATCAACGACTGAGTCGGCACCGGGCCGGGCGCACGTCGAGCGCTTCCGAGTCCTGACGGGTCACCGCGCCCGAGGGCTCACACCGGTTCGACGACCGCTCCGTCGCTTGCAGCAGCGCGGGCGTCTCCGGCCAGTCGTTCGCTGACCCGCCCGTACCCGGAACCGATGTGCCGCTCGATGGTCTCGTCGATCGCACCCGAACGCCGTTCGACGAGCAGGTCGAGGAGTTCGGTGTGCTCCTGCACGATGATGCTGTGGTAGTCGTCCACCTTCACACGCCGGGTGAGCAGGAAGAGCGCGACCTGCCACTTGATGGCCTGCCAGGCGGTGTAGAGCCGTGAGTGGTCGGCCAGGAGGAACACCTGGTCGTGGAAGTCGATGTCGAGTCGGACGAGCTTCGCCTTCTGGTCCGTCTCCACGGCGACACGCATCTCCTCGATGATCGCGCGCATGGCCGCGACCTCGTCGTCGCCGGTGCGTTCGATCGCACGCGACCAGGCGAGCCGTTCGAGGGCGGTGCGGAGCGTGGACAGCTCGAGGAAGTCCTGTGGTGACAGCGTGACGACCGACGCTCCCTTGTACGGGAGAGACACGACGAGCCCCTCCTGCTCGAGGTGGAGGAGGGCTTCTCGCACCGGGGCGCGGCTGACGCCGAGGGTGGTCGACAGATTGACCTCGCTGAGGCGTTCACCTTGGACGAGGCGACCCTCGAGAATCGCCTCCCGCAGCTCGTTGACCGCGGCTCCTGTCAACCCGGTTCGTTCGAGAGTTTCCATGCCCGAATCCTAGCCCAAACGAATCGGTGTTGTCGATTGTCGACAGTGTGCAGTCTGTGATATTGTCCACCAACAGCACACGAACGTTCCGTCGGCGGCTCGCTTCCTCAGGAGGTCCGGCACAACCCTGACAGGAGAACTCAGTGAAGAAATCACTGCGAGGCGCGCTGCTCGGAGCAGCGCTCGCGGTCGCTCTGACGGCGTGCAGCGCTGGCGGTGCCGGCGGCGGCAGCACCTCCGCCACTGGTGGCGACCCCAAGTACGGCGGCACGATCACCACCGCCGCGGCGTCCGACCCCGAGACCTTCGACCCGGCCGTCTGCACGGGAGCGACGTGTTGGAACATGATGCGGATGATGTTCGACCGCATGTACGACTACGACCGCGACACCAGCGAGCTGAAGCTCCAGGCGGCCGAGTCGTTCCCGGAGGTCAGCGACGACGGGCTCACCTACACGATGAAGCTCAAGGAGGGGCTCACCTTCAGCAACGGCGACCCGCTCACGGCCAAGGACGTCGCCTACTCCTACGCCCGGGTCCTCGACCCCGCGACGAAGGCGGGTCTCGCCGAGTTCTGGCGCGGTATCGCCGGCGCCGAGGAATACGCCGCGAACCCGACCGGACTCCCGAGCGGCATCGAGGTCGTCGACGATCAGACCCTCAAGATCACGCTGACGACGCCCAACTCCTCGTTCAAGTACATCCTCGCCATGCCCGCGGGCTCGATCATCCCCGAGGGCAGCGGCGGCACCGTCGCGACCGAGCCCGTCGGCTCCGGGCCGTTCACGCTGAACACCTTCAGCGCCGGCAAGGAGATCACGCTCGACCGCAACGCCGACTACTGGGACTCCCCGCGTCCGTACGTCGACCACATCCGCATGATCCTCGGTGTCGACCCCGACAACCAGGTGCTCATGCTGCAGAAGGGCGACATCGACCTGATGGGCAGCCCGATCCCGCCCGCAAAGTTCATCCAGGTGACCTCGGATCCGAAGCTCAAGGATCAGCTCGTCGAGATCGAGAAGCCGAGCACCTACTACCTCACGATGAACGTCAACACCGCCCCCTTCGACAACCCGAAGGTGCGTGAGGCCGTCTCCCTCGCCTTCGACCGGAAGGCGCTGCTCAAGCTCGTCAACGGCCAGGGCTCTGCGGCGACCGAGTTCATCCCACCGAAGGTCCTCGGCTACACGGGCGACGAGATGACCCACGAACAGGACGTCGAGAAGGCCAAGCAGCTGCTGGCGGAGGCCGGGTTCGCGGACGGCATCACGACCGACATGTACGCCTGGAACGTCCCGCCCTTCTCGGCCCTGGCGCCGCAGATGCAGCAGGACCTCAAGGCCATCGGCATCGACGTCAACCTCCAGACGCTGGCCCCGAACACCTTCAGCGAGTTGGCGGGAGCCGGCAAGGCGCCGCTCGCCCTCACCTTCTGGGTGGCCGACTACCCCGAGGGCTCGGACTTCCTGCAGGCGCTCATGTCGTGCGCCTCGGCGGTCCCGCAGGGCCACAACTACGCGTACTACTGCAACCCGGAGATGGACGACCTCGTCGCCCAGGCGCTCGCCGAGACCGACCCGGATGCGGCGACCGCGAAGTACGAGGAGGCGTCGAAGCTCATGCTCGCCGACAACCCGATCGTGCCGCTGTACTTCGGTACCAAGACCGAGCTCCACAGCACCGGCATCGAGGGGTACTTCCCGCAGCCGATCTGGGGCTGGGACATGGCCGAGTACTGGAAGTCCGACGGCACCGCCAAGCGGTAGCCACCGGATACGCATCACCCGGCGCACCGGCGCGCCACCCGCATCACCGCACCACGGAACCCGAACCGCGGGTGGTCCCTCGACGGACCACCCGCGGCGCCCCCACCGAAAGGACGCGACATGAGTGCGCTGCTCGACGTCTCCAACCTCGTGGTCGACTTCCCGACCTCCTCGGGGGACCCCTTCCACGCCGTCGACGGCGTCTCGTTCCAGGTGTCCGCGGGTGAGCGCGTCGGCATCGTGGGGGAGTCGGGTTCCGGCAAGTCCCTGACGTCGCAGGCCGTGATGCGGCTCGTGTCGGACCCCGGTGTGATCGCCGGCGGATCGGTGCGGTTCGGCGGGGAGGACGTCCTCGCCTACTCCGACCGGGCGCTGCAGCAGTGGCGCGGTTCGCAGGTCGCGATGGTCTTCCAGGACCCCATGTCGAGCCTCAACCCGCTCATGCGGGTCGGCCGGCAGATCACGGAGTCGCTCGAGACGCACCTGGGCATGGGCCGCGTCGCCGCTCGCGCCCGCGCCGTCGACCTGCTGCGCCGCGTCGGGATCCCCGACGCGGAGGCGCGCATGAACGACTTCCCCGGGGCGTTCTCCGGCGGGATGCGGCAGCGCGTCTGCATCGCCATCGCGACCGCCTGCTCACCGAAGCTGCTGATCGCGGACGAGCCGACCACGGCGCTCGACGTGACCGTGCAGGCCCAGGTGCTCGACCTGCTCGACGACATGGTCTCCGAGCAGGACACGGGCGTCATCCTCATCAGCCACGACCTCGGTGTCATCTCCAGCTTCTGCGACCGCATCCTCGTCATGTACGCGGGGCGCATCGTGGAGGAGGGCACGGCCGAGCAGATCGTCGGCGACCCGCAGCACCCGTACACGCACGCGCTGCTCGGCTCCATCCTCAAGTTGTCCGAGCCGATCCCGCCGCGGCTCCGCACCATCTCCGGGGCGCCACCGACGGCCGGCCGTCGGCCGAGCGGTTGCGCGTTCGCGCCGCGTTGCCCAGCAGCCGTCGACGCGTGTCTCACGAACGACCCGGCGCTCGTCCAGGCACCGCTCGGCGGTGTCGGGCAGCGGGTCGCGTGCGGCGTCGTCGCACCGGAGGCCTTCGTGGTCGAGCAGGAGTCGGCCGCATGAGCCGGCTCGACGGTTCGGACCTCGTCAACGGTCCCAGCAGCCGCTCGCGGGCCGGCGAGGCGCTGCTCGAGGTGCGGGACCTCGAGGTCACGTTCCGCCGCTCCGGTGGTATCGGTCGTCGGGCGTCCCGCGTCCCCGCCGTGCAGGGCGTCAGTTTCCAGCTCCGTGCCGGCGAGACCCTCGGCATCGCCGGCGAGTCGGGCTCCGGGAAGAGCACCATCGCCAGGACGCTCATGGGCATCAACCAGGCCTCCGCCGGCAGCATGCGGCTGAACGGTGAGAACGTGGGAGCGCTGCGAGGACGTCGGCTCGCGGAGTACCGCCGCACGATGCAGATGATCTTCCAAGACCCCTACGACTCGCTCGACCCGCGGATGAAGGTGGGGGAGACCCTGCTCGAGGCGATCTCGCTCCGGACCACCAAGCCGACCGACCCGAGGCGGGCGGTCGAGGGCATCCTCGACCAGGTGGGCCTGTCGCGGAGCTTCATCGATCGGCGTCCGCGCGAGTTGTCCGGCGGACAGCGGCAACGCGTGTCGATCGCTCGCGCGCTCTGCGTCGATCCGCGCCTCATCCTCTGCGACGAGGCCGTCTCCGCGCTCGACGTCTCGGTCCGGGCGCAGGTGCTCAATCTGCTCAAGGACCTGCAGGAGGAGCTCGGTCTCGCGTACCTCTTCATCTCGCACGATCTGTCCACCCTCCGGTTCATGGCGGACCACGTCGGCATCATGTACCTCGGACGTCTGGTCGAGATCGGGACGCGCGACGAGATCTTCGAGAACCCGCAGCATCCGTACACGAGAGCCCTGCTGTCGGCGGTGCCGGAGCCGATCGTCCGCGATCGTTCGACCCGCCTGCCGCGCGTCCGTCTCACGGGCGAACCGCCGAGCGCCGCGAACCCGCCGAGCGGGTGCAGCTTCCACCCGCGGTGTCCGATGGCCCAGGAGGTCTGCCGGACCGTCGCGCCGCCGCTGCGGACCACGACATCGGGGCAGGACGCGGCGTGCCACTTCGCGGATCCCGTCCTGGTCCCGGAACCCGCTCGGATCGGAGCCGACGCATGAGTGAAGCACTGCCTCCCGTCATCGGCCAGGGTGTCGACCTGGCGGCGACCGACGATGACCGACCGATGCGCGCCCGCGAGGTGCTGCGCAGTCTCCGACGCGACCCCGCGGCGTTCGTGTCGCTCATCGTGCTGCTCCTCATCGCGCTCATCGCGGTGCTGGCTCCGCTCATCACGCCCCACGACCCGTTGCAGACCTACAACGACATCGGACTCGGGCCGCAGGGGCAGCCGCTCCCGCCCGGGACGCCCGGGTTCCTCCTGGGGACCGATGCGCTCGGTCGCGACGTGCTCTCGCGGCTCATCTCGGGCACGCAGGTGTCCCTCGTGATCGGGATCGTGGCCAACGGACTCGCGACGATCGTCGGGGTGACGGTCGGGGTGATCGCCGGCTACTTCGGCGGCATCGTCGAGGCGGTGCTCATGCGCATCACCGACGTCGTCATCTCCTTCCCGATCCTCCTGCTCTGCACGGCCCTCATCGCGGTCACGACCCGGAGTACCACGAACGTCATCATCGTCATCGCCCTCATCTACTGGACGACGCTCGCCCGCATCATCCGCGGCATGGTCATCTCCCTGAAGCACCGCGAGTTCGTCGTCGCGACCAGGACGCTCGGTGTCGGGCACCTCCGCATCATGTGGAAGCACATCATCCCGCACCTGCTGCCGGCGATCATCGTGTACGCCACGCTCGGCGTCGCCTCCTCGATCCTCATCGAGAGCGCCCTGTCGTTCCTCGGCATCGGTGTCCCGATCCCGCAGGCCTCGTGGGGGCAGATGATCTCCGACGGGAGCACCTACTTCCAGATCGCCCCCTGGATGCTCTTCATCCCCGGCATCTGCCTGATCGTGACGGTGATGGCGTTCAACCTCGTCGGCGACTGGTTGTCCGAGATGCTCGACTCAGCTGCACCGATGGCGAGGTAGACCGTGTTCTGGTGGCTTGCACGACGACTCGGCCAGATGGCCCTCGTCCTCTTCGGGGTGGTCAGCCTCGCGTTCCTCCTCGTCTACGCCGTCCCCGCGGACCCGGCGGCGACCCTCGCCGGGCCGAACGCGAGTGCCGAGACGATCGCATCCATCCGCGCACAGCTCGGCCTCGACGCCCCGCTGTGGGAGCAGTACCTCGGGTTCATCGGCCGGCTCCTGAGCGGCGATCTCGGCACCTCGTACGTCCTGCGGGAGACGAGTGTGTTCGAGCGGATCGTCTCCGCTCTGCCGACGACGGTCCTCGTAGCGATCGGCGGGCTCGTCTGGCAGATCATCCTCGGTGTCCCGGCCGGCATCTACGCCGCCTACCGTCGCGGTGGCTGGGTCGACCGCACGGTGACCTTCGTCTCGCTGATCGGACTGTCGGCGCCGTCGTTCTGGCTCGGCCTGCTCCTCATCTACTACTTCGCGTTCAGTTGGGGACTGTTCCCGCTCAACGGGCTCGGTGACCCGATCATCTGGTACCTCGTGCTCCCGACCTTCACGCTCGGGTCGGGCGGCGGTGCCTGGTACGCCCGCATGACGCGGACGAACATGATCGAGACGCTCGACTCGCCGTTCGTCCGGATGGCCAGGGCGAAGGGCATGCCCGAGCGGACCATCCTCTGGCGCCACTGCTTCCGGCACGTCGCGATCCCGCTCGTCACGATGATCGGACTCGACTTCGGATACTTCCTCGGAGGCGTCGTGATCGTCGAGACCGTGTTCGGACTGAACGGCATCGGCCGGCTCGCCTTCGACGCGATCTCCAACCTCGACACCCCGATGATCGTCGGCACCGTGCTCTTCTCGGCCCTCTTCATCGTGGTCGTCAACTTCATCGTCGACCTCCTCTACTCCGTCATCGACCCACGCGTCCGCCTGCAGCGCGCGTGACCTGAACCTCCGACCGATCCCACCACCGTCCGCGCATCGCACGATGCCGGCACCCGCAGAAGGAGAACCACCATGTCCGAGTCCGATCGCAAGCTCCGAGTCGCCGTCGTCGGTGCCGGCCGCTGGGCCGTCCGCTCCCACATCCCCGGCTGGCAGCGCGACCCGCGTGTCGAGGTCGTCGCGCTCGCCGAGATCGACGAGGAGGCGCTCGCGTCGGCGGCCGCGGAGTTCGGCGTCGAGCGTGCCGTGACCGACTACCGCGAACTGATCGACGACCCCGACATCGACGTCATCGACGTCGCGACCGGCAACGCCATGCACTTCGAGATCTCCATGGCGGCCATCGCGGCGGGCAAGCACGTCCTCTGCGAGAAGCCCGTCAACAGCGACTACACCGAGACCCGGCGCGCCGCGGCGCTCGCCGCCGAGCGTGGCGTCAAGACGAAGCTGGGCTTCACCTTCCGCTTCGCCCCCGCCATCCAGTACGCGAAGCACCTCATCGACCAGGGGTTCATCGGCGAGCCCTACATCTTCAACGGCTACGAGCAGAACAGCCAGTGGATCGATCCGAAGACGCCGCTGCGTCAGGTGGACCCGGACGCCGACCCCGAGGTCATCGCCGTCTCCTCCATCGAGGGCTACGGCGCGCCGATCATCGACATCATGCACTGGTGGCTCGACGCGCCCATGACGAGCGTCGTCGGGACGATGCGCAACTTCGTCCCGGAGCGGATGGTCCGCGACACGGGCGCGATGCAGCGGATGAACATCGACGACGGCGACATGTGGATCGCCGAGTTCGAGCAGGGCCGTCTGGCGTCGATCCAGTCGTCCTACGTCACCGTCGGCAACTTCCCCGGCATCGAGGCCCGCATCTACGGTTCGGAGGGCGCGATCATCGTCCGCCTCGTCGAGGAGGCGGGTATCTGCCAGACGATCAAGGTCGCGAAGAAGGACCAGGTCGAATTCGAGGAGCTCGAGATCCCCCAGGAGTTCTTCCCCGAGGGTGGGGCGTCCACCGAGCCCTGGCCGTTCCTCTTCTACTCGAACCTCTGCAAGGACTTCGCCACCGAGATCCTCTCCGGTGAGGACTTCAACCAGGGCAACTTCGACCAGGGCGCGCTCGTCCAGGAGACGATCAACGCGTTCGAGCTGTCCTTCCGCACCCGCGCCTGGTGCGACTTCCCCCTCGCGCTCGCCCCGTCGGACGCGAACGACGCCGAGGCGGCCCGCGCGTGACGAGCGCCGACACGGTCGCGCCGCTCGCCGCGGTGGACGCCGCGGCCCACGCCTGGGGTGAACTCGCGGACGATGGGACCGCGGCGACCATGCTCACCAGGGTGCTCGCCGCCCTGGACGTCCCGGGGGTCGGCTACGCCGATGCGCGACTCATCGAGGCCGAGGAGGTGCGCCTCTACTCCACCCTCGAGTCCGGTCTGGACGAGCGGATCGAGCACAACCTCGGCGTCGGTGTCCGGGTGCTGTTCAACGGCAGTTGGGGGTTCGCCTCCGTGCCGATCGACGACGCCGACGACCTCACGCTCGCCGCGCACCGGGCGCTCGCCAACGCGCGGAACGCCGACCGGGTGTCCGACGCGTACCGCACCGAGCTGCCACCGATGCCGGCGGTGAGCGGTCGGTACGCGACCGACGTCGTGCTCGACCCCTTCGCGGTGTCGGCGTCGACGCGGCAGGCGCTGCTCGGCGACATCCTGAGCGCGGCCAGCGCGCCCGTCGAAGTCGTCATGGCGCAGGCCGGCCTGAATGCGAAACGGCAGCATCGGCACTTCGCCAACACCGAGGGCTCGATGCAGCACCAGCACCTCATCGAGAGCGGGGCTATGGCGCTCGTGAACGCGGTCGGCAACGGCACGATGCAGCGTCGATCCTTCCCGAACTCGTTCCACGGCAACACCGCGCAGGCGGGATGGGAGTACGTGGAGGGGCTCCGGATGGTCGAGGAGGCCGACCGGATCGGACGCGAGGCCGTCGAACTGCTGACCGCGCCGCTCGCGCCGCAGGGCACGGCCGACGTCATCATCGGGCCCGCCCAGATGGCGCTGCAGATCCACGAGTCGACGGGTCACGCCCTGGAACTCGACCGGATCCTCGGTGACGAGGCGAACTACGCCGGCACCTCCTTCATCGGACCCGATGCGGTCGGTTCGCTCCGCTACGGTTCCGAGGCGGTGAACATCACGTCCGACCCGACGGTGCCCGGCACGCGGGGTTCCTTCGCGTTCGACGACGAGGGTGTCCCGGCCTCCCGGCAACCGCTGATCTCGGAGGGGATCATCCGCAACTTCCTCTCCACGCGGGACTCCGCCGCCCGGATCGGGGTGCCGTCGATCGGGGCCGCGCGCTCCGACGGGTGGGGGTACACCCCGGTCTGCTTCGCGACGAACGTGTTCCTCGAGCCCGGCAGCGGGTCGACCGAGGAACTCCAGGAGCGTCTCGGGGACGGGTACTACATCGACGACAACCGCAGCTGGTCGATCGACGAGCGGCGTCACAACTTCCAGTTCGGCACCGAGGTGGCGTACGAGGTGAAGAACGGCCGTCGGGGTCGCCTCCTCCGCGGCTTCTCCTACGGCGGTACGACGCCCGAGTTCTGGCAGTCCGTCGAAGCGGTCGCGGGACCGGAGGAGTTCAAGGCCTTCGGCATGCCCTGCGGCAAGGGCGAACCCAAGCAATGGGGGTTCCTCGGGCACGGCGCCTCGCCGACGCTCGTGCGGAACCTCCGGATCGGAGTGGACCGATGAGTGACACCGACAGCACCACCACGACCGCCTTCGGGCCCGTCGTCGGCGGTGAGCGGGCCGCCGAAGCGCTCGAGGCCGCCCTCCGCGACGCCCCGGCCGACCGCATCGAGGCGTTCCTCACCGGGCGGCGCGGCGACTTCACCCGCTTCGCCGGCCGCCGGGTGCATCAGAGTCAGGCCATCGACGAGGTGCAGATCATGGTCCGCGCCGAGGTCGACGGGCGGGCGTCGCTCGCTGCGGCCAGCTCGATCTCCGGGCTCGGCCGGGCGGTCGCGAACGCCAGCGCCGCCGCGCGCGAACAGGCCAGGCAGGGGCTCCCCGCCGCGCCACCGCGAGCCGAACCGGGCCCTGTCGACGAGCCGGTCGTGTCGGGTCGCACCGCGTCCGGCGCCCTGCTCTGGGGCGAGGACACGGCGGCCTGGGACGTCGGCGAGCACGTCGCCCTCGCCGACCGGGCGATGGCGGAGGCCGATCGCGCCGGTGGTGTGGCCGCAGGCATGTTCGGCCGGGCGGTCACGGAGGTCGCCTTCCACGACCGCGAGCGCGGGACCTCCCGGTACGCCGCGGCGACCGAGGCGCAGGGTTCCCTGACCGTCCGCATCGACGACGGTTCCTCCCACTGGAAGGACCTCTCCCGGTCGTCGGACCGCCTGCTGGCGGCGGAGTCCGTCGAGCGGACGCTCTCGGAGGCGTCCGCCACCCGGGGTCGCGCCCCGCTCGCCCCCGGCGAGTACGACGTCGTGCTCGGGGCGCTCGCCGCCGGAGAGTTCCTCGACTTCTTCGGCGCCTTCGGGTTCACGGGCGGAGCCCTCGCCTCGGGATTCGGCACGGCCGCGACCCGCGCCGGGGAGCAGGCGGCCTCGTCGCTCGTCTCGGTGCACGACGACGCGACGGCCGACCTCGGACTGCCGTTCCCGTTCGACTTCCAGGGCACCACGAAGCGCGACGTCCCGTTCCTCGACCACGGCCGGGTCGCGGAGGTCGTCACCGACCGGGAGACCGCCTTCGCGCTCGGGACGGCATCGACCGGCAACTTCCACATCGCCCGGGAGGAGGCGCCCCATGCGATCCCGATGAACGTCATCCTCCGCGCGGCCGACACGACCGAGCTCGACCTCATCGCGGGCGTCGAGCACGGGGTGTACCTGCAGCGCTTCTGGTACACGCGCACGGTCGATCCGGTCCGCTCCACGATCACGGGGGTCACGCGCGACGCGTGCTTCCTCATCGAGAACGGTCGCATCACGCGGCCGGTCGAGTCGCAGCGTTTCACGGTGAGCGTGCTCGACAGTCTCGCGCGGGTCGACGGCGTCGGATCGGTGTCGCTGAGCCAGCCGCTCATGAACGTGTTCAACGGTGCCGCGACCGCGCCACCGCTCCGCATCCGCGGCTTCGCCCTCGGCACAGCCCCGGCCCCGAAGGGAGCGACGGCATGAGCCTCAGGACCAACGAGGACCGCCTGGTCACGCAGATCCTCACCGGAGAGGTCTGGCCGCCCCAGGCCGACCGTCACGGCTACCGGGTGGATCCCGACGGCCACCCCTTCATCCTGCCCGGCATGGGCGGGGTCACGATGGGCGCGCACGTCGGAGAGGCCGCCACGGGGCACGCGAGCGACCATCTCGAACCCGGGCTGTCGATCCGGCACGCGGGTGCCGAGGCGAACGCCGCACTGCAGTTCCTCAGCTGCGTCGGCAACGTCGTGACCGTGCGCTCGGGGGCGGCGGCAGGGGCCGAGGGTGTCGTCATCGGCCAGCACGCCTACGTCCTCGCCGACTTCGCCGACGGGGCGCTCCGCCAGGTGACGACCGGCGACGCCGTGAGCGTCGAGGCCCGCGGTCAGGGCCTGCGCCTCCTCGACCACCCGGACGTCCGGGTGAAGAACCTGGACCCGCGGCTCCTGCCGCACCTGCCGTTCTCGACGGCGGCCGACGGCACGCTCGAGGTCGGCGTCGCCATGCGCGTCCCGGCCGAGGCGGCGGGTGCAGGAGGCGGCATGCTCTCCGAGTTCGCCAACACCGACCTCATGGGCGCCTACCCGGGCCTCAGCGAGGACCTGTCGCTCGGCCTCGAGTCCCTCCGCATCGGCGACATCGTCGTCCTCGAGGACCAGGACCACTCCTACGGACGCGGCTACCGGCCCGGTTGGATCACCATCGGCGTCATCTCCACGGGGGAGTGCCGCCTCTTCGGGCACGGCCCCGGCCCGTCCACCCTGCTGTCGGGACCGGCGTCGGCGTTCACGGTCGTCGACGACCGGGCCGCCAACCTCGGCACCGCGCTCGCCGGCATGGGCCGGGCGACGACCACCACCACGACCACGACGGAGACGGCCGCATGAGCTCGATCATCGCCAACAACCTGCTCGGCTTCGTCGAGCACGCCGGCCTCACCCCCATGGTGTCCTACCGGATCGACCGCGACGGACACCCCTACGTGCCGATCGGCGACGGCGGGGTCGTCCTCGGCGTGCACCTGGGAGACTCGGTCTTCGCCTCAGACACCGACCACGTCGCACCCGGGGTCACGCTCGTGCACCCGGACGCCGGGTCGCGCTTCGGACTGACGTCCTTCGCCTGCATCGGGAACCGCGCGACCGTCCGGTCCGGCGCGGCGACGGGGGCGACGGGGTCCGTCGTCGGCAAGCGCGGCGAGGCGGGCCGGGTCATCGTCTCCTTCGACGACGAGACGATGGCCGCCCTGCTGCCCGGGGACCGGATCGCGGTGCACGCCATGGGTCAGGGGCTGCGCCGCGAGGACCTGCCCGAGGAGATCGTCCTGCTGAACATCGACCCCGCCCTGCTCGACGCGCTTCCACTGCGCGTCGAGGACGGTGTCGCCGGCTTCGACGTGGTCGGGGTGCTGCCGGGCAAGGTGGCCGGGAACGGTATCGGCCGACCCGCGCACCAGTGGGACGTCGACCTCGCCGTGGTGCCGGAATCGCCCGAACTCGCCGGGGTCGACATGCGGCTCGGGGACCTGTTCGCGGTCGAGCACCTCGACGTCCGCCACAACATGGGGTACCGGCGCTACTGGATCACCGTGGGGATCATCGTCCACGGCGGCTCGCCCATGCCCGGTCACGGTCCCGGATTCGTGCCGATCGCCTGCGGTCCTCGATCGGTCCTCCAGCCCCGGATCGTCAGCGAGGAGGCAGGCGGTGTCCGGCCTGCGCTCACGGCGGAGCGGCTCGCGGCGGTCGCGCCCTGGCCGACCGACTGACCGACCGAAGGAACGCGCGACGCACCGCGCCGCGACCGACGCATCGCCGCACCCGCGGCAGGATGGACCATCATGCAGATCCTCATCGCCAGCCACCTCGAAGCCGAGCACGTCGAGGCGATCCGCGCCTCGCACCCGGACGTCGAGGTGCTCTACGACCCGTCGCTCATCGGCGTCCCGCAGTACGTGGCCGACCACCACGGTCCGACGCCCCGGCTCTCCGCCGCTGAGCAGCAGCGATGGGAGGACATGCTCGCGCGGGCCGAGGTCGCGTTCGACTTCGACTGGCAGGATCCAGCGGCCCTGCCGCAGCGGGCGCCGAACCTGAAGTGGATCCAGGCAACGAGTGCGGGCATCGGCGCGTTCATGCGTCGCACGGGTCTCGACCGGAGCGGCATCGTCGCGACGACGGCCGGTGGCGTGCACGCCGTGCCGCTCGCCGAGTTCGCCCTGACCGGCGCGCTCTTCGTCGTGAAGGGCCTGCCGTACCTGCAGCGTCAGCAGCGCGAGCACCGTTTCGAGCGGTACACCACGAGGCAGCTCGCCGGCATGCGCGTCGCGGTCGTCGGCGTCGGCGGGATGGGCTCGAACGTGGTCCGGACCTTCGACGCGATCGGTGCCCGCGTGACCGCGGTGGGTCGCGTGGGCGGGAGCTACGAGCTGCCGGAGGGCGTCGAGCTGAGCGATGTCGACCGGCTCGACGAGGTGCTGCCGACCACGGACGTGCTGGTGCTCTGCACGGCGCTCACCCCCGAGACCGAGAACCTCATCAGTGCGGACCGGATCGCGCTCCTCCCCGAGGGGGCCGCCGTCGTCAACATCTCGCGCGGTCAGGTGATCGACGAGGACGCCCTCATCGAGGCCCTCCGCTCGGGTCGACTCGGCGGTGCCGCCCTCGACGTGTTCCGTGAGGAGCCCCTGCCCGCCGACTCGCCCCTCTGGGACCTCGACAACGTGCTCATCTCACCGCACTCCGCGTCCACGGTGGAGAGCGAGAACGCGACGCTCACCGCGCTCTTCATCGAGAACCTCGCCCGGTACCGCGCGGGGGAGCCGCTGCTCAACCGCTTCGACGCCGACCGGGGCTACTGACCCGTCGACCCACGGTCACCGCTCGCGGATCGCCCGCCAGTCGTGCCGCGCGGCGAAGCGGCCGTCGATGAACACGTCGATGTAGCGTGCGCCACCGTCGATCGGTTCCTGGATGATCACCCGAATCGACACCATGTGTCGTTCCTGCACCCCGACCTCGACGTCGAAGACGTTCGGCATGATGCGCCCCAGATTGCCCCCGCTGTCGGCCGCCAGCCACCCGTCGACCTCGATCGTCACCCGGTTCCGGATCCCGGCGACCCGCACGGTGACGTGATGGGGCTCGTCGACCCCGACGGTGAAGCTGAATGAGACGGCCATGACCACCATCAGACCACACGCGTCGACCGCTGGGCGCTGATCAGGTGATCGGCCCGCCGGTGCATCGCGCGACGAGCTGGATCTCGACGGGTGCATCGCCGGGAAGCGCGGCGACCCCGAGGGCGGCGCGGACGGGCAGTGAGGCGTCGGGGAACCGTTCGACGACCACGGCGCTCGCCGCGTCGGCGATCTCACTCAGCCGGACGAAGCCGTCGGCCACCGCGAGGTAGACGGTCAGGGAGACCACCTCGGTGAGGACGGCGCCCTCGGGGACGGCACTCGCGGCCGCAGCGAGGGCCCGCTCGGTCGCGATCCGGGTGGCGGACAGCGCCTGGGCGTCGTCGAGTTCGCGACCGATCCGGCCGGTCGCCACGAGCGCGCCGTCGACCCGCGGGGTCATGCCGGCGGTGTGGACGAGCTCGCCGACGAGGCGTGCGACGGAGTATGCGCCGGCCGGCTGGAGCCTCGCGTCGCGAGGCACGCCGTCGGTCACGCGTCGATACCGGCTGCGGTCGCGAGGCCGGTCAGGCACACGACCATCCGCTCGAGCGCCGCAGCCCACTCCGTCTCGTCGCGGGCGTAGCAGATCCGGAAGTGCCCGCTGCCGGAGGGGCCGAACTGGTACCCGGGCGAGACGACGACCTGCGCCTCGCGCTGGAGGGCTCCGGCGACCTCGACGTCCGACACCCCGAACGCCGAGACGTCGAGGAACAGGTATGCGGTCCCGTCCTGCGGCGTCATGCGCAGACCGGGGACCCGCGACAGGCTCTCGACGGTGGTGCGCTTGATCGCCTCCAGGTCGGCGATGCGTTCGTGGAGGAAGTCGTCGTCGTCGACGAGCCACCGGGCGAGCATGCGCTGCGCGTAGGCGGGGGCGCGGAGGGAGGTCATCGCGAGCGTCTGCTCGACCGAGGCGATGACGTCCTCCGGGGCGACCACGACGCCGATCCGGAAGCCGCTCATAGACTCGGTCTTCGACGGGCCGAGCAGGGTGATGGTGCGGTCGGCCATGCCGGGCTCGGAGCGGAGGTGGGGGAACGGGGTGTCCGTGTAGAGCAGGCGACTGTACAGCTCGTCGACGAGGACGCGGAAGCCGCCGGCGACGGCGAGCTCGGCGACGCGGGAGATCATCGTCGCGGGGTAGACGGCGCCGGTCGGGTTGTTCGGGTGCGAGAACATGAGCAGCTTCGGCTGCTCGGGGAGGAACCGCTCCACCGCGTCGAGGTCGAGGCCGGGGTGCTCGCCGTCGAGGATGAGCGAGATGCGCTCGACCCGTGCTCCGAGGAACGCGAGGATCCGCTCGCAGAACAGGTAGTCCGGGTCGGCGAGGAGGACGAGGTCGCCCTCGTCGACGATCGAGGACAGTGTCGTGAACAGGGCGCCCTGCGTCCCGGGGGTCAGGGCGAGGTTGCCGGGACCCACCGGGCTGCCGAGGAAGCCGCTGATCGCCGAGGCGAGGTCGGTGAGCACGCCGGGGTCGCCTCGGTACGGGGTGTACGCCCATTCGCCGGTGGCGACGGCCTCGCGGATGGCCTGGTCGGCCCAGGCCGGTGGCGGGAAGCGGACGGTGTCGAAGTGCGTCGTGTCGAGGAGCCCGTGACCGCCGCCGTCGAGTCTGAGCGACAGGTCCGCTGCACGGACGGAGAGCCCGGGAGCCGCCTCCCGATAGGTGAGGTGCGTCCGCGCCACGCGAGCGCTCTGCGCCGGGCGCAACTCGGGAGCGGCGGGCGTGTCGCCGCCCAGCTGAGCGGTGGTGGCCGCAGGCGGGTGCACAGACATACGAGCTCCTCAGAGTCTTGAGGTCCGCCTCATCCGGACCTGTCATCTGTAGACTGTATACTATCGACAACCGGTGATCCATGATCGGTGCGAGATGGCGAGTTCCACGGAGGGCGGGCCAAACGCGCGGTCCTTGCGCGACAGCTGCCGCATGCGCACGTTTCGTGCTCGTAACGAATCAGCACCGGAAGCCTTCTGGGTTTGAGGGATTTGTTCGGAGCGTGCTGTAATCCTCTACAAGCACGTGCGAAGAACCTGCACACAGCCGTGCCGTCTCTCACACACAGAAAATGAGGTCGACATCAATGTCATCCCCACGTAGCGGATTCCGGAAGAGCGCCGTCGCGCTCGCGGGTCTCTCCATCACCGCCCTCGCCCTCGCCGGCTGCGCCGCCGGCGGCGGGAGCGGATCCAGCAGCGGCGCCAGTGGCACGATCGTCATCGGCACGACCGACAAGGTCACGACGCTCGACCCGGCCGGATCGTACGACAACGGCTCCTTCGCCGTCATGAACCAGGTCTTCCCGTTCCTCCTGAACACGCCGTACAACAGCCCCGACGTCGAGCCCGACATCGCCGAGTCGGCCGAGTTCACCTCGCCGACCGAGTACACGGTGAAGCTCAAGAAGGGCCTCAAGTGGGCCAACGGCAACGACCTCACCTCGTCCGACGTGAAGTTCAGCTTCGACCGTCAACTCGCCATCGCGGACGACAACGGACCGTCCTCGCTCCTCGGCAACCTCGAGAAGACCGACGCGCCCGACGACCTCACCGTCGTCTTCACGCTGAAGACCGAGAACGACCAGACCTTCCCGCAGGTGCTCTCGAGCCCCGTCGGCCCGATCGTCGACGAGGACGTCTTCTCCGCCACCGAGATCACCCCGGACGCCGACATCGTCAAGGGCAAGGCGTTCGCCGGCCAGTACACGATCGACAGCTACAAGTTCAACGAGCTCATCTCGTACAAGAAGTACGCCGACTACCAGGGCCTCCTCGGCGCGGCGAAGAACGACACCGTCAACGTGAAGTACTACACCGACGAGTCCAACCTGAAGCTCGACGTCAAGCAGGGCAACATCGACGTCGCGTCGCGCAGCCTCTCCGCGACCGACATCGAGGACCTGAAGAAGGACAAGAACGTCAAGGTCGTCGACGGCCCCGGTGGCGAGATCCGCTACTTCGTCTTCAACTTCGACACGATGCCCTACGGTGCGACCACCGCTGACGCCGACCCGGCGAAGGCGCTCGCCGTCCGCCAGGCCGCTGCCGACCTGATCGACCGCGCTGCGATCGCCAAGGACGTCTACAAGGACACCTACACCCCGCTCTACTCCTACGTGCCCGCCGGTCTGACCGGTGCCACCGAGTCCCTCAAGGGTCTCTACGGCGACGGCGACGGCGGCCCGGACGCCGCCAAGGCGAAGGAGACCCTCGAGGCTGCCGGTGTGACCGTCCCGGTCGCGCTCAACCTCCAGTACAACGGTGACCACTACGGTTCCGGCTCCGGCGACGAGTACGCGCTCATCAAGGACCAGCTCGAGGCCGACGGCCTGTTCACCGTCAACCTGCAGCAGACCGAGTGGGTCCAGTACGCCAAGGACCGCACGACGGACGTCTACCCGGCCTACCAGCTGGGTTGGTTCCCGGACTACTCCGACGCCGACAACTACCTGTCGCCGTTCTTCGCCACGGACAACTTCCTCGCGAACCACTACGACAACCCGGCTGTCAACGACCTGATCAACGAGCAGCGCTCGACGACGGACGCCGACGCACGGACGAAGCTCATCGAGCAGATCCAGGACACGGAGGCGGCCGACCTGTCGACCATCCCGCTGCTCCAGGGCGCTCAGGTGGCCGTCGTCGGCAAGGATGTCGAGGGAACCGTCCTCGACGCGTCGTTCAAGTTCCGCTACGCGCCCATCACCAAGGGCTGACTAGCCTGACCAACTGATATCCGACTATGGTGAGTCGGACGTCGCGATCGGGGTGGCTCCACAGAGCCGCCCCGATCGTCTGTCCGGGCTCTACCGAGTCGGTGATCGAGGAGGATCCACTGCAATGACGGCAGCTGTCGCAACCCCACCCCCCAAGGCGGCCAGACGTTCCGGAGGTGGCGGACTCTGGCGGTACCTCGTCATCCGCTTCCTGCTGATCATCCCGACGGTGTTCATCCTCGTCACCATGGTCTTCTTCCTGATGCGCCTGACCGGTGATCCGATCACCGCGGCGCTCGGAGGCCGACTCCCGGCCGATCAGCTCGCGGAACGCATCAGTGCCGCCGGCTACGACCGGCCCATCTTCATCCAGTACGTCGAGTTCCTCGGACAGATCGCGGTCGGCAACTTCGGCACGACGATCTCCGACAACCGGCCGGTCATCGAGGTCCTCCTCACGTACGGCTCCGCGACCCTCGAACTCGCGATCTACGCGCTCATCGTCGCCTTCATCGTCGGCATCCCGCTCGGCATGCTCGCCGCCGCCCGCCGTGACCGCTGGCAGGACGCGGGCCTCCGCGTCTTCGCGATCCTCAGCTACGCCACCCCGGTGTTCTTCGCCGGCCTGCTGCTCAAGCTCATCTTCTCCGTCTGGCTCGGGATCCTCCCGGTCGCCGGGCGAGCGAGCACCGGCACCGAGCTGACGCTCCAGACCATCTCGAACCCGTCCGGTATCTACCTGATCGACGCGATCCGTCTCGGCGATCCGACGGCGATGAGTGACGTCCTCGCCCACGCGGTGCTCCCGGCGATCGCCCTCGGCCTGCTCACGGCAGGCGTGTTTCTCCGGCTGGTCCGCACCAACGTCATCGGCACGCTCGGTTCCGGCTACGTCGATGCGGCCCGGTCGCGCGGCGTCAGTGAGTTCCGGCTCGTGACGAAGCACGCCTACCGTCCGGCGCTCATCCCGATCATCACGGTCATCGGCCTCCAGATCGCGCTCCTCCTCGCGGGCGCGGTCCTCACCGAGACGACGTTCGAATGGAAGGGTCTCGGCTTCATGCTGAGCGAGTACCTCAAGGCGCGTGACTTCGTCGCCGTCCAGGGGATCGTCGCGCTGCTGGCCGTCATCGTCGCCCTGACCAACTTCATCGTCGACATCATCGCGGCGATCATCGACCCGAGGGTGAGGTACTGAGCATGAGTGCTCCGACAGCCACCACCACCGTTCAGACCGCGCCGGCGAAGCGACCGTTGCGGGAGCGTCTCCCCGTCGTCAAGCAGTTCCGGCAGTCGGTCGGGCTGCAGCGGGCGATGCTCGTCATCGGTCTCGTCGTCACGGGCGTGTTCGTGCTCATCGCGATCCTCGCGCCGCTCGTCGCGCCCTACCGGTTCAACCAGCTGCGCGGCGACGACGGTTCGTTCGGCACGCAGCAGGCGCCGAACGCGACGAACCTCCTCGGCACGACCGTCGGCGGGTACGACGTCCTGTCCCGGGTGCTCTGGGGAGCCCAGACCGCGCTCTTCGTCATCGTGGCCGCGATCATCCTGTCGATCTTCATCGGCGTCCTGCTCGGGCTCGTCGCCGGATACTTCGGCGGCTGGCTCGACCGCGTGCTCGTGGTCGTCTGCGACGCGGTGTACGCCTTCCCGTCGCTGCTGCTCGCGATCGTCATGTCGATCGTCATCAGCCGCGGCCAGTCGAGCCTCTGGGGCGGCATCCTCGCCGCCGCGATATCGATCACCGTGGTCTTCATCCCGCAGTACTTCCGGGTCATCCGCTCCGAGGTCGTGCGCATCAAGAGCGAGGCGTTCGTCGAGTCGGCGAAGGTCATCGGTGCGTCGAGCTCCCGCATCATGTTCCGCCACGTGCTGCGGAACGCGACCCGGACGCTGCCGCTCATCATCACCCTCAACGCCTCCGAGGCCATCCTCACGCTCGCGGGTCTCGGCTTCCTCGGGTTCGGCATCGAGCCGACCGCGGCCGCCGAGTGGGGCTACGACCTCAACCGGTCCGTCTCCGACGTCACGAGCGGGATCTGGTGGACCGCGCTGTTCCCCGGCCTCGCGATCGTGCTCGTCGTGCTCGGCATCACCCTCGTCGGTGAGAGCCTCAACGACCTGTCCGACCCGCGTCTGCGCAGCCGTCGTCGTGTCGGTGCGTCGAGTGGATCGGTCGCTGCGACGTCGAGCATCACGACCACCGGTGGCACGCCCGACAGCCCCGGTGGCGCCGGGATGATGGACGCCGAATCGCTGGGAGCCGTGAGCGACGCCGCGGCGGACAGCGATCTGGAGAACCGACGAGAGGACGAGCGCTCATGAGCCAGTCGACGCCGACCACCGGTCCACGCGACCTCGGCACCAAGGACATCGTCAGCATCCGCGACCTCGGGGTCTCGTTCTCGACCGACGCCGGCGCGGTGAAGGCGATCAACGACATCTCACTGTCGGTCGCACCGCGCGAGATCGTCGCGATCGTCGGCGAGTCCGGCTCGGGCAAGACGGTCACGGCCAAGACCATCCTCGGCCTGCTCCCGGAGACGGCGACGGCGTCCGGCGCGGTCGTGCTGCGCTCCCGAGACGGTTCGACCGAGCAGGACGTCGTCACGGCGTCGGCTGAGCAGCTGCGGTCCATCCGCGGCAGCGACGCGGCGATGGTGTTCCAGGAACCGTCGACCGCGCTCAACCCCGTCTACAAGGTGGGCTGGCAGATCGCCGAAGGTCTCCGCGCGCACGGTTCGTACACGAAGGCCGAGGCACGGGCCAAGGCCATCGACATCCTGCGTCGCGTCGGCATCCCGGAGCCGGAGGAACGGGTCGACTACTTCCCGCACCAGTTCTCCGGCGGGCAGAAGCAGCGCATCGTCATCGCGATGGCGCTCGTGCTCGACCCCGGACTGATCGTGGCCGACGAGCCCACGACCGCGCTCGACGTCACGGTGCAGGCGGAGATCCTCGACCTCCTGCGTCGGTGCCGCGACGAGTTCGGCACGGCCATCGTCCTCATCACCCACAACATGGGCGTCGTCGCCGACCTCGCCGACCGCGTCGTGGTCATGTACCAGGGCGACATCGTCGAGGAGGCTCCCGTCCAGGCGCTGTTCTCCTCACCGAAGGCCGAGTACACCAAGAAGCTGCTGTCGTCGGTGCCGCACGTCGGCCGCGGCAAGAGCTCCGCGTCGGCCGAGGTCGAGCGTGGGAAGCAGTTGCAGCTCGGTGAACCGGTGGTGGTCGCGAAGGGGCTCGAGATCGAGTACCCGGGTCGCTTCGGCCGTGCCGGGTTCCGCGCGGTCAACGGCGTCGACTTCACGATCCACGCGGGCGAGGTCCTCGGCCTGGTGGGGGAGTCGGGGTCCGGCAAGACCACGATCGGCCGCGCGATCGCCGGACTCACCAAGGTGACCGGCGGTTCGCTGTCGGTGCTCGGTGTGGAGATGAACCGGGTGAAGGAGCGCGAGTTCGCCCCGAAGCGCCGCGAGATCGGGTTCGTGTTCCAGGACCCGGCGACGAGCTTCAACCCACTGCTCACGATCGCCGAGTGCGTGGCGGAGCCGCTCATCGTGCACGGTCGCTTCGGCGACACACGGGCGGCCCGACGCCGGGTGGACGAGCTGCTCGAAGCGGTCCAGCTGCCGAAGGCGTTCGGCGACCGGTTCCCGCACGAGCTCTCCGGTGGGCAACGGCAGCGCGCTTCGCTCGCGCGGGCGTTGGCGCTCGAACCGGCACTGCTGGTCGCCGACGAACCGACCTCGGCACTCGACGTGTCGGTGCAGGCCCGCGTGCTGGAGCTCTTCGCCGAGCTGCAGCGCGAGTTCGGGTTCGCGTCGCTGTTCATCAGCCATGACCTCGCGGTGGTCGACGTGCTCGCCGACCGCATCGTCGTGCTGTACCGCGGCGACATCGTCGAGGAGGGGCCGGGCTCCACCGTGCTCGGTGCGCCGAACGACCACTACACGCGCCGTCTCCTCGCGTCGCTCCCCGTGCCAGACCCGGCCGAGCAGGCCGTCCGTCGTGAGGAGCTCAAGCGCCTCCGCGCCTGACAGCAGGAGATCTGCACGAGGGCAGGATCGAACGTCGCGTTCGGTCCTGCCCTCAGGCGCTTCTCCTGTCGCCAAGCGGTGGTGTGTGACCTCAGCCGAGCTTGACGGCGGTGCCGTACGCGACGACCTCCTGGTAGTTCTGCCCGACCTCGGCCGCGTCGAACCGCATCGCGAGCACCGCGTCGGCACCGAGCGCGGTGGCCGCCTCGATGAGTCGCTGCTTCGCTTCCTCGCGGCTCTCAGCGAGCTGCTTGGTGAGCCCGGAGAGCTCACCGCCCAGCAGTGCCTTGAAGTTGGCGCCGAGTTGCACGCCCGCGTTGCGTGCACGGACCGTGAGTCCGGTCACCTCGCCCAGCACCTCGGTGACCTGGCGGCCGGGGACATCGTTCATCGTCGAGATCAGCATGTTCGCAGTCTGGCACCGCAGCGCCCACCCCCATAGGGGGGATGTCCCGGTAGCGACTGCGGTCGACGCTGAAAGCGCAGTGATCGACGAGCCACGCGACGCAATCGCGGGTCAGCTTCTCCAAACTTCTGCGCTCTCGTTTTTTGACCAGGAATCCTCTTGCATGAAGAGTTTCAGGCGCATATATTTCACCGAGAGGGAGTCCTCTCGTATCGAAATGGAGCAGGGAATGAAATCACAGTGGATGATTCGTGCTGTCCTTGTACTCGTCGTATCGACGGCCGTCGTCGCCGGCGGCGGGGGTGGTGCCGTAGCTGCGCCTGTTCTGAACCAAACGAGCCAGGCAGGCGCTCAGAACGTGGCCGCGGAGTCGGTGAAGCCGGAAACCTTGCCGTCCATCTCTGAGGCTGATGTACGGCAGGCCTTCGTCGAGCTGAAAGCCGCCGCGGTCCCCTTCCAGGAGGAACTCCTGGGCGGTACAGTGACGACCACCTTCAGTCTCGGCGCCGGCCTCGATCTCACGTTCGTCGACCCTCCATCGACGCGAATTGGCGGCGGCATCGATGGCGGCGGCATGTATGTCCTCTTCAACGCGCTCGACCAGAACCTCATCATCGGCGGAAGCGGCTTCGCGATCGGAGCCGCGATTTGCGCGATACCTGGAGTCGGACGAGCAGCATGTCTGGTTGTCGGCGGACTCATCACGATCGCTTTCGCTGTCCTGTCCAACTGGGGCGTCTGCCAGAACGGGAAGGAGATGAAGATCTACTTGAACGGTGTGACGGCAGGGTGTGTACGTGTCTGACCCTCGTAACCTGCATCCACCCTTGCGCAGGCGACGCGCCCTCATCGCCGGCGGTTTCGCCGGCGGCGTTCCGCTGCTGTTAGGTGCGATCGCCCGTGGCGCCCGGCCGTTGGACTACCTAGCGAGCGCGATCTTCCTTGTGGGGCTGCTCGCTACCGCCTGGTGGCTCATCGGCTGGATCAACAAACGGCGACGCGCCAGTTGAATCACGCTGGCGCAGCGGTTTCTCTAGCCAGGTAGTTTGGCCCGACGGGAGCGGTGCGCTGTAGCTGCGTTGACGAGTACGAGACCCGGATGGAACGAGTGATTCCGTCCGGGTCTCGTGTCTCTAGCGAGTGCGCGCGTCGGGCGAGGTCGGCGGGTGACGGCAGACTGGGGTGGTGCACATCGTCCTCCAGCAGCTCGACGGCGCCCGCGTGCGCGTCGTGCACCTCGAGGACCGCCCCACTCCATCCGGCGAGCCACCTCGGGTCTCCGAGACCACCATGCCGCGGGCCGACCTCGCGGCCTTCGTCCGGCGTCTCGAAGCCGAGCCGAACCCGCCGCGCTGGGTGTGGGACGACACCACGCTCTGGTACCCGGCGCTCCTCGCCGCGGGTGTCCGGGTCGCCCGCTGCGTCGACCTCCGGCTCTCCCACAACCTCCTCCGCAACGCCGCCTTCACCGCCGACTCTTCCCTCGCGACGGCTCCGGCCGGCCCGTGGGACGAGGTCCTCGATCCGCGCGTCGCTCAGCGTGCGGAGGCCGTCGGGACCCTCTTCGACCTCGACCTCCCGGGCGGCGAACGCGATCCCGTCGCCGAGTTCACGCTCCAGCGTGACGCCGTCGACGGCGCGACACCGCAGGGACGCTCGCACCTCGGACTCCTCCTCGCGGCCGAGTCCGCCGGTGCCCTCATCGCCACGGAGATGACCTTCGCCGGTCTCCCGTGGGACGCCGAGGCCCACGACCGCATCCTCGCCGACGCCCTCGGCCCCAAGGTGCCGCCCGGTGTCCGTCCGGCGAAGCTGGCCGCGGTCCTCGAGGAGGTCAAGGCCGCCCTCGGGGTGCAGGAGCTCAGCCCCGAGTCACCTGGCGAGCTCCTCAAGGCGCTCCAGCGTGCCGGCATCAACGCGACCTCCACCCGGCAGTGGGAGCTGCAGGAGATCGAGCACCCCGTCATCGAGCCGCTGCTCCGGTACAAGAAGCTGTCCCGTCTCCTCACCGCGAACGGTTGGACGTGGGTCGAGACCTGGGTGAAGAACGGACGGTTCCGCCCCACCTACGTGCCCGGCGGAGTCGTCACGGGCCGCTGGGCATCCGACGGCGGCGGTGCCCTCCAGCTCCCGCACCAGGTCCGCGGCGCCGTCCTCGCGGACGACGGCTGGCGTTTCGTCGTCGCCGACGCCGCGCAGCTCGAACCACGGATCCTCACGGCGATGTCCGGCGACCGCGCGATGGCCGATGCCGGACGCGGCGTCGACCTCTACCAGGGCATGGTCGACGTCGGCGCGGTCGACACCCGACCACATGCGAAGATCGCGATGCTCGGTGCCATGTACGGCGCGACGACGGGGGAGAGCGGGCGCCTCCTGCCCCGGCTCACGAGGGCGTTCCCGCGGGCGATCGAGTTCGTCGAGGCCGCCGCCCGTGCCGGGGAGCGCGGGGAACGGGTCAGCACCCGGCTCGGCCGCACCTCACCGCTGCCCGGCGAGACCTGGCGCGAGATCCAGTCCGCCGCGTCGATGGAGGGCGCGAACGCCGCCGCGACCCAGCGCGCCCGCATGGAGGCACGGAGCTGGGGTCGTTTCACCCGGAACTTCGTCGTGCAGGGCACCGCCGCCGAATGGGCGCTGTGCTGGATGGCCGGCCTCCGGACACGGCTGCAGGCGCTCGCCGCAGAGACGGTCGGACCGGCGGCCGCGCTCACCGAGTCGGCCCACCTCGTCTTCTTCCTCCACGACGAGATCGTCGTCCACTGCCCCGAGCACCAGACCGAGCGGGTCGTCGCCCTCGTGCGCGAGGCGGCGGCCGAGGCCGGTCGCCTGATCTTCGGCACCGCGCCGGTCGAGTTCCCGGTCACCACCGCCGTCGTCACCTCCTACGCCGACGCCAAGTAGCCCGCGAACTGTCACTTGACGCGGGTGCGCGCGGCCCGCACTGTTCCGAAGTGACAGTTCGCGGGCTGGGATGGGGGGTTCAGCCGCCGGTGATCGCCCGGACGGCGTCGGTGATGATGAGGTACCAGCCGTAGACGCCGAGGGCCAGACCGATGAGCCACCACCATTCCGTCCGACGGGACAGGCGCCGTCCCTGCCGTGCCACTCCTCGTGGTGGACGGATCAGTGGAAACGAAGCCGCCATCGACGCCGCGTCGACCGGTTCCAGTCGGCGATCCCGCCAGCGCTCCCATTGCGCGACGCGCTCGGTCAGGATGTCGACGACCGACATCAGCCACGTCCACACCTCGGGGTCGAGGGTCGAGAGGTCTTTGGGTGAGTAGAGGAAGAGGTGGTCGTCGACGATCTCGACATCGAGTTCGGCGACGGTGTCGATGAACCTCGCCATGATGTCGGGCGTGAAGAGGTAGAGGGCGTCCGTCTCGTACCCGCGCGGGCAGTACAGCTCGAAGTGGCGGTCGAAGTCGCCTTCGAGCCGCAGCCGTTGGTCCTTCGTGAACGTGACTGGGAGCCTCGGGTGCAGGAGTGAGTTGTTGCCGACGGCGTCCAGGACGATGTGGGGGAGCGCCACCGGCAGCCGAAGGGCCACGTAACCCCAGCGGTGCACCTTCCGGTTCCGCCCCGAGCCGATGGTCGTCTCCAGGTTCGCGACCGACAGCTGCGACCTGCCGTCGCGCCAGACGAGGTCCCTGGCCACGCTCGTCCCACCCATGGTGAAGATCAGCCCGGGCAGCGCCACGGGAATGGCGATCGGTCGGTAGCCCAGGCCGTTCGCCCGAGCGAATCGGTCCAGCCGGTACTGACGCACGCCGCTGCGTCGTCGGACCGTGCGCACCAGCAGGACGAGCATGCCGACGGGCAGCGCGAGGTAGGGCAGGAGGATCAGGGCCGACCAGTCCAAGGGTTCATCCGGCATCGAGCCGTCTTCGAGTACGAACCACCAGGCGGAGAGGAAGAAGATCGGCAGCACCGCCAGCACGACGGCGGGCCAGATCGCCGCCAGGAGTGGTGGACGGATCTCGCCCGGGAGGCCCCTGCGGTACTCGCGGAGCGCGCGACGGTCGACCCGTTCCGTGAGTGGTCGCGTGTCCGGCGTCGCGGTCCGAGTGGTCGGAGTGGTCATCGGACGTCGGGTGATCCGTGGGGTACGGGCGCCGGCATCATCGGCGTCCGACCAGGGCGGTTCGCGGCGACCGTGAGTGCCCGGCCGGCCGCGTGGACCATGGCCTCGAGCGGACCGCGACGCTTCGTGAGGGCGATGATCCAGCCGAGGAGGAGCGCGCCGGCGACGTGGATGAGCCAGAGCTGCGGGCTCGAGATCAACCACGCCGTGTCCGCATACGTCCCGGCGATCGCGGCGATCAAGGCACCCACCGACGCCATGAACACGTGCGCCGAGTAGACGGTGAGCGGAGCGGCCCCGGCGCCGGTCGCCGGCAGGAGCGCGAGCGACCAGCCGCGGTTCAGGACGGTGCCGAGCGCCAGGCACAGACCGATGACGAGCGCCGCGATCCCGATCGTGAAGACGAGGTCGAGCGTGGTGCCCGAGTGCGGGGCGCGGGCGACGAGCCACCAGAAGGACTCCGTGGGGCTCGTGCCGTACATCCCCTCGGCGAGGGCGTCCTCGACGGCGGTGATCGTCGTCGGATCGGGCTCGAGCCCGCCGGTCCAGGCGCGCGCGATGCCCTGGACGCCGCCGACCGGACCGAGCAGGAGGGCGGCGAGGCGATCCGAGGCGATGGCGACGACGAGTCCGATCGCCGCGAGCTGCAGTGCGAACCGTCGCAGGGTCCCGTCCGCCCGCGCATCCATGAGCAGCCGGCCGACCGCCATCCCGACGAGGACGTAGACGATCCAGGTGAGCGCCGGGTACACCCCGGTGAGCAGCAGCCCTCGGGCGAACCCGCCTTCCGAGACGTCGAGCCAGGACGCACTGCCGATCTCGGGGGAGTCGACGCCGCTGAGCGGCACCCGGAGCGCCTGCGAGCAGATCGGCCAGACCACCGCCCAGACGGCCGCGACGATCAACAGCGTACGCGGACGCCACGTGACGGCCGGGATCGCGAGCCAGAAGGTCACGCCGTAATACGCGATGATCACGTAGATGCCGCCGGGCAGCACGCCGAGGGTGAGGCCGAGGACGAGCAGGGCGAAGCCGCGTCCGAAGAGGTTGAGTCGCGCCGCGGCGGGGGAGCCGGCGGCGAGGTCACGGCGGCTCGTGAGGACGATCCCGATGCCGGCCAGCACGGCGAACAGTGCAGCGGCTTTGCCCGACAACACCTCTGTGATCGGCGTGTGCCCGCCGGTGGCGATGTCGAACGCCCACACGTGCGTGGCCATCATGCCGATGAGGGCGAGGAAGCGCGCGAGGTCGAGACCGATCAGTCGGTCGGCGCGCTGTCGGCTGGCTGGGCTGCTCATCGGGTCCAGCATCCCATGCGTGGCGGCTCCGCGACAGGCCCGCGGTAGCGGTACGGGCTCCCGTCCGGTACGCTGTGAAGGTTGCCCGGGTGCGTCCGCTCTGTTCTCGCCCGATCGCAACGATGCTTACACCCTCCTGCCACAGAAAGTCTGTGGCCGTTCGAGTCCGAAGGAGGTGGGTTAGTGACGCATCAGTACGAACTCATGGTCATCCTCGACCCCGAGATTGACGAGCGCACGGTTGCACCGAGCCTCGACAAGTTCCTCAACGTCATCCGCAACGATGGTGGAACCATCGACAAGGTCGACATCTGGGGCCGTCGTCGTCTCGCTTACGAGATCAACAAGAAGACCGAAGGCATCTACGCCGTCGTGGACTTCACTGCGACGAGCACTGCCACGCAGGAGCTCGACCGTCAGCTGAAGCTCTCCGAGGCCGTCATGCGCACCAAGGTGCTGCGTGCCGAAGAGGCCATCGCTCAGGTCGCCACCGAGACGAAGCGCAGCGAAGAGAAGGCCGCCCGCAAGGCTGCCGCCAAGCCCGCTGCCGCTGTCGCCGCGGCTCCCAAGGCAGACGCGGCTCCGGCTGCGGCTGAGACCAAGGAAGCCTAGGGCTCATGGCCGGCGAGACCGTCATCACCGTGGTGGGCAACCTGACCAGCGATCCGGAACTGCGTTTCACGCAGAACGGCCTGGCTGTCGCCAACTTCACCATCGCTTCCACGCCGCGCAACTTCGATCGCGCGACGAACGAATGGAAGGATGGCGAAGCGCTGTTCCTGCGCGCGAGCGTTTGGCGTGAATTCGCCGAGCACGTGGCCGGATCGCTCACCAAGGGAAGCCGCGTCATCGCGACCGGGCGTCTCAAGCAGCGTTCCTACGAGACGAAGGAAGGCGAGAAGCGGACTTCGATGGAACTCGAAGTCGACGAGATCGGCCCTTCGCTCCGGTACGCGACCGCGACCATCAGCCGTGCACCCTCGGGTGGCGGCGGCGGTGGTCAGCAGCGCGGCGGCGGAGCTCCGCAGGTGCAGCAGAACGAGCCCTGGGCTCAGAGCGCACCCGCAGCTTCCGGCGGCAACGGCGGTGCAGATGCCTGGAACACTCCGGGCAGCTACAGCGACGAGACCCCCTTCTAAACAGATTCGATCGGTCCGGTTCTGCCGGTTAGCCGATCACTCCATTCACACGCAAAGGAACAACCATGGCTGGAAAGTCGAGCGGCGACCGCCGCAAGCCTGCCCGCGGTGCTAAGGGCGGCAAGAACGTCGCTCCCGCGAAGGCGATCCGCGTCGGTGTCATCGATTACAAGGATGTCGCCACGCTTCGCAAGTTCATTTCCGAGCGGGGAAAGATCCGTGCTCGTCGTATCACCGGTGTCAACGTCCAGGAGCAGCGACTCATCGCACGTGCGGTCAAGAACGCACGCGAGATGGCGCTCCTGCCCTACGCCGGCTCTGGCCGCTAGGAGGCGCCGCACATGTCGAAAGTTATTCTGACGCACGAGGTCTCCGGCCTCGGCTCCGCTGGTGACGTCATCGACGTCAAGAACGGCTACGCCCGCAACTTCCTCGTGCCCCAGGGTTTCGCGACCCCGTGGACCCGTGGTGGCGAGAAGCAGGTCGAGCAGATCAAGTCGGCCCGCGCTGCGCGCGAGCACGCCACGATCGAAGAGGCCCAGGACCTGAAGGCTCGCCTCCAGGCCACCAAGGTCAAGCTCACGGTCAAGACGGGTGGCGAAGGCCGTCTGTTCGGTTCCGTGAAGCCTGCCGACATTGCGAAGGCCGTGGCGGAAGCCGGGCTGGGCGAGGTCGACAAGCGCAAGATCGAGATCCACACCCCGATCAAGTACGTCGGCGAGCACGAGGCCACCATCAGCCTCCGCGACGAGATCGTCGCCACGATCACCCTTCAGGTGGTCGCGGCCAAGTAGTACCCGCCGTGCGGTGTCGGGCCCTCGGGTCCGGCGCCTCATGCACGTCGTGATGAGCGCGATGGCGGTGGACCGAGAGGTCTGCCGCCATCGCGTTTTTCTGTGCCCAGAACGGGGGTGGAGTGTCGTCTCGGCGTCTGCGTGTTACACCCGTTTCGCCCTCGGAGTCAAGCAAGTTGTACACAGGTGACCCCCGTTCTCCTCAACGTTCGACACAGGATCGAAAGAACTTTCCACACACAGCCTGTGGAATCAGAATCTCCTGGTCAGGACGGTATTGACTGGCGGAAAAACTTCTCTCTCCACAGGGTTTCCCACAGCTTGTGCACACGACACGCGGCGTTTCCCCCGATCTCTCCACAGAGTTATCCACAGGCAGAGTTGGTTGTGGAGACGAGTGGCCCTATCGTGAGTCATCGGCGTCTCGGAACAGCCGGGCGAGCAGGCTGAGCAGCCCTCGTCCGTAGCCCGTGGGCGCCCCGCAGGGCCCGTGCGTGTCGCACGTTCCTGCTACACCTGAGTCGTCATCACCCGCACCACCCGAGTCAACATCGAGAAGGGATGTCCACTTGTCGATCGCTCACCTCAACCGCTCCGAAGGTGGCGGTTCGTACGACGAGCCGCGCGGCAACGAGCGGGTCCCTCCGCACGACCTCCTCGCCGAGCAGAGTGCACTCGGCGGCATGCTGCTGTCGAAGGACGCGGTCGCCGATGTGGTCGAGACGCTCCGTGGTGTGGACTTCTACATCCCCAAGCACGAGGTCATCTACGACGCCCTGCTGACGCTGTACTCGCACGGTGAGCCCACCGACGTCATCACCGTGACCGACGAGCTCGTCAAGACGGGTGAGCTGTCCCGTGCCGGTGGCGCGGACTACCTCCACACGCTGACGAGTCTCGTGCCGACCGCGGCGAACGCCGGCTACTACGCCCGCATCGTCGCGGAGCGCGCACTGCTGCGTCGTCTCGTCGAGGCCGGCACCCGCATCGTGCAGATGGGGTATGCGGCCGAGGGAGAGGCCGTCGAGCTCGTCAACTCCGCTCAGGCCGAGATCTACGCCGTCTCCGGCAACCAGGAGGTCGAGGACTACGTCCCGCTGACCGACGCGGTGAGTGCGGCGATCGACGAGATCGAGGCCGCCAAGCACACCGACGGTTCCATGACCGGCGTGCCGACGGGCTTCCGCGAGCTCGACGAACTGACGAACGGTCTGCACCCGGGTCAGCTCATCATCGTCGCCGCCCGACCCGCCATCGGTAAGTCCACGCTCGCGCTGGACTTCGCCCGCGCCGCTTCGGTTCACTACAACCAGCCGTCGATCTTCTTCTCGCTCGAGATGGGGCGCAGCGAGATCGCGATGCGCCTCATGAGTGCGGAGGCATCCGTGCCGCTGCAGCTCATGCGGAAGGGGACCGTCGACTCGCAGGACTGGACGAAGATCGCTCAGGTGCGTGGGCGCATCAACGACGCGCCGCTCTACATCGACGACAGCCCGAACATGACGCTCGTCGAGATCCGGGCGAAGTGCCGTCGACTCAAGCAGCGCGTTGGGCTGAAGATGGTCGTCATCGACTACCTGCAGCTGCTCACGTCCGGTAAACGTGTCGAGAGCCGTCAGCAGGAGGTCTCGGAGTTCTCACGTGCGCTGAAGCTCATGGCGAAGGAGCTCCAGGTCCCCGTCATCGCGCTGTCGCAGCTGAACCGTGGTGCTGAGCAGCGTGCCGACAAGATGCCGGCACTGTCCGACCTCCGTGAGTCGGGCTCGATCGAGCAGGACGCCGACATGGTGGTGCTCCTGCACCGCGAATCCGCCTACGAGAAGGACAGCCCGCGAGCCGGCGAGGCCGATCTCATCATCGCCAAGCACCGTAACGGCCCCACCCGCACGATCACCGTCGGCTTCCACGGCCACTTCTCGCGCTTCGCCGACATGGCGCCGGGTATGTAGCTGTGAACGCGCCACGCAAAGTGTCGCTTGCTCAAATAACTTGTCGTTTCGTGGCCGCGGCGACACTTTGGGTGACAACTGGGTCGTGAGACTCGTGGGTCCGAGTGTCTCGGACTCAGTCTTCGTCGAGAGGTCCGATCCACTCGTGGATGGTGGACACCGGTTGGTCGACTGCCCTGGCGATGTCCTCCACGGGGACGCCATTCAGGTGAGCGATGCGGGTGAGGTTGTTGCGTTTATTCACCCACCGCTGTGTGCGCTGTTCGGCGTCTCGCACCACTTCATTGGCGCCCAGCACTCCTTCCAGGAGTGCGTCATACAGCCTGGTCATTGCTCGTCCCTTTCTGTCGTTGCCTTCCCGCGGTGGGCATGGCAAGCTTTCAGCAGGGACGAGCCTGGGTCGTGTTGTTTGCAAACAAGACCTGTTATCTGCCTGGCGTCTGAGAAACGCCTTGCCGAGACCGAACATGAGCGGCGGGAACCGCAGCGTTCGGTGCACTGTGCAGTAACACCTTGGGAGCAGCGTAACGCTGCGCCCGTGGAATGGCTACTGATCGCGCCTGGAGTTCAGTGTGTCTCCCAGTAGCTCTTGGCCCACTTCCGGAGCGATTCCACCTCCGCTGGGTTCTGTTGCGGTCCGTGGGTCAGCTCCCACGCGGTGATCAGCGGATCTGTCCGATGCCCGTTGTCCCACTGGGCGGCGGTTGTGAGGATGGTCGGATCGGCCGGTTGCACGAGCTGCACGGTCGCATCCGCGGGAGCGCATCGAACGTAGGGCAGGCTCCGCAGACGCAAATTGATGAAGGCGCTGTAGAGGATGACTGGTCCGTGGATATCGAACCGGTGTTGCTCCTCATATCGGTTTCTCGGGGTGGTGTCTTTGAGGGGGGCCTCGATGCCGTCGTGACCGGACCGCAGGATCCTTGCAGCCTTGCGGTCACCGACGTGGACGACCGCGGCGTCGCCGATGAGTTTGGTCAGCTCCCTCAGCTGTGTGCTGCGCGTTCGGTCACTGCGCCATGAGAATCGCATGCCGCCCGGCCCCGGGTAGTTCGTCAGATGCCAGTCCCACAAGTCGTCGAAGTCGTCGACGACCCACCCGGCTGACTCTCGTTTCACACATCCGGCCGGAAGAAGGCCGAGCAATTTGCTGACTCGGGATTGGCTGATGCCTAGACCCACGCCAGAACCCATCAGGGGTGGTTCGTCACCAGAGGGCGCGGGTGCCGCGAAATCCCCTTGCCGGAACGGTGTCGATGTCACCATGAGATGACGCACCAGCGGAAGCAGTGACCGGTGTTTCGTCGTCACCTCGACCTGGGGCGGCGGCCACAGGGCACCACCGACACAGCACACGCGATCGCGGAGACCGACGTAGGCGATGCGGCCATCGGCAGCGATCTCCTCAAGCGCAGGCGTGACACGGTCGACCAGGTACAGCACGTGGGTCGCAGCCCCAGTGAGGCCGCCGAGATCGTCGAGGATCCGCTTAACCGTGTTGATCCGAGCTGCGGTGAAAATCTGGTAGCAGGCCGTCTCCCGCCAGGTATTGAGCCACACGGTGTCTCCGAGGCTCGCCATCACGTCCACCCACGCCGCATCGAGGATGTCGTACGCGATCTGTCTGTTCGCCGCCATGTCCGCAGCCTAGAACCCAAGCGGTCGTTTTCGGTACTCGGGGTTCTGCGCCAACAGTGATCTTCTGCTGCGATTCGGCAGACCGCCATGCCATTTCGACGGATCGCTTTCGACTCGTTTACGAGTTGATGTTCGGAGCCAATTGACTCGTCAGCCCTCTCGTGGAGCCGGTCAGAGTCGCTCCTTGGTGGATCAATTTCTCACGAGAACTGTGCGCAGGCAGCTGCTGCGGCCTACGGTTTCGAACAACGACCACGCCGCGATCAGAGCGCGCGGTTCGTTCATCTCGTCGCCCCTCGTCCGAGTATCCCCGGGGCAGCTTCGTCATGCCCGGATGCGGCAGAAAGGTCATCATGAGCGCCCGCACTCTTCGCGCGTCACAGCACAACATTCCTCAGTCCCGCACTGAGCCGTCCAGCTCTCCGGCGCACGCCCCGGCCGAGCTGCCGGCGCCGTCATCGTGGGAGTCAGCGCTGCCCCCCAGTGAGCACCCCGACACGGTTCCGCCAGAGCTGCAGTCAGCATTGGAGAAGTTCCGGCTGGCCGGCATGCTCGGGGAGGGCACGCGTGTGCGACTGTTCAGGCCGATCCGTGGACCCCGTCGACTTCGGCTGCCGAAACGGTCTCCGGGTGACGTCGGGGTGAGGGTCTTACTTTCCCGCGACGGGCGCACAGGCTACGCTCGCCGCCTCAACCAGGTCAGCCTGGCCGACCTGGTGCACAGCCACCCGATGCGCGACTTTTCCAGACGCCGGGCACAGAGCAACAAGCCGGTCGCGTTCTTTAGCCGGACCGTCGGTGACATGATCGCTTGCGAATCCCAACACGAGCGCCGCTTCGCGCTGATCGCCGACTGGCATTCGAGCGTGGCGTTCATCGCCGCGCAACCATTCACCATCGACTTCCCCGCCGGCAACGACATTGACAGCCACACACCGGACTTCGCGCTCATCACCACCAGCGGAACCGTGGTCGTCGTGGATGTGAAGTGGCCATCCCACGCCGTCGACCCCGACACGGTCCGTCGCCACGAGCTGATCGAGCGCACCCTCGCGCGTGCGGGAATGCAGCACGCAGTGTGGACCGGCGCCCCCATGTCGCTCACGCAGAACCTCGCCAACTTCGCGGCCGCCCGGGTACCGGAACACAAGATGCGTGAGCTGGAACCAAAGCTCCTCGCCGCCCACCGGCCCGGACGCACCGTCTCCCAGGTGCTGGAGGACGCCGCTGACACCTGTCAGGTGCCCTGGCTGGAAGGACTCGTCGTGGTGCGCCGGATGCTTTGGGACCACCGCCTCACCGTCGACATGGCGGTCCCCTTCACGGTCGATTCCGAACTGTTCCGATCGTGAGCGACATTCGATGGATTCGGCCAGGGATCGAACTCGACTGGCACAGCACTCGCATGATCATCCAGCACGTCGGCGCCTATGTCGTCCTCACCCGGCTCGATGGCACCCAACCCACTGAAGTGCCCGTGACCGACATCGCACGCGCGCTGCGTGGCAACAAGGCACCCCAGGATCTCGCGCATCTGCATGACATCGAAGACCGTCTCACGGAACGCTCCAAGGCGCGGCTGGATCACGACTCCGACCTGCTCCACATCATGCTCACCGGCCGGCGCGCACACCAACCCGACACGGATGCTCCCGCACCCAACCTCGATCCAGCCCGCGTCCCCGAAGGGCTTCGCCGGCGCAGACTCGCCAAACTGCTCGCGGAACAGACACGCGACCGCGGCTCAATGAAGGGATTCAACGTGCTCCACAAGAGCGAGATGCGAAGACTGCAGCGGATCATGAAGCGGTGGCGCGACGGACAGAACCTCCTCGACGGCAGGTACCGCAAACCCCGAGCCTGGCGAACCGATGATGAGGTCATGGACGCCCTGCTGAGCTTCATGAACGACCAAGCCGTGCGCTCGACGAAGTCCGACAGTGCACTCGTTCGGGCATTCCAGATCCACGCGACCACAGCCCACCCGACGTTGCAACTGCCCTCAACTGCAACCCTTCGTCGGAGGGTGCAGGAGCGGCGCGGCGCCTGGTCACACCTCGGGGCGACCGCGAAGAACCGCATCTCCCAGACCAACGTTCCGAAAGCCTCGGGAGTGACGCGCCTGGCGACGCGTCCCGGGGAGCTGGTGTTGTTCGACACCACGAAGTCGAATGTCTGGGTGAAAGACCCCAGAACCGGTCGCGTCGTCCGCCTCGATGTCACGCTCGCCATCGATCTCGCCACCCGATGTGTGGTGGGACTGGCTATCACGTACAACACGACGAAGTACGCGATCGGACTGTGCCTGGCCGATGTGCTGCGACCCAAGACCGCGGCCCTGGCATCCGAGTGGGCAGAGGATGAAACCTCCATCGCCGACCAACCGTTCATCGGCAGACC
Source organism: uncultured Plantibacter sp. (assembly GCF_963518075.1). Lineage (NCBI taxonomy): Bacteria > Bacillati > Actinomycetota > Actinomycetes > Micrococcales > Microbacteriaceae > Plantibacter > uncultured Plantibacter sp. Next base: position 716,024 of record NZ_CAUQHZ010000001.1, read on the forward strand.
CGGCGCGTTCGTGTCGTTCCACTCGACCGCGTTCCACCCCGAGGGTGTCGTCGTCGACAACGGCAAACAGTATGTGTCCACGTACATGACGGCGCAGATGGCGCGGCTCGGGATCCACTACGAACCGCAACGCTCTTACAACCCGACCGACAAGGCGCAAGTCGAGCGCGTGTTCCGCACGATCAAGGACATGTTCGAAGCACTAATGCCGGGCTTCACGGGCGGATCTGTCCACGAACGAGGCACCGCACCAGAAGCCGAAGACCTGATGACACCAGGCGAATACGAACGACGGCTGCGCCAGTGCATCGACCTGTACAACCACCGCACACATGAGGGCCTGGTCCTGCCCGAGGACCCGTTCGTGCGGTTGAGCCCCTACGTGATGTTCAGCATCCTGGCCGAGAAGATCGGAGCTTTCGCAGACGTCGAGTACCAGTACGACTGGGTGCGGTTCCTTCCCTCGATCACGGCGAAGATCGAGCCGAGCCGAGTTCGCGTGCGACTGCTGAACTACAAGAGCCCGATCTTGCGAGAGCTCCAGGGCGACCCGGTCGTGATGAAGACCGGAAAGCTGCGGGTGTTCTACGACCCGTTCGACCTCCGCATCGCCTGGTGCTTTGACGCCGATGGCACGCTGCACCCGCTGCGGTGGCACTACTTGAACGAACACACTCCCCGGTTCGGGGAGATGCACACCACCCACGTCGTCGAGAAATACGCCGGCAAGAAGGTCAGCCGAAACGACGTCGAACGCATCCTGCTCGAGATCTTCGCAGGCAAACACGACCAGGGTATGCCGGAAGGGATCCGACACGACGAACTCGCCAACAACCTCATGCAAGCACGAACGGACCGACTCACCGAACCCCAACGAGATGCAGCCCTCCAGGAAGAACCCGACGCAATACACGAACAGCGCCCGCCTGCGTCCGAACCTCGACCCCACGATCGCGGCGTCGGCGACAGTGCCAACACGTATGAACCGCCGCCCGTCGAACCATTCGAGCCCGATGACACTTCCGAAGCGCAGGACGAGCAGGGCCCGCAGCGCTCCGCGCGACGTCCGCGAGGTCTGCGCCCGTGGTGGCACCGTGACCGGCCCGAATCGTGAACGCCTCCCGGTTCTCTGTCACCCCAGACGACGACCCCAACGAGTTACTCACCGCCGAGGACCGCGCCTGGATCAGTGACGTGTACGCCGACGATGTCCTCGACCCTGGGCGCGTTACTCCCGCACAACTGGCGGCGATGAACGCTCGCGACCGAGAACGCTACCGGATGCAGCGCACCCGGTATCTGCGCATGGTGCCGTTGCTGGAGACCAGCGTCGTCAGGGACGTCATGGGCAAGCTGCGCCTCATCGCCAACTCCGCCATCCGCTCGGACCTGCACCAGCAAGACATCCCGATCCTGAACGGAGAGCCCGGTGTCGGGAAGACGATGATGCTGAAAACGCACGCGGCGGAGGAGATGATGCGCCTGGCGTTGCACCGCAGCATTGAACTCGAGGACGGCACCGCCAGGGCGCTCACCACGTTCCGGCCTGTCATCTACGCCCACCTGAAGAGCACCATGACCCGCTACGACGTCATCCGGCTGTTGTGTGATGAACTCGGCTGGCCCTCTGACCGGAACCCGCAACGTGCGTTCGAACGAGCCGTCGCGCGGTGCGGTGTCCAGCTGGTCATCATCGACGAGATTCAGCACGTCAACTTCGATGGCAAGACCGGGCGACATGTGCACAACATCATCCGTTGGATGTCGAACTTCGGCCTCCGGGTCGTCCTCGGCGGCACCGACGCCGATGGGGTGCTGAGCGGGGTGGGGGCTCCTGCTGTTGAGGTCGCCGCACGAAACTCCCGCGGCCGTTGGATCCGTGTCGACGTCCCGAAGATGGAGATCGGAGGACGACGGGAACTCACCGCTTGGGTTGACCTGATCTTCTCCTTCGAATCCAGGCTCCGGTTAACGCAGGCTCCGCTGGAGGAGGGCTGGCTGGCCGACAACTTCGCCGAGTACATGTGGGCCAGAACCCAGGGATACCTGAATTCTCTCGTGTTGCTGATCAATCTTGCCGCCGCGACAGCCATCGAGACCGGTGCTGAGACCATCGATCGGAAGATCCTCGACAGCGTCGAACTGGAAGACGAAGTCGAACGTCAACGCCCGCAACGCATGGCGAAGTTCGAAGCGGACAATCCTGCACCACGGCGTGCTGAAGGTGACGATGACGGGCCGGATCTGCAGGACCGTCAAGCATCGTGACCGTCGTACTGGATACGCCGATGCGACTTGGTACGCCCGTGCGGCTGCTCGAGGGGGAATGGTTGCATAGCGCCATCAGCCGGTGGGCTCACTCGTTCCGTGTTTCGCGAGCGGCCATGTTCGACGCGTTCGGGTTGCAGAACCTGCTCGCAGCTGCGGTCACCAACATCGGAACCCAGTTGCACCCGGCGATCGCCGCGAATATCTCCTACGCCACCGGCATCGAGGAGGCGCGACTTCGTGCGGCGACGATGGAGGTGTTCGACGGCAGCCTGCTCGTGCTCCGCGATCGGAGGAAGGGACAGCCGGCAGCGGGGATATCGAAACGTGGACCGTGGTCATGGCAGGCCGGCACGAGGTACTGCCCCGACTGTCTGCGAGACGAACCGGGAGTGTTCCGCAGCCTCTGGCGCAGCCCCTGGACATACGCGTGTGTCGCACACCGCCGCATCCTCCTCGATGCCTGCCCCACCTGCCAAGGGGAGGTCGTTGAGATGCGCGGACGGAACACTGACCTGTTCAACCCCTCCAGCTGCCGGGCCCACATCGGACTGCGCGGCGCAACGCGACGAACCTACTGTCGGGCGCCGCTCGAGGACACCTGGGAGCACCTGCGTCTTGCGCCAGGATCAGCGCCATTGGCTGCGCAAGAAGCGATCTTCGCTCACCTTCGAGCAGGCACCGGCGAGCACATCGTCACGCTCCTCCAACCCGTCGCAACGGCGCTTCGCGGCGCCGGTGCATTCGATGACGTCAGCTCGTTGAGTGGCCTCGATGAGCAAGAACTGCGTGGTCTGTTCGACGAGGAGAAACACGTCGGCATCAGCGCGCCGAAGAATGCCTACGCGATGGCCGGGCTCATCGGCGCGGCATGGGCCCTCGTGAATATGGGCGAGTTCGTCAGTGCCCCGGTGGTTCGACGGACCACGTTCGCCCGGCCGCCCGCCCACGTGCCCAGGGGCGCCGGATATGGGCCGGGAAGCCCCACCGAGCTCCTCACCCGCTGGCCGGGTGCGTCGGATGAGCTCCGAGGGTGGGTGCTTCGCGCTCACGACCAGGACCTCACACTCACCCAGCGCATCCTCTGGGACACCGCCATCACCCCGGCAACCATGGACGCCCACCGAGCTCGGACCGTGTATTTCCAGACGCGGAGGGACCGCATCCCGGAACTGCTCTGGCCGGCCTGGTGCAGCCGCTTCGACCTTGGTGGCAACGTCGACGCCACGACACTGGCGCACGCGCTCACCATCGCTGTGCGCGCGGTCGGGTTGAACGATCAAGCACGCGACCACGAAGAGAGCAACCTCGCGGCCGTCCTGCGAGCGAACATGCTGGGCACGCCCGCGCAGACAACTGCGCTCCTCGCCGGCATCAGCGAGCTTGCGCGCACGATCGATGACGGTCCCAACCCCATCAACTATCGCCGCCGATTGGAACTGCCCACGGCGGAAATGTTGCCACGGACACACTGGGAGACGCTCGCCGACAGCGTCCACACCGACCCTGGCGGAGCACCGCGACTGCGGCACGCCCGCCGCTACCTGTGGCAGCGCCTCAGCGCGACGTCCTCGGACCAGTTGCCCGCAGAGCTGCAGCTCGGGTTCACCCACGATGACGTCGCCCAGTACACCGACTTCCGAACGCGGATGACGCTCGAACTCCAAGAAGAAATTGACCGATACGGGCAAGCATTCCTCCAAGCGCACCAGATCTGGGAGCCCGTGACGGCAACCCCAGCAGTGAGCGCCCACCTCAACTGGCCAGGCACGGAAATCCTCGACCTCAACATCGAACTTCTGCACGCAATGTTGGACGACGGCATCCGCACCCACAGAACCTTCGCCCAGGCACTCGGCGTTTCGACCCGTCAGGTAGTTCGAGCAATCGATGCCTGTCCCCCATCGACAAGCAGAGCCGTCACCTCTGTGGAGTGGGAACAGCTACTCGTACCGGTCCCGCCCAACCCGCTTTCCTCGTTCTTCGTCAGCGAACCCGAATCAACGTGGAGCGAGCCATGCTGAACCTCCCTGTCGTTCCCCGAGCCCATCGGCTGCCGCTGGTGCGATCATGACCCGCGAAGCGGATCCAGGTGATGGTGCCCTGTCCGCGGTACAGATCGCGTTCCTCATCGAATCAGGTACGTTCACGGCCGAACGTCTCGCCGAGGTCTCAGAGAGGGTCGCTCGAGGTGACCTCGAAGCACGCGAGCGAAAGACCCGCCAGGACACGATCGACGCGTCGCTGAGCGCAAACGTGGTGGCCGAACGGCTCGGTCTCGATATAGCCGAGCTGCGACGACGGACAGCTGAGGGTCAGCTCTACGCGTTCTCCGCACAGGACGAGGAGCATTACCCGACCTGGCAATTTACGGACGACCCGGCAGCCCCAGTCCTCTCCGGGCTCGCGGCGGTGATCGTGGCGTTCCCTAGCGACATGCATCCCGCGACGATCCGGGGGTTTATGAGCACGCCACAGCGACAAACGCGTATCGATGACGTCCGAGTCACGCCCGTGGACTGGCTCCGGCACGACGGCGACCCTCAGGTCCTCAGGGACATCCTCGACGGGTTCCTGCTGTCGTGACTCTCTGAACCGGACTGTGAGGTGCCGAAGACGAGTCCGGCCTACGGGTCTGAAGGCTGCGCGCTCTTGACATCCGGCGGGTTTTCAACGGGTCGGATGACGGTCGGTTTCCGCGATGCGTTACACGACCACCGTCAGTCGTTGCTCGCTCCCGGCGGCGGTCACCTCTTCAAGCACGCTCCGCGGCAGCCTGCTACTTGCGGCCAGTTCGTCGAAGTCGTAGCCGATTTGCTGCAGCATCGCGACGGCGCGCCCGATGGCAACGGGTTGTTCGCGGGGGCCGAGTGGGCCGCGTTCAGGGTTGCCCTCTGCTGAGAGCTGTTTGTTCGCGCGAAGATAGACGGTGTCTGACCATAGGCCGACACGGTGCGCGCGAAAGGCGAGAGCCCGAAGACTGATCTTCCACTTTTGCTTCGCACTCAGGAGCGCATCCCAATCCAGTTTGGTCGGTAGATCGGGGATCAGCTGATCGTCGGGCGCGAGGAACTGTGCGGCGAACGTCTGGGCTTGGTCCTCGACGATCTTCGACCCTGGTTCGACGTCTGGGTGCATCACAAGATGCCCGAGCTCGTGTGCGGCGTCGAATCGACTACGTGCCCGGTCGTTCTTGCTGGACGATAGAAGCACCAATGGTCGGCGACCGGTGTCGGTTGAAAACGCATCAACGTCACCCGAGTCAATGTGTTTGGGCATAGTGAGTGCGATCGCCCCAGCCGCTTCCAACGATCGAACCATGTGCGGCACCGGGCCTGGGCCTACACCGAGTGCCTTGCGTGATGATCCCGCTATCTCAGCGATGCCCGCTGGCGTGATTTCGCCATCGACAAGATGTGTCGGGATGGTTATCTCCGGGAAGTCTACGTACTCCTCAAGCATGTTCACGACTGCTGAGCTGAGTTCGGCAAACGCGAGCGCGCGGTCCCTGCTGATGGCCGGGGTGGATCGGAGGGATCTGAAGTGCGCGGCCTCAGTGGGAATCTTCGGAATGTCGGCTCCGCGCTGGAAAAACTCCAGAGGCATGCCGAGACTCAACGCGAGCTGAGCCGCCACTGCGCTTGTTGGTCGGCTCTGACTGCGCTCGAACTGCGTGATGGCAGCGGGGGAAACGCCGACGTCAGATGCGAGCTGCGTGCGGCGAACACGGCGAAGTCGCCGTGCGAGCGATAAGCGCGATCCATCAAAGTCCTGCGTGACACCGCCGGAGCGGCGCGCGCGAGCGCGCCGGAGGGCGTCAGAGTCACTTGCCACGCTGGGCCTCGCGAAGATTCTTCTTGAGGGTGATACTCACGGTCGGCTCGGCGGCGCTTTCATGCGGGGCGTCACTGACTGATGGAACGCGGACGCCTCCCGTTGAGGGCGCGTCGCGCCACAGCTCCTTGACGCCGATGACAAGGTCCTCATGCAGGGACGGAATCGTCAACCAGCCGGCAGTCAGAGGGAGTTCCCCCCGAAGCCCGTTCCAGATGATGAAGAACTGATTCAATTGGCCGGCATTGCCGGTGCCGGACGCGTCGATCAGTGGCTCGATGCCAGGTACTCGTTTCGGAGCTCGATACGTCTGGTCGTTGAGAAGCGCGGCTTCCTGACGAACGTGGCTGTTCCACGAGAAGCCATCCGACCAGTCGGGCTGCAGCTCACTCTCGACCGGGGCCTTCACGAAACGCAGGGTCGCGTCCTCGAAGGTACAGAAGGTCGTCTTGTTCGACTGGCGCACCACAAGGCCGGTCCCGGTCAAATCTGAGTCTTGACGGCGGCGGTAGAGCTGGGATGCGAGGTTCTCGGAGCACTGGATCCCAAGAGACAAAGCGGTGTCTCCGAGCCCACTGTCGAATCGAGCCACATTTGCAGCCCACATGGTCGAGATCAGGGAATGGAGGAGGGCCACTGCGCCGCTCTCCTGGAGGCGAAGCGCCACCTCCGCAACGCGGGTGTCAGCTTGGGTGTCGAAGTCCATGATTCCAAACCTACATCAAGTGTAATCCTCGTTCTGGGGACACGCCGTAAAGTAGTTTTCCGCCCTTCCTGTCCAAAAGTTAAGTGCGAGTCCGTCCAGTCGTGGTCAGTCTGGCGGGCCGTGAGCACGAGCTGAGGGGTAATGCTCTCCGTCGACCAAGATTCAGATATCGTCTCGGCACAATCAGCGCCTTCACCAATGCGCGCCCTGCAAGGTCAGATCGGAGCCCTCGAGACCATCCTCACACTGGGTAGATGCGATACGCCGTCGTAGACGTATCCAGGATGGCGTCGCGATGCGCAGCCGTATCAAACTGAACGGACGCCGGAGCTGGACCTCCCGACATCGCGATCGAGGGCCGACGAGAACCTATCGCTCATTCGACTGCCGATGTTGCGGCTAGGCGGGGTGTTGGCTCGGCCGACGGACGTCTAAGACAGAGCCAGGCGGAAGGACCCCGGCACCTCACTGCCGGCCAACCATTGTGAGCGCATCAACGCTTCCGAATCGGACATCGTGCACACGTAGTCAGACAGGGCGCGGTAGTGCCTAGGCCCGAGTACCTTCCGGTGCGACTTCTTCTTCGGGTTAAGAGGCAGGGTCACTTCGTTCTGCGCGAAGATGCCCAGAAGTGCTGGTGGGAGCGAATGCTCCTTTGGCTCTGTGCAGATCCAGTCAGCAAGACCGTCCATAAGGATCTCGATTGTTCGCGTTTGAGCGCGCTGCATGGAACCCATGCGAGGTCGCGAGACCAGATAGTGGCGAGTGATCGACTTCAGTACCTGCATCTGATGCCAAGCTTCGGATGTAAGGAAAACCGAGGGACCGTCGTCGTATGGAGGGGTGTCGGACAGTTCGATGGCCTTGAAGAAGTCGCTGACGAATACTCGGAGGAGCAGCCGCAGGTTCATTCCATAGTCCTGCGTGTCTGGGTCCCCCAGCTGTTTCAAGAAGTTGTCGACGTCATTCAGTGCTGCCGCGTAGTCGACGTCGCTGAAAAAGGAGGCGTAACCCTTGCGGTGTTTCTCGGTCGACTTCACGAACACCGGCGGTGGAGTGAAAGTGTTGCTCTTCGTTGTAAAGTCCGCGCTCATGAAATCGCCTGATTCTCGCTGCTCAGGAGAAATCTTCGCGTGGCTGAGAGAGGTATTGAGGTCCTGCATAACGAGTCCCACATTGATGAGTCCCGCGGCGAGGAAGTCTTCTAGATCGTGAATCGCGTACGCGATGTCGTCTGCGAGATCCATAATTGATGCTTCGAGAGTCTGGCGCCCCGGGTCATCTTCGTCCTTAGCTAGATTGAGCACGCTCGCCCGTACTTGTTCGAGTCGCTTTGCGTCATCAAGGTACGCACCGAACTTTCGGTGGTCCGGATCGTCATAGGGGAGCTTTTTCGGGTATGGATATTTAAGAATAGCGGCCAAGGTTACATCTGTCAGGTTTAGACCGACCTCCGAGGTGCCCTTGATGCGATCTAGTCGCGTCACAGTCCGAAACGTTTGAGCATTTCCCTCGAAGCCGTCCGCGACTCCGTGTCTGACCAAGTAGTTGTCGAGCGCATCTTCGCCTGCGTGACCGAACGGCGGATGTCCGATGTCGTGCGCAAGTCCAGCCGCTTCGCACGCAGCGATGTCGAGACCACCATTGAGGGCGACTACCTCGCGCCATCCCTCGTTGTAGGGGATGGAGCGAACGATATGATCCGCGATTTCCCGCGCAATCATCGCCACCTTGTGGGTGTGAGAGGAGCGACTATGCATCTGTGCCGATGCAAGCTCCGGCGACACGACCTGCGTGACACCTGCGAGCCGCCGTAGATACTCCGAGTACCCCAGCCGCCCACGGTCTCGTTCCGCAGAGGTGCGGTAGTCCTTCTCACCTTGCGGTGACTTTTCGCCGCGGTTGTGGCGTTGCGCTTCCCTAGCGGGATCGACCACTGATCCGTCAGCGAGCGTCTTCAGCGGCGTGGCAGGACTATCTTCGGGCACCCATTCAGCGTACTAGTTCAAGCATCCCTGAACGCAGGTCTGCCGTAATCCGGTGATCGGCGACAGCAGAATTCACTACATAAGGGACATCTGACAGAGGCAAGCCGGTCTGGCTGGCAACGGAGCGAACCGCCTCGCTTTGGGTCATGGACCCACCATTCGCGTCCACGATCTTGACAAGATCCTCAATAAGGTTCCGCAGCTGCTGTGCGCGTGATTCCATGGTCGCCGAAACAGTGCTCATCAGTATCCCTCCAGGCAGACTTAACGTCGAACTACAGTCTAGCGTTTGTGAGGCGCGGGCCATACCCCATGGGAGCACAACCTTGGCCATCCGACTCGCCGTGGCCAGGGACGTCGCCTGACAGTGTATCGTGAGCGGACACTGGGGGAAGGGGGCGGTGATGGTCAGCGCGCTAGAGCCGATCTCGCACATGGCGGGCTTCGATGCCCCGCACAACCCCATGAGGCGCCCACCGTCGGCGCACTACGCACGTGAGTACGCGGCGCTCGTCCGCAGGTACGAAGGCGTGCCTGTTGACATCAGCTTTCGTCAGTTAGTGGGTCCGCTCCCGGCGAGCGAGTACACGCACGGACTGTACCCCTACCCCGCCAGACTGCTTCGTCATATTCCCCGGTTTCTACTGTCAACAGAAGCCGTCACCTCCGACATCGATGTGGTTTTCGATCCATTCGTTGGTTCGGGGACGGTGCTTCTGGAAGCGCAACTGCGGGGGCTCGCCTCGATTGGTGTCGAGCAGAACCCTGTCGCGGCGTTGGTCAGCCGGGTTAAGGTGTCGCGAGGTTCACATGCCCACTCAGCGACTGTTCTGAACGAAGCGCTGGCCGTCGCTAAACGCCGGCGTCGTGTCCCCGATCTGTCACCGCTACTCAGTCGCTGGTACTCAAACGAAGCGATGTCGGCCCTCGGGCGACTGGCCGCTGTGGCGGAGGACAGCGAGGAGCGGGATCGAGATCTCGTGCAACTGTGTCTCGCTCTCACTGCGAGGCGGATGGCTACCACTGACCCCCGGATTCCCGTGCCGGTGAAAGGCACCCGTAACGAGACTGCGTCCTGCTCGGATGTCTGGCGTCAGTGGGCATTGGAGGGAGCATCAATCGTGGCCAAGCTGGAGACTCTGCCACCCGGGCGGCCGATTGCCGAGGTGCGCGCTGGCGATGCCAGGGACGTCACGATGTGGCCAAGCTCTGAGCAGGCGGTCAAAACGCTGCTGCTAACCAGCCCGCCGTATGGTGCAGCCCAAAAGTACGTCCGCAGCACCAGCTTGGAAGCTGCGTGGTTAGGTCACGCCCCGACGGGTAAGACCGTTCACCTCGAGCACAGCAGCATCGGTCGGGAGCATCTCTCGCCTCAGGACCTGATGCTGAAGTTGTCGAGCGTAACGAGCTCGCAGCTCCAGCTAGCTCTCGCTTCGATCGCCAAGAAGGACGCGCGCCGAGGCGCCATTTATCTGGCCTACTTCACCGATATGCAACGAACTTTCCTGAACGCGCACAGCGTGGGAGTGAAAAGGATCGCACTCGTGTCAGGTGACAACCATGTCGCAGGGGGCGTGCTCAGGACGAGTCAGCATCTCGCGGACATAATCCAGTCGTTGGGATACAAGCGAACCCTGTCCGTGCGCGACCCCATCCGTGGGCGGACGCTCCTGACATCCAGGAAGAACGGGGCTCCAGCCCCCGCGGAGTACATCGAGATCTTCGAGATGGCGAACCTTTGATTGAGCTGGGCGGACTGGACGAAGACGAGGCGACCATCCGGAAACGCATCCGGTTGCTGTCGGACGCTCTTTGGGAGGGGAACGGCAGTGTTCAGGATGTGAACCTCTGGCTGGAGAACTTCACCGGGAAATCAGACGAATACACCGCCGAGGTCGAGCGACTACACGCGGCACACCTGCTGTCACATTTCACGTACTTTGGTCTCCGTGAGGTCCGCGAACTGCTCAAAGCGCTTTACCGGGATCTCTTTCGCTACGAGGTCATCCAGGAGATCCGCGAACAAGCCGATGGGAGTGCTGACCCAGCTCTCTTGCGGGCTGGCTTTGAGGCGGCACTCTCGCAGACGCGGTTCCTGGGGGTGGGGAACCCTGCCGAGAGCGGTACACATCTTCTCTACTACTTTCGACAGGAAAACCGTCTTCACAAGGCACTCTTCCCGAACCCCTATGAGTTACTTGATGCTTCGCATCAGGATGGGCGGTTCCGCATTGCTGATCCTGAGATACGGCGTCTCGTTTTCATCGACGATGTCGTCGGCACAGGACGGCAGGCAGCGGAACACAACGTAGTCTTCATCGATCACGTCCGCCAGGCTGCCCTTCTGAGCGAGCAACCCGTCGAGATCTGGTACCTCACCCTGTTCGCGAACCCGAGCGGGATGGACGGTGTCCGCCGGCTGGGCTTCGACCGTGTTGCGGCCGTTCATGAGCTGAACGCATCCCAATTAGCCTTCAGCGAGGAGTCGCACGTGTACGCCGCGCCGCCCCCCGGGATTAGTCGAGAGGTCGGCATGGCCGTTGCGGAACGCTATGGCGCAGACCTCGCTCCCGGCAACACGATGGGCTATGGCGAGGGTCAGCTGACGCTGGGGCTACACCACAACGTCCCGGATCACACGTTGCCGATCTTCTGGGTGCAGGACACCTACGGCCCTTGGAATCCAATGTTCCGCCGCTATCCCAAGGAGCTGAACGGCTAGTGCGAAGTCCATTCGACGTGACGAAAGCAGTCGATCTCAACGACCCACAGATCGAACGAACTTATGTCTCCTTTGGCGGCAGAGACAGATCCATAGTTGACCCAGCCAGCGCCATGCCACAGTTCCTGACCGGCCTGAAAGGCGGCGGGCGCACGCATCTTATGCGCCACTACTCCTACCCGCTGCAGAAAACACGAAACGAACGCCCTCTGCGCCAAGTGCAGGTAGACGGATACATCGGGATCTACTTCCGATGCGGGGGCCTCAATGGAAGTCGGTTCCGAGACAAGGGTCAGTCGAGGGAGCTCTGGGCTACCACGTTCGCCTATTACATGGACCTGTGGATCACGGAGCTGCTCGTCGCGACCGTGGCCGAGGTGAACGAATCTGAGCAGTGGCGCGAGGAGGAGATCGCCGACGTATACCGGGCCGTGGCGCAGGCGCTGCAGGCTCCCGTCTCCGACGTCGATGATTTCGCGATGTCCTTGTCCAGCATCTTGGCGTACCTCACCCAACTTCGGCGTGAGATCGACTGGGCGGTGAACAACGCAGCGCACACGGGCCGACTCGATGTACAGGTGAGATCGAATCCCGGCGAGCTCATTTTTGCCACCGCGAAATCGGTATCCAAGCTCCCCGGGTTCGAAGACGTGAAAATCACCTTCCTCGCCGACGAATATGAGAACTTGACCGAAGATCAGCAGATCTATTTCAATACCCTCATCCGAGAGAAGGAGGCGCCTGCGACATTCCTCGTCGGTGGCAGGAGCTGGGGGATTCGGACGCAGGAGACGTTGAGCGCAGGCGAGGTGAACAGGAAAGGGAGCGAGTACGAAATCTACCCGATTGAAGATGCCTACGCCCGCGATCCGAATGAGTATCAGAAGTTCTGCCGGGACCTCATCACGCGTCGACTTGCTGCCTTTGATCTAGATGAAGATGAAGCAGCGGGCTGGATCTCGAGACTGTCGTTTGAGTCTGACGACCGCTTGCAGACCAGGCGACTTCACGCGGTGCTGAAGCGCTACGCCGCGCTGGAGCGGCCGTACTTTGTCAATCTGCGTAGCGCGCTGAGCGGGGCGAAGGGACCGCGAGTCGCGTCTGACGTCGCGCGCGCCTTGAGCTTCCCCGAATACCCTCTCGTCGAAAAACTCGCCATTCTGCGCTTCTATCAGCTGTGGGCGGGAGGGCAGGAGCCGTCATCTGGAAGCGCGGCGGCGGCGCACGACTTCGTGGCTCCATTGGTCGACGGAAACGAAGATTCCGAGTTGATGAACTTCTTCAAACATCGCAAAAGCGACGCGATCGCGCAGATCTATTCTGAAGCGGGCAGGCAGACGCCGTACGCCGGTTTTGCTGAGTTGGTAAGCCTGTCAGGTTTTCTGCCGCGCAACCTTCTTATGATTCTCAAGTACGTTTCGCACTGGGCTGAATTCCACGGTGAGAATGTTTTCCGTGGCTCAATTCAGATATCGGAGCGCGCACTCAGCGAGGGCGTTCTCGACGCCTCCAACTGGTACCTTTCGGACGCGAAGCCCCTTGGAACCCAAGGGGAAGAGTGCGAGATCGCCATCCGCAGGCTCGGACGGTATCTGCACTCCATTCGCTACGCTAACAAGCCCAACGAGATTGACGTCGCTACGTTCTCAACCAGTCTGAGCCAGGTATCGCCGGATGCGCACGCTGTGCTCGAACGATGCGTGAGTCATGGCCTGCTCATCGAGATTCGAGGCGGACGGTCGGCCAGAAATCATGGCGCACGGCATCGGAAGTTCCAGCTTCATCCGATGCTCACGCCACTGTGGGGACTTCGGCCAGGGCGGCGTGGGGACGCTACTTTGGATCGGGGGACGGTTGAAGCGATCTTCAATCCGAAGGTGCAGGATCTCGCGTTCCAGCGGGTCAGGGAAACGCTGGACACGTCGCTTAATGCGCCCTTCCACGTCACTGCAAACACAACGGATCTGTTGTTCTGATGGCAGTCGAATACGCTGCGTTCAAGCGAAATAGTCTTAGCCACGCGGACGTCAGCTCCCGTCACTACGACTTGTTCCTCACGGCCCTGAACGATTCGGCACGCGTGCGTACCCTGGCCGAAGCGGTGAGTGCGACCCGAAAAGTGTGGCTCGTCCATGACGAATACGACTACACCGCTGAGGAACTCCCCGACGGGGAGGTAGTTCACGCCTCTCTCAGCTCGAGCCCGGCAGAGTCTTGGAAGCAGGTCCTGAGCCAGCTCGAGGTCTCAGTTCCGCTTCGGGCCATATCTATCGCGATTGACATTACCGGGATGATGCGCCCTCACATCGCAATGCTGCCGTTCGCGCTAAAAGCCGCGGGGGTCACTCGGGTCGCGGTCTACTATTCGGACCCGGATTCGTACAGGTTGGGTGAACGAACCAATTTCACGCGAGGACCTGTGGATCGGGTGGGCCTTGTTCCGGGGATGGAAGGCACGCACTCGAACAAACCGAGTCCTCGCGATGCTCTGATCGTGGGAGCGGGGTATGACCACAATCTGGTGACTGCCGTCGTCGACGACAAACCGAACGCGGAGCATGTGATTATGGTTGGCCTTCCAGGGCTTCAACCGCACATGTATCAGGAGAGCATTCTCATGCTGGAGAACTCCAGCAGCTCGATTCGCTACTACCGGCCTGCGTCGCGCATCTTCGCGCCCGCGAACGATCCGTTCGCCACGGCGCATGAACTCTCGGCCAAAGTGCACTCGTTGGGTGAACTAGACCACCTTTACCTCAGCGCCGTCGGAGCAAAACCGCATGTTCTGGGATTTGCTTGGTACTACTGGTGTGAAGGAATTGCGCATAACGCGAGCTTCCTTGTCCCTTTCGCGGAGAGGTACGAGCGCGAGACTTCGAAAGGGGTGGCTGCTGTCCACGAGTACATTCTTGAACTCGACTTCGTGCGCACTGCGGAGCCTCCGGCCGCCGCGGTTCTTGGTCAGTGACGAAAAATCGACGGTCGTGCCGATGAGTGCTCCGCTGAACCAAGATCCGTTGGAAACGGCGAGCGACTCCCGACGATGTTAGAGCTATGACTCGAGACCAAAGCCGCCGCGATGGCGGCTGCCACTGCTCCAGGCGCGCCAGTTCGACTGCTGCGTGCCCCGGGCGAACATCGTCGACATCCTGCGCGCACAGCTCGCAAAGGAACCGGATGTGGCCTCCGACCAGTCTTAGTTTCGCTCGTGCGTGCGCAGCTCGATCTTCGACTTCGCCCTCTAATCTGCACTGCCACTGAGCACTTCATGTTTGATGGCTCGTCGCCTCAGACTGCGCGCATCGGCGCGAAGCGCCACCAGATGATCCCATCCGCGCCCCCAGATCCGCGGAATCACGCGGACTTGTGCAGAGCGACACTTTATTTGGACAACCGCGGCGACACTTTATTTGGCAACCCGCTCGATCACTGAGCGTGGGGCGACACTTGGAGTGGTCGTTCACAGTAGCCCTCGGGCTCACTCGGAGTGGCAACCGGCTCTCTCTGCGCCTCCCAGGAAGCGGAAGGCGAGCGGGAGATGATGAGCCCGCGACCGATTCGGCGTGTATCGCCGGTCAGGACGCTCTGGTATTCCACGCCGGGGGAAATCGCGCGATGGTGCCTTCCTATTTGTCTCCGTTTTACAGTCCGAAGCCTTTGGCGATGAGGGCGGCGGAGTTGTAGGTGATGTGGACGATCACACTCGTCCAGATCGATCCGGTCCGCCAATAGAGGTAGGTGCTCACGACCGACATGAAGACGGCTGAGAAGAAGACGACGTTGATGCCGTGGGCGAGTGCGAACACCAGGGTCGATCCGACGATCATCACCCATGGCCCCCAACGCTTCAGGAAGCTCGCGAGGACACCGCGGAAGAGGAGCTCCTCGCCGAACGGTTCGATGACTCCGCCCATGGCGAGCGTTCCGAGGAAGAATGCGATGCCTGCGGTCGCGGCGGTGTCGTAGTCCGCCTGCGTGTTGTCCTCGGGGAAGAGGGGATCGAGGACGAAGATCGACAGCAGCGACGCGAGGCCCATCGCGACGAGGCCCAGCAACGCCGCGAGGAGCAACCACCTCGGGGCGACCCGGCGGAACCCGAATGCACTCAGCGATCGCCGACGAGTGAGGACCGCGGCGACGAACGCGAGCACGGGGACGGCGGCAGAGAGTGCGAACTGCGCGACTCCCGATGCTGCGGCTGGGAGCTCGAGCAGGTAGAGGCCAAGCCCGCCGCCGAGGTACAGCACGACAGCGGTGATCGCCGCGACGGCGAGTTCGGGCCAGCCGACGCTGCGAGAACGATCTGTCGGCATGGTGTCGGTGTTCACAGAAAAGCCCTCCTGTCGGTGTCGCGCACTTCACGACACGGACAGTCGACAACCTGCCCTTGGGGCCGAGTCAAGCCTCGCCGATTCGAATGATCACGCGCCCTCTCGGCGAATCGGGTGATCGCTTGAGCGCGGATACAGCCGTCAGGCCACCGAGAATATGTTGTTCTTCATGGGTGTCATCGGACACCGTGCCCCGACGACAGGGTCAACTCCGTGGCGCCCGTGACGCGGATCGTTCACAGCGTTTCATCGTTCACCGTGTCAGCCTTGCGGACGATCTCGTTCGCGCGCGCGAGAGCACGCAGCTGGCCGTGATTGAAGGCATCGACCACCGCGGAGGAGAGTGCCTCCTGCGCGAGATTCCCCTTCGTCCGCTGAGCCGATCGCAGATCGGAAGCCCACGGGAACCGTTCGCGGTGGGCCGCCATCGACACCGCGAGGAGCTGTGCGACATCATCGATGGCCCTGTCGTCCGATTCGTCGGTGAGGGATTCGAACGGTTCGCTCGCCTCATCCGGCTCGTTCAGGAGATCGCTCGTGTCGTGGAGCGCCGGTTCGTTCAGAACGCGGGAGTACACGGTGAGCAGCCCGCGGTACTTCTCCGGGAGGCCGTCGGCGGAGTGCGCGAACGGTGTGGGCGTGTCGAGAGGCGCGCGGTATCGCAGGAGGAGGGCGAGTTCCGCGCGCACGCGCTGCAGTCGTTCGATGCTCGCCTCGAGTTCGGCATCGAGGACGGCGATGGAGGCGTCCGTGTCGAGCGTGCTCGTGGCCAGCGCGCGGATCTGCGCGAGGGAGATGCCGAGATCGCTCATCCTCTTGACCTGCAGGAGTCGCACCAGGTGGGAGGTCTGATACTGCTTGTAGCCATTGCGCGCGCGCTCCGGCTCATCGAGGAGCCCGACCTGATGGTAGTGCCGGACCGTTTTCACCGTCGTGCCGGCGAGGTCGGCCAGCTGTTGCGTGCTCCACGCCATACGTTTCTCCCCGTCTTCGATCTCAATACCAGCAGATGCCCCAGGGGCAGAGTCAAGCGAACGGATGACTTGACTCGGCCCCAAGGGCACGGTGTCCTCTCATTCCATGAAGAAATTGAGTGCCGCCCTCGCCGTCCTCGCGGGTCTCGGAATCCTGATCGCCGTCTCCTTCACTCTGCACAACAGCAACCCGAACGTGCTGCGGTTCCTCCCCGACCCGATCACGAACTTCATGACCGACCACGGTTGGGTGTCCTGGATCGGGACCGCGGTGGGCGCGATCGCGATTCTGTCTCGGCTGTATGTCGCAGGTCGAGTCGAGAAGGCGCAATCGCGTCGTTCCGCTCAGTAGCGTGCTTGCCCCGCTCGGCAGAGGAACCCCAGTGAGATCGAGACGACGATTGAGCGCACGCACCGCATGCGAGCTCCGGCCCCACTCGTCCCGGTCCGCGCGCCGCTGCGGTCAGCGGCGCGACGACCGCCGTGCGGTCGTCGACGTGGCACGACGGTCGGCTCGTCGCCTGCGGTCGGCGCGGATCGCGACCGCGGTCAGCAGAACCATGATCCCGACGGCGCCGAACAGCCATCCGCCGACCGCTCCGGCGTCGAGTTGGCGATCGTCGTCAGCGCCCACGGCTCCGCGATAGAGGGCGACCGCGGTGACGATGACGAGCAGGGTGATGGAGAACGTCTCCGCGGTCGGAGCGAACGCCCGTCGAGTCGGCACGGGGAGCAGCGCCACCGTGACGCCAGCCAGCAAGGCGACCACCGTGGCCGGCCCGGCGACCGCCACCGCCGTCATCGCGTCGAGGTACTGGTTCCGGCGGCCCGGGGGTCCCATCATCGCCGCCGAGACCAACGTCGAGGCGAGGAAGCGTGTGCCGGGCCGCTCAGCTCTGAGCGCGGCGCGCATGCGTGCGCGCCTTCATCCGGTTGCCGCAGACCGCCATCGAACACCACTTCGCGGTGCCAGGTCGACTGTGGTCGACGAGGAACTGCGTGCACTCGTGGTTCGCGCAGGCGCGGAGGCGCCCGGGGAACTCCGTGATCACGCTCGACCACGCCAGCACGACCCCCGCCACCAAGCGATCGTCGTCAGGGACCTGAAGCTCCCAGACCACGCCATCCGGGGTGATACGCGGCGTGCGCACGGCATCGTCGAGGATGCCCGCGAGGTCTCTGATCGCTCCTCCGTCATCGCCGCGGACCATGGTCTGCAGCGCCTGCCTCGCACGACGAAGGCGAGCCACCTCGTCCGTGGATCCGGTGCCACCCCAGCTGCGTACGAGGTCTCGCCCGGCCACCCCCTCGAGCTGATCGGTCGGGGTGCCCTCGACGACCGGCGCACTGTTCAACAGGCCCAGCAGCAGCTCCTCGTCGCGAAGCATCGTTCTCCGTTCTGTCGCGCCGACCGGCGCCCTGGATCCATGCTACCGTCTGGCTAACCAGTAAAACAATCTTAAGGGGTTAGCAATGGTCATCGTCCACCACCGCACCGTCTCGATCGACGGGCTCGACGTCTTCTACCGTGAGGCCGGCCCTGCCGACGCTCCCGTGCTCCTGCTCCTCCACGGGTACCCGAGCAGCTCCCACATGTTCCGGCACCTCATCCCGGCGCTTGCCGGCCAGTACCGCGTCATCGCTCCAGACCACATCGGCTTCGGTCGCTCCTCCGCCCCCTCGGTCGACGAGTTCGAATACACCTTCGCGGCCCTCGCAGAGGTGACCGGCCGGTTCCTCTCGACCATCGGCGTGACGCAGTACACGATCTACGTCCAGGACTACGGCGCCCCGGTCGGCTGGCGACTGGCCCTCAACGACCCCACTGCCGTCGTCGGAGTCATCTCCCAGAACGGCAACGCCTACGAAGAAGGCTTCGTACCGAGCTTCTGGGACCCGATCTGGGCCGACGGCGCCGAACGGACCACCGAGACGCGCGACGCGCTCCGTCCGGCCCTCGGGCGGGAGGCCGTCGAGTGGCAGTACAACCACGGCGTGCCGGACCCGACGACCGTCGACCCCGACGCCTGGGAGCACGACCTCGCGCTCCTCGCCCGACCGGGTCAGGACGACGTGCAGCTGGCGCTCTTCCGCGACTACGCCACCAACCGGGACCTCTACCCCGCGGTGCACGACTGGCTCCGCACCTCACAGGTGCCGGTGCTCGCGATCTGGGGGCGTCACGACGAGATCTTCGCAGCCGCCGGCGCCACGGCGTTCACCCGCGACGTCCCCGATGCTCGCGTCGAACTCGTCGACGGCGGACACTTCCTCCTCGAATCCGACCTCGACCACGTCGCTACCACCATCACGGACTGGCTCCGGACGACCGAGCGAAGCGCCTAGCTCGGCGGATCGGTCCCTCCACCCGGACTGCGCTCAGCGGCGGCGCCTTCCGGGCTGGCCAGCTCGGAAACCTCCCCGCCGACGACTGGCCCGTGCGCCGGACTCGTCCAGCGCCTGCAGGACCTCGCCGGCCTGCCAGTAGCGGTTCCGTCCGCCTGCGCTGGACTGGACGAGGATCCCGGCGTCGACGAGCTTCTGCACCGAGGTGTCCGCCGTCGAGAAGTGCAGCCCCGGGATCGATGCTGCGCGATTGTCATCGTCGCGGGTAGGTTCGATTGCATGGCTCAGACGGTGAACGTCCACGGGTTCAGGAAGCTGGTCGATGAACCGCTCGCCACCTGGCCGGGTGCGTTGGTCGTCCTCCTGACGGTACTGGGCGTCGGCTTTATAGCTTCGGCAGCGTTCATCGGCCCGCTGGACGACTAATCGGAGAAGGAGCTGGCGCAGGTACTGCCGATCTTCACGACCTCCATAGGGGCGTTCGTCCTGTCTGCCGGGGTCATCGTCCAGCAGTACACGGGAGCCGTGCAGGTGCGGATCGACTCGGTCTCCCGCGCGGTGGAACGTCTGTCCGAGCCAACGACTCCTGCGCCGGCCACACCTGCAGACGAGGTGTTGCTTCGGCGCTTCACAGCAGAGATGGCGGGACACGTCGAGACCGTCACGCGGCTGCGGAAACGCCTCGGGCTGACCAGGAGAATCAGCGCGGGCCTCGTCTGGGGCGCCGCCGTGATACTCGGTACGGGCGCAGCCCTGAGCCGTTGGGCCCTCCTGGCTCTCAGCTGAGGTCAGATCTCGAAGTCATGCTCCTCGCTCCCGGACCTGGGCGAGCGTGGCTTCAGCGGTCGTGTTCGCGATGTCGCTGCCGTGCCGGAGCGTCGAAGACGCCCGGTACCGACCGAGCTGTACCCCGCGATCGTGCAGAGCCTCCTCCTGCTCGCCACGGCTATCGGCATCATCAGTGTCATTCGCGAGGACCGGCGGAACGCGCGGGTGAACGCTGCATGAACGGCGACGAGGCATCCGTGCATCGCCGAACGGAGCGCTGCTGACCGGATGAGAGGATCCTCGCCCGGAGGACTGTCGTGCGTCGCCGTCGGGCGGGGGCTCACGCTTCATCTCAGCCTGTGTCGCCCCGCCAGACCGCGGCAGGATTCTTGCGTCGGAGGCGCCGTGCGTCGCGAGCCCGGAGCATCTTCTCCCCCTCCAAGACCTCGAGCGTCACACCGTAGGAGCGATCCGCTGCACGCCGCTCGGCTGGCGTGAGCGTGCTGGGGAGCGCAGCCCACCACTGCCGAAGTGGATCGACGTCTCCCGGGCTCCTGCCCCACTCGTCCTTCGCCGCCGTGATCGGATCAGCGAGCGCGACGCGATCCCGGCGGCGAGCGACCACCGCCAGCGCAGCGATTCCGGCCACAGCTGTGCCGAGGAGCACGAGGCCCGTCATCGCCCGGGCGGGCTCGTACCGATCGACCTCATCCCAGTTGCCCACCACGTAGGCGAAGACCACCGTCCACACGACGCCGACCACCACGTACAGCCGCGCCGCGCCGCGCGTGTGTGCGCCGAGCAGGAACGACGTGAGTCTTCCCCGTTCGAGGAGGCCGAAGATCACCGCTGAGACGATCGCGCACAGCCCCACCCACATCGCCGCTTCGTCGACACCGAGAGCCGGCCGGCCGTTGCGGGGAGACGGTAGGACGAGACCGGCCGCAAGCAACCCGAGCAGGAGCGCGACCACCGTCGCCGTGTCGCGAGCGCCCCAGCGGGTGCGGGACGCTCTTCGTCCGTCGCCACCGCTGTCCCGAGCAAGACGCGCCTGTGCGCTACGCAGCCTCGGCACTGCCGCCAGCACCGCCGCGCGGGAGGCCTCGACCACGGCGTCGGGACGCTGCCGACCTCGCAGCTCGGAGAGGCGGGTCGTCAGCTCGGCACGCACGTCGGCGTCAGGGTCAATCGGGTCACTGTTCCGCAGGACGCGATCGGTCATATCGCCAGCGTAACCATGGCGCCCCAGGGTGCAGCCCTGTGCCGAGCGTGCGCCTTCAGTTCGTTCGTCACGCCTTGGCGAGCGGAATGCGCGCTCTCGACGGACCTTCGACGCGAGTGGCGGGCGATGTGGTCCTGGGAGCGGTTCAGGCTCGTTGCTCTGGTCATGGTCGGCTTCATCCTGTTCGTGCACTCGAACGTAGGAGAACCACAACTGAGGCACATCCGTCTCCCGGGGACGGCCGTGGGTCGACTTGCACCTGCCGTAGCGTCATGTGGTGCAGTGGACGTATTCCGCCCACCGAGGAAGGCCCCCACATGTTCTCGACTTTCACCCCGCCGCGCCAGGTCACCATCGGAGGCGCCGCCGCGTTCGTCGGCATCACCCCACGGGCGATCCGTCACTACCACCAGATCGGTCTGCTCCCTGAGCCCGAGCGGGGGAGCGACGGTCGCCGCCGCTACGGCTACGACGAGATGATCCGGCTGCTCTGGATCCGTCGGATGGCGGACGCCGGCATCGCCCTCGACGACATCCGCGACGCCTTTGCGGAAGGCATCACCGATACCGAGGACGATGTCGCGCGGATCCTGGACCGCCTGGAGGGCTCCCTCGTCGCTCGGCAGGCGGAACTCGAGCAGCAGCGGACCGCCGTGCAGCGCATGCGTGCGCAGGGCAGCAGGTTGGGGCTGCTCTCCGACGTCGTGAGCGACCGCCTCACAGACCTGCCCGTGGGCGCCCTGCGGCAGGACGACCTGGACACCCTGCTCGTGACCGAGCGGATCTTCGGTGGGCTCGGCGCCTCCGTCCAGGCGTCGCGGTTCATCGCCTTGGCCACCCACCCGGAGCTGCGGGAGGAGTCCGACCGGGTCGACGCCGCCGAAGCAGCACTCGACGACACGGTCGCGGTCGACGACCCCCGCGTCGCGGAGGTCGCCGCCGAACGGCATGCCTTCGAGGCGGCCCTCCGCACGGTCATCGAGGACTCCGGCCTGGCGCAGGCCGACGACGACCGCTTCGAAGTGTGGGACGAGTCGCACCCCCTTCCCGACGACGAGGACGGCGCGGGCTCGACCTGCGGCTCGACGAGCCTCACCGAGGCCGTCCGGATGATGCCTTACGACTTCTCCCGCGCACGCCTGCGGTGCATGGAACTGGTCCTCGAACTCGATGCACTTGACCTCGCACCACCGGCCGAACGCTGAGTCGTCGACCGCGATCGTCTGTGTCGGGACTGGTCGTCACCAGCCCGGAGGTTCTTCACGTGGGTGTCGATGGTGCGGCCTCCGATCCAGCGGTCGGTCCCGTGGAGACGATCGGACCGGGCTGGCGCGCGGATCGTCGAAGTGGGACGCGCGCCCGCGAGTAACACGCCTTCGTCCTTGACTTCAAGCGACGACGGGTGGGTACGGTGTCGGCTTCGGAAACAAACGAGACAAAGGAGTATCTCTGATGCGTACGAAGTTCTCTCGGATCCTGATCACCGCGGTCGCAGCGATGGGGCTGACCGTCGGCGCGGCGGGCGCCGCGAACGCCGAACCCGCCGGGCAGTACGAATACGTCTGCGTCGGCACCGACGGGTCGTCCTACAGCATGACCAAGGGCGCGGCGCTGAGCACCTGCAAGGGCTCGTACCTGCAGAAGTACATCAACGGCAAGCAGATCGAGACCATCGCGCTGACCGGGCACGGCACCGTCGCCGATCCGAACGCCATCAACATGGACTGCCTGGTCGCCGTCGTCGGCACCGGCGCGTCCGCGTACGGCATCGTCCAGACGGCCGGCACCGGCGTCGTCGCCTACGTGGGCCTGGCTGCCTCCGTCTACGGACTGAAGTCCTGCGTCGCATAGTCACTCGACGCGTGACGGAGGGGCCCGGGACACGTCCCGGGCCCCTCCGTCCGTCCACCGGCCGAGCGCGAGCGGCGTGACTCGATCCCTGTCGCCATGCGGCTATCGAGGACGAGCAGCGGCCTGCGGGCAAGGTGGCCGCGCCCACCGCCGAGGGCTCGGTCAGCGACTCAGCCCGTCATCGCAGGCTTGCCCCACCCACCGCGCTGGACGACGCGGCGTCGAGCAGCTCGAGCACGTGGCGGTAGTCCTCGCCCGTGGCACGGGTCATACCAAGCTCGCAGGTGCGGTTGCAGGACGCGTGCGCGTCGGCACCGAGGGCGGCGACCTCGGCGGCCTCGGCTTTCGTCGCGGCCGCCGTCAGCTCGGGGTGCAGCATGCCGCGGTCGCCGGCGAAGGCGCAGCAGCCCCAGTCGTCCGGGACGTGCACGCGCTCGGCCACGGCTTCGCCGATCCGCACGAGATCCGGGTCGAGGCCCATCTGCCGTGAGGAGCAGGTCGGGTGCAGGACGAGTTGCTCGATCTGCGCTGAGACGTCGACCCGAGGCAGGATCTCCCGGGCGGCGAAGGCCACCGCGTCCTCGACGACCACGCCGCTCTCGCTGAGGAGCTTCGCGAAGCCCTCGGTGCAGCTCGACGCGTCGCTGACGACCACCAGGCCGCTGTCGGCCACGGCCGCTCGAATGCGTTCGACCGTGCGCTGCTCGTTCACCGCAGCGCCGGACGCGAAGCCCTTCGACGACCACGGGGTGCCGCAACAGATCGACTCGACGCCGTCGGGCACGATCATGCTCAGGCCCGCCCGTTCGAGCAGTCGGGTGAAAGCGCCCATGACGCCGTCCCCGCCGTCCGCCGCGCCGAACATGCTGTTCACGCACGCCGGAACGTAGATGCCGACGGTCGGGCCGTCAGCGGCACCCACCGTCCGACCGAGTGCCTTCCGCGAGCGTCCGCCGCCCGGCAGATCTCCTGAGTACTTCGGCACGGTGTCGGTACCGAGCACGGCCCTGGCCACGTCGGTCACCGCACCGACCACCGGAGCCGGCAGGAGCTTCGCGCCGGAGAGTGCGACCGAACCGATCCGCGTGACCGGCCCCCAACCGGTGGCGGCCGCCTTCCACCCCGCGGCGGCGACCGGAGCCGCCTCCGTTCGCCGGATGCGCTTGACCAGCGCGCCCGTGTTGATCTGGACCGGGCACGCGGTCTGGCACATCCCGTCGACGGCACAGGTCTGCACGCCGGCGTAGTCGTAGTCGTCTGCCAACTCCTCTGCGAGGGCGATGTCCCCGCGAGCGCGAGCGGACTCCTCGGCACGGCGGACGACGATGCGCTGCCGCGGCGTCAGCGTCAGGTCGCGACTCGGGCAGACGGGTTCGCAGTACCCGCACTCCACGCAGCGATCGACCTCCTCCTCGACCGTCGGCTGGAGCTTGATCCCCTGGAGGTGCGCTTCGGGATCCTCGTCGATCAGCACGCCGGGGTTCATCACCCCGGCCGGGTCGACCAACCGCTTCAGCTCGAGCATCACCCCGTACAGCTCGTCGCCGTACTGCCGGCGGACGTACGGTGCCATGGCGCGACCCGTGCCGTGCTCGGCCTTCAGGTTGCCGCCCGCCGCGAGGACGAGGTCGACCATCTGTTCCGTGAAGCCGTTGAACCGGCCGAGCGCGGCGTCGCCCTCGAACCGGTCGGTCAGCATGAAGTGGATGTTGCCGTCCTTCGCGTGGCCGAAGATGACCGAGTCGCGATAGGCGTGCTGCACGAAGAGCTCCTGCAGGCTCGCGCAGGTGTCTGCGAGAGCGGCGGTCGGGACGACGATGTCCTCGAGGAGGGCCGTGGTGCCGGAGGGGCGCGCTCCCGCGACCGAGGCGTAGAGACCCTTGCGGAGCGCCCAGGCGCGTGACCGCTGGGACGCGTCGCTCGAGAACACCACCGGCGCGTGCACGTCCAGACCGTTCAGGAGCACGCCGCCCGCCGTCGCGCGGTCCCGGAGCTCGACGGCGTCCTCCGAGCGGTACTCGACGAGGAGTGCCGCGTGATCCTGCGGCGTGAACCCCTGGATCTCCGCCGGGCTGCCGGGGAGCCGCTGCCCGACCGTCAGGGACGTGGCGTCCATGAGCTCGAGCGTCGCGGCTCCGGACGCGACCAGTTCGGGGAGCGCGCGCGTCGCCGCGTCGAGGGAGGGGAACACGGCCAGTGCGGTCGACACCAGCGGGAGGACGGGGACGGTGCGGAAGGTCGCCTCGGCGACGAAGGCCAGCGTGCCCTCCGAGCCGATGATGAGGTGCTGCAGGACGTCCACGGGCGACTCGAAGTCGAGGAACGCGTTGATCCCGTACCCCATGGTGTTCTTCAGGGAGAAGTGGCGCTCGATGGACGCGACCGACGCCGGATCCGATCGCACGCGGCGCTGCAGGCGCTCGATGCCCTCGGCGAGCTCCGGTTCCGCTTCGTGGAGCTGTCGGTCGGCCGTCGGATCGGCCGTGTCGATCGTCGTGCCGGACGGGAGGACGAACACCATCGACTCCAGCGTCCGGTAGGTGTTCTCGTCGATCCCGCAGGCCATACCGCTGGAGTTGTTCGCGATCACACCGCCGATCGTGCACGCCACCTCGCTCGCCGGGTCCGGGCCGAGCCGGTAGCCGAGTCGGGTGAGTCGCGCGTTGACCTGCGCCACCGTCGCCCCTGGCTGCACCCGCACGCGCTTACCGTCGTCGAGCACCTCGATGATCTTGAACCGCTGCCTGGTGTCGAGGATGATGCCGGAACCGGACGCCTGGCCGGACAGGCTCGTGCCACCCGACCGGAACGTGACGGGTGCGGCGGACCGCGTCGCCGCCCGGAGGATCGCTGCGACCTCGGCAGCGCTCTCCGCGATGACGACCGCCTCGGGCGTCAGCAGGTAGTGCGATGCATCCCCGGCGTAGGCAGCCAGGTCGATCGCTCGGGTGCGGATCCGGGAGGGATCGCCCACGGCTCCGCCGATGGCTTCGGTGATGCGGGATGGGGCGGTGGTCGGGTGTGCCACGAGGCTTCCTTCTCGAATGCGGGCGTCAGCGGGGTGCAGGGGAGCGGGGTGCTGGGTTGCGGCTACGGTGGCCGGACGCCTCAGAGGACGGGGGCGTCGTCGGCCATCGCCCGGCCGATTCATTCGAAGCGTTGCCAGTCCGGCCGGTTGTCGTAGGTGTAGCGATAGTAGTCCGACAACCGCAGCCCTGATGCCGCCGCTTCGTCGATGACGACGGTCGCGTGCTCGTGCAACTGGAGCGCCGACCCGGGGACGAACGCGCTGAGCGGTCCTTCGACGGCGGCCGCGACGGCATCGGCCTTCCCGGCGCCCTGGGCGACCAGCACGAGCTCGCGCGCCTCGAGGATGGTCCCGAGTCCCTGCGTCATGCAATGGGTCGGCACCTGGTCGGGCGAGTCGAAGAAGCGGGCGTTGTCCTGGCGGGTCTTCGGCGCGAGGGTCTTGATGCGCGTGCGTGACGCGAACGACGACGTGGGCTCGTTGAACCCGATGTGTCCGTTCGACCCGATGCCGAGGATCTGCACGTCGATGCCGCCGGCCTCGGCGATGGCCCGGTCGTACTCCTTCGCGGCGGCCGCGAGGTCTGCGGCGCGACCGTCCGGGACGCGGACGCGCGAGGGTTCGAAGCCGAGCGGGACGACGACCTCGCGCGCGATCACGCTGGCGTACGACTCGGGGTGGTCGGCCGGGATGCCCACGTACTCGTCCAGCGCGAAGCCGCGGGCCTCGGCGAACGACAGCGAGCCCGCCTGCACGCGACGGGCCAGCTCCTTGTAGATGCCCTGTGGGCTGGACCCGGTCGCCAGGCCGATGACGGCCTGGGGCCGCCCGGCGACGATCGACGCGATCTTCGCACCGGCGACGCGACCGACCTCGGCGGCGTCGGGAAGGATGATGATCTCCACGGTGTCCTTTCGTTCCTACTCAGGCGCTCGCCGCAGCAACGGCCGAGCGGACATCGCCGTCGTGCGACTCGAGCAGCCGGGCGGCCGTCGCCGCGTCCACATCGGCGAGCAGCATGACGACGGCGGTCTTGGCGTGTGCGCCGGCCTGCTCCAGGGCGGCGTCGGCGAGCGACCGCTCGACACCGGTGGCGTCCGCGACGATGCGCTGTGCGCGGTCGACGAGCTTCTCGTTGGTCGGCTTCACGTCGACCATGAGATTGGAGAAGACCTTGCCCGAGCGCACCATGGACGCGGTGGACAGCATGTTGCAGACGAGCTTCTGCGCGGTGCCGGCCTTCAGCCGGGTCGAACCGGTGAGCGCCTCGGGGCCGGTCATCACCTCGATGGCGATGTCCGCCTCGGCGCTGATCCGGGCGTTCCGGTTGCAGGACACCGCGATCGTCCCCGCGCCCAGATGGCGTGCGTAGCGCAGGCCGCCGATGACGTACGGGGTGCGACCGCTGGCCGCGAGACCGACGACGACGTCCGTGGGGCGGAGGTCGGCCGCGATGAGTTCCGAGGCGCCGAGCTCGAGGTCGTCCTCGGCGCCCTCGACGGCGACGACGAAGGCGTGCTCGCCCCCGGCGATGAGCCCCAGCACCTCGGAGGGATCGGTGCCGAAGGTCGGCGGGCACTCGACCGCGTCGAGCAGTCCGATCCGGCCGCTCGTCCCTGCACCGAGGTAGACGAGTCGCCCACCCTGCCGGCGAGCCTCCGTGATGCGTTCCACGGCGCGCGCGATGCTCGGCAGTTCCGCTCGGACCGCGTCGGCGACGAGTCGGTCCTCGTCGTTGATCACCTCGAGCAGCCGGAGCGTGTCCAGCGTGTCGAGGTCGACCGTGCGCGGGTTGCGTCCCTCGGTGGAGAGCGCTGCCAAGGTACTCGATGCTTCAGGCACGAACGGCCCTCCGTTCTGGGTCGGACGGGCTGACGCCGTCGTGGTGATCCGTGGGGCTGTCGTCGGTCATGCTTCGAACCGCAGCGCGCGAGGAGGACCGTCGAGCGTCCGCGCGGGGAGCGAGTGTCCCGGGACGATCGCGCCCAGAACGCTGCCGTGTGAGGCGCCGGTGGCCGAGGGGAGGGATCCGGCCTGGCCGTTCACCGTCAGGAAGCCGAGGACGGCGAAGGCGAGCGCCTCCTTCGCGTCGGATGGGAGGCCCGCGTCGTCGCTGCTGACGACGTCGGCCTCGGGGAGTGCGGCCCGGATGCGCGCGACGAGCTGAGGATTGCGCACCCCTCCGCCGGCGAGGATGACGCGTTCCACCCCACGGACGGCGTCCGCCACGGTCCGTGCGGTCAGCTCGGTGAGGGTCGCGACGAGGTCCTCGATCGGAAGCGTCGGACGGCCGGCGAGCTGCTCGCGGAGGTAGTCGAGGTGGAACAGTTCCTTGCCCGTCGACTTCGGAGCGGGGCGCTGGTAGTACGGCTCGCGCAGGAGGAGGTCGAGCGTCTCCTCGTGGACGGTGCCACGCGCGGCGAGCTCGCCGTCGGCGTCGAACTGCCGGGCGCCGCCGGTGTGCTCGGCGACGACGGCGTCGATGAGGGCGTTCGCCGGTCCGCTGTCGAACGCGATCGGGTCGTGGCCCGGCCGCACGATGGTGGCGTTGGCGATGCCGCCGAGGTTGACGGCCGCAGCGGTCTCGCCACCCAGCCAGAGCGCGTCGATCATGCTCACGAGCGGAGCACCCTGCCCGCCGGCCGCGACATCACGCGAACGCAGGTCGGCGACGACGGTGCAGCCCGTGCGTTCGGCGATCCAGGCCGGCTGGCCGAGCTGGAGCGTGCCCTCGACCCGGTCGTCCTCGACCCAGTGGTACATCGTCTGGCCGTGGGAGACGATCAGGTCGGCCTCCCCGTCGCAGAGTTCCGCGACCGCTCGGACCGCGAGATCGGCGAAGGCCTGCCCGATCCGCGTGTCCAAACGGCAGACGTCGTCGACAGTGGTGGTCGCCGGCGGCAGGGCTGCGGTGATCGCGGCTCGCAGTTCCGGGTCGTACCCGGCGGTGATCATCCCGAGCGGGCGGACGACGAGCGTGTCGCCGTCCACGCCGATCTCGGCGGCGGCGGCGTCGATCGCGTCGTGCGAGGTGCCGGACATGAGGCCGATGACGCGCATCGGGCGGCTCACTTGCGCAGCTCCGCCCGGTGGGCGTTCCCGCGGAGCGTGCCGATGGCGATCGCGCTCACCAGGCAGGTCGCCATCACGTAGTAGGCCGGGACGTCGACGTTCCCGGTCGAGGCGATCAGCGAGGTGATGATGAGGCCGGCGCTGCCCGAGAAGACGGCGTTCGAGATCGAGTAGGACAGTCCGAGACCGGTGTACCGCACGGAGGTGGGGAACATCTCGGCGAGCATGGCGGGGCCCGGGCCTGCGATCAGGCCGACGACCGCTCCGGCGACGAACACGGCGAGGCCGTGGACACCGACGCCGAGGTCCGGGTTCTGCAGCACGTTGAGCAGGGGCAGCGCCAGGATCACGATGAGACCAGTGCCGGTGAGCATCACCCAACGCCGACCGATCTTGTCCGACAGCCAGCCGGCCGGGAGGATCGTCGCCGCGAAGCCGGCGTTCGCGAGCACCGTGGAGATCAGCGCCTCCTGGAAGGACGCGTTGAGGCTGCTCTGGAGGTAGGAGGGCATGACGACGAGGAAGGTGTATCCGGCTGCGGACCAGCCCATCAGGCGGCCGATCCCCAGGAGGATCGCCTTGGCGGTCTCTGCGGCACCCGCGCGGACGACCGGCTCGGCGACCTTGGTGGTGTCGGCGGTGGCGACCTTCTGGAACTCCGGCGTCTCCTCGAGCTTCAAGCGGAGGAACAGGGCGACCGCGCCGAGGGGGATGGCGAGCAGGAAGGCGATCCGCCAGCCCCACGCCGCCAGATCGGCTTCGGACAGCAGGGATGCCAGCAGCGCGACGGTGCCGGCGCCGCCGAGGAGTCCGAGTGCGACCGTGAACGACTGCCACGATCCGTAGAAGCCACGCTTCCCGGCCGGGGCGAACTCGGTCATGACCGAGACGGCGCCGCCGAACTCACCGCCGGCGGAGAGGCCCTGCAGGATGCGCACGATCGTGAGCAGGATGGGCGCCGCGACGCCGATGGAGGCGTACGTCGGGAGGATGCCGATGAGGGCGGTCGCCCCGGACATCATGACCAGGACGAGGATGAGCGTCGGTTTGCGGCCGATCCGGTCGCCGATGCGGCCGAAGAGCGCAGCCCCGACCGGGCGGAAGAAGAAGGCGATCGCGAAGGACGCGTAGGTCGCGATGAGCGACTCGATACCGGTCTGTTGGCCGTCGCTGAAGAACTGTGCGGCGAGGATCGTGGCGAGGAACCCGTAGATCCCGAACTCGTACCACTCGATGAAGTTGCCGACGCTGCCGGCGACGATGGCCCGGCGTCGGGCGGTGCTGCTGATCACGTCGCTGCGTGGTGTGGAGCTGGTCACGGGACCTCCCTTGGTTCCTGGATCGTGCATGCCGGCAGTACCCGCGGTACTCCGCTATACGTGTCGGCCAGTCCGCACCTGAGGAGGGCACCGGTCGCGAGTCGTTGCAACAAACATACACAGTTCGACGATGGATGGTAATTTCCATACATCCCGCCGGTGGGTGCCGACGGTACAGTGTTCACGGTCGAGAGGAGCACCGATGGGAGCCGACGTCCACCGGACATCACGGGCGGTGTCCACCGAGGTGCGTGCCCGCCTCGACGAACTCCGTCCCTCCGAGCGGCGGATCGCCGAATCGCTGCTCGCCGACCCGGGCGCTTTCGCGACGCGGTCGGTCGCCGAGATCGCGGAGGAGGCCTCGACCTCGACGACGACGGTCGTCCGTTTCACGCGCAAGGTCGGCTACGACCGCTTCAAGGACTTCCGCCACGACCTGACCGAGGAGAACCTCCGCGAGCGGCTCGCACTCGCCGGGACGAACGTGCAGTCGCCCGACATCGTCGCCGGAGACAGCCTCGACGACATCGTCGCGAAGGTCGCCGCGAACGAATCCCTCTCGATCGCCGACACCGCACAGGCGCTCGACACGGCAGCCCTCACCCGTGCAGTCGCAGCGGTCGCCGGCGCTCGCCGGGTCGACATCTTCGGTGTCGGAGCGAGCTCCATCGTCGCCGTCGACCTGCAGCGGAAGCTCTCACGGATCGGGCGCGTGGCGCTCGAGTGGCCCGACCCGCATGCCGCCTGGACCGCCGCTGCGATCCTCGACGAGCAGGCGGTCGCCGTCGCTATCTCGCACTCCGGCGCGACCGCGGACACCATCGACTACCTTCGGCTCGCGGCCCGCTCCGGCGCGACGACCATCGCGATCACGAACCACGCGGAGTCGACCCTGGCGACCAGCGCGGACATCGTCCTCCAGACGTCCGCGCGGGAGACGGCGTTCCGCTCGGGAGCGCTCGGCAGTCGGATCGCTCAGCTGATGGTCGTCGACTGTCTCTTCATCGGTGTCGCCCAGGTCGACTCCGAAGTGTCCATCGGTGCGCTGCAGCGGACCTTCGACGCGGTACGGGAGCGTCGCTCCTCCGAGTGACGTCGGTGCCGGGCCCTCGGCACAGCAGGTCGTCGACCGCGAGGGTTGCCATCGCGACCAGCCTGCGCCTAGAGCATCCCGGTCAGCACTCCGCCGTCCGCACGCAGGGCCGCACCGTTCGTCGCCGACGCCAGCGGGCTCGCGAGGTAGGCCGCAAGCGCGGCGATCTCCTCGGGCTCGAGGAAGCGTTCGAGCAGCGTGGTGCGGTTCTGGCCGATGATCGACGCCTTCACGGCGTCGGCCGGTGCGGACTGGTCGGCGGCGATGGCCTCGATCGTGGCGGCGACGCCGTCCGAGTAGGTCGGGCCGCCGAGGATCGTGTTGACCGTCACGTCGGTACCACGGGTCCGTTTCGCGAGTCCGTTGCCGAGGGCGATCATCGCCGCCTTCGTGACGCCGTAGTGGATCATGTCGGCGGGGATGTTCACGCCGGACTCGCTGCTGACGAACAGGATGCGCCCCCAGCCGCGATCCAACATGCCTGGCAGGACGTGCCGGGACAGTCGGACGCCGCTCATCAGGTTGACCTCGAGGATGTGGGCCCAGTCGTCGTCCGAGACGGACTCGAACTGCGCGAGACCGAACTGGCCCACGTTGTTCACCAGGATGTCGACGGCGCCGAGGTCGCCGAGCAGTCGCTCGACGGAGGCCGGATCGGCGAAGTCCGCGACGATCCCGTCGTGGCCGACGTCGGGGTGCGTGCGCCGAAGTGCGGTGACCGCATCATGCACCGCCTGCTCGGAGCGCCCGTTCACGATGACCCGTGTGCCCTCCGCGGCGAGCGTCCGGGCGATGGCTGCGCCGATGCCACCGGTCGATCCGCTGATGAAGGCGGTCTTGCCTCGGAGTTGTAGGTCCATGTCATCTTCCTCTTTCGGCGATGCGCCGATTCACTTGCTCAGGAAAGTCACCCTAAGTCGGTTCACTTGCTCAAGCAAGTCGAATAAGCTTGCCCCATGACCGATCCCGCCGAACGTCCCGGCCTCAGCGGTGATCGGCTTGCGGCCTGGGCGTCCGTCGCCACCCTGCTCGAGCGACTCCCCGCCGCCCTCGACGCCCAGCTGCAGCGCGACAGCGGGCTGAGCCACTACGAGCACGGGCTGCTCTTCGCGCTCGACACCGCCCCGGACCGCACGCTCCGGATGAGCACCCTCGCCGGGTACGCGAGCAGCACACTCTCCCGGCTCTCCCGCGCGA
This sequence comes from uncultured Plantibacter sp., assembly GCF_963518075.1. Lineage (NCBI taxonomy): Bacteria > Bacillati > Actinomycetota > Actinomycetes > Micrococcales > Microbacteriaceae > Plantibacter > uncultured Plantibacter sp. Next base: position 748,743 of record NZ_CAUQHZ010000001.1, read on the forward strand.
TCTCGCGACTGGAGAAGCAAGGCTGGGTGCGACGCGAGGTCGATCCGACCGACGGTCGGTTCACCCTCGCCGTTCTCACGGACGACGGCCACGCCCACGTCGCGCGGTCCACGCCCGCGCACCACGCCCTGGTCGAGGAGCTCGTCTTCGGCTCGCTCACCCAGGCGCAGGTGCGGCAACTGGCCGAGATCAGCGCGAAGATCGCGAAGGCGATCGACCCGACCGTGCCATGGGCGCCGTCCGAGTGAACCTCGGAAGAACGTCCTTGTGGACCCGCTCACGCCGGGCGTAGCTTGACCGCATGAGCCTCTTCATCACGTGTCCGGTCGAGAGCGTCGACCGCGCGACCGCCTTCTACGACGCCCTCGGCTGGACCCGCAACGCCGCGATGTCCACCGACCAGGTGTCCTGCTTCGAGATCGCGCCCGAGCAGTACGTCATGCTCGGCAGCCGCGAGATGTACGCGAGCGTCGGCGGCACTGAGGAGCTGATCGGTGGACCCGACACGCCCTCCAAGGTCACGGTCTCCTTCGACCTCGGGAGCCGCGAGGCGGTCGACGAGCTCGTGGAGCGGGCCGGCGCCGCAGGTGGACGGATCGGCGACACCGACGACTACCCGTTCATGTACCAGCGCCAATTCGACGACCCCGACGGGTACCACTACTCGCCGTTCTGGATGAAGCCCGACGCCGAGCCGACCGACTGAGCGACCTCGCCGCGACACGGCACGGCGAGCAGGTCGCCGGGCGCGAGGTCGCGGGGGAGTGGCACGCGCTGCTCGATTCCGGCCTCGCTGCCGATGCGGAACGGCACCGTGTGCGTCGTCGACGCTCGCCCGATGAGCCGGAGTTCCGACCAGCACGGTTCGACGTCTGAGAGGCAGGCGTCGAGGGTGAGGTGATGGCCGTCCTCGTCGAAGATCGCCGTGTTCACGCGGACGACGACCACGGAGGTGCGTGCGGCGGGGGACGGGCACCCGCCCGTGCCGGGGATCACCGCTGCCGCCGAATGGACGCACGGGGTTCCGCACTGTTCGGCCAGGCGCAGCATCGGAACGTCGTCGACGATCACGTCCGTCGTGCTGAGGTGGGTGTGTGCCGGCCAGCGGTCGGGGGCGAACGGGTCCGGGATGCTGCGGCGGAGTGAAGGCAGGATCGTCGTGAGGGTCATGACCTCCGGTCTACGCCTCACCACCCGCGCGAGCCCCGGTCCTCACGGGATCCATACGTCGATCCCCGGAACCCCGACGGTCTCCTCACGTTCCGCTCGGGCGAGCGGAGCCATCAGGCCTCGACCATGGCTTGCATCTCCTGTCAGAGCTCGCGCGCGAACGACACCGTCGTGGTCGTGCGTCCGGTCTCCGCGAGTCCCGCCTTCAGGAGGACCCGCTGTGATGCGACGTTCGTGACGTCGGTCTCAGCGGCCGCCCGTCCTGCGCCGTGCGCTGCGGCGAACGACAGCGCGCCGACGACCGCTTGCGTCGCGAGTCCGACCCCGCGAGCGGCGGGAACGAGACCGTAGCCGAACTCGACGCGACCGTCGCTGTCGGGCGGCCCGAAGAAGCCGAGTCCACCGACGGCCGAACCGTCGGCATCACGGATGAGGTACATCGTGAAGATCGGGTCGCTGACGGTCGATTCCGCGAGACCGCGGAGCGGGCCGAGCTCATCGGCGAAGGGGTACTCCGGGTGCCAGTCGTCACCGTCACGTTCGTCGCGTTCGACGATGCGTCGCGCGAGCGCCGGTGAGATCGGTTCGAGGGTGGTTCGTTCGGTGCGGATGATCATCGACGCCAGTCTGGCAGGGCGACGAGACACCTGTGATCGACATCCGATCAGCGACGTGGTTCGCTGGCCAGACGGGTTCCCAGCGTCGGGAGGCCGTCGATCCGTGAGGGAGCGCAGTGCGATGAGACCACTCCGATACTCGATCAACGTGACGCTCGACGGGTGCTGTCATCACGAGGCGGGGCTCCCACCCGACGAGGAGTCGATGCGGTACTGGACCGCGCAGCTGGCGCGGGCGGACGCCCTCCTGTTCGGCAGGGTGACCTACGAGATGATGGAGTCGGCCTGGCGGAGGCCTGCCTCCGGCACCTGGCCGGACTGGGTCGAGCCGTGGCAGGTGCCCTTCGCGGAGACCATCGACCGGGCGAACAAGCACGTGGTCTCGAGCACGTTGGGTGACGTCGGTTGGAACGCGGAGCTGGTCCGTGGCGACCTCGAGGAGGCGGTCCGGCGGCTGAAGCAGGAACCGGGCGAGGACCTGTGGGTGGGTGGGGTGACGCTGCCGCTCGCGCTGGCCGGCCTGGGACTCATCGACGAGTACGAGTTCCTCGTGCAGCCGGTGCTCGCCGGACGCGGCCCGACCCTGCTCGCCGGGCTGCGCGAGCGCATCGAGCTCGAGCTCGTGGACCGCCGGGAGTTCCGCTCGGGCGCGGTCGCCATGCGGTACCGACCCGTCTGACGTCGTCGCCAGAACCCTCATGCTCGATGCCCCTGCTGATGAGGGACGTCCGCATGCGCACTCCAGCCGGGAGAGGATGGACACATGAACGCTCTCCACGGAATCGACATCGCCGCCGAACTCCGACAGGTCGAGGCCCATTGGACGCCTCGAGTGGTCGGGCGGGTCAACGATCAATACGTGAAGGTCGCGAAGCTCCTCGGCCAGTTGGTCTGGCACGACCACGCGAACGAGGACGAGATGTTCCTCGTCGTCTCCGGCACGCTCCGCATCCAGCTCCCCGACGATGAGGAGGTCGTGCTCACGCCGGGCCAGTTCTTCGTCGTGCCGCGAGGCGTGCAGCACAATCCCATCGCCGACGAGGAGGTCGAGATCGTCTTGATCGAGACCGTCACGACTGCGCACACCGGCGACGTGATCGTCGAGGGCACGGTGCCCGTCGAGCGCCAGCTGGGCGACTTCCGCTGAGGACACGATCGCCGGACGGCTCGTGAACACCGCCGCTCAGGATGCGTGGGCAGGGACCGGTCACGCTCCCTCGGTTCAGGTACGCTCGCGGCGTGAACGAAGACGAGACGCTCGTCCACGTGACGCATGACGCGCCGTGGCTGCCTCCTGGAGGCCGGGCCGAGGTCGTCCGCCGGACGACGCCACCCCGGCCGATGTCGGTCGTGCGCCTGCTCCTGCGCGACTCCGACCGGGTGTTCTGCGTGCCGAGGCAGGGCACAGCTCGCCTCGATCTGCCGATGCTCGAGGCTGCATCCACTGATGCCGACGGCACGGCTGCCGTTCGCGAACTGGCGCAGCGCATCACCGGCGAGCAGCTGGGCCTGCAGTTCATCGGCGCCGTACGCAACGTCGTGGAGGTACTGGCCGACGGATACGACTGGCCGGCGCCGGTCGCCCACTTCGGTGTGTGGGCGTCGGACGCGAGTCCGATGACCGACGGCACGTGGGTGCACCTCGACGATGACGAGCATCATCTGCGCGACCGACACTGGTACCCCTTGGTGGGCTGAGTCGACCGCTCAGCGCGGCGACCTGATCGGAACGAGGCAGTCGACCTCGCCCTCGCGCCGGTAATGCTCGATGTGGGGACGGCTCTCCTCGTGATCGGCGAGGTCGAAGAGCACGTCGAAGGCGTCGCCGATCCGGGCGTAGACGCCGGGCGGCTCGCCGCGAAGACGCAGCCGGAGATAGTCGCCGCCGGGGATCACGGTCTCATCCAGGCCGAGCGGGTTGTCGGCATCCCGGTCCAGCCGCACGGACGCCATGCGGTACCGGTCACTTCCTCCGTAGACCAGGCCCATCATCCTGCGGCCCTGCAGCGAGTCGAACGAGTTCTCGAACGCCGGCCAAGCCGCCTGCACCTGCTCGATGTCGAGTGCGACGTCCTGACTGAGAGCGGCGGTGTCGTCGAGCGTCACGACGTCGATCCGGCCGAGGTCATGCGTCATCGGGAAGTGCGTCATGCCTCGTGTCTAACACGTCCCCGGTCGGTCGTCACACGAACGGCGCCCCCGAGATCACCCGCGATCGGCGAGCCACGTGCTGATTGCCGCGGGGAGCTGCGCGACGTCCTCGACGGGGGTGTCGGGCACGATCGGGACGCCGTAGCGCTTGCCGGTACGGTCGGCGTCGACGGCCACGGTCAGATTGACGACCGCGCCGTCGTAGAGGCGGACCGGCTGATTCGCCGTACTGAAGCCGTAGCTCGGCTGTCCGAACACGTGCACGTTCGACTGCCCGATGAAGGCGATCGCGACCGCCTCCGCAGAGCTACCGGTCATCCCGTTGATGACCACGGCGATCGGCCCGTGCACCTTCGGCTGCGGTGTCGTCGCCGCACCCTGTCGTGTGCCGTCGGAGGAGACGGTCCCGCCGTCCACGGATACCACCGTGGACCCGTCGACGGACTCGAAGGTCTCGACGGTCCCGTCATCGAGTAGCGGTGCCATGGCGGCCAGCATGGGCCACACGTTGCCGCCGTGGTTGTCCCGCAGGTCGACCACCCACGCCGACGTGTCGGGTGCGGCGGCGGTGATCGCCTCGACGGCCGTATCGATGTACCGCTGGCCGAAGGAGTCCGTTCCGGAGCCGCCACCGATGAGCGTCGGGAGGCGGATGGTCGTCACGCCGTCAGCGCTCGTGACGGTGGGCAGTTCGTTCTCCGCCTTCGATCCCGACGACGGGCCGAACAGTTCGGCCGCGGACGCAGGATCGTTGAAAGTGGTGTGCGGACCGCCCAACTCGGTCGCCGCCTCCTCGAGCGGCCCGTAGGTGTCGGCGTAGTCGGAGGCGTCCGCGACGGAGGCCAGAGCCCGCTCCCGCACCTGCGTGTAGTGGTGCGGTGTCGCGTCGATCCCCTGCCGCATCGCATCCAGTGCGACCTCGGCGTACGTCTGCGGCGACGGCGGGACGAGGTAGATCCCGTATGACCGCAGGAGCGGCGCGGCGACGACGGCGCCGCCGACCACCAGCGCGAGGAATGATGCCGCGACGGCGGCCGCGATGAGGCCACGCCGGCGCCGCCGACGTCGCCGGTCCATGGGGGACGGTGATGGAGATGACGAGCGACTGCGGGTGTTGCCGGGCATGACTCCAGGCTACGGATCGTCAACGGTCGAGTCGTCAGCCCGCAGGACGATCCCGCCCGCGGAGCATCATCCGCGGGCGGGACGTGGCCGATGGATTCCGCACCGAGGTGGCAGGATGCGGTCATGAGCAGTCACCACGTGAGCCGGGTCATCGGCGCTTCGCCGGAAGCCGTCTACGACTACGCGTCCGACATCGACAACCTTCCGCGGTGGGCGGCCGGTCTCGCACAGGCCGAGGTGGTCCGCGAGGGTGACTCGCTGTTCGTCGAGTCGCCGATGGGTCGGGTGGAGGTCCGGTTCGTCGAGCGCAACCGCTTCGGCGTGCTCGACCACGATGTGACCCTGCCGTCGGGGACCGTCGTGACGAACCCGGTCCGCGTGCTGGCCCATCCGGAGGGTGCCGAGGTGGTCTTCACCGTGCGTCAGATCGAGCTGGACGACGACGCCTTCGCGCGGGACGTCGCCATGGTCGAGGCGGACCTCGAGCGCCTCGATCGTCGGCTCACCGGGCATGAGTGATCGGCGCCCGTTTGACCTGGCCGCGGTCTCGTCGGTTCGTGCGCCGTCGTTCCGGATCCCGCGATAGCGTCCTCCCATGGACTCGCTCGTGCAGCAACGGCTCGCCTTCGAACGTGAGCGCACCGTCGGCTGGGCGATGATCACGGTCGGTCTGCTCTTCGTGGTCGGCTCCGTCTGGTTCGCAGCCGCAGGCGCCCCGCTCAGCTGGGCGATGGCGGTGTTCTGGACCGTCTGGGCGTGCTTCGGCATCCGGCGGGTAGCGGCTTCGCGTCGGACGCAGCAGACGTTCGAGCGGGAACACGGCGCTACCGCCGGCATTCGTCGATGAAGCAGGGCGTCGCCGTCCCGCTCACCGGTGGGCTGGTGTTCGGGCCGGGCTCCGACGCTTACGGGATCAGTCGCTGCTCCCGCAGGTCCTGGAAGATGCGGAGGAACATCGCCTCGGTCTCGACGTACTCGTGGAACCCGGCCCGGCGGGACTTCGAGGTGTCGGCGATGACGTCGTAGTCCCACGCGAAGACGAAGTCGCCGAACGCCCACGACGACACTGCTGCGTAGCTGGTGGGCGCGAGGCCGTGCCGCTCGACCATCGCGTTCCACAGGGCCTCCTTGTCGGCCATCACCTCGGAGAGGCTCATCTCGAGTGGCGGCGCGACGTCGAGGTCGAAGAAGGCGGCGATCTTCGGCCACATCGACGACCACCGGAACAGGTCGCCGTTCGTGATGTTGAACGCCTCGTTGCGGGCGTGCTCCGTGGTCGCCGCCCACACCGTGGCCTTCGCGAGGAGGTCGGCGTCCGTCATCTCGATCAGGGTCGTGTAGGCGCCGGGCTTGCCGGGGAAGCGCAGCGGGATGCCGAGCTCCTTGCTCATGGAGGCGTAGACGGCGATGACCATCGCCAGGTTCATCGGGTTGCCGAGGCCGATCCCGGCCACGACCGACGGCCGCAACGCCGACCATGACCAGCTGGCCCCGACCCGGCGGCGCTCGAGGAACTGCTGCTGGTCGACGTTGAACTCCGGTGGCATGTGCGGCGGGTCGGACTCCTTCGCCGGTGTGGCGAAAGGCCCCAGGTGTGCGCCGTAGACCTTGTAGCCCTGCACCAGGCTGATGTGTTCGAGGCCCGGCGCGACAGGTTCGACGGCGTCGACGACGTTGGTGAGCATCGCGAGGTTCGGCGCGACGAGCTCTGCCCAGCTGGGGCGGTCCTGGTACGCGGCGTAGAAGATGTGTGTGATCTCGGACAGGCCCCGCAACCGGCGGATGGTCGCGTCGCGGTCGAGCAGGTCCACCGCGAGGTGCCTGACGGATCCCCGGTCGGTGCCGCCGCGGCGGGACAACCCGACCACGTCCCAGCCGAGCCCCTCGAGGTGGGTGATCAGGTTCCCGCCGATCACCCCGCGGGCGCCGACCACCAGTGCTGTGTGCTGCGTCATGACATCTCCATCGTTAGATCGCGATTTACCGATCCATAGTGTTGCACAACATCGTGGAATCGCGATATTGCGATATGGTTGAGATATGACGAGCGCTGGCGAGTTGGACCTGGTGGCGATCTTCAAGGCGCTCGGACATCCGACTCGCCTCGCGATCCTGGGGTGGTTGAAGGATCCGGAGTCGTTCCCGCCGCAGGATCAGCCGGCGGCCGAGGTCGGCGTGTGCCTCAAGCACATCCAGGCGAGGGCTGAGGTGTCGCAGTCGACCGCCTCGCAGTTCATGGCCACGCTCCAGCGCGCCGGCCTCGTGACGTGCACCCGGATCGGCCAGTGGTCGCATTACCAGCGCGACGAGGCTGCGATCGAAGCGCTCGGTCGGCAGGTGTCGCTCGCCGTCTAGACCTGCGCGGCGAGCTGGACACCGGAGGAACTGAGGCACCGTCGACCAAATAGTTTCGCTTCAGGCAACGATCTGATAGTTTCTTCAGACGCAACGACTGGAGGTCCATCATGAACCACGGCGACGCGCAGGATCGTTTGAACGCCGCACGAGACGCCTCCCGCAGCGCTGCCCGGCAGGGAGCCCTCGGCACGGCGGTCATCACCGCGGCGCTCGTCATCGCTCTCGGGGTGGTCGTCGACCTCGACATGCTGTGGCTCCTCGGCCTGGTCTCCCTGGGATTCGTGGCGTTGTCCGTCAGTCGACCGCTCAAGCTGCGCCTCGACTGGTCGGATCGCGTCGGCACACTGCTCCTCACGATGAGTGGTGTCGCCGTCGCGGCCGTGTACGTCCTCGTCCAGTGGGCCGCGCGGTCCGCAGACCTCGTGGCCCCGAACACCGTCTCGGCGCTCGCCGCAGCCATGTTGGTCTTCGCAGCCTGCTTGCCGGCGCTCATCCGCCTCGCGTCCGGCGGTCCATCCGTCGGCGGGCGGCCGCGGACCGGCGATGCGTGATGACGATGCGGCGACCGAGGCCGCCGTCACCCGTCCCGCGCTGAACCCGCTCTTCCACGAGCCCGCACGCCTCGCGCTACTGTCCGCGCTCGCTCCCGCCGAGTACGCCGACTTCGCCTCGCTCCTGCGCATCACCGGTGTCAGCAAGTCGGCCCTCTCGAAGCACCTCTCGGCGCTCGCAGACGCCGGGGTGATCGAGATCGGGAAGAGTGACACGGACCGCCGTGGCCGTCGCATCGCACTCACGGCGGAGGGGCGAGTCGCCTTCGAGTCCTACCTCGACGCCCTGACCGCGATCGTGCAGCACGCCCGAGGATGATCGACGTGGACCGGTCGACGACCAGCGCCCGTGCCGGTCAGAGTCCGCGGGACACCGCGGCAGCCGCTGCGAGCCACGCCCGCTGCGTGCTCGATCGCAGGGCGTCGTGACGGATGACGCCGTTCTTCAACGCGGGATCGAAGGGCACGACGACGACGTCGCGCACGTAGGGACGGAAGTCCTCGGCGTAGGCGTTGGCGATCGACGTGTCCTTCGCCTCGGCCTCGGAGACGATGACGACGGCGTTGCGCGCGAGCTCGGCACCGCGCTCGCTCACCCGGCTGACGGCGGTGAGGGTGAGTCGCGCGCCCTCCTTCTTGTCCTCGACGGTCGTGGTCGGGATGACGAGCTGATCGGTCAGCTCCACCATGCGCCGCCAGTTGGGTGCTCCGGCCGAGTTACCGGAGTCCATGACGATCAGGCGGTAGTACTTCGCGAGGACGCGATGGACGAGGTCGACCTCGTCGGCGGTCACCACGTGCTCGCCGTCGGCCGCGGATCGCAGGACCTCGTACTTGTCGCCGGGCTGGTGGTGGACGAACCGCGACAGGTCGGCTCGCTCGGCGCCGGGGGAGAGGAGGTCGCCCGCCGCGGCGAGCAGGTCGAGGACGGTCGAATCGTGGCCGCCCTGCTCGGTCCGCCAGCCGAGCGTGCCCATGGTCTCGTTGTTGTCCCAGGCCGCGACACCGCCACCGCCGTACCGGGCGAAGACGGAAGACAGGTTGACGACGGTCGGCGTCTTGTTGGCGCCGCCTTTCTGATTCGCGACGGAGATGGTGCGACGCCTCGGGAAGTGGCGTGACACGGCGTGGACGTCGTCACGCTCGGCCCGCTCGGTCGCCGACGGCGGCACCGAGAAGCCGAGCTTGTTGAGCAGGCCGGCGAGCCCGTGCTGCGCCGGGCCGATCGTGGGCGGCGCGAGGAACGAGGGTGCATCGCGCAGATCGCGGCGAGCCGGGGCGGCCGGCTGGCCGGGAGCCTGCTGCTGCTGCGGAACCGGGGGCTGCTGCTGCGCGGGCGCGGACGGCGGCGCCTGCACCGACTGCTGTGCCGGGACCGCGCGCTGCGCGGGTACGGGCGCCTGCTGCGCGTTCGGCTGGTTCGAGATCGGCTGGAACGGCGGTGTGTCGAACGCGGGTTGCTGCACGGTCGGGCGCTGTGGCGGGACGGGCTGCGGCGTCGTGGTCGACTGCGGATTGGCGGAGACCGGCGGCGCGGGCTGCGCCGAAACCGGCGCAGGTGTCGACGGCTGGGCGGGTGCGGCGCGGGGCGGTGTCTGCGGTTGAACAGGGGTCGGGCGTGCGGGTGTCGGCTGGGAGGGCGTGGGCGGTGGCGCCTGGATGAGCGGCACTCGTTGCGCGGCTGCGGGCGGTGGCGTGGCCCGCTGCGCGGTGCGCGCGGGCGCTGCTGACTGCGGTTCCTCCTGCAGTTCGCCGTCGACACCGATGAGGAGCACGGTGACGCTCGTCGGGTCGGTCACCGTCACACGGATCGGTCGACCCGCCTTCCGGGCCTCCGCCTGCATCAGTTCGACGAGCTGGCGGCGGGCCGTTCCCGCGTCGGTGGCGGTCAGGTACTGCTCGGCGGTGCCGACGCGGAACACGCCGGAATTGTCCGCCAGCAGCGATGCCGTCATCGGCGGGAAGTCCTGTATCGAGGCCTTGTCGATCATGCTCTCACTCCTTCGCGGCGGGGGTGAACCCGTCCCCACTATGCCTTAGTACGGCGCATGTCGGATTTCTGAGGTCTCGTCGAGAGTGCTTCTTCTGCGCTCTCATGCGGCATCAGCGAGCGGAATGAGCACTCTCAACGAGCCTCCGAAGCCGTCGAACCCGTGCGATGAACGACGCGCGGTCGACGAAGAGGTCGTGCGCAGTGACGCGGACGACCCGCCACCCGGCCGCCTCGAATCGCTCGCGGCGAACGATGTCGTTCCTGAATCGTCGTTGGTCGGTGCGGTGCAGATCGCCTTCGTATTCGTACGCGATGCGGAGGCGAACTTCGGCGAGGTCCGGATGGAGAACCGCGGTGCCGCCGTCGACGGGCACGGCCGGATTGACGCTCGGCTCCGGGAGGCCCGCATCGATGAGCGCGAGCCGCAGGTGTGTCTCAGGTCGGGAGTCGACGCCGACGCGGACCAGCGGAAGGGCGTCGCGGAGAACCCGAGCCGAGCGTCGAGAGCCGTAAGCGGCCACGGCGGCCGTGAGTTCGTCGATCGTTGTGCGCACGTCGACACGCGAGCCACCTCGTGATCGCGACCCCGACACGAGGAAATCACCGACCGCGACGAGGTCCGGAAGCTCGAGCATCGTCGCGAGAAGCGCGAAGGTGTCGGCCGGCGCGGTGAGGGTGAAGCCTCGGATCTGGGTCGTGCGGGTCGTCTCGGCGAGCCGGTGACCGACGACCCCTCGGCAACGCGCAGGCTGTACGCCGTGAAGCGCGCCGATGTGGAGGTCCGCGTCGTGCGTGCAAGAGTTCGGCAGCGGGGCACCCAGGAGTTCCGCCGCAGTGAGATGGCTGAACACCCACCCTGGTCGGCGCCGAGGGGAGAACGCTGCGCAGCGTCCGAAGACGTCCCCCAGATCGACATCGACCGAGCGCACGCCCCAGAACGGAGCGTCGAGATCGACGCCACGCAGTCTCCCGCTGGTCTGGCCGTGCAGCGCTCGGTCACCGACCGCGAACGCCGTGCCGTGGAGCCGTGGCGGGAGCGGGCGATGGCGGGGCACCGACCCATCCTCCCGATCCCGTGGGGATATCTGCTCCCATTGTCCACACCCTCCACCGAGAGTGCGCATTCGGTCGGCTCATTGCGATTCAGGGAGCGTTTTGCGCACTCTCGGCAGAGCCGACGCCCGCGAGGCCGACGTACATCGAGCGGTGGAGCTCCGCGACGTGGTCGAAGGCCAGGCGGCTCGCGGCTGCCGCATCGCCGACGCGGAGCGCCTCGACGAGCTGAGCGTGCTCCTCATTCGACGCGCGCAGGTACTCGATCCGATAGGGGATGAAGTAGGAGTACAGCTCACGGGACACGCGGTCATGGAGGTCGGCCGCGCCCGGCACGCCCGCCGACATCGCCAGCTCGGCGTGGAACGCCGCATCCGCCTCGCGGAACCGGCTCCAGTCCGGCTCGGTCCGCATGGTCGCCACGAGGTCGTCGAGTCGACGCAGGGAGGATGCCCCCGGTGCAGCGGCAGCCCGCGCCGCCAGCCCGGCTTCGAGCGTCGCGCGCTGGTCGATGAGCGCGTGCACGTGGACGGCGTCCTCGCGGTAGGCGGCGATCTCGGGAACGGTGCCCACCGCGGGTGCATCCGAGATGAACGTGCCACCCGTGTTGCCCTGCCGCCGCACGACGACACCCTCGTCGCTCAGCGCCCGATAGGCACGACGCACCGACATCTCGCTGACCCCGAACGCTCGAGCCGCTTCCTCTGGTGCCGGGAGCCGTTGGCCGGGCACCAGCATCCCGAGCTCCAGCGCCAGCGAGATGCGCGCGCGGACGGTGTCGACGGCGGTCGTGCGTCGGATGGCTCCGAGCGAGGGCGAACCCAGATCCATGGCACCCCGTCTCGTCGCTGATCGACTCCGCGACCCTGGCTCAGCCGGCCGTCGGCTGGTCGGCGGTCGCCTCGCTCACCGCACCGTCCGGCTCGGCGTCCAGCGGGAACCGCTTCCCCGCCACGATACCGATCAGCATGGCGACCACGGGGATGAGGGCGAGCACGACACTCACGGTGACGCTTCCGCCGGTGACGAGCGTGAAGTTCGACAGCACCAGCCACAGCGCGAAGGCGAGTCCCACCACCGCGAGGATCGGGAACACCCGCGCACCCCAGGTGCGGCCGGCGACGAGCTCGGGTCGGCGCGCGAAGAACACGAGGACGGCGATCGAGGTCGTCAGCATGAGGAGGACCATCCCGACGGTCGCCACCCCGGCCATGGATCCGAAGACCCCGACGAGCGGGTCGAGGCCGGCGAGGGCGAGCGCGGCGAGGACGATGGCCGCCGTCACCGTCTGCACGATGGAGGAGGTCGACGGGGAGTGGTGTGCGGGGTGACGCCTGCCGAGGCGGGCGGGCAGCACCGACTTCTGCGCCAGCGTGAACTGGTAACGCGCGATGACGTTGTGGAAGGACAGCACGCACGCGAACAGGCTCGTGATGAGCAGCACCTGGACGACATCACGCATGATCGGGCCGAGGTAGGTCGTCGTCGTGTCGAGCAGGAGGTTGCCGTCGCCGGCGAGCGTCTGCTGGGCGATCGCGACGGCGTTCCCTGCGCCGACGCCCGTCACGAGCGCCCAGCAGGAGATGGCGTAGAACACACCGATGATGACGACGGCCAGGTACGTGGCTCGCGGGATGGTGCGTTCCGGGTTGCGCGCCTCGTCCCGGAAGACCGCGGTCGCCTCGAAGCCGATGAAGCCGGTGAGGGCGAAGAGCACGGCGACGCCGATCCCACCGGTGAAGATGTTGGCGGGGTCGAAGGTCTCGACCGCGATGCCGTCCGCGCCGCCCGTCGCGAAGATGACGACGTCGAGCACGACGACCACGAGGATCTCGAGCGTCAGTGCGATGCCCAGTACCTTCGCGCTCAGGTCGATGTGTCGGTAGCCGAGCACCGCGACGATCGCCATCGTCGCGAAGGAGTACAGCCACCAGGGCAGGGTCGGGCCGCCGAAGTACGTGACGAGGTCGTCGAGCGCCCAACCCATGTAGCCGTACACGCCGACTTGGATCGCCGTGTAGGCGACGAGTGCGGTGAACGCGGAACCGAGGCCGAGACGAGAGCCGAGTCCGGCCGTCACATAGGAGAAGAACGCGCCGGCTTCGCGGACGAACGGCGTCATGGTGACGAAGCCGACGGAGAAGACGAGGAGGATCACGGCGGCGAGGGCGAAGCCGATCGGCGCTCCGGCGCCGTTGCCGGTCCCGATCGCGATGGGGACGTTGCCGCCGATCACGGTGAGTGGTGCTGCTGCGGCGATCACCATGAAGACGATGGAGCCGGTACCGAGTTGGCCGTCGAGGCGCTGGCGCGGCTCGGCGATGGGGTTCACGGTCATGAGGTCACTTTCCGGGGGAGTCGGGGGACTCGGAGGGGGAGGGGAGGAGGGACGGCGTCCCTCAATACAGCTCGGCGCGGCGGTCGGCGAGGTAGGGGTTCTCCTGCCTGGCGCGCTTGGTGGCCTCGGGATCGATCGTGGCGATCATGAGACCGACGGCGTCCGCGTCGAGCGCGTCGAGGACCACGCCGTCCGGACCGACGATGCTGCTGCGGCCGACGTAGGTGAGGTCCCCTTCGGAGCCGACGCGGTTGACGTAGACGAGGTGGACCTGGTTCTCCCAGGCGCGCACCGGGATGAGCCGTTCGGCGATGTGCGCGTAGGGCTCCATCTGCGCGGTGGGGACGATCACGACGTCGGCGCCGTCGAGGGCCGCCGCGCGGACGGTCTCGGGGAACTCGACGTCGTAACAGATGAGGACGGCGACGCGGACGCCGCCAAGGTCGACGGTCGGTGCGAGGGTGTCACCGGCCACGAACAGCTCGCGGTCGAGCTCGCCGAACAGGTGTGTCTTGCGGTAGCGGAGCAGCTCGGACCCGTCGGGACCGATGAGGACGATGGCGTTCGCGACGGCTCCGCCCGGGAGCGGCTCGGGCAAGCCGGCGAGGATCGCGATCCCCGTCCCGGCGGCGATGGCGGCGACCCGGTCGACCAGCTCCGGGGTGGCGAGCGGGGCGAGACGGTCCCCGAGGTTGTAGCCGGTGATGAACATCTCGGGGGTGACGAGCAGGTCCGCGCCGCGATCCGATGCCTGCCTGGCGGCGTCGGCGACGAGCGCGAGGTTCGCCTCGACGTCTCCGGGGACGCCGTGGTGTTGCAGTCCGGCGATGGTCAGGGTCATGGCGGTGGAGCTCCTCTGCAGGCGTGCGTCGATGCACTCAGTAAACAACTCAAAGTGAGCTGTTTGATGTCCATCATGTTTCGATCCGGTTTCACCCGCAAGAGGCGAGGGACATACTGGTGGCGTGCGCGCCCTTCCTGTCGACGTCCCGATCGTGCTCGGCCCCTTCGGAGGCTTGTCCTCCGTCGAACTCACCGCGACGGTGAGTGAGCTGGGCGGCCTCGGTTCCTTCGGCCTGTACGGCTACGACGCCGAGCGCATCGAGCGGACGGTCACGGCGCTCCGCGAACGGACCGCGGCGCCGTTCGCACTGAACCTGTGGCTGCCGCGTGGAGACGAGCTGTCGCCCGACGACTCCGAGGCGTCCTTCGCAGCCGCGGTCGAGGCGCTCCGACCCGTGTTCGACGAGTTGTCACTCGAGCTGCCCGATCGCCCGGCCCGGTACATGCCGCCGTTCGACGAGCAGATCGAGGCGGTCCTGGAGGCGCGGCCCGCCGTGGTCAGCTTCGTCTTCGGGGTTCCACCGCGGTCGGTGGTCGACGCGGCGCGCGAGCGGGGCATCGTGGTGGTCGGGACGGCGACCACGGTGGCCGAAGGGCTCGCCCTGCAGGAGGGCGGCGTCGACGTCGTCGTCGGCACGGGCATGGAGGCCGGCGGCCACCGCGTCTCGTTCCTGCGAGCAGCCGAGGACTCCCTCGTCGGCCTGGTCGCCCTGATCCCGCAGCTCGTCGACGCCTTGGACGTCCCGGTGATCGCCGCCGGCGGTATCGCCGACCGACGTGGTGTCGCCGCCGCGCGGGCACTCGGCGCCGCCGGCGTGCAGGTCGGGACCGCCTTCCTCCGCACGAGCGTCTCCGCGGCGACGGCCGAGCATCGAGCGGCCATCGTCTCGACGCCCGCCGACGGTACCGTCCTCACGCGCGCGATGAGCGGCAGGCTCGGCCGTGGTGTCCCGAACCGGGTGCTGCGCGAGATCGAGGCGTCGGGGGTCGTCGCCCCGTTCCCGGTCCAGAACTGGCTGACCGGGCGGTTCCGCACCGTCGCCTCGGAGCAGGGCGTCGCAGAGCTCCAGGGCTACTGGGCAGGGCAGGCGTCCTTGCTGACCCGCGATCGGGCGGATGCCGAGGCCGTCTTCGCGGAACTCGCCGCGGGCCTGTCGGTCCCACCCAGGGCACCCTGACCCCGGTCCGCGTCGCCCGCAGGACCGCGTAAGCTGGAGTGGACTTCCTGCAAGAGATGAGACGTTCACCGTGCCCAGCATCCCGTTCGACGGCGCCAAGCACGATCGGTACTGGATGGTCCCGATCCTGCGTGCGGTGATCGCGCTCGCCACGGCGGGGGTCGTCACCTTCACGCAGGGCCACTCCTCGCAGTTCGGCCTCGTGGTCTTCGGGGTCTTCACGCTGCTGTCCGGCGCGATCGTCGGCGCCTTCGCCTTCCCGAACTTCTCCGACACCGTGACGCGCGCCTTCTTCCTCGGGCAGGGCGTCATCGGTGTCGTGACCGGCGTCTTCTCGCTGCTCGTGAGCGGCGGCGGGCTGAGCATCTTCCTCTACGTCGTCACGCTGTGGGCGGCCCTCACCGGATTCCTCGAGCTGTACAGCGGGATCCGCTGGCGCGGACGCCTCGCCGCGGCGAAGGACTGGACCGCGGTCGGTGCCTTCACGGTGCTGCTCGCCATCGCGACGCTCCTCGTCCCGCCGGGACTCGAGCAGCGATTCGCCGCCCCGGGAGGTGTCGAGGGTGTCCTCCGTGCGGACATCGTCGTCGTCGGCCTCGTCGCGGCATACGCCGCGATCATCGGCGTCTACCTCGTCATCGGCGGACTGTCGCTGCGGTGGGCGGGCAAGCGCCCGGTCGCCGGCGCAGTCACCGACGACACCACCGGCACGGCGGGAGCCGCATCATGAGCAAGCCCAACCGCGACGACGTCCTGCGGCCGATCGAGCTCCTCGTGCTCTCGGGCGTCATGGGGGTCTTCACCGGCGTCGTCGTCCTGATGTCGACCCGTGAGATCGTCCTCGCACTCATCGGACTGGGCATCGCGTTCATCGCCTCGCTCGTCGTCCTCGCGATGCTGGCGCTCGCCGTGAAGCCCGACTTCCAGGAGAAGCTCGACCTCGACGAGCAGGACGGCGACGACAAGCGTCCGCCGCGCCCCTCCGGCCACTGATCTCCGGCTTCATTCGCCCATTCTTGGGCGACCCAGTGCTCGTTCGCCCATTCCTGGGCGAACGAGCACGGACCGCCTACGGCAGGTAGTCCACCAGGTCGTCGGAGAGCCCGAGGTACGTCGCCGGGGTGAGCTCGAGCAGGCGCTGCTTCGCGGCGTCGCCGATGTCGAGCTTGGAGACGAACTCGACGAGCTCCGCCTGGCCGAGACGCTTGCCGCGCGTCAGCTCCTTGAGAAGTGCGTAGGGGTCCTCGATGCTCGAGCGACCCGCGGTCACCTCGGCGCGGATGACCGTCTGGATCGCCTCCGCGAGCACCTCCCAGTTGTGGTCGAGGTCCGCGGCCAGCACGTCCTCCGCGAGGTCGATCTGCCCGAGTCCGCCGAGGATGTTGTCGAGGGCGAGCAGCGAGTGGCCGAACCCGACACCGATGTTGCGCTGGGCGCTCGAGTCGGTGAGGTCGCGCTGGAGTCGTGAGGTGACGAGGGTGGCGGCGAGGGAGTCGAGGATCGCGCTCGACAGCTCCAGGTTGGCTTCGGCGTTCTCGAAGCGGATCGGGTTGACCTTGTGCGGCATGGTCGACGAGCCGGTGGCGCCCGCGACCGGGATCTGCCGGAAGTAGCCGATCGAGATGTACGTCCACATGTCCGTGGCGAGGTTGTGCAGCACGCGGTTGGCGTGGGAGATCTTGCCGTAGAGCTCGGCCTGCCAGTCGTGCGACTCGATCTGCGTCGTCAGCGGGTTCCAGTCGAGGCCGAGTCCCTCGACGAACTCGCGCGAGATGGCGGGCCAGTCGGCATCGGGGTCGGCGACGACGTGGGCGGCGAAGGTCCCGGTCGCGCCGGAGAACTTGCCGAGGTACTCGTTCGCCTCGATCTGCAGGGCGATGCGCTCGAGTCGGTAGACGGTGACGGCGAGCTCGCGGCCCATCGTGGTGGGCGTCGCCGGCTGGCCGTGCGTGCGTGCGAGCATCGGGACGGCCCGGAAGTCGACGGCCTTGGTGCGCAGTGAGTCGAGGACGAGGCGCAGCTTCGGCAGCCAGATGGCGCGGACGGCCTGCGACACGGTGAGCGCGTAGGAGAGGTTGTTGATGTCCTCGCTCGTGCAGGCGATGTGGGTGAGTTCGGCGATGCGGTCGAGACCGAGCTCGGACAGGCGGTGGCGCACGAGGTATTCGACGGCCTTCACATCGTGACGCGTGACAGCTTCCTTCTCGGCGAGCCAGTCGATGTCGGCCTGTCCGAAGTCGAGGTAGAGCGCGCGGAGCTGCTCGATCTCCGCCGGGGTCAGCGGGGAGGATCCGAACATGGAGTGCTCGGTGAGGTAGACGAGCCACTCGACCTCGACCTGCACGCGGGCGCGGTTCAGGCCGGCCTCCGAGAGGTACTCTCCGAGCGCCGTCACGGCGGGGCGGTAGCGACCGTCGAGCGGGCTGAGCGGCTGGGCGGGGAATTCGGTCATGGGGTGGCTCCCTGGGTCAGTGCTGGTTCGAGCTGGTGGAAGAGGGATCTGCAGGCATGGTCGATCATGCCGAGGACGGTCTCGAACATCTGGGCGTCCGAGTAGTAGGGGTCGGGGACGTCGCGGGTCCCGGAGGTGCTGTCGAAGCTCAAGAGCAGGTGCACCTTGGAGCGGTCGGTGTCGTTGCCCGCCCAGGCCCGCAGGACGCGTTCGTGACTGCGGTCGAGGGCGACGACGAGGTCGTAGCTGTCGAAGCGGTCGGGGTCGAACTGCTTGGCCCGGTGGGCGGTGGCGTCGTGGCCGTGCGCTCGCAGCGCGGTGATCGTGCGGTGGTCGGCGTGCTCGCCGACGTGCCAGTCGCCGGTGCCGGCGGAGGAGACCTCCACGACCCGCTCCAGCCCGGCGGCCGCCACGAGGTCGGTGAAGACGCTCTCGGCCATCGGGGATCGACAGATGTTGCCCGCGCAGACGAAGCACACGCGGAACGGGGTCGTGCCGGGGTCGGCCTCCCCGAGGGTGTTCATGCGTCTATTCTGGCCGACCGCGCCCGAGCCGTCGAACCGTTCTCAACTGACTCCGCTCCACAGTTCCACTCCGGTGAGCTTCCTCCACATCAGCACGGTGTGCCGTCGTGACCGCACCGCCGGTTGGGCAGAGTCGAGTGTGATGCCGGCGGTGGGCGGGCGGAGGGCGAGGCGACATGGCGTTGGAGTACGACCCGTTGGCGATGGGCTTCCCGTCGCAGTCGACGGCAGAGGAAGCTGCTTCGATCCTCGAGGGGCGCGCTCGATGTCTCGAGGACGTGCTGCTCGAACTGGAGCCGGAGATCGTGAGGTTCGCGCAGGCGCGCAGCGGTCTCGAGTGGGTCGGTCCCGCAGCCGTGCAGTTCGCCTGGTCCGCGGACGAACTGACCGCAGTGCTTCGTGAATCGGCCTCTGCACTCGATGAGGGACTCAGGAGCGCTCGTGGGGCGGCATCGTCGATCGCCGTTGGAGCGGAGCATGAGTGACGACCTCACCATCCGAGGCGGTGGTGTCGTAGCCGTCGCCACTGACGATCACCTGCTCCTCGGCGCGTTGCTCCTCGACCTCGGCGAGGCCTGCGCGAGCTGGGCCGACCGCGTGGAATCGGTGTCGACCGACGACGTGTCCCTGGCGCCCGTCGGCCCGACGATCGTCCCCCAAGCCGATGCGGGGGCGGGAAGCGGGGCGGCTGCGAGGGCCGCCACCAGCTTGCGGCGTGCGAGCGACGACGCGAGCCGGTTGGGTGGGCATCTCATCGTCGGGGCGGAGCAGTACGGAGAGCTCGAGCGGATGGTCCAATCGTTGTTCACGTTCACCGGGGACGCCGCGGGATGGGTCCTGGGAGCCTCCCCGTTGATCCCCCTCGGTGTCCTCGCCGCCGTCGGAGAGGTGACGCTCGTCAGGACGGTGTTCCGCGGAGTGTTGGGTTTGCTGTCCTCGGACCTGCAGGACGGCTTCGATGAGGCCTCGGCGAAGACTGCGCGTGAGCTGATGTCGTCACCCGCGTTCGTCGCCCTCGTGCGCGGAGTCGTATCGGGTTCCGACGAGTTCCTGATCAGCGCGTTCGGTCTGCCGGCGATGCTCGACGCGAACCGTCTGAGCGAGGAGGGCATCACCGGGGTGGCGTTCGCAGCCCTGGTCGCACTGGGCACAGTCGACCGTGCCGGCCTCCTCACTCCCGCGGCGCCGGTCCGTACGGTCGAGGTGAAGGCCCAGGGCGCTCCGGCGCCCCTGAAACCTCCGACCCGATACGAGGACCTCGTCGAGCGGATGCCGCACGGGGGAGCGGGCTCGCCGCAGATCAGGATCGAGCGGTACGAGGACGCCTCCGGCGCCGACCAGTGGATCGTCTGGTCGGGTGGAACCATCGAGACCGGCTTCCCTGAGGCGTCGACCGAGCCCTTCGACAACCGCAGCAATGTCAACGCCGTCGCAGGTATGGAGGCCGAGAGCGCCGAAGCGACCCTCCAAGCCATGCGACTCGCGGGCATTCCGGACGGTGCCTCCGTGCTCCACGTCGGGTACTCCCAGGGCGGCATCATCGCGTCACGCATCGCCGCCAGCGGTACCTACGACTCCTCGGTCGTCACCTTCGGATCGCCGGTCGAATCCATCGACTTCGCGGACGACCTCCCGCGCACCCATGTCGAACACACCGAGGACGTCATCCCCGCGCTCTCCGGTGAACGACGCGACTCACTCAACGGGGGTACCGTCGTCCAGCGTTCGTTGTACGACGGAGGACCACCGCCGGCCGGTGACGATCCCCTTCCAGCTCACAATCTCGACCGCTACCGGGAGACGGCACGCCTCATCGACCAGTCCTCGGAGGAGCGGCTCGCACCAGCGATCGACCCCCTCGCCGGGCTCACGGGCACCGGGGAGGTCTGGCAGTACCGCGCCGACAAGGTCCTTCCGTGACCAAGCGGTCGAGCCGACGGGTCAGTCGCGCGCCTTTGGACGGATGACGATGCCGAGCAGCCAGTTCACGATGGAGATGACGATCGCACCGAGGACGCCCCACCAGAAGCCGTCGACGGTCAGGCCGAAGCCGAACCAGCCGCTGATGCCTGCGGTGATGAGGAGGAGGAGCCCGTTGATGAGGAGCCCGATGAGCCCGAGCGTGAGGATGTACAGGGGGAACGCGAGCACCTTGATGACCGAGCCGATGATGGTGTTCACGACGGCGAAGATGAGCGCGACGAGCGCGAAGGTCAGGATCGTCTCCAGCGTGCCGCCGGGCGCGTACGGTGTCACGTTCACACCGGCGACGATGAGGGTCGTGACCCAGATGGCGAAGCCGTTGACGATCAGGTTCAGCAGAAAACGTCCCATGACGGCAATCCTCCCACCCTTGCCACAGCGGGCAAAGGGCCGATTCGGACCGGCGCACTGCATTCCGACGCAGGTATCCTTCGCGGCCTAGACTCGTCGAGTGAGTGACAACCTGCCAACCACCGCCCAGCCGGCCGCTCAGCCGGGCCGGAGCCCGGTCCGTCTCCGTCCGGAGATCGCAGAGCTGCCGCCCTACCGCCAGGGCAAGCCGGCCGCACCCGACGCCTTCAAACTCTCGAGCAACGAGGTCCCGTTCCCGCCACTCGACGCCGTCCTCTCGGCCATCACCGACACGGCTGCGGACTCCCACCGCTACCCCGACGGCGCCGCACTCGCACTGCGCACGGCGCTCGCCGAAGCCAACGGGGTCACCCCGGAACGGATCCACATCGGTGCGGGCTCGGTCGCGCTCCTCAGCCAGTTCATCACCGCGACCGCCGGTCCGGGGGACGAGGTCGTCTTCGCCTGGCGCTCCTTCGAGGCCTACCCGGGTCTCGTGACCGTCGCCGGCGCGACGTCCGTGCGGGTCCCCAACCGGCCCGACGGCTCCCACGACCTCGAGGCGATGGCCGCAGCCGTCACCGACCGCACCCGCGTCGTCATCGTCTGCACGCCGAACAACCCCACGGGGCCGGTCGTCGAACGCGCCGCCTTCCTCGCCTTCCTCCGCTCCGTGCCCTCCGACGTGCTCGTTCTCCTCGACGAGGCCTACCGCGAGTTCGTCACCGATGACGACGCCGTCAACGGCATCCCGCTCCTCGACGAGCACCCGAACCTCGTCGTGCTCCGCACCTTCTCGAAGGCCTACGGACTCGCCGGCCTCCGCGTCGGCTGGGCCATCGGCCACGAGCTCGTCCTCGACGGCGCCCGCAACGCGGCCATCCCGCTCTCCAGCACCGCGCCGGCGCAGCAGGCGGCCATCGCCGGACTCGCGAACGCCGAGGACATCCGAGCCCGCGTCGCGGTCATCACCGCACGACGCGACGACCTCGCCGCCGCACTCCGCGAGCAGGGCTGGTTCATCCCCGCGGCGCAGGGCAACTTCGTCTGGTTCGGCCTCGGCGAGCAGACGGCCGCGGCGAACGAGACCTTCCTCGCCCACGGCATCGTCGGCCGCGCCTTCCCCGGCGACGGCGTCCGCATCTCGATCGGTGAAGCCGAGTCGATCGAACCGCTCCTCGCCGCCGCTGCGGAGATCCTCGCCGGACTGCCGGCCGACCACCCGACACGAGAGGGAGTGCGCTCACGATGAGCCGTTCCGGAGACGACCCCACCGTGCCCAGCGTCCAGTTCATCGACGCGGCCGGCACCTTCGCGCCGAACGAACACGCGGAGCGCTATCAGCCGTTCCTCGATCGCCTGACCGAGACCGACCTGCAGCAGTTCTACCGCGACATGGCGAACGTCCGTGCCTTCGACATCGAGGCGACGAACCTGCAGCGCCAGGGCCAGATGGCGCTGTGGCCACCGAGTCACGGGCAGGAGGCGGCACAGGTCGGTTCGGCCCGCGCAGCGCGAGCCCAGGACCACATCTTCCCCTCCTACCGCGAACACGTCGTCGCGATGATCCGCGGCGTCGACCCCATCGACATCGTGCGGCTCATGCGCGGCAACACGCACGGCGGTTGGGACCCGGCAGATCCGTCCAACGGCAACGTGCACCTCTACACGCTCGTGCTCGCCGCGCAGACCCTGCACGCGACCGGCTACGCGATGGGCCTGAACTTCGACAAGGCCGTCGGCACCGGTGACCCCGAGCGCGACACGGCCGTGCTCGTCTACTTCGGTGACGGCTCGAGTTCCGAGGGCGACGCGAACGAGGCCTACATCTACGCCGCCAGCTACCAGACGCCACAGGTGTTCTTCCTCCAGAACAACCAGTGGGCCATCTCCGTCCCCGTCTCCCGCCAGGCCCGCGAGCCGCTGTACCAGCGCGCGGCCGGCTTCGGCCTCGACAGCGTCCGCATCGACGGCAACGACGTCCTCGCGAGCTACGCGACGGCGGCGAAGCACCTCGACGACGCCCGCGCCGGCCGCGGCCCGAGCCTCATCGAAGCGATGACCTACCGCGTCGGCGCGCACACCACGAGCGACGACCCGACCAAGTACCGCACCGACGACGAACTCCAGTCCTGGATCGCCCGCGACCCGATCGTCCGGTTCAAGACGTACCTCCAGGGGCTCGGCGCCTCGGACGCGTTCTTCGCCGAGGTCGACGAGGAGGCTGCAGCGCTCGCGGAGGACACCCGCGTGCGCACGCTCGCACTCGAGGCCCCGGGCCCCGAGCTCATGTTCGAGGGCGTCTACTCCGAACCGCACCCGCTCATGGTGGAGCAGCAGGCCTGGCTCGAACGCTACGAGGCCTCGCTCGAAGGAGGCAACGCATGACGACGACCACCATGCCGATGGCCAAGGCGCTGAACGCCGGCCTGCGCAAGGCGATGACCGAAGACGACAAGGTCCTGCTCATGGGCGAGGACATCGGCCCGCTCGGCGGCGTCTTCCGCGTCACCGAGGGCTTGCACGCCGAGTTCGGCGGCGACCGCGTCCTCGACACCCCGCTGGCGGAGTCCGGCATCGTCGGCACCGCGATCGGCCTCGCCATGCGCGGCTACCGACCGGTGTGCGAGATCCAGTTCGACGGCTTCGTGTTCCCGGCCTTCAACCAGATCACGACGCAGCTCGCGAAGCTCACCAACCGGCACGAGGGCAAGCTGCAGATGCCCGTCGTCATCCGGATCCCCTACGGCGGACACATCGGCGCGGTCGAGCACCACCAGGAGAGCCCCGAGGCGTACTTCGCCCACACGGCCGGCCTGCGCGTGGTCAGTCCGTCGACCCCGAACGACGCCTACTGGATGATCCAGGAGGCCATCGCCTCGAACGACCCGGTCGTCTTCCTCGAGCCGAAGAGCCGCTATTGGCCGAAGGGCGAGGTCGACCTCGACGGCTCGGCCGCACCACTGCACGGCAGCCGCGTCGTCCGCACCGGCACGGAGGTCACTCTCGCCGGACACGGCGCGATCGTGAGCGTCATGCTGCAGGCGGCTGAACTGGCCGCCACGGAGGGCACGAGCGTCGAGGTCGTCGACATGCGCTCGCTGTCGCCCATCGACTACGACCCGCTCGTGGAATCCGTCCGACGGACCGGCCGCCTCGTCTACGTGCAGGAGGCGCCCGGGTTCACGAGCGTCGGCTCGGAGATCGCGGCGACCGTCACCGAGCGCGCCTTCTACTCGCTCGAGGCACCCGTCCTGCGGGTGTCCGGGTTCGACACCCCGTTCCCGCCGGCGAAGCTCGAAGGCGTCTACCTCCCGGATGCCGACCGCATCCTCGAGGCCGTCGACCGCTCGCTGGCGTACTGAACACCGAAGGAAGACGAGGAACCACGATGAGTGATCTCCAGTTCGAACTGCCGGACGTCGGCGAAGGCCTGACCGAGGCCGAGATCGTCGCATGGAAGGTCGCGCCGGGCGACGCCGTCTCGGTCAACCAGGTGCTGGTCGAGATCGAGACCGCGAAGTCGCTCGTCGAACTCCCGTCGCCGTTCGCCGGCACCGTCGGCGCCCTGCTCGTCCAGGAGGGCCAGACCGTCGACGTCGGGACGCCCATCATCAGCGTGAGCACCGGTGGTGGAGCGCCGAGCGCCGAGCCGGCCGCGCCCGCACCGGCGGTCGTCGAGTCGGAGGAGGCCACGCTGGCCGCCGACACCGCGGCGAGCGTCTCTCCCGCCGAAGAGCCGCGCCCTGGCGCAGTGCTCGTCGGATACGGCAGCGCCGGCAGCACCTCGAGTCGTCGCCGTGGCCGTGGCGCGACGCCGGTCGTCGAGCCGGCGAGCCCGGCCGTCACCCCGCAGCCGCCCGTGCGCCGCCAGCCGCCGTCGAGCATCCCCGCCGCGTCCGCGCTGCCGGTCATCGCCAAGCCGCCGATCCGGAAGCTCGCGAAGGACCTCGAGGTCGACCTCACGGCGATCGAGGGCACCGGGCTCGCGGGTGAGATCACCCGCGACGACGTCATCCGTGAGGCCAGTCAGGCGAGCGTGTTCCGCAACATCGAGACGCCGGAGTGGGCCGACGAGCGCGAGGAGCGCATCCCGGTCAAGGGCGTCCGCAAGGCCATCGCGACGGCCATGACCCGAAGTGCCTTCACCGCGCCGCACGTCTCCCTCTTCGTCGACGTCGACGCGACGCGCACGATGGAGTTCGTCAAGCGCCTGAAGAACTCGACGGACTTCGCCGGCGTCAAGGTCTCGCCGCTGCTCATCATGGCCAAGGCGATGATCTGGGCGGTCCGCCGCAACCCCACGGTCAACAGCGAGTGGACGGACCAGGAGATCATCGTCCGCCATTACGTGAACCTCGGGGTCGCCGCCGCGACACCGCGCGGACTGATCGTCCCGAACGTCAAGGAGGCGCAGGCGATGAGCCTGCTCGAGCTGGCACGCGCCCTCGAGACCCTCACGCTCACGGCCCGCGACGGCAAGACGCCGCCGGCCGACCAGCAGAACGGCACGATCACGGTGACGAACATCGGTGTCTTCGGCATGGACACCGGCACCCCGATCCTCAACCCGGGCGAGGTCGGCATCGTCGCGCTCGGCACGATCAAGCAGAAGCCGTGGGTCGTCGACGGTGAGGTGCGCAGCCGCTTCGTGACGACGCTCGGCGCATCCTTCGACCACCGCGTGGTGGACGGCGACGTCGCGAGCCGCTTCCTGGCGGACGTCGCGTCGATCATCGAGGAGCCGGCGCTGCTGCTCGACTGAGCACCGGGTCCCTGAGCCTGCTCTTCGGTTCCTGAGCCCGTCGAAGGGCGATTTTGAGAATCAGTATCAATAGGCGTAGCGTTAGCCTTCTCACCCCGATCGAGAAGGTTCATCAATGCGCGCTCGCACCCTGCTCCCAGCCTTGGCCGTCCTCCCGGCAGCCGCCCTCGTCCTCGCGGGCTGCTCCGGCAGCAGTGCGTCGAGCGCGGCCGACGACGGCAAGATCAACATCGTCGCCTCGACGAACGTGTACGGCGACATCGCTTCGAAGATCGGCGGCAAGGACGTCGAGGTGACCTCGCTCATCTCCTCGGCCGCCCAGGACCCGCACTCCTACGAGGCGAGCACGCAGGATCAGCTCGCCATCAAGAACGCCGACCTCGTCATCGAAAACGGCGGCGGCTACGACCCGTTCATCGACACACTCCTCGACGCGGCCAAGAACGAGTCCGTCGAGGTCGTGAACGTCGTCGACCTGTCGGGCCTCGCCCCGGACGACGACCACGCCGACGAGCAGCACACGGATGAGGCGCACGCCGAGGACGACGGTCACGACCACATCGAGGGCTTCAACGAACACGTCTGGTACAGCCTCCCGACGATGGCGAAGCTCGCCGACGAGCTGGCCAAGGAGCTCGGCGAACTCGACAGCGCGAACGCGACCACGTACACCGCGAACGCGAAGGCCTTCACCGAGTCCCTCGGCACGATCGAGACGGCCCAGGCCGCGATCAAGACGGCACACGACGGCGAGGGCGTCGCCATCACCGAGCCCGTGCCGCTCTACCTGCTCGAGGGCGCCGGACTCGTGAACCG
This sequence comes from uncultured Plantibacter sp., assembly GCF_963518075.1. Taxonomy (NCBI): domain Bacteria; kingdom Bacillati; phylum Actinomycetota; class Actinomycetes; order Micrococcales; family Microbacteriaceae; genus Plantibacter; species uncultured Plantibacter sp. Next base: position 775,011 of record NZ_CAUQHZ010000001.1, read on the forward strand.
CACCCCGGAGGCGTTCAGCGAGGCGATCGAGGAGGGCACCGACGTGTCACCGACCGTCCTCAAGGAGACGCTCGACCTCTTCGGCGGCGGAACGGTCGTGCTGCTTGCCTACAATGAGCAGACGAGTGGCGGCGAGACCGAACAGGTCAAGACCGCCGCGGAGAACGCAGGCGTACCGGTGCTGTCATTCACCGAGACCCTCCCGGACGGCAAGGACTACCTCTCGTGGATGACCGAGAACGTCGACGCCGTGGCGGACGCCCTGGATCGATGACCAGCGGTCCGACCGACGACTCAGGCCCCGTCGACGTCCTCGCGCTCGCCGGGGCCGAGCTCGGTTTCGGCGGACGCACGCTCTGGGACGGTCTCGACCTCTCGGTGCGCCCGGGGGAGTTCCTCGCGGTGCTCGGCCCGAACGGCTCCGGCAAGACGAGTCTGCTGCGCACCATCCTCGGGCAGCAGCAGCTCGACCGCGGGACCATCAGGGTCGCCGGAGGCCCGGTGCACCGGGGTGACCGCCGCATCGGCTACATCCCGCAGCAGAAGCTCATTCCGGCCGGCACGCCGATGCGCGGTCGCGATCTCGTCGCCCTCGGCGTCGACGGCCACCGCTTCGGACTCCCCATCCGCACCGCGGCGACGAAGCGTCGGGTCGACGAGCTGATCGCCTCCGTCGGCGCGACCGCCTACGCCGACGGCGCCGTGGGCACCCTGTCCGGCGGTGAGCAGCAGCGGCTGCGCGTCGCCCAGGCGCTCGCGGACGACCCGATCCTCCTCCTCTGCGACGAACCGCTGCTCAGCCTCGACCTCCAGCATCAGCGCGGGGTCAGCGAGCTCATCGACCGTCGTCGGCGCGAGCACGACACCGCGGTGGTCTTCGTCACCCACGACGTGAACCCGGTGCTCCCCATGGTCGACCGCATCCTGTACCTCGCGGGCGGCCGATTCCGGGAGGGCACCCCCGACGAGGTGCTCCGCAGCGAGGTGCTGTCTGAGCTCTACGGCACGCCCGTCGACGTACTCCGCAGCCATGGCCGGGTCGTCGTGGTCGGCATCCCCGACAGCGAGACCCACCACCATCACCACGACGATCCGCACACCGGTGCGGTGGGGGTCGGCGCATGAGTACCGACGACCTCTGGGGACGCCTGTTCAACTTCCAGGACTACGGCGCGCTGCTCGAACTCGTGCAGAACTCGATCATCGCCGGCGCGGTCCTGGGCATCGTCGGCGGCCTCATCGGCGTGTTCGTCATGCAGCGCGACATGGCGTTCGCGGTGCACGGGATCAGCGAGCTGTCCTTCGCCGGCGCTGCCGGTGCGCTGCTGTTCGGGGCCAACGTCGTCGTCGGGTCCCTCGCGGGGTCCCTCGTCGCCGCGATCCTCATCGGCCTGCTCGGCTCGAAAGCGCGCGACCGCAACTCGATCATCGGGGTGCTCATGCCGTTCGGCCTCGGCCTCGGCATCCTGTTCCTCGCGCTCTATCCGGGCCGGAGTGCCAACAAGTTCGGACTCCTCACCGGGCAGATCGTCTCGGTCGACGACCCGCAGCTCGGCCTGCTCATCGTCATCAGCATCGTCGTGCTGGTAGCGCTCCTCCTCCTCTGGCGGCCCCTCAGCTTCGACAGCCTCGACCCGGACGTCGCCGCGGCGCGCGGGGTGCCGAGTCGGTTCGTCTCGCTCGCCTTCATGGTGCTGCTCGGACTCACGGTCGCGGTGTCGGTGCAGATCATCGGCGCGTTGCTCGTCCTCGCGCTGCTCGTGACGCCCGCGGCAGCGGCGCTCCGGGTGTCGTCGTCGCCCGTCCTCGTCCCGGTGCTGAGCATGCTCTTCGGCTTCGTCTCGGCGGTCGGCGGCATCCTGCTCGCCATCGGTGGCTCGCTCCCGATCAGCCCCTACATCACGACGATCTCCTTCCTCATCTACCTCGTCTGCCGCATCGTCGGGCCGCGCACTGCGTCCGGGCGACGCGGTCGTCGGGCGCCCGTCGGCGAGTCGCGGCACGCCCAGGTCGCGCGGTGACCGTGAACCGTGCGCCGCGTCCGCGTGGAGCTGCTTCGGAGCGTCCTCCGAGCGGTTCCCGGGTACCCTTGAAGCGACAGGCAGGAGCACCCGTGGCGAAGCGCAACACCTGGCAGCGAGAAGCTGTCCGCGAAGCCCTCGGCGGCAACGACGGATTCGTCAGCGCCCAGGGACTGCACGCCGAACTCCGCGACACCGGTTCGCCGATCGGGCTCGCGACCGTGTATCGAGCCCTCTCCGACCTCGCGGTCGAGGGCGAAGCGGACTCCCTGCAGTCGCCGGAGGGCGAGAACCTCTACCGTGCCTGCACGCCTGGCACCCACCATCACCACCTCATCTGCCGCAACTGTGGTCTCACGATCGAGATCGAGGCCGACGAGGTGGAAGCCTGGGCGCGGTCGGTCGCGTCGCAGCACGGATTCACCGAGGCGAAGCACGTCGTCGACGTCTTCGGGCTCTGCGAGAACTGCTCGGCGGCGGCCCAGCGCGCGTGAGGCCGGAGTGAGCAGGACGACCGGCACCCTCGGGGTCGACGACGACTGGACCGCGCCCGACGACGACGGCGCGGAGCACTGGGGTCGCACGGAAGGGCGTGATCCACGGAACCTGCGGACACCGCTCCTGATCGGCGGCGCATTGCTCGTGGTGGTCGGGCTCTTCGTGCTCCGGGCGCTCATGCCGCTCGGTGAGGTGCTCACCCCGCCCACCGCGGTGCGCGACTTCGTGACCCTGACGCTCAGCGTGGTGGTGGAGTCGCTGCCGTTCGTGGTGCTCGGCATCGTGCTGTCGATCCTCGTGCAGATCTGGCTCCCCGACGGCTGGCTCGAGCGGTGGTTGCCGACGCAGCCGATCCTCCGCCGCGCCTGCATCTCGCTGCTCGGCATGTTCCTGCCGGTCTGCGAGTGCGGCAACGTCCCGCTCGCCCGCGGCCTCATCGTGCGCGGGTTCACGGTGCCGGAGTCGATCACCTTCCTGCTCGCGGCGCCGATCCTCAACCCCATCGTCATCGTCACGACGCATCAGGCCTTCGGCTGGGACGGCGGGATCCTCGTCGCCCGGCTCGTCGGCGGGTTCCTGCTCGCGAACCTCATCGGGTGGCTCTTCAGCAAGCACCCCGACCCCAGCTCGCTGCTCACGCCGACCTTCCAAGCCAGCTGCGAGGTGACCGAGCAGCACGGGCACGAGCACTCGAAGCTGGAGCGCAGCCTGCAGCAGTTCGTCGCCGAAGCGCGCGCGATCATGCCGGCGCTGCTCATCGGTTCGGCCGTGGCCGGCGCCGTGCAGGTCCTCGTCCCACGCGAGGTGCTCGTCACCCTCGGCGCGAACCCGGTCTGGTCGGTGCTCGCGATGATGACGCTCGCCGTGATCGTCTCGATCTGCTCGAACGTCGACGCCTTCTTCGTGCTGTCCTTCGGCTCGACGTTCATGCCCGGCTCGATCGTCGCCTTCCTCGTCCTCGGCCCCGTCGTCGACGTCAAGATGCTCGCGCTCATGCGCACCACCTACACGACCAGGACCCTCGTGATCATCACCGCGGTCGCCGTGCTGTTCTCGGCGGCCCTCGGATTCGGAGTGAACGCCCTTGCCTGATCAGAACGCCACCCACGGACACGCGCACGCAGAGACGTCGACGGTCGGCGATCGTCGCGTGCCCCTGCTCGAACGCCTCCGGCAGCGGTGGTGGGGCGTGCTCCTGCTCGTCACCGCCGCCGTGTGCATCCTCTGGCTCGCGCTCACCGATCGCCTCGGGCTCTACATCCACCCGCGCTACTTCGTGTTCACCGTCATCATGGCGCTCATCGCGGTCGCGCTCGGCATCGTCAGCGTCCTCGTCCATGTGGACGTCGATGAGGTGCCGAAGCGTCGCGGGCGGACGGTGCTGCAGCTCGCCTCGGTCGTGGGCAGTCTCGCGGTCGTCGGGGCGATGGTGGTGCTCCCGCCGTCGACGCTCTCGGTCGCGACGGCCGACCAGCGCGCGGTGAACTCCGGCACGCTCGCGGGTGAGGTCCAGGGGCAGGACGCCCAGACGGTACTGACCTCGAACCCGGACTTCAGCACCTTCGGCATCAAGGATTGGGCGACACTGTTGCGCCAGACGACGCGGCCCGCCGACCTCGAGGGACGCGCCTTCTCCGGGGTCGGCTTCGTGATCGCCGATCCGGACGCGGCCGACGTCTTCTACGTCTCGCGGTTCGTGGTGAACTGCTGCGCCGTGGACGCCCAGCCGGTCGGTGTGCCCGTGCAGCTCGACGGTTGGGAGCAACAGCTCAAGCCCGGCGACTGGGTCGAGGTCTCGGGTGCGCTCACCGCGAGCGACGCCTCGCATCTGCCGTTGGTGGTCGGGACGGCGAAGGTCGACAAGGTCGAGGAGCCGGCGGACCCGTATGACTACTGATCGCCGGGATGCTGCGCGAGGCCGATCGACGCAGGCCGCCGGCGACCGGAGCGGTTTCGGCCGACTGGTCGCTATCGTGCTGATCGCGCTCGTCGTCATCGGCGGCGGCGCGGCCGTCGTGGGCTTGACCCAGGGGCCGAAGCTCGTCCGCACGGTGGTCGACCCGACCGGACTCGTGGAGTCCTGGGGCCAGCGTGTGGTCCTGGCGGTGAACCAACCGATCGCCGATCTCGGGTCGGACCGGGTGCGGATCGAGCCGGCAGCCGACTTCGACGTCAGTACCGGGGCCGGCGGCATCACGCTGGTGTTCCCCGAGCCGCTCGCCTATGCGACGGACTACCGGATCACGGTCGACGGGGTCACCGCGCCGGGTGGCGGACCGGCTGCCACGCTCACGACGTCGTTCTCGACGCCGCCCGTCGAGGGGTTCTCGCTCGTGAGGAGTCCGGTCGAGGACGGCGGCTCGGCGGCGACGAAGGCGGACGACCGGATCGTGCGGCTCTCGATCGGCGGTGGTGAACCCGAGACCGCGTACGAAGCCGCGAAGATCCAGGAGTTCGCGACGATCGGCGACTCCCTGATCGTCGTGGAGCAGGAGACGAGCGGGCTCGGTCGCATCGTGGTGGTGGACACGACCGACGGGAGTACCCAGGAGGTGGCCCTCCCGATGGGCGGGATGATCACCTCATTGCAGACCGCTCCGGCGCAGAGTCGGGTGGGGTTCCTGTTCACCGAACAGTCGTTCGGCCGCGATGGGGGCGACAACCTCACGCTGTACTCGTTCGAGCTGCGGCAGGGGAAACCCACGGAGGCCGCCCGGGTCGGCGGGATCGACGGGGCTGCGGTCCAGGCGGCGGAGTGGTCGTTCGTGCCCCGGACCTCCTCGATGCTCGTCCGCACGGTGGACAACTCGCTCGAGCTGCTCGATCCTGCTGCGACGACCGATCCGGTGCTGCTCGGCCGGGCCTCACTCATCTCGAGCTACATCCCGGGCACCACCAAGGTCGTCATCGAGCAGGTCGACGGTGTGGTCGTGCTCGATCTCGCGACGGGGAAGAGCGAACCGTTCGTCCTGCCCTCGGTGGCACCCACCGAGATCCCCGGACAACTCGTCGCACTGTCCGAGTCCCTGTCGGCCAGGATCTACGCCGACTACGACCGCGCCGCCGGAACCACGGAGCAGCGGGTACTGGCGATCAAGGACGGCGCGACCGCCGAGCTCTATCGACCTGACGCGGGTGCCGTCATCTGGTCGCTGTGCGCGAGCCCGAACGCGGAGTACGTCGCGGTCGTCGTCATCCCCGACTTCGCGAAGGCCGGATTCGACGGGTACGCCAACGCCCCGATGCCGAACGGTCCCGAGATCGAGGTGGTCGACGCCCGCACCGGCAAGGTGGTCGGGACGCAGGCCGGCTTCGACCTGTCCTGGTGTGCCGGCACTGGTGTCGCGCAGTGACCCCGCGCCGCGCCGTTCACGGCCGCCTCGGCGAAAACCGCGTGTTTCCGGGCGACACGCCCGGGATGCAAACGGAATTTGCCACGATCCCGAGACACACGTAGAGTAATCACTCGTCACCCCAAAGGTGCGGGAAGCGGAAGAGCTTCTCGGCCTCAAGCGGGGACAATCCCCAGCCAAAAGCGAGAACATTTCGATGTTACCGCTTCAAGTCTCGGTTGGATGACTTCCTCCTGGTGTCACTCGTGCTCAGCATGACTCTGTTCGCAGAGCGGCTGAAACGCCGAGTTGACAACAAGCCGGGAAGATGTAAGATAGAGAAGTTGCCCTGCAGGGCGGTCGTGATGGCCAAAGGCAGGAGCATCCGATC